>NZ_JAPJZI010000001.1:3273292-3927950 GCF_027944115.1 Hoeflea prorocentri | reverse complement strand
GTGCCGATGACGCCGGCCGATTGCGCCGAGGCGTCGATACGTCATTCGGAAGGCTTTTCGCGGCCATGGACCGATGGAGAGATCGAGGCGCTGCTGGTTCAGGAACCGGTTTTCGGATTTGTCGCTCGGCGCCCGGGCAAGTGGCAGGCATCGGGCGGCTTTGTTCTGGCGCGCCTTGTTGAAGGCGAGGCGGAGATCCTGACTCTCGCCGTCAGGCCGAAAAACAGAAGAAGCGGCATAGGCTGGCGTCTTATGGGCGCCGTTTTGCGTCACCTTCGCTCCGAGGGCGCCGAATGCCTTTTCCTGGAGGTTGATGAAGGCAACGAGGCGGCGTTGTCGCTCTACCGCAGGATCGGCTTTACCAAGGTGGCGGAACGTGCGGCTTATTACGACGAGGGTGGAGGAGCAAGGACGGCGGCGCTTGTCATGCGGCTCGATCTTGGGTAGGCCAGTCCCTGAATTTGCAATGTGGCGGCTGTGAGGTTGCGCGTGACAGATCAGGTAAAGTCCCTTGAGCAATTGTGCGTCGAGCGCGGCATGCGCATGACCGAACAAAGGCGGGTTATTGCGCGGGTGCTCGAGGGGGCGGCAGACCACCCGGATGTCGAAGAACTGTACCGGCGGTCGGCCGATGTCGATCCGAACATATCGATTTCGACTGTTTACCGGACGGTAAAGCTCTTTGAGGATGCCGGTATCATAGAACGCCACGATTTTCGTGACGGCCGCTCGCGATACGAGACGGTTCCGGACGAACATCATGATCATCTGATTGATCTCAAGACCGGCAAGGTGGTTGAGTTCCAGTCCGCCGAGATAGAGGCCCTGCAGGAAAAGATCGCCCGCGAACACGGCTTCAAGCTGGTGGACCATCGCCTTGAGCTCTACGGAGTTCCGCTCGCCAAGACAGAGGACTGACATGATTGCCCATCGTGCGGACAATCGCCTCGGTGAAATGAGGCCGCGCCGGTGATCGCATGGATTCGCATCGTCGCCGTGTTGGTGCTGATCGTCCTGTGGACGCTGCTTTTGTTGCCCGTGCAGCTCACGTCGAACCGTTTTGGCTGGAAGCTCTCCTGGTACCTGCCGCGCCGGTGGCACCGGGTTGCGGCCCGTCTGCTTGGTCTGCGCATCATCACCCATGGCGCACTTGATACACACAGGCCGTTGATGATTGCCGCCAACCACAGCAGTTGGAAAGACATCATTGTGCTATCCTGCGTGGCCGATGTGGTCTTCATCGCCAAATCCGAGGTGCGCAGCTGGCCGGTCTTCGGCTGGCTTGCCCGCTGGCAGCGGACAGTCTTCATTGAGCGCGAAAGGCGGCGTCAGACCGGTGAACAGGTCAGTGAGGTCGCCAAGAGGCTGGCTGACGGCGAAATCGTCGTCCTCTTTGCCGAGGGCACCACATCGGACGGCAACCGCATCCTCGATTTCAAAAGTTCCCTTTTCGGAGCGGCAGCGTCCGCATTGGGGGCCTCGCCCACCGGCAGCGTCTCAATCCAGCCCGTGGCGATCGCCTATACCCACGCCAATGGCGTGCCGCTCGGCCGCTACGGCCGCCCGCTGGCAGCCTGGCCGGGTGATACCGAGTTGCCGCCGCACCTGATGGGCATCCTTAAGGAGGGAGCGCTGGACGTACATGTGTGTTTCGGTGAGCCGGTTCGCTATGACGAAAACAGCAATCGCAAACGTGTAACGCGCGACATCGAACGGCAGGTCCGGGCGATGCATCAACACCAGCTTTACGGTGTTGATATGCCGTCATCCGAACTGCTTCCGTCCCAATCGGAATGACCAGACCCTTCAGTAGCGATCATGGTTTTGGCTTGACTCTGCCGCAAACAGCCGCGATTGGCTGTCGGGAACACTATATAATCCGGCAATAAAGCGGTATTGGCGGCCATAGAACCCATTTGGAAAACACATATGCAGACCGAGACACTGACAAAGATGTCTGAAACGGAACAGCAGAGCCCGGGCGAAAATATGCGCAAGGTCTTCGTGAAGACCTATGGCTGCCAGATGAATGTCTACGATTCGGACCGCATGGCCGACGCGCTGGCCCGTGACGGCTATCAGACGACCGACAAACCCGAAGACGCCGACCTGTTATTGCTCAACACATGCCACATTCGTGAAAAGGCCGCTGAAAAGGTCTATTCCGAGTTGGGGCGTATCCGTCAGCTTAAACAGGCGCGGGCCGAGCAGGGCCGTGACATGATGGTCGGCGTGGCCGGCTGTGTCGCACAGGCCGAAGGCCAGGAGATCATCCGTCGCGCGCCGATTGTCGATCTGGTCATCGGGCCGCAGACCTACCACCTGTTGCCGCAGGCTGTCGCCCGGGCGCGGGGCGGCGAGAAGGTCGTCGAAACCGAATATGCGATCGAGGACAAGTTCGATCACCTGCCGCAAGCGGAAAAGAAGGTCATCGCCTCGCGTGGCGTCACCGCCTTTTTGACCGTACAGGAAGGGTGCGACAAGTTCTGCACATTCTGCGTGGTGCCCTATACGCGCGGCTCCGAGGTTTCCCGCCCGGTTGAGCAGATTGTTGCCGAGGCGCAGGGGCTGGTCGAGGCAGGTGTGCGTGAAATCACCCTGCTTGGTCAAAACGTCAATGCATGGCACGGCGAGGGGCCGGACAACCGCGAATGGGGGCTTGGCGAGCTGCTGCGCCGGCTGGCGGAGATCGACGGCCTGGAGCGGTTGCGTTACACAACCAGCCATCCGCGCGACATGGACGATGCGCTCATCGGGGCCCATCGCGATCTCGGCAAGCTGATGCCCTATCTTCATCTGCCCGTTCAGGCCGGGTCCGATGCGGTGCTGAAGGCCATGAACCGGCGGCATACAGCTGACGATTATCTGCGCCTTGTGGAAAGAATTCGCAGTGCCCGCCCGGACATCGCGCTCTCGGGAGATTTCATCGTTGGTTTTCCGGGCGAGAGCGATGCCGATTTCGAAGACACGCTGCGCCTGATCGAAACCGTACGCTACGCGCAGGCCTTTTCCTTCAAATACTCGCCGAGGCCCGGAACGCCGGGCGCCGAACGCGAGGATCAGGTCGCTGAGGACGTTAAATCGCAGCGGCTGGAACGGCTGCAGGCGTTGCTTCGAAAGCAGCAAACCGACTTTGCCCAAAGCTGTGTCGGAACCGAGATCGATCTGCTGCTGGAAAAGCCCGGAAAGCTTCCCGGACAGCTGATCGGTCGCTCCCCGTGGCTTCAGCCGGTGATAGTTGATGCAAATTCGTCGCAAATCGGTGAAATTATACGGGTGAGAATCACGCAGGCCGGGGCGAACTCGTTGTTTGCCGAACCGCTGCGGGCCGACATCGGGAGTGTGACCGTTTGAACAAAGCCGAGACGATCAGGAAAAAGACGGCAGGGTCCAGGGCCGGTGCGTCCGATACGACGCATATCGTGCTGACCTTTGAAAACAATCGTCTTGCCAGCGAGTTGTTTGGTCAGTTTGACCAGAATCTTGCTCTGATCGAGCAGAAACTGGGCGTTGATGCGCGCGCGCGGGGCAACCAGGTATCGATACAGGGCGAGGCGTCGGCCATAAACCAGGCCCGCCGCGCGCTCGACTATCTCTATGAGCGGCTTCAGGACGGTGAAGAGGTGCAGACCTCCGATGTCGAGGGCGCGATACGCATGTCGGTTGCCGCCGACGACCAGCTAACCCTCCCGACCATGGAGAAGAAGGGCAAGATGGCCTTTGCCCAGGTCGCGACCCGGAAAAAGACCATAGTCGCGCGGACGCCCAATCAGGATGCCTATATCCGGGCCATGGACCGCGCCGAGCTACTGTTCGGCATCGGTCCCGCCGGAACCGGCAAGACCTACCTGGCCGTGGCCCATGCCGCGCAGCTTCTTGAGCGTGGTCTGATAGAAAAGATCATCCTGTCGCGTCCGGCCGTCGAGGCCGGTGAGCGCCTCGGCTATCTGCCGGGCGACATGAAGGAGAAGGTCGATCCCTATCTCCGCCCCCTCTACGACGCACTTTACGACATGATCCCGGGCGAGAAGGTCGAGCGTGCGATTACAGCCGGTGTTATTGAGATTGCGCCTCTGGCATTCATGCGCGGTCGCACGCTTTCCAATGCCGCCGTTATCCTCGATGAAGCGCAGAACACGACGTCAATGCAGATGAAGATGTTCCTGACGCGGCTGGGCGAGAATGCCCGCATGATCGTGACGGGCGATCCGAGCCAGATTGATCTGCCGCGCGGCGTGAAGTCCGGACTGGTGGAAGCACTTCATATTCTCAAGGGCGTAGAAGGTGTTGTGACAGTGCGTTTCCGCGACACCGATGTAGTGCGCCATCCGCTCGTGGCGCGCATTGTCGCCGCCTATGATGCCGAAAACACGATGATTGCCGACAGCGGCAAGCCTGATCGCGGTTAGCGGCGGCAATGCCGGCGGGCGAAACTATCGACATTCAAATCAGCATCGAAGCAGGCGGCTGGCCGGACGCGGGCGTACTCGAAGCGCTTTGCGCGCGTACGATCGTGGCGACATGCGATTATCTGGAACGTGTGGAAGGGCAGCCGTTCCCCAAGGCCGGATGCGAGCTGTCGCTGCTCTTTGCAGATGACAAAATGGTCCGGGAGATCAACGGCAAATGGCGCGATCAGGACAAGCCGACAAATGTGCTGTCCTTTCCCGCAGTCCCTGTTACGCCCGGCCAATTGCCGGGCCCCATGCTGGGGGATATCCTGTTTGCGCGCGAAACGATCGCACGCGAGGCAGACGCTATGGATATCGCTTTCGATAACCATCTGATCCATCTTCTCGTGCATGGATTTTTGCATCTGTTAGGCTATGATCATATCGATGATGACGATGCGCGGATAATGGAAGGCCACGAGACTCGTATTTTGGCGATGCTCAACCTATCTGACCCTTATGAAAACACATCTCCGGCCTGACGAATGATGAGCGAGCAATCCAGCAATGCGGCGCCGGCAGAAGCGTCTGCCGGTTCACAGGATTCAGAAAGCAGTGAAGACCCGGGAAGTAGGCAGCTTCCGGTTGTCGTCGATCAACCGGACCGCAGCGGTCTTGGCTGGTGGTCGCGTTTCCTGAGGCTGTTCAAGTCATCCGACGGGTACAGCCTGCGCGAGGATCTGAAAGACGCGCTTTCCGCTGATGGCCCGTTGGGCGCTGCCTTCACGCCCGAAGAACGCGCGATGTTGCACAACATTCTGCGCCTGCGTGAGGTGCGCGTTGAGGACGTAATGATCCCGCGTGCTGAAATCATTGCGGTTGAATGCGGCATAACGCTCGACGAGCTGATGGCGCTGTTTGAAGAATCCGGACATTCCCGCATGCCGGTCTATGGCGATACGCTCGATGATCCGCGCGGCATGGTGCATATACGTGACCTTGTCGCCCACTTGACAATTCAGGCCCGCAACAAGCGGCGCGGCCCGCGCAATGGCAGCGCCAAATCCGCAAACGGCAACGCACAGCCGAAGAAGGAAAAGCCTGCGAAAGCGGCTGCATTCGATCTGACGCGCGTCGATCTGAGCAAGACCGTGGACGAAGCCGGCATTGTCCGCGATGTGCTCTTCGTGCCGCCGTCCATGCTGGCCTCCGATCTCATGCAGAGGATGCAGGCGATGCGCACCCAGATGGCGCTGGTGATCGATGAATATGGCGGTACGGACGGTCTGGTATCCCTTGAAGACATTGTCGAGATGGTCGTCGGCGATATCGAAGACGAGCACGACGATGAAGCTGACATGATCACGCGCGTCTCCGAGGATGTGTTTGTTGCCGATGCACGTGCCGAACTCGAGGATATCGTCGAGGTGATCGGCGGCGACTTTAACGTTGGCGACAAGGCCGACGATGTCGACACGCTTGGCGGTCTTATCTACTCGGCGATCGGCCGTATCCCGGCTCGTGGCGAGGTCGTCCGGGCTTTGCCGCAGTTCGAGTTTCATGTCCTGGATGCCGACCCGCGCCGCATTCGCCGGGTGCGTATCGTGCGTCGCCGTATGTTCGAGCGCCGGCGCAGGCCGGTCAAGGCGGACACCGGCAAATCCGAAACGGCAACCAAAGGCTCGGGCAAGCAGCCGGAGCCGGCCGGACAGGACACGCCCTGACGCCCGGATGCGATATGCCTCAGTCTCGTCGGTCGGCGTGTCGGCCTACAGGTAAACATACGTGGACTTTGCTATAACGCCTTGAGCGCGGGTGATTCGCGCAGCGGTGGCGTGCATGTGCCCATGCGCGTCTTGCGTGGGAAATCAGCGTCCATCGGCAGTTGGAGGGGTTATGGAGCGTCTGGCCGGGAAGATTATGCTGCTTTGGGGGCCAAAGCGGTGGATCGTCTCTTTTTGTGCCGGTGCAGTGGGTGTTCTCGCACTGCCGCCCTTCGATTTCTTCGCAGCCCTGTTTATATCCTTCACGCTGCTTGTCTGGCTGCTGGACGGGGCCAGCGGCAATGCCGATTCCGGTCCGCTCGGACGGCTCGGGCCGGCCTTCTGGACCGGATGGTGGTTCGGTTTCGGATATTTCGTTGGCGGTCTGTGGTGGCTCGGCAATGCGCTGTTGATCGAAGCCGAGGAATTTGCCTGGGCTCTGCCGCTGGCGGTGCTGGGTCTCCCGGCATTGCTGTCGCTCTTTTTCGGCTTGGCCACGGCGTTCGCACGAATTTTGTGGTCGGACGGTCTTGGCCGCATTTGCGCGCTTGCCGCGGGGTTTGGCGTAGCCGAGTGGTTAAGAAGCTTCGTGCTGACAGGCTTCCCGTGGAATGCCATCGGTTACGGCCTGATGCCCGCCCCGCTGATGATGCAGTCTTCAGCGCTCGTCGGCATCTTCGGAATGTCGGCGCTGGCGGTCTTCATTTTTTCGGTTCCGGCACTGATCGCAACGCGGCGCGGCCTCGTTCCGGGCTTTGCCATCGCGCTGGCGCTGCTTGTTGCCCATCTCGGCTTTGGTTATTGGCGGCTCGCACAGCCTTTGCCCGAGCCGGATGACGCGATTGTCTTCCGCATTGTGCAGCCGTCGGTGGATCAATCGGAAAAATGGGATGACGGCGAACGCATGCGCATCTTTACCACCTTGCTGGAGCTGTCTGCCGCGCCTTCGGAAAACGGATTGCAGCCGACCCATATCGTCTGGCCCGAAACCTCCGTCCCGTTCCTGCTGACCGCCAATCCGGAGGCCCTGGCGCTGATCGGCGAGATGCTCAAGGACGGTCAGACGCTGATTGCGGGGGCGGTGCGCGAGGAACGTGGCGAAACGGGTTCAAGGACACGCTATTACAACTCCATCTTCGTCATAGACGATGCCGGCCAGATCACCGCCGCAGCGGACAAGCTGCATCTTGTTCCCTTCGGCGAATACCTGCCCCTGGCGGATCTGCTGAACCGGGCCGGTCTCGATACGATTGCCGAAACGCCCGGTGGGTTTTCTGCCGGAAGCAGGCGTTATACTGTCCCGGTTGCCGGCGGCAGGCGTTTTTTACCATCGATCTGCTATGAGATAATATTTCCGGATGGGCTGGAGGCGGAGGGGCCGCCTGCAGACTTCATCCTCAACGTAACAAACGATGCCTGGTACGGCCGCACACCCGGCCCGCATCAGCACTTTCGTCAGGCCCAGTTGCGTGCAGTGGAAACCGGCATGCCGCTCGTGCGGGCCGCAAACAACGGAATATCTGCCGTAACCGACGCCAGGGGGCGTATTGTCGACGGTATGAAACAAAACGTGATTGGTGTCGTTGATTTTGTACTGCCGCAAAAAACACCCAAAAATGTGGGCATATTATCGGCTGGTTTAGCGTTCTGGTTGGTTATCGCAATGCTTTTAGCGGGCGCCGCCGTTTCACGTTACAGTTTTAGGAAAACTGCCGATTGACGCAAAACCCCTAAAATTGCATAGATAATATTTGTAGAAGTAGAACTGCTGGTGTTGCCAATCAGTACAGTCTTCAAAACGGGGCGGGTAAGACTATTACTTTAACAGCGCCAGTGTCCGCAAACACGAGGCAGATGTATTTACATCTGCAGGAAAATGAAAATGACATCCATTGTGAACAAGAAAAAACCGAACCCCATCGATATTCATGTGGGCAGCAGAATTCGGCTGCGTCGCACAATGCTCGGCATGAGTCAGGAAAAACTGGGTGAGGCCCTGGGGATTACGTTCCAGCAAATCCAGAAATACGAGAAGGGAACAAACCGCGTCGGCGCGAGCCGTCTGCAGAATATTTCCTCAATTCTGAACGTGCCTGTTTCATTCTTCTTTGAAGATGCTCCGGGTGATCCGTCGACCGGGCAACCGGGAGCTTCCGAAGCATCCAGTTCGAATTATGTCGTCGATTTTCTGTCTTCATCGGAGGGCCTGCAACTCAACAGGGCTTTCGTGAAAATCGAGGATCCAAAGGTCCGCCGCAAGATCGTCGATCTTGTCAAGGCATTGGCCGCCGACTCCGAATAGGACAAACAATCGGGAAATGGACGACCCCTCTAGCGTCCACGCGCCTTTCCCGACCCCTTTCCTTCATTGCAATTAAGCGTCACGCACAAGGTTTGCCAACACCCGGCGTGTGTCCGGCCTCGTCATATCAAGATATATTTATATCGTTCTGCGCTTGTATTTATCGCTTGTTTTGCATAACAAGTCGGCATTCAGCAGCAGTTCCGAGAGGCGGGCATGGCGCGAAGCAATTATCTGTTTACGAGTGAGTCGGTATCGGAAGGACACCCCGACAAGGTGTGTGACCGGATTTCTGACGAGATTGTCGATCTGATCTACAAGGAGGCGCGTAAGACGGGCGTCGATCCGTGGACGGTTCGTGTCGCCGCGGAAACCCTTGCAACCACAAATCGTGTCGTGATTGCGGGTGAAGTGCGTGTGCCGCCAACGCTGATGAAGAAGGACAAGAACGGCAAGGACGTGATCAATCCGTCGCGTTTTCGCTCCGCCGCCCGCCGCGCCATTCGCGATATTGGCTACGAGCAGGACGGTTTCCACTGGAAGAAAGCGCGCGTGGACGTTCTGCTGCACACACAGTCCGCTGATATCGCTCAGGGCGTGGACAATGCAGCCGACAAGCAGGGTGACGAGGGTGCGGGCGATCAGGGCATCATGTTCGGATACGCCTGTAACGAAACGCCGGATCTGATGCCGGCGCCGATATACTATTCCCATCAGATTCTGCTTCTCCTCGCGCAGGCCCGGAAAAAAGGCGAAGGCGATGCTGCCATGCTTGGACCGGACAGCAAGAGCCAGGTCACGGTTCGCTACGTCGACGGAAAGCCGCACGAGGTCACGCAGATCGTCCTGTCCACCCAGCACCTTCATGACGGCTGGGACTCAGACAAGGTTCGTGAAGTCGTCGAACCCTATATCCGCGAAGCGCTCGGAGACCTGCCGGTCGCGGACGACTGCAACTGGTACATCAACCCGACCGGAAAATTCGTCATTGGCGGCCCGGATGGCGATGCCGGCCTGACCGGCCGCAAGATCATCGTCGACACCTATGGCGGTGCGGCGCCCCACGGCGGTGGCGCCTTCTCGGGCAAGGACACAACCAAGGTCGACCGGTCCGCAGCCTATATGGCCCGTTACCTCGCCAAGAACATCGTTGCCGCAAAGCTTGCCGAACGCTGTACCATTCAACTGTCCTACGCGATCGGTGTGGCCCAGCCACTGTCCATCTATGTGGATCTGCATGGCACCGGCAAAGTGTCCGAGGAACAGGTGGAAGAGGCGATTCGCGACGTGATCGACCTGTCGCCGACCGGAATTCGCCGCCATCTTGATCTCAACCGGCCGATTTACGCCAAAACGGCGGCCTATGGGCATTTTGGACGCAAGAGCGGCCGCGACGGATCGTTTTCCTGGGAAAAGACCGATCTTGTCAAAGCGTTGAAGGCAGCGCTCAAGGCAAAAGCGGCAAACGGTGCCGCACAGGCGGCGGCCGTGATATGATCGGCTGACTTCAAGGCCAATCGTTCAGGAAACACATTGCCATGTCGTCTGAGCGTCCCACACGTGGATCGGAGGCGTTTTTCGGCCGCCGAAAGGGCAAGACGCTGCGTCCTGCGCAAGCAGACGCGCTGTCGGATCTGCTGCCCCGATTGCGGCTAGACCCTGAGACAGCTTCACCGGATGATCTGTCCGAACTCTACACAAGAGCTTTTGGAACCTATCGCCTTGAAATCGGCTTCGGCGGCGGCGAGCACCTGTTGCACCGCGCACATGCCATGCCGCAGACCGGCTTCATCGGGGTGGAACCCTTTGTCAATGGTCTTGCGAAATGTGTCGCAGCGCTGGCCGCCGAACCGCTGGACAATGTCCGCCTTTACGACGATGACGCGACGCGGCTCCTGGATTGGCTGCCCGAGGCATCGCTTGATCAGGTCGATCTGCTCTATCCGGACCCATGGCCGAAAAAAAAGCACTGGAAGCGCCGGTTTGTATCGCCGGTCAATCTTGACCGGATTGCACGTGTCTTAAAGCCGGGCGGCCTGTTCTGCTTTGCCTCCGACATCGACAGCTATGTGAACTGGACCCTGCTTCACACGCGCAATCACAAGCAGTTTTCCTGGCTGGCCACATGCGCCGACGACTGGCGCCTTGCCTATGAGGGGTGGCCCGGCACGCGCTACGAGGCAAAGGCGTTGCGTGAGGGGCGCGTGGCCGCCTATCTCACATTCAAGCGAAGATAGGCGCAATCCGCCTTGCAATCGGCCGGCTTGAAGAGTATATCAGGCCAAAATCTTGATCATCCTGAGCAAGAGTGGGCCGCACGGACCCGCTCTTTTTTGTTACTTGGGTCCGGGTAGGGACCCCGCTTTTAGGGGCGGCGTTTGGCTGAACAGACACTTTCGCAGGACGTAAGCGAAGACAGGCTCATCACCGAGACCGGTCTGGATGCGCGTATTGCATCCATTGTGGAACCGGTCATCACGTCGATGGGTTATCGCCTGGTGCGTATTCGCCTGTCGGGTCAGAATGGCCTGACGCTTCAGATCATGGCCGAGCGCGACGACGGCACGATGACCGTCGAGGATTGCGAGGCCCTGTCGCGCGCATTGTCGCCGGTGCTGGATGTTGAGGATCCGGTCGATCGGGCCTATCATCTGGAAATGTCGTCCCCGGGCATAGATCGCCCGATGGTGCGAAAGTCCGATTTTAAGCGCTGGAGCGGCCACCTCGTCAAATGCGAGACAGCGGTCATGGTCGCCGATCGCAAACGCTTTCGCGGAACCATATCGCAGGTCGATGATGAAGGCTTTCTGCTCACCCGCGATCAGGCAAGTTATGGCGATGAGCCGACGGTCCGTATCCCGTTCGAGGCGTTGAGTGATGCAAAGCTCATTTTGACCGACGATCTTATTCGCGACGCCCTGGCCGCCGACAAGGCCGCCAAGGCAGCGCGCAACGCAAAACATACGCCGCCGGACAATGACGGCTGAATTTGGAACAAGCGGCGCAAGCCGCACCATGCCATGTGATGGAGACCGAAATGGCAGTTAGTGCAAACAGGCTCGAACTTCTTCAGATTGCCGATGCAGTGGCACGCGAGAAGGCGATCGACCGCGAAATTGTTATCGATGCGATGGCCGACGCCATTCAGAAGGCGGCGCGCTCGCGCTACGGTTCGGAGTCCAATATCCGGGCAGATATCAATCCGAAAACCGGTGAGATCAAGCTCCAGCGTCTTTTGGAAGTGGTCGAGCAGGTTGAGGATTATTCAACCCAGATCGCCCTGGAACTGGCGCGCGACGACAATCCGGAAATCCAGCTCGGCGAGTTTGTCTCCGAACCGCTGCCGCCGATGGATTTCGGCCGCATTGCCGCCCAGTCCGCCAAGCAGGTGATCGTTCAGAAAGTCCGCGAAGCCGAGCGTGACCGCCAGTTCGAGGAATTCAAGGACCGTGTTGGCGAAATCGTCAACGGAACCGTCAAACGCGTCGAATACGGCAACGTCATTGTCGATCTTGGCCGCGGCGAGGCGATCATCCGGCGCGATGAGCTGATCCCGCGCGAGAATTTCCGTTACGGCGACCGCGTCCGGGCCTTTGTCTACGACGTGCGCCGCGAACAGCGCGGACCGCAAATCTTTCTGTCGCGGACGCATCCGCAATTCATGGTCAAGCTTTTCACCATGGAAGTGCCGGAAATCTACGACGGCATCATCGAGATCCGTTCGGTCGCCCGCGATCCGGGTTCCCGCGCCAAGATCGCAGTGATCTCGAACGACAGTTCGATCGACCCGGTCGGCGCCTGTGTGGGCATGCGCGGAAGCCGCGTCCAGGCTGTCGTCGGCGAGTTGCAGGGCGAAAAGATCGACATTATCCCCTGGTCGATGGACCCGGCGTCATTCATCGTCAACGCGCTGCAGCCCGCCGAGGTCGCCAAGGTTGTTCTCGATGAAGATGCAGAGCGTATCGAGGTGGTGGTGCCGGACGATCAGCTTTCTCTGGCGATCGGCCGCCGCGGCCAGAATGTCAGGCTCGCTTCGCAACTGACCGGCTGGGATATCGATATCCTGACCGAGCAGGAAGAATCGGAGCGCCGCCAGAAGGAGTTCAACGAGCGGACCGAACTCTTCATGAACGCGCTTAACGTTGATGAGATGGTTGGTCAGGTTCTGGCGTCGGAAGGCTTTTCCCAGGTTGAGGAAGTTGCCTATGTGGAACTCGACGAGATCGCCTCGATCGAGGGCTTCGATGACGAGACCGCCGAGGAAATCCAGAGCCGCGCGCGTGAGTATCTTGAAGCCATCGAGGCCGGACTTGAGGAAAAACGTGTCGAACTGGGCGTAACCGACGAGTTGCGTGCCATTCCGGGCATGACCACGGCGATGCTGGTGGCGCTCGGAGAAGATGGCATCAAGACCATGGACGATTTTGCCGGCTGTGCCGCCGATGATCTGGTCGGTTGGGTTGAGCGCAAGGATGGCGAGACGACCAAATTTGACGGCCTCTTCTCAAGTCTTGACGTCTCCAGGGCCGAGGCCGAGGAAATGGTCGTTGCCGCGCGTCTCGCCGCCGGATGGATCACCGAGGAAGATTTGGCAGCGATGCATGCCGAAGAAGAAGGTGAAGAAGGCGAAGAGGGCGAGGCCGAAACAGAGGAAGGCGCTGCCGAAGCTGCTGGCGAGGTGGCGCAGGCCTGAGCGTCCCGGAGCTTCCCTGATGGGAAAGGACGCGGACATGAATGACAGGATGTGCATCGTCACCCGCAAGAGCGGAGCGGCGGATGGCATGATCCGGTTTGTTGCCGATCCGGACGGCAACGTCGTTGCGGATATCCGCGCCAGACTGCCCGGTCGCGGGTGCTGGGTCACCGCCGACCGGCGCTGTCTGCGGCAGGCGATGGAAAAAAACCTGTTTGCCCGGGCACTGAAGGCCAAGGTCACGGTGCCGGGCGATCTGGATGAAACGGTCGACAAATTGCTCGTCAATGCACTGACGGGCATGATCTCGATGGCCCGAAAAGCCGGGCAGGTTGTGACCGGTGCGACAAAGGTCGATTCCGCGGTTCGGTCCGGGCAGGCCATCGCGGTTTTTAATGCGACGGATGCCGCAACCGGCGGCGTTCGAAAGATCGAACAGGCATGCCGTGTGGCCATGGCGTCTGGAAGTGGAGAAATCAGTTCCTTTCGCCTCCTGTCGGCTGATGAATGGGCGATTGTGATGGCCGGCGGCAATGTAATCCACCTCGCGGTGCTTGCAGGGCAGGCCGGTGAGGGTGTAGTGAAACGCGCAAAGATGCTTGACCGCTACCGCAAAGGAGCGGAAAACGGTCACACAGCGGGCGAGCCCGCACAGGAAACGGATACGGAATGAGCGAAACCAAGGACGACAAGACCATCAGCGTGTCGAGCAAGAAGACCCTGACGCTGAAGCGCTCCGGCGTTGAGCAGGGAACGGTGCGACAGGATATGGGTCGCGGCCGGACCAAGGCGGTGGTTGTCGAAACGCGCAAAAGAAGGATTTCTCGGCCCGACGAGGAGAAATCCGGTTCGCTTGCGGCCGGGATCAAGCCGAAGCCGGGTGCCGCCCCCAAGCCGGCGCCGAAGGCAAAGGCCGAACCCGCAGCCGACAAGGGAAAATCCGCCGCCGCGCTGAAGGAGCTGTCCGCCAGCGAGATGGATGCCCGTAAACGCGCGCTGGAAAACGCCAAGATCCAGGAAGTCGAAGACCGTAAACGCGCGCAGGAAGAAGCTGAACGCCGCGCCGAGGAAGACGCGCGTCGCGCCAAGGAAGCGGAAGAAGAGGCCCGCCGCAGGGCGGAGGAAGAGGCAAAGGCCGAAGCTGCCGGCGAGACGAAACCGGAAGCTGCCGCCCAGCCCGAGCCGCCTGTTCCGGTGGAACCGGCTCCGGCCCCGGCGGCCCGCAGGAAGCCGGATGATGCCGGCGATCAGGGCGCACGCGGCAAGCCCGCGCCGCAGCGCGGTAAGCCGGTACGTCAGGAAGCGCCGAAGCCGTCGCGTCCGCGCGAGGATTCGCGCCGCCGTGGAAAACTGACGCTTAACACGGCTCTGAACGAAGACGGCAACCAGCGTGGCCGTTCGCTTTCGGCGATGCGCCGCCGTCAGGAGAAAATGAAACGCGCGCTCAACCAGGAGCCGCGCGAGAAGATTGCCCGTGAAGTGACGCTGCCGGAAACCATCACGATTCAGGAACTGTCGCAGCGCATGGCCGAACGGTCGGTGGATGTCATCAAGTACCTGATGAAAGAAGGTCAGATGATGAAACCGGGCGATGTGATCGACGCCGACCTTGCCGAGCTGATCGCCGGTGAATTCGGACACACGGTCAAGCGCGTTGCCGAGTCCGATATCGAGGAAGGCATTTTCGATATCAAGGATGACGACAGCACGCTCAAGCAGCGCCCGCCGGTCGTAACCATTATGGGTCACGTCGACCACGGCAAGACATCGCTTCTGGACGCGGTGCGCAACGCCAATGTCGTGTCCGGAGAAGCCGGCGGCATCACCCAGCATATCGGCGCTTATCAGGTCGAGCACAACGGTCAGAAGATTACCTTCATCGACACACCGGGCCACGCCGCGTTCACCGCCATGCGCGCCCGCGGCGCACAGGCGACCGACGTTGCCATTCTGGTGGTTGCTGCCGATGACAGCGTCATGCCGCAGACGATTGAATCGATCAATCACGCCAAGGCCGCCAACGTTCCGATCATCGTTGCCATCAACAAGATCGACAAGCCCGAGGCTGATGCCAACAAGGTTCGTACCGAGTTGCTGCAGCACGAGGTGTTTGTCGAATCCATGGGTGGTGAGGTTCTTGATGTGGAAGTGTCCGCGACCAAGGGAACCAATCTCGACAAGCTGCTCGAAGCAATCCTGCTGCAGGCCGAAATCCTCGATCTGAAGGCAAACCCGGACCGTACGGCCGAGGGCGCCGTCATCGAAGCCCAGCTCGACCGTGGCCGCGGTTCCGTTGCAACCGTGCTGGTCGAGGCCGGAACGCTGCACACGGGTGATATAGTGGTTGCCGGCGATGAATGGGGCCGGGTGCGTGCGCTGGTTGACGACCGCGGCAAGCAGATTAAGGAAGCCGGCCCGTCCATGCCTGTTGAAGTGCTTGGACTGCAGGGAACGCCGCAGGCCGGTGACCGGTTTGCGGTTGTCGAAAACGAAGCCCGTGCGCGTGAAATTTCCGAATACCGTCAGCGCATCGCCAGAGAGAAGGCGGTTGCCCGCCAGGCAGGCACACGCGGCTCGCTCGAGCAGATGATGACGCAGCTCCAGGACACTGGTGCCCAGGAATTCCCGCTTGTCATCAAGGGTGACGTGCAAGGATCCATCGAAGCGATTGCCGGTGCCCTTGAAAAACTCGGCACAGACGAGGTTCGCGCCCGGATCGTTCATTCGGGCGCCGGCGGTATCACCGAATCGGATATCTCGCTGGCCGAAGCATCGGACGCTGCCATCATCGGCTTCAATGTTCGCGCCAATACCCAGGCACGCGACGCCGCGGCGGCGGCGGGCATTGAGATTCGCTACTACAACATCATCTACGATCTCGTCGACGATGTGAAAGCCGCGATGTCCGGCATGCTGTCGCCCGAGCGCCGCGAGACGTTCCTCGGCAATGCCGAAATCCTTGAGGTGTTCAACATCACCAAGGTCGGCAAGGTCGCCGGTTGCCGTGTCACCGAAGGCAAGGTCGAGCGCGGCGTTGGCGTCCGCCTCATCCGCGACAGCGTTGTCATCCACGAAGGCAGCCTGAAGACGCTCAAGCGCTTCAAGGATGAAGTCGCAGAGGTCAATGCCGGTCAGGAATGCGGCATGGCCTTCGAGAACTACGAGGATATCCGCGCCGGCGACGTGATCGAGTGTTTCCGCGTCGAGCACGTATCCCGTACACTCTAGGCGAATTTGACAGCTAAAGAGGCCGGCGCTTGTGGCGCCGGTCGGTTTGCACTCATTCGCGGCGGTCCCATCCCGCCGTAAGTGATTGAAAAGGTAATAAAATGTCCCGTTTTTCCTCCTCCGGGCCCTCGCAGCGGCAGCTGCGTGTCGGCGAACAGGTGCGTGCAGCCATTACCACTGTGCTGCAGCGTGGCGAGGTGCGCGATCCGCTTGTCGAGAACACGGTTATCTCGGTCTCGGAAGTGCATATGTCGCCTGACCTGAAGATCGCGACGGCCTATGTCGCACCGTTGGGCGCAGCCGACCATGCCAAGGTGGTCGAAGCGCTCAACCGCAATGCGCGGTTCATCCGCAAGCGTGTCACGCCGGCGCTCAGGCAGATGAAATATATGCCGGACCTGCGTTTTCGCGATGACACCAGCTTTGACAACTATCAGAAGATCGATGCGCTTCTGCGCTCGCCGCAGGTCATGCGCGATCTTGATTCCGATGAAAACGAGCGGGACGAGTAATGGCACGGCGCAGGAAAAAGGGCCGGGCGATTTCCGGCTGGCTTATTCTGGACAAGCCGGTGGATTACGGCTCGACGGAAGCCGTATCCAAGGTCCGCTGGCTGTTCAAGGCGCAAAGGGCCGGCCACGCCGGCACACTTGATCCGCTGGCTTCCGGCATGTTGCCGATTGCGCTTGGCGATGCGACCAAAACCGTTCCCTATGTCATGGACGGACGCAAGATTTACCGTTTCACGGTCCAATGGGGCGAGGAACGCACCACCGACGATCTGGAGGGCGAGGTCAGCCAGACGAGTTCCGAGCGGCCCAGTGAGGCCGATATCCTCGCGCTCCTGCCGCGCTATCGCGGCGTTATCGAGCAGGTGCCGCCGCAGTTCTCCGCCGTCAGAATTGACGGCAACCGGGCCTACGATCTGGCGCGTGAAGGCGAAGCGGTGATCATCCCGTCCCGTGAGGTGGAAATCCACCGGCTTGACCTCGTGGCGCTTCCCGATGCCGATTCGGCCATATTCGAGGTTGAGTGCGGCAAAGGCACCTATGTGCGCTCGCTGGCTCGCGATATGGGCCGCGATCTTGATTGTTACGGCCATGTTGCCGATCTGCGCCGCACCTATGTCGCGCCCTTCGGACAGAACGATCTTGTGCCGATGGAAGACATACTGGCGCTCGAAGAGGTCGAGGATGATGAGGAGCGGCTGGCTGCTCTCGACGCATTCCTGATCGATACAGGTGAGGCGCTGGCATTGCTGCCGCATCTTCCCGTCAGCGAGCAGCAGGCCCAACGGCTCCTGTGCGGCAACCCGATCCTGTTGCGCGGCCGCGATGCGCCTTTGCCCGCCGACGAGGCCTATGCGACGGTGAACGGGCGTCTGGTTGCCATCGGTGAAATCGCCCAGGGCGAGTTTCGTCCCAGACGTGTTTTTTCCGCCTGAGCGCGTCGGCGACGGAAACGGGCGTTTCGTGAAATAACGCTGGTATTTTGCGGGTTTCTGACTTATATGCACCGCGATACGGAGCAAAGATCTCCGTAAACGCGGCCCAGGCTGGACGACATCCCGGCCCTTGGGCGTCTTACCCCTCCAGAATGAAAGGAAGGCACGATGTCGATTACTGCTGAACGCAAAGCAGAACTGATGAAGGAATACGCCACGAAGGACGGCGACACCGGATCCCCTGAGGTCCAGGTAGCTATCCTCACCGAGCGGATCACCAATCTTACGGAACACTTTAAAGGCCACAAAAAGGACAATCACTCCCGCCGTGGTCTTTTGAAGATGGTTTCAAGCCGCCGTTCTCTGCTCGACTATCTGAAGCGGAAGGACGAAGAGCGGTACAAAAAGCTTATCGCGAGCCTCGGTATTCGCCGTTAGGTTTTTCCGGCGGGAGCGGATGCGCGCCCGCCGGTTTCGTTTCCGGATGTATGAGCATCCGATGGAACGGTCACGGGGCAGGATTGCGGGTTGCTTGTCCATTGCGCCAAGCGCAAGCCACCCGCTGTCTTGCCCGTGACGATCATACCGAAATGGCCCGAAGGTCGGGCCACGTACGTTATCAAACGGGCCGGCATGAAAAGGGTTCATGCCGTGTCCATACGAAGGACAAGATATGTTCAATACCCACAAGGTAGAAATCGAATGGGGTGGGCGTCCGCTCATCCTTGAAACCGGCAAGATTGCCCGTCAGGCCGACGGCGCCGTCATGGCCACCTATGGTGAAACCGTTGTTCTGGCAACGGTTGTTTCGGCGAAGCAGCCGACCCCGGGACGCGACTTTTTTCCGCTGACGGTAAACTACCAGGAAAAAACCTATGCCGCCGGCAAGATCCCGGGCGGATATTTCAAGCGCGAAGGCCGCCCGAGCGAGAACGAAACGCTCGTATGCCGGCTGATCGACCGTCCGATCCGCCCGCTGTTTCCCAACGGCTACAAGAACGACACGCAGATCATTATCACCGTGATGCAGCACGACCTGGAGAACAACCCGGATGTGCTGTCCATGATCGCCACCTCGGCGGCGCTGACGCTGTCCGGCGTTCCGTTCATGGGTCCGATCGGCGGTGCGCGCGTTGGCTATATCAATGGCGAATACGTCCTTAACCCACATGTTGACGAAATGGGCGAATCCAGCCTGGATCTGGTTGTTGCCGGAACCCAGGACGCTGTCCTGATGGTTGAATCCGAAGCCCAGGAACTGGCCGAAGACGTCATGCTTGGCGCCGTGATGTTCGGGCACAAGGGCTTCCAGCCGGTGATCGACGCCATCATCAAGCTTGCTGAAGTGGCTGCCAAGGAGCCGCGCGAATTCGAGGCCGAGGATATGTCGGCGCTTGAAGAAGCCATGCTCAAACTGGCGGAGACAGAACTGCGCGATGCCTACAAGATCATCGACAAGGCGCAACGCTACGACGCCGTCGATGCCGTCAAGGCGAAGGTGGTCGAGCATTTCCTGCCCGAGGGAGTGGAAGAGCCGGAGTATACGCCCGAGCAGATCGGCGCGGTTTTCAAGTCCCTGCAGGCCAAGATCGTCCGCTGGAACATTCTGGACACCAAGAGCCGCATCGACGGCCGCGAACTGGATACCGTTCGCGCGATTGTATCCGAAGTCGGCGTTCTGCCGCGGACCCATGGTTCGGCCGTCTTCACCCGTGGTGAGACGCAGGCCATCGTCGTTGCAACGCTTGGCACCGGTGAAGACGAGCAGTATGTCGACAGCCTGACCGGCATGTACAAAGAAAACTTCATGCTGCACTACAACTTCCCGCCCTTCTCGGTCGGCGAAACGGGCCGCATCGGTTCGCCCGGCCGCCGCGAAATCGGTCACGGAAAACTCGCCTGGCGGGCTATCCATCCGATGCTGCCGACGGGCGAGCAGTTCCCTTACACGCTGCGCGTGGTTTCCGAGATCACCGAATCGAACGGCTCGTCCTCCATGGCGACCGTTTGCGGAACCTCTCTTGCCCTGATGGATGCGGGCGTTCCGCTTTCAAAGCCGGTTGCCGGCATTGCCATGGGCCTCATCAAGGAAGAGGAGCGCTTCGCGGTCCTGTCCGACATCCTGGGCGACGAAGACCATCTCGGCGACATGGACTTCAAGGTGGCCGGCACCAAGGACGGCATCACTTCGCTGCAGATGGACATCAAGATCACCGGCATCACCGAGGAGATCATGCAGATCGCTCTCGATCAGGCCAAGGGCGGTCGTCTCCATATTCTCGGCGAGATGGGCAAGGCCATCAATGAGAGTCGCGAGGAACTCGGCGAGTTCGCTCCGCGCATCGAAGTGATGAACATCCCGGTCGACAAGATCCGCGACGTCATCGGCTCCGGCGGCAAGGTCATCCGCGAGATCGTGGAAAAGACCGGCGCCAAGATCAATATCGACGACGACGGAACCATCAAGTTCGCTTCCTCCTCCGCCAAGGAAATCGAGGCGGCGAAGAAATGGGTCCATTCCATCGTTGCTGAGCCGGAAGTCGGCGTGATCTACGAGGGCACAGTGGTCAAGGTCGCCGATTTCGGTGCCTTCGTGAACTTCTTCGGCCCGCGTGACGGTCTGGTGCATATTTCCCAGCTTGCGCAGGAACGTGTCGGCAAGACCTCCGATGTCGTCAAGGAAGGCGACAAGGTCTTCGTCAAGCTTCTCGGCTTTGACGATCGCGGCAAGGTGCGCCTGTCGATGAAGGTCGTGAACCAGGAAACCGGCGAGGAAATTCCTCGCGAGCCGGCAGACTGATCGACCAGGAATAGCCAAAGAAAAACCCGCTGCGGTCGCCGCAGCGGGTTTTTCGTTTCTGCAGGATCTAGTGTTTTCCGGCCGGTACTATTTCAATTCGTCCAGAACCGGCATCGACGTGATGTGGTAGCCTGAATCCACAAAGTGCACCTCGCCGGTGACGCCGCGTGACAGGTCTGACAGAAGATAGACGGCGGCCCCGCCCACATCATCGATCGTCACATTGCGCCGCATCGGCGAATTTCTCTGTTGATAATTGTACATCTCGCGCGCCCCGGATATGCCTGCGCCTGCAAGCGTCCGCACAGGGCCGGCCGAAATCGCGTTGACGCGAATATTGTCCGGGCCGTAATCGGCGGCGAGATAGCGCACGCTCGCCTCAAGGCCGGCCTTCGCTACGCCCATGACGTTGTAGTTCGGCATGACACGCGTCGCGCCGCCATAGGTCAGCGTGATCATCGCCCCGCCATCCGGCATGAGGGCCGCGGCCCGTTTGGCGATCTCGGTAAATGAGAAACATGAGATGACCATGGTCCGCGAGAAGTTCTCCCGCGTCGTGTCGGCGTAGAGGCCGCGCAACTCATTGCGGTCGGAAAAGCCGATGGCATGGACGAGGAAGTCAATGCTGCCCCAGCGCTCGGCGAGGGCCTCGAAAACGGCGTCCACCGTCTCGATATCCTCGACGTCGCAATTCATCATGAAATCAGAATTGACCTGTTCTGCCAGCGGCTTCAGGCGCCGCCCAAAGGCTTCGCCCTGGTAGGTGAATGCCAGTTCAGCGCCTTCTGCATGAAGCGCCTGGGCAATCCCCCAGGCAATCGAATGATCGTTGGCGACCCCCATGATGAGGCCGCGCTTCCCCTTGATCAGTTGACCCATTTTGACGTCTACCCCTCGTGGCGCCGGAATATCAGTGTTGCGTTGGTGCCGCCAAATCCGAAGGAGTTGGACAGAACCGTATCGATTTTTGCGTTGTCGATCCGTTCGCGGACAATCGGCACGCCCTCGAACTCGGGGTCGAGCGTCTTGATATGCGCACTTTCCCCGATAAAGCTCTCATTCATCATGAGCAGCGAATAGATCGACTCCTGAACGCCCGTCGCGCCGAGCGAGTGTCCCGTAAGGGACTTGGTCGACGCAATGTGAGGCATGTCGTCGCCGAACACCTCGCGGATCGCTCCGATTTCGCGGCTGTCGCCGATCGGCGTCGAGGTGCCATGGGTGTTGATATAGTCGACGGATCCGTCGACCGTCGAAAGGGCCAGCTTCATGCAGCGCACTGCCCCTTCGCCGGATGGAGCCACCATATCGTGTCCGTCCGATGTCGCGCCGTAACCGACAATCTCGCCGTAAATCTTCGCGCCCCGCGCCTTGGCGTGTTCGAGTTCTTCGAGGACCAGCACGCCTGCGCCGCCCGCAATGACAAAACCGTCGCGGTCCACGTCGTAGGCACGTGAGGCTGTCTCAGGGCCGTTCTCGTTATATTTGGACGACATGGCGCCCATTGCGTCGAAAAGGTTCGACATGGTCCAGTCAAGATCCTCGTGTCCGCCGGCAAAGACGATCTGCTGCTTGCCCAGCTGAATAAGTTCGTAGGCATTGCCGATACAGTGCGCCGAGGTCGAGCAGGCCGAGGAGATTGTGTAGTTCACGCCGTGGATCTTGAACCACGTGGCAAGCGTCGCCGAGGCCGTCGACGACATGGCCTTCGGAACGGCGAAAGGCCCGATCCGTTTCGGGCTGCCGCGCTCGCGCGTGATATCCGCGGCATCGACAATCGTACGGGTCGACGGCCCGCCCGAGCCCATCACGATGCCCGTGCGTTCATGTGTGATCTCTGCTTCCTCAAGGCCCGAATCGGCAATTGCCTGCTGCATGGCGACATGGTTCCAGGCACCGCCCTTGCTCAGAAAGCGCATGGCGCGGCGGTCGACCATATCTGTCGGGTCGAGTGTTGGAGCGCCCCAGACCTGACAGCGGAATCCATGTTCAGCAAATTCTTCCGAGAACGTAATGCCGGATTTGGCCTCGCGCAGCGACCGGGTGACTTCCTGGACATCATTGCCAATGGATGACACGATCCCCATTCCGGTGACGACAACACGTTTCATACGGTTTCCTTTCCACAGAAACTGCGGTTATTGGGACAAAAAGCGGCGTACGGCGCGGATGCCGCCGGACTTAGTCCGCTTTTTCCTGGAACAGTCCGACCCTGAGATCGGTTGCCTTGTAGGCCGGTTTGCCGTCGGCTTTCGCCCAGCCATCGCCTGTGCCGAGTACCAGCCGGCCACGCATGACCCGCTTGAAATCGACCCCGAACTCGACGAGTTTGGTTTCAGGTGTGATCATTTCCGTAAGCTTGACTTCGCCGACCGAGATTGCCCTTCCCTTGCCAGGCTCGCCCAGCCAGCCGAGATAAAAGCCGGTCATCTGCCAGAGCGCATCAAGGCCAAGGCAGCCGGGCATCACCGGATCGCCTTCGAAATGGCATCCGAAAAACCACAGATCGGGCGTGACATCAAATTCGGCTCTAATGAAGCCTTTGTCATACTCACCGCCGGTTTCCGATATCTCGGTAATGCGGTGAAACATCAACATGGGCGGAAGCGGAAGCTGCGCGTTGCCCGGGCCGAACATGGTGCCATGCCCGCATGTCAAAATGTCTTCATAGCTGAAGCTCGACGGCCGATCATTCATTGAAAAACTGTACTCCCGAATACCACGCGCTTTGGGCCTGTCCCACCAGAACCTACCACAGCTTGTTTGCTGGCGAAAAGCGTCGCTTGTCAATTATGGACTTAAGGCGAAACTTACAACCACTATCATGCCACGTCCGGTTTGCGCCTGTGCGCAAATCAAAATGGACACTCAAACTCCACTATTGAAAGATTCCCCGTCTAAAGTTATATATCGTCCAATTGCCCATCAGAGGGCCTCAGTCAAGACAGAGCGATGCATAGCGAAACGGAACACACACCTTGTCCCACGCGTATGGCCGGCGATCGCCTCCGGTCCGTAGGATTGCGTCCAACACGCCAGAGAATTGCCCTGGCGGGTCTGCTGTTTGCCAAGGGTGACCGCCACCTGACGGCCGAGGAGCTGCATGAGGAGGCCGTGGGCGCCGGCGTACCTGTTTCGCTCGCAACGGTTTACAACACGCTGCATCAGTTCACCGATGCCGGCATGCTGCGCGTGCTGGCTGTGGAATCGTCCAAAACCTATTTCGACACCAACACCTCCGACCATCAGCACTTCTTTATCGAAGGCGAAAACGAGGTCATGGACATCCCGACTGGCGGCCTGACGGTCAACGGCCTTCCGGAAGTCCCGGAGGGCATGGAAGTTGCCCATATCGACGTCGTCGTACGTCTGCGCCGCAAGCGCTCCTGACTGGCCTCACATTTATAAATGATAGACAATTATGCGCTTGGCATTTGATCCAGGGCAGCCGCGCGGACGATGTAGCCATGTTTCGTTCAAGTGAACGTCGTGTTGGCGATTGCCTGCGAAGTAGGCTCTTTTGGCGGGCTCAAGGTTACAGATCGACGATAATCAGGTAACCCCATCACCGATGAGCTAGGCCGGTGAAACCATAACCTCTGCCTCAACTTCAACGGGGAAGTTGATCGGTAGACCGGCTACTCCAACTGCAGTCCGTGAATGACGACCAATTTCCTCTCCAAAAACCTCAATTATCAGGTCTGTGAAGCCATTGAGAACCGAGGGTGTATCGCTGAAACCTGAGTTACAGTTGATCATTCCATGGACATGGCACCATCCGGTTATTCGATTTAGACTGCCGAGTTCGCGCTGCAGACTGCCGAGCATCGAGAGTCCGACCTTGCGTGCCGACGCATAACCTTCCTCCACCGACACACTCTCTCCCAAAGCGCCAAAAGGCCCCGCTGGAGCCCCGTCGGTTTCCTGTGGTCCGTGGCCTGATATGAAGGCTCGATCTCCCCGAACATTCACCCATGGGAATGGAAGGACCATGCCGGGAGGCAATTTCAGGGGCGCGGGAAGTGTAATGTCCAGGGCCTTCAATCGCTGCTCCGCATCAGACATTGTACTCTCCTTCCGATCCTGTCCATTAACCGGCGATGTTGCCAATGCAGTCCGGGACGTGGAGTGTGTGCAATTTTGATCCGCAAAGCAAATTATTCCGTCAGTTTTTGCCCGGAGCGGTCATTCCGACAGCCCCACCAGCCGCAATCCGTTGGCCGGTAGCTGATCCGTTTTGTGGATTGGCGCGTTATGTCTTCAGACGCTTTCCAATCTCCTCATTGGATAGTTGCTCAATTGTCTTGCTCAGGATCCAGGCATGCCCAAACGGGTCCAGAACCCGTCCTTCCCTCTTTCCATAGGGACGATCTTCAATCTCAATGACCGTGCTGCCGCCGAGGGCGAGCATCCGGTCGGCGGTCATATCCGGATCAGGCACCGTAAGGTGCAGCAAAACGCCCGGTCCGGAGGACGCATCGGGTGAGGACAACCCCCACGCCGCAACTGCCTCAGTCATGGTGAAAACGGACCTTCCGAGCCTCATCGCGGCATGGACGACGCGGCCGGATTGATCGGTGAAGCGTTCAAGGCGCTCCGCGCCGAACGCATCGCGATAGAAGGCAAGGGCCGCATCGACATCGCTGACAATGAGCCTTGGTTCGAGTGTGATGAGTTCAGATGTATAGGTCATGCAACGAGCCATAACCGCCTCACCGCAAGCCCGTCTTGAAGAAAATTCAAGCGCGTAAAGGCAGATGATTGGGTTCTGAAAGTCTGTCCGGCATGTATTCAGTCGGTGTGATGCCGCCGAAGTGCCTGAACTCCCGCGCCATATGAGATTGATCCGAGTAACCGGCGTCAAAGGCTGCATCGGCCCAGGAAGCGGCGTTCGACCGTGTCCGAATAAGGTGCTGGAACCGCTCGATACGGCAATAGGTCTTGGGCTTCATTCCGGTTCTCTCCCGAAAACGTGTGATCAGCGTTTGCCGGGTCGTATTCAATTGGTCCGCGACTGTATGGACGCGATGTCCATTTCGCAGCAAATGGCCCGCCTTGCGAACGGCAAGGTCCCATTCATCGGCCACCGGAGCACGATCCAGGAACGCCGCTTCCAGAAGGTCCAGACGCTCCTGTGGTGCGCGCGCCATTTGCAGACATTCATGGGTCCGCCAGCCATCGCTCCAGGAAAGGCAATCCAGATCTGCAAGGTCCGACCCGATCTCGGACAAATGACCGCGAAAAAACGGAAAGGCTCCACCGGGCGAGAAGAGAACGCCGCAAAGGCTCCTCTGCTCGGCACGATCGATAACAGTCGGCTTGAGCATCGGCCCCTGAACCGCCATTCCGGAAGCGCTCTGCCGCACCGATCCATCGACCCCGTAATGATGAAGGGCATCCTCGTGTAGGTTTATGAAGAGCTGCGTACGGCCGTTCGGCAGCACCCGCTCCAGCTCGTTTCCATGGCTGGTTTCACAGGTCCAGAATGCATCAATATAAGGCGCGAGACGTGCGTCCCTGGGCGCGCGGGATAAGAGCAAAACAGGTCTCCAAACACCGTTTCATCCGTAACGTTAGCTGAAAACGGAAGATTGTGCATTTCGCAGTACACGACGGTCCGGGTTCGCCCGCAAAATCCGATGATCGCCTGGCGCGCCCAGCGGGTGGGCTCAATCATGCAAATCCTGGTTCGATCCTTTGTTCGTGTATGCGATATTTGTGTAGATACTCTTCTTCATCCGAAAACCGAGCCGGGCGTCGTTTGTATTTCTTGCGAATTTCATTGACGGATGATTGAAGCCCCATCTGCTCGATGAGGGTTCGCAACGCCCCAACTTTGATCCCGAGGGCATTTGCTGTGGGCTTGCCGATGGAGCCTGACGACTTTTCTATTTGGTCCAACAGGGCCTTCCCGCTGAATTCGAACGGCTCGAAATCGAAATTGGATATCCAGCTGCGATCCAGATAAAGCTCCATGATTTCGCGCCTTTGCGCAACAAAAGTGGGCTGACCGGAATAGGGAAACCCAAATGGGGTCTCCGCGACAACAGAAATGGTTGGAGCCATAGCCTCATAAAGATAAAGCCGGTAGCCTCGATCCTGATAGGGAGGCATGCCTTTGATCCTGACCCGCCAATGTTTGAATATTTCCCGGACGAATTCGAGACGGTACTCAAGATCAATCCATGAATGATGATCGGCCCACCATTCGAGAGCCCATAGATGAATGTGGTTGTGTCTTGAGTGTTCAATGGGATGGTCGCCATCGAAATTTAGCGGAGCGGTACAGCAGCCTTCAAGAAACCCTGCAAGCTCAGGGCACCTTTGTTTTGTCATCTCTAGGATGCTCATGGTCTTTCCTGTCGTTTCCGGCTGCGTTGGCCAATCAGCAAGTTAAGCCTGCGGTCTCATCGAGATAAGGTGCTTCCCGGCATAGTCGATTACTATCCGAGACAATATGTGACGGAAAGTCCAGTTGCCGCCACATCGGCGTCGGCGCGGATATCCGATCGTTTCCTGGCGTAGACAGGTCGCAGCCAGTGGTTTTCACCAATAACAGCTTGCCCGGTCTGCGATTTCAGTTAGTTGTGGCGGCATGAAGCTGTCCGGACCTTTCCTCTTCATTCTCGCGACCTTGATGATCGACGCAATCGGCGTCGGTATCGTCTTTCCGATCATGCCCGACCTGATGGATCGCGTCGGTGCAGGCAGCACGGCTGAAGGGGCGTTCTGGGGCGGTGTCATGATGTCGGCCTATGCGGGGGCCATGTTTCTTTGCGGTCCCGTTATCGGCAGCCTGTCAGACGCCTATGGGCGTCGTCCGATCCTGATCCTGGCGCTGGCGACGCTGACAATCGATTATGTGATCATGGCAATGGCCGAGACCTATTGGGTGCTGCTCGTAGGCCGTATTCTCGCGGGGGTGGCTGGGGCCACCTATATCACGGCAACCGCCTATATTGCCGACATTGCAAAGCCGGAAGAGCGCGGGGCAAGCTTCGGCATGATCGGTGCAGCCTTCGGCATCGGCTTCGTGCTCGGACCAGCCATAGGCGGTGTGGCTTCCGGCTGGCACATCACCGCACCCTTCTGGATTGCAGCGGCGCTTTCGGCACTGAACGTTGCCTTTGGTCTCTTCATTCTGCCGGAATCCCTCAAGCCGGAAAACCGCAGGCCATTCGGCAAGCGGGACATGAACCCCTTCGGCACAATCGCGCGGGCCTTCGTCGTGCCGGGCCTCGCCATCCCGCTCATCTGCATTTTCGTGTTTGAATTCGCCAATATGATCTACCCGACGCTCTGGGCCTTCTGGGGCCGCGAGGTATTCGGCTGGGACGGATTTACCATCGGGCTGACCCTGTCGGCCTACGGCATCCTGATCGCGGCGGTGCAGGCCGGGTTGTTGCCGCAGATGACCAAACGGCTGGGTGACTACACCACCTTGTTCATAGCGATCCTGGCCGGATTGATCGGGATGGTGGGTTTTGGTTTCACCGCCGCGATCTGGGCTGTAGTTATCTTTCTGCCTATCTCTGCCCTGTCGGATATGGCGCCGCCATTGATGACCGCATTTGCGGCCAACCGGGTCGGTGAAGACCAGCAAGGCCTCGTACAGGGTGTGATTGCTTCGTTGACATCCGTTGCGGCTGTAGCCGCTCCGCTGCTCCTGACGGGTGTCTTCGAATGGTCCGTCAATGATGACGGGCTCTATCTTCCCGGCGCACCGTTTTTCCTCGCCGCACTGCTCATCGTGGCAATCGTGCCGCTCATCATGCGGCTGAGATCTCCGGTCGCAATCAAGAAGTCCTAGCGCATGCTGATCATTTGTATCCTTGCGGCGGCCTAATTCTCATGGCTTTTTTTGGGCTCCCGATCACGCTCATAGCGGTGTGCGAGCGGGAACGGCGGCAGCCATGTTTCGCGCCGGGTGACCCAGCTTTCGTAGGTTGGTGTCAGCCGGTTCGGTTCATCGAGTGAACCAAGATGCACTTCGATTTCATCGCCACTGCGTGCGAACACCGACGAGCCGCATTGAGGACAAAAAAACCGGCCGGCATAGTCCCGTGTTTCGCCCTCGACAGAGACCGCGTCTTGCGGGAATACCGCCGCCGCATAAAAAAGCGCGCCGTGATGTTTCCGGCAGTCGAGACAATGACAAAGGCCGACCCGGTAGGGACGTCCCGAGGCCACAAACCGAACCTTGCCGCAAAGGCAACCGCCAGTAAAACGTTCCATGTTGAGTGTCCTTTAATCATTCACATGGAGCTTGAGGCGACCGGTTCGCTCCGGCAGAGGCGCGACATTTTCCGCCTTGCTGTCCGGTGTTGCAACATCGCCTTCAGCCTCGATCTCCAGCGCTTCGATCTTCGCGCCGCGCTTGGTCACCTTGTCGGTCGAGGTCAATATCTGGTCGATATCGCGTTGCGCCTGTCCAAAATGCGTCTGCAGCTTGCGCACCCGCTCGTCGAGCCGCATGACATCTTCCATCAGGCGGACAACCTCGCCCTGGATAAGGTGTGCCTGCTCGCGCATGCGCGCATCTTTCAACACCGCCTGCACCACCTGCAACGACAGCATCAGCAATGACGGCGAGACGATGACGATACGGGCGCGATGCGCCTTTTGCACCAGAGCCTCGAAATTCTCGTGAATTTCCGCGAAGATCGATTCCGACGGCACGAACATGAAGGCCGTATCCTGGGTTTCGCCCTTTAACAGATATTTGTCGGCAATATCGCGGATATGGACTTCAATATCCTTGCGGAACTGCTGTGTTGCCTGTTTTTGCGCCTCCGCTTCTTTCTCGTCGCGAATGCGGTTCCAGGCCTCCAGCGGGAATTTTGCATCGATCACCAGCGCCGGCGCGCCGTTCGGCATATGCACCATGCAATCCGGACGGCTGCCATTGGAAAGTGTTGGCTGGAAAGCATAGCCGTTGGAGGGCAGGGCATCGGCTATGATCGTTTCCATACGCGCCTGACCGAACGCGCCCCGTGTCTGCTTGTTCGACAGGATGGCCTGCAGACCGACAACATCCTTGGCGAGCGCCTGGATATTGTTTTGCGCCGTATCGATCACGGCGAGGCGCTCCTGCAGGCGCGACAGGTTCTCATGGGTCGCCTTGGTCTGCTCGCTGATCGTATTGCCGATCCGCTGGCTCATGCCGTCGAGCCGCTCATTGATCGATTTGTTGATTTCACTTTGCCGCGAGCCGAAGACCTCGGCGATCGTCGCCATGCGGCCTTGCATCTCGGCCTGCGCACCCATGATCTCGCCGAACCGGGCCTCCATGTCGCGGGCGCGCTGGCTGGAGGCTTCTTCCAGGGCAAGGCGTTGGGTCTCAGCGCTGCGCGCCCTGCCGCGCGCGGCAAAAAGAGCAATGACAATGATCAGGCCAAGCACCACGGCGGCGCCCGAAATGAGCCCGCCGGCCGTAATGACGACCTCGCCGACCCGGGCAACCGGTGTGCCGAACGTGAACTCAACCGCATCCATGACACAAGCTTATATGATTCTTCCGTGATTGCCAGATCAAAACAGGAACATGGGCAATATGCCGAATTGACCTGCCGACCGCGAATGCGTAGATGCATGCCCATGACCCTAAAATCGCTTGTACTCCTGCCGGATCCCATATTGCGCACCGAATCCGAACCGGTTGAGCGCGTCGACGACGATATCCAGACCCTCGCCGACGACATGCTGGAAACCATGTATGACGCGCCCGGCATCGGCCTTGCGGCCATCCAGGTCGGCATTCCGCGCCGGCTATTGGTGGTCGACTGCTCGAAGGAGGACGAGGAACGCGCGCCGATGGTGTTCATCAATCCCAACGTCGTGGCGAGCTCCGACGAACGCTCGGTCTATGAGGAGGGGTGCCTGTCGATCCCAGATTATTACGCCGAGGTCGAGCGCCCGGCGCAGGTAACGGTCGATTATGTGGACCGGGAGGGCAATCAGCAGCAGATTGAGGCGGACGGACTTTTGGCGACCTGCCTGCAGCATGAGATCGACCATCTCAACGGCGTGCTCTTTATCGACTATATCTCGAAGCTGAAACGGGACATGGTCATTCGCAAATTCACCAAGCTGGCCAAGAGCCGCGGCGGAACGCGTCTCTAACGGGCATAGCTTACTATCCGCACGCGGGAGGCACGTCTTGCGCATCATCTTCATGGGAACGCCGGAATTCGCCGTGCCGACGCTGGCCGCGCTCGCGGGCTACGGCCATGAGATTGCCGCCGTCTACACGCAGCCGCCCCGGCCGGCCGGCCGACGCGGTCTGGAGCTGGTCAAATCGCCGGTTCACAGGCAGTCAGAGATCCTGGGTTTTCCGGTTTTTACGCCGGAAAGCATGAAAGATCCGGAAGAACAAAGCCGGTTCCGTGAGCTGAAGGCCGATGTCGCCGTCGTCGTCGCCTATGGGCAGCTTCTTCCCGAGGCCGTGCTCACCGGCACGCGGCTCGGCTGTTACAACGGTCATGCATCGCTTCTGCCGCGCTGGCGCGGTGCCGCACCGATCCAGCGCGCCATCATGGCCGGCGATACTGAGACTGGCATGATGGTCATGAAGATGGACAAGGGCCTCGACACCGGTCCCATCGCCATGGAGGAGCGGGTTGCCATTCCCGTCGACATGACGGCCGGCGAGCTGCACGACAAACTGATGCTGATTGGCGGCGATCTGATGCAAAGGGCGATGGCCGCTCTGGAGCGCGATTCATTGACACTGACGCAGCAGCCCGAGGACGGCGTCACCTATGCCGCCAAGATCACCAAGGACGAGACCCGCATCGACTTCGGGCGCGACAATCTCGATGTCCACAATCATATTCGCGGCCTTTCGCCTTTCCCCGGAGCCTGGTGCGAGATGCCGTTTGGCGGCAAACAGGAGCGGGTCAAGGTTCTGCGCTCGGCGCCGGTCGAAGCTGTCGGCCCGGCGGGCACGGTTCTGGATGACGGGCTGACGGTTGCCTGCGGCATCAATGCCGTGCGTTTGCTGCGGCTGCAAAAGGCAGGCGGCAAGGTGATGAATGCGGACGAATTCCTGCGCGGCAGCCCGGTTGCCCCCGGAACGGTTATTGGTTAGAGCAAATCGGGCTTAGATTGAAGCATTTGATGGCGGAAAATCGGTTCACTCGGCAAGGCGCGTCGCGCAGCGCGATGTGGTGCATCGGGCAAGCGGCGCAACGCAGCCGATGGGCCGATTTGCCGCCACCTTTGAAAGGACTATCGTGTTGAAATGCGCAGATGAATGGGCCGGGCGATTTTGTCCTCTGACTGCGTTGGCTCGCGCTTGTGGTGGGATAACACCACGGCGCGCAATCCGCCTTGTCAGAGGACAAAATCGCCTCGGTCAAATGATTCAATCTAAGCCCGACTTGCTCTTATGCCCCGTTACAAGCTGACCATCGAATATGACGGGACGCCCTATGTCGGCTGGCAGCGCCAGACCAACGGCCCCTCCGCACAAGGTGCAATCGAAAGCGCGGCCCGCCAGTTCAGCGGCCACGATATTTCCATTCGCGGCGCCGGGCGCACCGATGCCGGCGTCCACGCATATGGTCAGGTCGCCCATATCGATTTTGAGAGGGACTGGCCGGACGAAACGGTGCGCAATGCGCTCAACTCCTATCTCGGCCAGGCCGGGGAGCGGGTGGTCATTTTGTCAGCGCATCGCGTTGCAGATGATTTCGACGCGCGCTTCTCCGCGCTGCGCCGCCACTATCTCTATCGAATCATCAACCGGCGCGTACCGCTCGCTCTTGAGCGGAACCGGGCGCTTTGGGTGGCAAAGCCGCTCGATGCCGATGGTATGCACGAGGCCGCGCAGCGCCTTGTCGGTCGACATGACTTTACCACCTTCCGCTCCGTCCACTGCCAGGCCAAGAACCCGGTGCGCACGCTGGACCGGCTGGACGTGCGGCGCACGGGCGACCTGATCGAGATCGAGGCGACGGCGCAATCCTTCCTGCACAATCAGATCCGATCCTTTGCCGGAACGTTGCGGCTTGTCGGCGAAGGCGAGTGGACTGCGGACGATGTCGCCGGCGCGCTGGAGGCGCAAGACCGGACGGCTTGCGGACCGGTCGCCGGGCCGCAGGGGCTTTATTTCATGAAAGTCGATTACCCCGATGAGGAGGGCTGAAATGAGCATCACCATCTACCACAATCCAAAGTGTGGCACGTCCCGCAATACGCTGGCCATGATCCGTCAGGCCGGGATCGAACCCGAGGTCATTGAATATCTGAAGACACCGCCCGGCCGCGAAAAGCTGGTGGAACTCATCGCCGCGATGGATATCCCGGTGCGCGACCTGCTGCGCCAGAAGGGCACGCCCTATGACGAGCTTGGCCTTGGCGAGGACAAGTGGACGGACGACCAGCTGATCGATTTCATGGTCGAACACCCGATCCTGATGAACCGCCCTGTCGTCGTGTCTGAACATGGCACAGCGCTGTGCCGCCCGTCTGAAAAGGTTCTTGATCTGCTCGGCGATATCGGCACGTTCACCAAGGAAGATGGCGAGGTTGTGCCGGGGCGCTAAGGCGCGGCCCAGCCAACACAAGCGTTACTCCCGTCTGCTTGCAATTGGGCGCAGCCAGTAAGATGCTGCGCTCAGCTGAAGAACACAAAGAGGGGACAAACATGGACTGGGACGACATGGCACGCCCCTGGCTTGAGGCTGCGCCCGGCCTGGAAATGACGCATAAGCCGGTTTTGGATGCGCTCCTTGACGCGGCGCGATTGAGCGAGGGTGAAGCGATCCTCGATGTTGGCTCCGGGACCGGCCCGAGCCTTATTGAGGCGGCCAGGCTTATAGGTCCGACCGGCCATGTGACAGGGGTGGACGTAGCTCCGCCATTGCTGGCGCACGCTGCCGCGCGGGTGCCGGACAATGTGGAGCTGGTGGTCGCCGATGCGGGAAGTCACAGCTTTTCGGAAGCACAATTCGATGTGGTTCTGTCAAACTTCGGCATCATGTTTTTCGAAGACAATGCGGCCGCTTTTTCAAACCTGCGGAAAGCGGCTCGCCCCGGAGCGCGTCTGGCAGCATCGGTCTGGGGTCCGCCGGCGAACAATCCATGGTTTTCAGTTCCACGCGCGGTGGTGGACCGGATCGTTGCCGATGTTCCACGACCTGATCCCGCGGGGCCGGGTCCCATGCGATTTGGCGACCCGGCACCGCTCATCACCGCTTTGACATCCGCGGGCTGGGCCCCGAGCGTTGAAACGCTGGATATATCCCTGACACCGCCCGGCACCGCGGAAGATGTTGCGGCGCTTCACATGAAGGTCACGGCAGGCATGATGCTGCGCGGGGTTGAGGTGAGTGAGGACACGTTGGCGCAGATCGAGGCGGCATTGGTGGATGTCACCAAAGGGCAGCGTGTGAACGGAGCGATCAGAGTGCCCGCCGAAATTCACATAGTCACAGCCACCGCGGTCTAACTGCAGCCTTCCGGCGATCACCAATTTGTGACCGGTCCGGGCTGTTGTGCCGAAAGGGTGCGCATCCCATATCGGGGCGCGTGCCCGGATTACGGTTGCCGCGAGGGGTTTGTCCCAGGCGTCACCGTCGGTGATAGGACCGTGTCCGGACGGGCCGCATCAACAGGCGGCACAACACCCGATGCAAGAACTCATATCCGTATTCCAGGATCCGGTGTCCTGGGCGGCCCTCATGGCTCTGATCGTCATGGAGGTTGTCCTCGGCATCGATAACCTGGTCTTTATCACCGTGTTGACCAACAGGCTGCCTGAGGCGCGTCGATCCAACGCGCGACGGATCGGCCTCATTCTGGCGCTGGTGCTCAGGCTTGTTCTGCTGACCATCACCGCAGCGATCATGGGTCTGACGGAGCCGGTTATCGCAATTTTTGGCAACGAACTGTCGTGGCGCGATATCATATTGATATCAGGCGGGCTGTTTCTGGTCTGGAAGGCAACACGCGAGATTCATGAACTGGTCGATTCCAACCCCGTGCAACACGCTGTCGCCACAGCTGCCGCCGGATTTACAGTCGTAATCGTTCAGATACTGGCTTTGGACATGGTCTTTTCGATCGACAGTATCGTCACAGCTGTCGGGATGACGCCGCACACTCCGATCATGATGATCGCCGTCATTGTCGCAGTCGGAGCCATGATGGTCGCGGCGAACCCGCTGGCGGCGTTTGTGGAAAAGAACCCAACCGTGGTGATGCTGGCGCTCGGCTTCCTGCTGTTGGTCGGAACCGCGCTGGTCGCCGATGGTTTCGGCTTCCACATTCCGCGCGGCTATGTCTATGCCGCGATGGGTTTTTCCGGACTGATCGAACTCCTCAACATTCTGGCGCGGCGCGCAAGAAAGCGCCGTGCCAACAGATGATCGGCCGGTGGGAGGCCATCCACTTCCAAGAGGGTCAGTTGACCGTGAATTGGCCCATCATGCCGCGATCTTCATGTTCAAGAATGTGACAGTGATACATATACGGATATTGATCAGTTGCCGGGTGATCAAAGCGAACCACAATCTCTGACCAATCGTCATCATCCAGAACCACCACGTCTTTCCAGCCCTGTTGATCGGGTGGAGCGGCCGCGCCTTCCATCTGTTCAATCAGGAAGGAGCAACCATGCACGTGGAACGGATGCGCGCCCTGGTTTGAGCGAATACGCCAGCGCTCCCAAACGCCGATTTCAAGGCGTTCATTGATCACGTTCATATCCATTGCCGCCCCGTTGATCGTCATATCCATCAAAGCATGGCCCCCATGCCCTGTGTGATTGCTGCCGCCATCTTCCATGTCGAGAATAAAGTCGCGCACACCCACAATTTCGCTTTGCTCGGGCCGAACGATGGTTGCCAGTTTGTCAGGCAACGGAGCAGTATGCGCCGGCAGGGTCCTGTCGACGATGAGCGTAAGTGAGGGCTCCGGCTGGGGTGTTTTTGATAAAGAGAATTTGTCCAGCAAACTGCCGACAATGCCTTCCGCATCCTCAATTTCATCTTCGAACAATGTCAGGAGTTCGGCGGACCCGCCGTCTGCCAGATCGACAATGATCTCGCACCGTTCGCCGGGTGACATTTCCATTTGTGTCAGGGGGACTGGCGCCGACAGAAGACCGCCGTCGGTGGCTATTTTGTGGAAGGCCCGGTTGTCGGAAAAGGCAACGATATAAAACCTCGCATTCGCTCCGTTGAGCAGACGCAGGCGCACCTTCCCGGCCGGAACTCTGGCTACTGGCGATATCGCACCGTTGATGACCACGGTTTCACCAAGCCATCCGTCTTCACTCGCATCTTGCAGCGAATAGACCAAGCGGCCTTGGGAATCGAATGTGCGGTCCTGAATGATGACTGGCAAATCATCGATGCCATATTGCCGGGGAAGCGGGACTTCGTCACTGACCTCGTCGTCAATGATGATCATGCCGGCCAATCCGCGATAGACCTGGTGGCCGGTGCTGCCATGCGTGTGGGAGTGGTACCAGCACGTTGCCGCCGGCTGAACAATATCTAACGCTGGCTGCCAACGGTCACCTGGCGCTATCGCCAATTGCGGCCCGCCGTCCACATCCCCGGGTACATGCAAGCCGTGGCCGTGAATCGCCACCTGTTCGTTCAGCGTATTTTGGTAACTCAGGTTGAGCTGACTGTTCTGCCGCGTTCGGATCGTCGGTCCCAAATAGTCCTGGTTGATTCCCAGCGTTGGCGTTTTGATGCCGGGTTTGAAAGACCATTCGCCGTTGCGAATCCTCAAGTCGATCGGCTCTCCCCTTGTGCCGTCAACAAGGGTCGGGATCGGTAAACTGACCGATCCTTGCATCGGCCATGCAACGCCGGAAATGCCGGAGCCCAGCAGAGCTGTGCCACCAGCGATAAATCGGCGGCGTGAAAGAGTGATCGACATGGAGATCTCCTGCCAGAGGGAACGTTGAAAATCAGCGCCCGAGTTGTCATTTCCGGTCACCGGGGTGATGATCCGTGTGACAACAGTGATTGGCGAACGTCATCACAGCCGTCCATCGGACACTTGTCCGATCGACCAGCCTCACACATCAGGCATAAGGTCAACTCAGGCCGGTCGACCGGTTGGCGGAACGCTGTTTGAGACAAGGATTGGATAATGCGCCATGATTGATGCGACGGGACAAAGTCCCCACTGGCGGGCGGTGTTTGCGGCTTTTGTGCTGATCATCTTCTGCATTAGCGCGTTTGAGATCATATCCGAGTTTGCAGCCGGTGAGACGCTTGGATCGATGGCCGATGACGTGTTCAGGTTCGTCCTTAGCCTGATCGTTTTAACTGTTTTCAGTTTCGAATACCGTGCTCAGCATCGCGCGCTCGGCAACTTGCAGAATCAATTGGACAAGGCACGTGGACGCCTTGCTCAACTCGATCCCCGGTCGCAATACCTTGCCAGCCAGTACCGTGCTGTCATGCAAAAGCAGTTTGATGCCTGGCGCCTTACGGGCAGCGAGCAGGAGGTTGTCATCATGCTGCTGAAGGGATTGTCATTTCGCGAAATCGCCGAACTTCGGGAAACGCGTGAAAAGACCGTTCGGCAGCAGGCCTCCAGCGTCTACAGAAAAGCCGGAGTCGCAAGCCGAAATGAGCTGGCAGCCTGGTTCTTCGAGGATATGCTGGACCCGCCGCCTACAGACAGCCCTTAACGGCGCAAATTCTCCGAACGGCACGTAAATCTGTAACTGGGCATTTGTGAATTGCCGTCTGGCGCTACAAAAACAGCGAGGAAATGCTCTGGCCGCTGTGAATGGCCTTGATGGCGTCGGCAAAGAGCCTTGAGACGGAGCAGACTTCGATCTTGTCGATCTGCTTTCCCTGCGACAGCGGGATCGTATCGGAGATGACAAGGGACTTCAGTGAAGAGGCCTTGATCCTCTCAACCGATTGACCGGATAAAACACCGTGCACGGCGGTGGCCTCAACCGAGAGCGCGCCCTGCTGCATCACAAAGTCGGCAGCCTCCATCAGCGTGCCGCCGCTGGCGACCTCATCGTCGACGATCAGCGCGTGTTTGCCCGCGACCTCGCCGATGATCGAAACGGCGCGCGCCTTCTCATCATTGCCGTCCCGGCGCTTGTCGACGATCGCGATCGGCAGGCCCAGCCGGTTTGCGTAGGAGCCGATCTCCTTCGCCTCGCCGACATCGCCGGCCACCAGCACATAGTTGGAAAGATCCCGGTTCTGTTTCAGGTAATCGCACAGCAGCGGCGCGGCCTTGAGCTGATCGGTCGGGATGCGGAAAAAGCCCTGCACCTGCGGAGAGTGGAAATCCATGCTGAGGATGCGGTCCGCACCGGCCGTTTCAAGCAGATCGGCCATCAGCCTTGCCGTGATCGAGATGCGCGGCTGATCCTTCTTGTCCGACCGCGCATAGGGAAAATAGGGGATGACAGCCGTGATGCGCTTGGCCGAGGCGTGTTTGAGCGCATCGATCGTAATCAGCAATTCCATGATGCCTTCTGAAACCGGTGTATTGGCCGTCTGAATGACAAAGGCATCGGTTTCCCGCACATTCTCCTCGATCTTGACCATGATGTTCTCGTTCGAGAAGCGAACGACCTCGGTCGCGGTGGGTTTGACGCCGATACAGTCGCAGATTTTGGCGGTCAGCGCCGGGTGGGACGAAGCCCCGATGATGCGGATCGTGTCATCCATGATGTTGCTGTTTCCAGGTTTTGATCAGGTTGGGGTGCTTTTGTACCGAACTGTGCATGGGCTAGCCCAGACACCGATAGGCGGCATCGATGAGGCTCTGGCCCCGCTCATTGAGCAGGATACCGCCGCCGAGCCTGTTCATCGTGTAACCGAAGGCGAGCCTGTTTTCCGGGTCGCCGAAACCGATACTGCCGCCCATTCCGACATGCCCGAAGGCGTTCGGACCGATGATGGCTGAGCTTCCCTCCGGCAGGCCGTGATTGTCCATGGAAAGCATGAAGCCCTGGCCGAACCGGGTCGGGATGAGCAATGTCTCGTCATTGTGCGTTTCGGAAGAAAGTCGCGCCATGTCTGTTATGCGCTCGGTCGACAGCAGGGACCCGCCGTTGACGAGGGGTGCATACATGGCGGCCAGCGCCCGGGCATTGGCAATGCCGCCGGCGGCTCCGATCTCGGCCGCATGTGCATCGGGACTGTTGGCGTTGAAGCGCCCGGTGTTGAGATAGGCCAGAAACGAGGTGGAATCCCGGTTGCCGATCAGGGCTTTCATGAAACTGGTCAGTTCCGTATCCGGCCCGGGTTTGAACGGAATGATCGGAGCGATCTCCGGCTTACGGTCAGGCGGCAAGCCGATCCAGAAATCCAGCTCCAGAGGGCCCGCAATCTCGTCCTGAAAATACCGGCCAAGGGATTTGCCCGAAACCCTCCTGACAAGCTCGCCGATAATCCATCCGAATGTGAACATGTGATAGCCGACTTTTTCGCCCGGCTGCCAGAACAGAACCTCGTCGGCGAGGCGCGCGATCATGTAATCCGGGTCGTAAAAGCCGCCCTTCTTGACCGGTTCGCGCACCGCCGGAAGGCCCAGCGTGTGATTGAGCGCCATGCGGACGATGGCCGCTTCCCTGCCGTCTCCGGCAAAATCCGGCCAGTAATGCGCAACGGTCCGATCAAGATCGAGAAGACCCTGGTCGACAAGCCTTTGGGCGCATAGCGCCGTTGCCGCCTTGGTGCAGGAATAGACGATGCCGACAGTCTCGCGGTTCCACGGCTGTTGGCGATCGATATCGCGATAACCGCCCCAAAGATCGACGGTCGTTTGTCCGTCGATGTTCACACAGAGGCTGGCGCCGACCTCGTCCCGGCGCTCGAAATTTTCCGTGAATGCGTCAAGCACCGGCGCAAACCGCTCGTCGCAGATTCCCTCGATCCGCGCGCCGTGGCTGACGGACCGCTCAATGTTCATTGCGCAGCCTGCCGTTGAGGTGTGGCCGTTTTTGCGGCGCGGCGCATTTTGATATGGCGCGGATCAATGCGTTTCATCTGCCTGCGGAACGTGCGTGCATCGTGGGGGTACAGAATTTCCATTCGGCCTTCGGCGTTGCGGTACCAGCTTTGGCACCCCGAGGTCCAGACCGTATCCGGGAAGTCGGCCTGTAAATCGCGATTGTAGGCCTCGCTGGCCTCTTCGGTCACGCTGACGATCCGGTCGCGGCCCGCCTTGCGCAGACACTTCATGATCCAGCCGATTGTCTGTTCGATCATGAACACGACGGATGTTGTTCCGACGCCCGTATTGGGCCCGGTCGTCAGGAAATAGTTCGGAAAGCCCGGGATCATCACGCCTTTGTAGGCCTGCGCCCCGTTCTCCCAGGCTTCCTTCAGCGTCTGTCCCTGCTCTCCGGTGACCTCAATGCCGAGCATGTGTCCTTCGAGGTCGAACCCGGTTGCATAGATGATGGCGTCGAACAGTCTTTCTTCTGATGCGCTGACAATGCCCTTTTCGGTGATTTCCCCGATTGGCTCGGAGACCAGTTCAACATTGTCCCGGTTCAGCGCGTCGAAGAAGTCGTCGGATATCAGGATGCGTTTGCAACCCATCTCGTAGTCCGGCACCATCTTCTCGCGCACCCTGCGGCCGCGCGTCATGACCTTGATGTAGCGCTTGGCGTCCTCGGCCCGTTTGGCGCGGTAGGCGCTGCGCGTGATCACCGGAAAGACTTTCAGCTCCAGATAATAAAAGATCATCAGCCGGTGCAGGCGGGCAAGCAGGGGGAACCGGCGGAACCTCTTTTTCCATGTCTCCGAATAGGCAAAATCATTGCGTGGCAGGATATAGTTGGGGGTGCGCTGGTAAAGGCAGATATGTTTCGCCTGTTCGGCGATCGCCGGAATGACCTGAATGGCGCTGGCTGCGCTGCCGATCACCGCGATGGTCTTGTCCGACGGTTCAAAACTCTTGTCCCACTCGGCCGTATGCATGGATATGCCGCTGTAACGCTCCGCACCTTTGAATGCGGGCGTCGATGGTTTGTGCAGCGCGCCGGACCCGTTGATCACAAAACGGCTTCGGACGCGCTCGCCATCCTTCATGAGGGTGGTCCATGTGCCGGAGGCATCATCGAACGTCAGCGAGACAATCTCGCGGCGCAGATTGAGGTGCGAACGCAGACCGTATTTGTCGACGCAATACTCGATATAGGCCTGGATCTCTTCTTGCGGAGAATAAAGCCGCGACCAGTTCGCATTGGGTTCGAAGGAGAAGCAATAAAAATGCGAAGGGATATCGCAGGCCGCGCCAGGATAGGTATTATTCCACCATGTACCGCCGATTCCGCCGGCCTTGTCGTAGATACGAAAGTCCTTGATGCCGGCCTGTTTGAGCTTGATAGCCGCGCACACACCGGAAAATCCGGCGCCGATGATCAGAACGTCCAATATGCCGTCGTCGGCCATCTGCTAGTCCTCGCCGCAAGGGTTTTAGACGCAGACGCCCCAACATGCCAGTTCCGTTTGGGTAGTGGGACGATTTTGCCGGCGTCCCGGCGATGACAGCCTGCTTTGCCGAAGATTATAAGGATCAGCCGGAACCAGTGCTGGAGTGACGCTATGAGCAGAAATTCCGAGCGGGCTTTTTTCCCAGGGCGAAGAAGCATGCCAGCCTGATGTTCCACAAGGGTGCGGAGATTGCGGGCATGTTTCCCAACCGTGTCGGCGACGGCAGGGAAGCGCGATCCTTCAAGGTGGCTGACCTGGCTGACCTTGATGAAAAGGCCGGTGAATTGAGGGCAATCCTCAGCGCCCGGCGCGATATGAGGGACGCTTGAGCGTCCTAGCCAAGAACGACCTTCGTAAGGGCGAAAACAAGTTGCATCAGCACGAGCAGGCCGAAGGCCATAAGCCCGTCGCCGCCGAGCGCGACCCGAATCACCCGCCAGCTTATCGTCAGCGCTGCCAGGAAGATGATGAGCTGCAGAAAAGCTCCGCTTTCACCGCCTGTTCCGATGGTCAGCAGGGTAGTCATCGCGGTGGCATAGACGAGCGGCAGGGACAGCCAGTTTGTCGAAACAATGAGATGCACGAAACGATCGGCAATACCCATCGGCCGGGCGACGACAGCCACGGCGCAGATGCCAACGGCGATACCCGTCGCATCCGTCAGCGCCGCTCTGAGGAAAAGACCGGTCCCAAGGTCACTATCAGGCGTTGCGGCAAGCTGCGCGGCGCGGTTGGAAAGCCAGAGAGCGATGTAAGCCGGCAGCGAAAAGGCATAGGACCAGAATGACTGCCAGAAACCGCGTGTGGAAAGATCAAGATAGTTCAGGCCGTCCGGCTCGTTCCGGACCATCCTGACGATGCCCGTCATGTAGGCAGACACCTGGTTGAGTGAAGGTGCCGTCACGGGGCAAACCAGCGTTGCAGGAACTCCTCATAGATGCCGGTCAGGTTTTCCAGATCGGTGAGGGCAGTGCGCTCATCCACCATATGCATGGTCTGGCCGACCAATCCGAATTCGACGACCGGGCAATAATCCTTGATGAAGCGGGCGTCCGAGGTGCCGCCGGTCGTTGAAAGCTCGGGCCACTTGCCGGTTCTGGCCTCGACCGCGCCGGCAAGGGTTTCAATGAGCTGTTCGTCCCGGGTCAAAAACACCGGTGAGGCCGGGTCGCGCCACGAAAGCTCGTAATCCGCCTTGTTCCGCCCGGGTCGGAAGCGCGTGTCGGCCGCAGCGCTCTCCAGCCGTTGTTCGATCTCCGCCTTGAGACTTTCGGTCGACCAGGTGTCGTTGAAACGCACATTGAAGGCGGCTGAGGCTTGCGCAGGAATGACGTTTCTCGCCGGATTGCCGACATCGACCGTCGTCAGTTCGAGATTTGTCGCCGGAAATGCGTCCGTCCCCTCGTCGAATGGCGGGCTGATCAGGCTTTCCAGCATTGGCAGGAGCGCCCTGACCGGATTGTCGGCCAAATGCGGATAGGCCGCATGGCCCTGTACGCCGCTCACAGTCAGCGTACCGCTGAGCGAGCCCCGGCGGCCGATCTTGATCATATCGCCTAGGGCGTTGGGGTTCGTCGGCTCACCGACGATGCAGCCATCCCATTTCTCACCGCGGTCGGCAGCCCAGGCAAGCACCTTGGTCGTACCGTTGATCGCCGGGCCTTCCTCATCGCCCGTGATCAGCAGCGAGATGGAGCCGGGGGGCGATCCATGAGCGGAGATATGGCGCGCGATGGCCGCAACGAAACAGGCGATGCCGCCCTTCATATCGACCGCGCCGCGGCCGAAGAGCATGCCATCGTCAATGGCCGCATCAAAGGGCGGATGCGACCAGTCGGCCTCATTGCCCGGCGGAACGACATCGGTGTGGCCGGCAAACATGAGATGCGGTCCGTCGGAGCCGAGGCGCGCGTAAAGATTGTTGATGGTCGGCGTGCCCGCCGCCTCAAACGCGACCTGGTCGACGGTAAACCCAAGCGGCTCAAGCATCGCTTCCAGCGCGCTCAGCGCACCGTTATCGGCAGGCGTCACGGAGGCGCAGCGTATAAGGGCAGTCAGATTTGCGATCGGATCGGTCATGATGCAATGCTCTAGAGCGTATCCGGCTCAAATGGAAGCATGGAGGAACCCAACCGCTTCACAAATTGAAAAGTGCCATCGTCTCGATTGCCGCAACTAGGGTTTTGGACGGTTTCGGTGTTCACCGAAACGGTTCGGCCCGCTGCTTCCCGGCCACAAGCACAGGACAAGAACGGTCAGGAAGGCAATCGGCGCGATAAAGAGGCACACGGCGACCGCGCCCGGCACATTCATGTCGTGCAACCGCTTCACCGCAATGGCAATGGCGGACCAGATGGAGCCGAGAGCGGTGGTGAAGCCCACGAAGCTCCAGAAGACAAACTCCGTGCTGTCCTCCGGAACGGCCGCAAGGCGGCTCAGCAGAAAGCCGTTCACGGCGGTCAGGAACAAAAGACCGAGAATGTAAGGCAGCCGGTCGATGCGGCCGGACGGGCTGAAGAAGAACCAGCCCATGGCCGGAGTATGTCGTTTCGGTGGAGCCGGTGTTTCTTCGCCCATTGGCCTCAAACAGGATTAGTCTCTCAGCAAATCGTTGATGGCAGTCTTGGAGCGCGTCTTTTCGTCGACGCGTTTGACGATGACCGCACAGTAAAGATGCGGCGCCGCATTGCCGTTGCCCATCGGCTTGCTTCCGGGCATGGAGCCGGCGACAACAACGGAGTAGGGCGGAACCTCGCCGTAAAACACCTCGCCGCTCTCACGGTCGACGATCTTGGTCGACTGGCCGATATAGACACCCATGCCGAGGACGGACCCTTCGCGCACGATACAGCCTTCAACTACCTCGGAGCGCGCGCCGATGAAACAATTGTCCTCAATGACCACCGGTCCGGCCTGCAGGGGCTCCAGGACACCGCCGATGCCAACGCCGCCAGACAGATGCACATTCTTGCCGATCTGTGCGCAGGACCCGACGGTTGCCCATGTGTCGACCATGGTGCCTTCATCGACATAGGCGCCGAGATTGACGAAGGACGGCATCAAAACGACGTTCGGGGCGATATAGGCCGACCGGCGGACCGTGCAGTTCGGCACCGCGCGAAAACCGGCCCTCTCGAACTCGTGGGCGCTCCAGCCGTCAAACTTGGACGGGACCTTGTCCCACCAGCTAGCTTCATTCGGGCCGCCCTTGATAACAGTCATCGGATTGAGGCGGAACGAAAGAAGAACGGCCTTTTTTAACCATTGATTTACCTTCCAATTGCCGTCCGCGCCCTTTTCAGCCACCCTGCCTTCGCCGTGGTCGAGAAGGTTCAGGGCTTCATCGACGGCCTCGCGGATTTGGCCGCGCGTTGCGGTATCCACATTGTCGCGGTCGTCGAAGGCGGCGTCGATGACGGATTCCAGCTCTGCGAGGTCGGGTTTGTTCATGGCCTATGTCCTTGGAGTTATTCTTTAACGGTCACGCTTTAGTGTAGGGGGCAGCCATTGTTGCCTCCCGGCAATGTCATATTCTGTGGTACTGCGCCGAGTTTGCGTCTGCATCTGCGGCGTTGCAGTGGTCAGCAAGGGCAATTTGCCTGCCGGCTCTTGCTCTAAGCGAGGAAGGGCGGGCCGTCAATCGGTACAAAGGGGCGGCAAATGCCCTCAAGTGGAGTGAAAGTGTAGTCATGGTCGCAAAACGCAAGGATGATGTCTGGGATCCGCTGTTCGATAACCGAACAGACAGGATGCGCGCGGCAGAGGTGCCGCGGACGCCGCAAACCGAAGCGCCGGCCTATCGGCTCGCCTTTGCCGATGACGATTTCATGTGCCGCGAGGATTTGCGTCCGGTTCGCCTTCAGCTTGAACTTCTCAAGCCGGAAATTCTCCTGAGCGAGCGCGGCATCCGCTCCACCGTCGTCATGTTCGGTGGTGCCCGTATCCCTGAGCCCGGCACGGATCCCTGGGCCGCGCGCAACGAGACGCAGAAGAAGAACCTGTCGGCGGCCTCCAAATACTATGAGGAAGCGCGCCGTTTCGCTCAGATCTGCTCACGTCATTCGATGGAGAGCTACAACCGGGAATTCGTTGTTGTGACCGGTGGCGGACCCGGCGTCATGGAAGCAGGAAACCGCGGCGCTTCGGAGGAATCCGCCGCATCGATCGGTCTTAACATCATCCTGCCGCACGAGCAGGCGCCGAACGAATATGTGTCGCCGGAGCTGTGCTTCAACTTTCACTATTTCGCTATCCGCAAGATGCATTTCCTGATGCGCGCCAAGGCGATCACCGTGTTTCCGGGCGGCTTCGGCACGATGGACGAACTGTTCGAGTCGCTCACCCTGATCCAGACCGGTCGCATGGAGCGGGTGCCGTTCATCCTCTTTGGCGCGGAGTTCTGGAACAAGGTCATCAATTTCCAGGAGTTGGCCGATTTCGGCACCATCTCGCCCGACGATCTCGATCTCATCCAGTTTGTAGAAACGGCGGACGAGGCCTGGGACATCATCGCGGGGCACTACGGGCTTTAGGTCCGGCGCGATTGCGCCTGGCGGCCTGCTGCAATTTGTCCTTTTACGCGCCTGCACTGGCGCGCTATACAGGCGCCATGACCGGGTCGCGCCAAAAGTCACTGATGGCTTGCCTACGTGCGGAAGGGGCGTATTTCGCCGTTTTGTGCGTCATGGTGCTTGGCGCGTTGTTGCTGCAGCCAGTCTCCGAACTGCGCGCCCAGCAAAACGGTCTTTCTCTCGTCATCTGCACCACGAACGGCGCCGTTCCGGAGCCCGGCCAGCCGGGTGGCGGTCACGAAAACTGTCCCTGCCTGGTCGCCTGTGGGCAGTCTGCAGGGCAAAAGAACGTCAAGGCGCTTCATCCGTCCGAGACGCCGCCGCTGATTGGCGCTCGTGCACTTCTCACCTGGCGCGTCGCGGCACATGAAGAACTCAACATCAGCTCAACGCGCAGTGCGCTGCGCACGATAAGAGGTCCTCCGCTCTCCATCTGGTCTTGAAGAAACGCACCGCTTTGGGTGCACATTGATCTGACGTAACGGAGATTTTCATGCGTATTCTCAAAACACTTCTCGCCGCTGCCCTCGGTGCAGCCGTACTTGCCGCCAGCCCTGTTCTTGCCGATGACAAGATGGAAATGAAGCCGGCCATGGCCATGGTCGGCGACCTGCACATCTCGGCGCCCTGGACCCGTGCCATGCTTTCGGGACAGAAGGTCGGCGGCGGCTTCCTGATCGTTGAAAACAAGGGTGGGCAGGATGACAGGCTGGTCGCTGTCACGACACCCCGGACCGACAAAACCGAAATCCACGAAATGGCAATCGTCGACGATGTGATGAAGATGCGGGCGCTGCCGGACGGCCTTGTCATCCCGGCCGGCGAGACCGTTGAGCTGAAGCCCGGCGGTTATCACCTGATGTTCATGGCGGTGCCGGAGCCCTTCAAGGAAGGCGAGGTGGTGCCGGTGGTCCTGACCTTCGAGAAGGCCGGCGACGTGGAGCTCACGCTACCGGTCAAGCCGGCCGGAACCAAAGCCATGGATCATGGCAAGATGCATCACGGAAAAAAGACCAACTAGGGTCAAAGCGATTGCGGGCCGGCATGACCGGTCCGTAATCTTACCTGGCGTCGAGATAGGTCTGTAGGAAGCCGGCCAGGTCATCGGTGACATAGTCGATATGATCGCCGTCTTTGCCTTCCTCTTCCCATACTTCACCAAGCGCTTCATCCATATTGTGCGGCACGATGAGAACGGTGCGCATACCCAGCGACTTCGGGACGGTCAGATTGCGCGGCAGGTCCTCGAACATCGCTGCACTGGCCCCGTCAATGCTGTGTAGCGAAAGAAACCGGTCATAGGTTTCCGCCGCAGGCTTGGGCGTCAGGTCAGCGGCGAGGATGTCGAATATCTCATCAAAATGGTCGAGAATCCCGAGTGCCGTCGCCGTACGCTCCGCATGGCCGACATCGCCATTGGTGAAGATGAACTTGCGGCCCGGAAGGGTGCGAATCGCCTCGCCGAGCTCCGGGTGGGGCTTGATCCACGAATAGTCGATGTCATGCACCTTCTCCAGAAAATCGTTCGGATCAATGCCGTGAATTTTCATCAGGCCGTTCAGTGTCGTGCCGTAGTCGCGATAGTAGTCTTTCTGGACCTTGCGCGCCTCATCCCGCGGCAGGCTGAGAAGGTTCTGCACATAGGCCGTCATCTTCTTGTCAATCTGCGAGAAGAGATCCGTGTGACGCGGATAGAGCGTGTTGTCGAGGTCGAAGACCCATGAGGTGATGTCGTCGAAGTCGAGAGTGTTTGGCATGTTATTGAGCATGCCGCCTTATGACACAGATGCCGTCATCGTGCATCCGCAAACCCGTTGGCCTTTAAAAAAGGCCGTGATAAAGCCGGCGCATGGAATTGTGGATTCCCATCACCATTGCTGCGGCCTTTCTCCAGAACATCCGGTCTGCCATGCAAAAGCACCTCAAGGGTGTCATGGGCACGACCGGCGCGACATTCGTGCGTTTCGGCTTCGGCTTTCCGTTTGCCTTGCTTTTTGTCGCCATTCTGCATTTCGGCTTCGGCATGTCGCTGCCGGCTTTCAATGGCAGTTTTTTCTTCTGGGCCGTTATTGGCGCCTTTGCCCAGATCGCAGGCACACAGTTGCTGGTCCATCTCTTCTCGTTCCGCAATTTCACCGTCGGCACTGCTTATTCGCGCACGGAACCGGCGCAGGCGGCGCTGTTCGGTTTGTTGTTCCTTGGCGAAACAGTCAGTATCGGCAGTCTGTTTGCCATCGCGGTATCGGTCATCGGGGTCATGCTGATTTCCGTTGCCCACGGCACGGTGAGCTGGAAAAGCCTGATTACATCTGTATTCAGCCGCACGGCGCTTATCGGTCTTGCCTCTGGAGTCGGTTTCGGCATTGCGGCGGTTGCCTATCGCGCAGCGTCGCTGTCGCTCGGCGGACCGAATTTCATGATGCAGGCCGCCGTCACATTGGCCTTTGTCATTGTCCTGCAAACGGTGGTCATGCTGATCTGGATGCTGCTGCGCGACCGTGCCGAGATCGGCCGGATCGTGGCAGCCTGGAAACCGGCGCTAGTCGTCGGTCTGGCCGGTGCGACGGCGTCCTTTGGCTGGTTCATGGCCATGACGCTTCAGCAAGCGGCCTATGTGAAGGTCCTGGCGCAGGTGGAGATCATTTTCACCTTCTTGTCGACTGTCTTCATCTTCCGCGAAAAGGTCACCCGCCTCGAGATCGTCGGAACCCTTTTGATCGTTGGCGGCGTCATTCTCCTTGTCCTGCTGACCTGAAGCGACCGCTGGCATTGTTGATTGTCAGCGCACGATGAGCGTTCCCGCACCGTGCTTGGTATAAAGCTCCAGCAGGACAGCGTGGGCTGTCTTGCCATTGAGGATGACAACCCCTTCGACACCGGCCTCGATCGCATGAATACATGTCTCGACTTTCGGGATCATGCCGCCTGATACCGTGCCATCGGCAATCAGCGCCTTGGCTTCATCCACCGTCAGTTGTTTGATCAGATTGCCGTCGGCATCGAGCACACCGGGGACATCCGTGAGGAACAAAAGGCGGGTGGCGTTCAGCGCTCCGGCAATCGCCCCGGCAAAAGTATCGGCGTTGATATTGTAGGTGTGACCGTCGCGCCCCGGCGCGACCGGCGCGATCACCGGTATCATCTCCGATTTCGCCAAGAGGTCGAGAAGCGTGCGGTCAACCTCGACAATATCACCGACAAAGCCGAGATCCAGAATCCGCTCGATATTGGAATCGGGATCGACAAACGTTTTGTGCGCCTTTTCGGCAAACACCATATTGCCGTCCTTGCCGCACAGGCCGATCGCCCATTCGCCCTCGGCATTGATCATCGCCACGATGTCCTTGTTGATGGAGCCTGCGAGCACCATCTCGACTATCTCCACCGTCCGTTCGTCGGTAACCCTGAGACCACCCTCGAATTTCGATTCAATGCCCATTTCGGAGAGCATGCGGCCGATTTGCGGCCCGCCGCCATGCACCACGATCGGGTTCACCCCGGATTGTTTGAGCAGTGCCACGTCACGCGCGAATGCCTGGCCAAGCTCTGCATCGCCCATGGCGTTGCCGCCATATTTGACGACGATCGTGCAGTCCTCGTAGCGCTGCATGAAGGGCAGTGCCTGGGAGAGCAGTTTCGCCTGCTTCTGGCTGTCTTCGCTGTGATCGTGTTGCTGGTCGGCCATGATTGTTCCTTGAAAATTGCGAGAGTTCTATCGGCGAAGACTGCCGAGGGCAATTGCTGTTTTGCCTGTTTCGTCAGCCTTGAGTTTTGTTTCTACACCGACTGTGCCAAGCGGAAGGTCAAAACCCAGCAAGCCCCGTTCTCCCAGCGGTAGTTGTTTCATCACCGTTCCGTCAGGCGCAATAACGGAGGTTGGTCCCCAGGAGACCTTACCTTCACGCTCACCGGTCACATCGGACGAAATCATCCAAAGACCCGCTTCGCGACAACGCTCGCCACGTATGGCGTTGTGTCGCTCTTTATATTCTTCAGCCGTTTTGCGTCGGAGCATGTTGTTTGCACAGCACGCAATCAGAGAAGCGCCTGCCCTGGACGCCTCTTTGGAAGGGTCGGGAAAGTTGGCGTCGTAGCAAATATTTACGCCGAATTTGAACTCGCCCACATCGAATACGGGGCACCTGGTGCCCGGTGTGAAGGCTCTCTCGGACTTCAAAAGGTGCATCTTCCGGTATTGGCCAACAAGAGCCCTCTGTCTGACAATGATTGCTGTGTTGAATAAATTGCCGTCTTCTACTTCGATGATACCGACAACGATCGTTAGTTCTGTTTTGGGAAAACTCTGCAGGGTTTTCTCAAAGTCAGACGAAGCGACATTGAATGCAATATCCCTGGCGCGCCGTTCTTCGACAATGTAACCCTGTAAAAACCCTTCTGGAAAAACGAGAAGAGACGCACCCTGTCCGATGGCAGCTTCGGAAAGATCTTTTAGATAAGCTGTCGCAGACGGCACATCCTCGATAAATTCCGGGGTTTGCGCAGCGCAGATGCGAGCAGTTTTTGTCAATATCTTTGTTCCAAAGTGATGTTATCCTACTAGCGGCACGAACTTAATCCGCCTGTCATGGCAAAAATATCTCTGACCTATCGATATCCGGCCGCATGCGCGCCGAGCAACTCTGACTGGCTCTAAAATCATTGCTTGATAGGAGTTGCTCGCGAAAAGTTCATGCCTATGTCAGCAACAGAGTGACTATATTAAAGGCAAAGAAGGAGTTGCTCATGAATCGCCGTGCATTTCTGCTTTCCGGGGCTGCTGTCGCCGCGTTTGGCGGCCTTTACGCCTTCAGGCCCTCTAACGTGCCTGCGGAGGCCAGTGAAGGCACGTTTGAAATCACCTACAGCGAGGCCGAGTGGCGTGAGCGTCTCAGCCCCAACCAGTTTGCCGTTCTTCGCGAGGAGGCGACGGAACGCCCCTATACAAGCGAGCTTCTCTATGAAAAGCGGGAAGGGACCTACAATTGCGCCGGATGCGCGCAGCCGCTCTATGCATCCGAAACGAAATATGACAGCGGCACCGGATGGCCGAGTTTCTACGAGGCTTTGACCGACGCAGTCGGGACGAAACGTGATTTCAAGCTGGTCCTGCCGCGCACCGAGGTTCATTGCAGCCGATGCGGCGGCCATCTCGGCCATATCTTCAATGACGGACCGCCGCCCACGGGCATGCGACATTGCATAAACGGTCTGGCTTTGACGTTTGAGGCTCAGGCCGCCTGATCGTCTTCAGGCTCGGGCCGGAAGGACCGCCAGAGCGACAGCCCGATGAAGTAGAGGGTCGAGAGCACCCATAGCCAGAAGAATATGGACGAGGCCTTCTGCTCCGTCGTGACATCAGGTGGAATGAGAACCAGTCTCAAGGTGGTTGCGGCCCAAAGCACCGTCATGGGTATTGTCACCCCGCGCCAGTCCGCGACGCGGAACGGGTGCACATATTTGAGTGGCACGAAAGTCAGTATGGCGCAGATCGCAATGACGATCAGATTGGTCCAGGGGCTTGTCTGCAGGATGTGGAAATAGAGAACGACGACATTCCACAGCGCCGGAAATCCGGAGAAGTAATAGTCCGATGTCTTCATGCCGGTATTGGCGAACGTATAACACGACACGGCCATGATGGTCGCCGCGGTCACCGTTTCCCAGCCTTGGGGCACAAGCCCGAACCAGTAAACCATCATTGCCGGAACGGCCACATAGGTGAAATAGTCTATGACATTGTCGAGTGTGGTGCCGTCGAGTTGAGGGGTGACCTCACGCACTTTCACCTTGCGCGCCAGTGTTCCGTCGATCCCGTCGACGAACAGCGCCAGGCCAAGCCACATGAAAACCGCGGTTTTATCGTTGTCCAGGATGGCGACAAGCGCGAGAAAACCAAGCACGATGCCAGATGCGGTAAAAGCGTGCACCGCCCACGCCATTGCCACCTGTTGGGGTTCATGCTTGTCGCCCATTAGACCGCACTTCTCCTGACATTTGTGCGCCGACAATAGCACACATATTTGAAAATGAACGGCTAACTCTGAGTGGCGTCCATGATCGCTTGCCGCAGTTCATCCATACCGATCGATTTTTCCGAAGATGTGGCAACGATGTGCGGAAAAGCAGCCGGCCGCTTTCTGATCCGCTCATCCGTTTCGCGCAACAGCCGGTCGATGCCGGCGGTCTTGATCTTGTCGATCTTGGTCAAAACGATCTGGTAGGACACGGCGGCTGTATCCAGCAGTTTCAGGACATCCTCATCATTGGCCTTCAGGCCGTGACGGGCGTCAATCAGCACATAAACGCGTTTGAGCGTCGAACGGCCGCGCAGGTAGTCAAAGACGAGTTCGGTCCACTTCTTGACCTGTGCCTTTGGCGCTTTGGCAAAGCCGTAACCCGGCATGTCGACAAGGGCGAGGGGAGGCAGGTCGCCGGCTTGCCCGGAAAAACCGTCGGGCACGAAATAGTTCAGCTCCTGCGTGCGCCCCGGCGTGTTGGACGTACGCGCAAGACCCTTCTGACGCACCAGTGCATTGATCAGGGAGGATTTGCCGACATTCGAACGCCCGGCAAAGGCGACCTCAGGCGGCCCCTCGGGCGGCAGGAATTTCATTGCCGGCACGCCGCGTATGAAAACCCACGGCCGTGCGAACAGTGTCGCGGCATCGGGCGCGTTGGGCGGCGTTTCGTTCATCTGCCTTCAGGAAAGCGGCTATTCAGCCGCTTTCGGCTTCTTCTTGAACATGTTGATCAGATTGTCCCACAGCTCGATTTTTACGCCCTGGCGTTTCATGATCACGCCCTGCTGGATGATCGACAGGAAGTTGTTCCATGCCCAGTAGATCACCAGACCGGCCGGGAACGTCGCCAGCATGAAGGTAAAGATGACCGGCATCCAGTTGAAGATCATGGCCTGGGTCGGATCGGGCGGTGTCGGGTTCATGCGCATCTGCAGGAACATGGTAATGCCCATCAGCAGCGGCCATATGCCGATCATCAGGAACAGCGGCGGCGTGAACGGCAACAGTCCGAAGAGGTTGAAGATAGTGGTCGGATCGGGCGCGGAAAGGTCCTGGATCCAGCCGAAGAACGGCGCATGGCGCATTTCGATGGTGACGTACAGCACCTTGTAGAGCGCGAAGAAGACCGGAATCTGCAACAGGACAGGCCAGCAGCCCGCCACCGGATTGATCTTCTCCTTCTTGTAGAGTTCCATCATGGCCTTCTGCATCGCCTGGCGGTCGTCGCCATGCTTGGCCTTGATCTCCTCCATCTGCGGCTGGACCTTCTTCATATTGGCCATGGATTTGTAGGATTTGTTGGCCAGGGGGAAGAAGAAAAGCTTCAAGAGAACGGTGGTCGCCAGGATCGCGATGCCGAAATTGCCGAAGAACTTGTAGAAGTAATCAAGCAGATGGAACATCGGCTTGGTGATGAAGTAGAACCAGCCCCAGTCGATCATCAGGTCGAACCGGTCGATGCTGTAAGTGACCTCATAGTCCTGAATGATCGGGACCAGCTTGGCGCCGGCAAAGAGGTGCTTCTCGCTGGTCTGGGTCTGTCCGGGCTGCACGGTCACCGCATCGCTGAGATAGTCCGTCTGGTAGCGCGGCCGGCCGTCGTCGAAATAGGAAAATCGTGCCTGAAACGGTCGGCCCTGTGCCGGGATGAGAGCGGTTGCCCAGTATTTGTCGGTGATGCCCATCCAGCCGTCGCTGGTCTTGGCGGGGCTGATCGTTTTGTCTTCCTCGACATCGTCATAGTCGATTTCCTGCAGGCCGTCCTCGCCAATCACGCCGAGCAAACCCTCATGCAGAACATAGATGCCTGTCAGCTGCGGTTTGTACATGCGGGTGACGCGTCCGTAGGGCGAAACCGAAACCGCACTGTCTGAGCTGTTGGTCACCGCGTCGATGATCTCGAACATATAGTTCTCGTCGATGCTGATCGTGCGCTGGAAGGCAAGGCCCTTGTCATTTGTCCAGGTCAGCACCACCGGTGTCGAGGGGGTAAGTGTCGGTGTCCCGTCAACCTGCCAGACTGTCTCGGGACCCGGAACCGCACCGCTGATATCGTTGCCCGCATAGCCGAATTCGGCAAAGTAGCCTTCCTCCATCGACGCCGGCGACAGAAGCTCGATGATCGGGCTCGTCGGGTCCACCGTCTCATGGTAGTTTTTCAGCTTGAGATCGTCGAAGCGGGCACCGGCAAGGTTGATCGATCCTGTCAGGGCCGGTGTTTCGATTGAGATGCGCTGGGACTGGCCGAGCGATGCCTCACGGCTGATGGTTGAGGCGACCCCGGTGCCTCCGGATGCAGCGCCGGGCAGGCTGGTTGCGCTCGATCCACCCTGCTGCGGCAGTTCGGAAGAACCGGTTGCCGTGGACGTTGCCGATTGACCGGTCTGCGGTGTCTGCTGTTCGAGCTGCTGCTGCTGCAACGCTTCCTGCGCGGCCCGCTCCTGCTCGATTTTCGGATTGACGTACAGAAACTGCCAGGCGATCAGGATCAGCACTGAAAGGCCAATGGCTATGAAATAATTTTTGTTCTGTTCCATCACTCGGTTCCGTTGTTCGGAGCAGGGAAGCGGCCGGTACCGCGTTGTCCGCCGGCAGTCTTTCTGATGCGGGTCGCCAGCGCGTCCGACAAAGCCCCGAAAGGCGCTTTCAACGCATCACGTCGCGCTACCACCACATAATCATGACCGGGCTTCATATCAAATCCGGCGCCGGTTCTTACAGCTTCCTTGAGCCGTCGCCGGATCCGGTTGCGTTCGACTGCATTGCCTTGCCGTTTGGTCACCGTATAGCCGATGCGCGGCGCATCCTGCGGCCGTTCACGATCCAGGACCTCGACAATGAAATAGGGACCCCTGCGCCGTTCACCTTTACGAACGGCCAGAAATTCGGACCTTTTGCGAAGACGTCCGATTTTCGGCGATAGCCCGGTCGACGGCATGAGCCCTCTTAGGAGTTTCCCGGTCGGCTCAGGCCGACAGACGCTTGCGTCCACGCGAGCGGCGAGCGGCGAGGACCTTGCGGCCACCCTTGGTGGCGGTGCGGGCGCGGAAGCCGTGGCGGCGCTTGCGCACGATTTTGGACGGTTGAAAGGTACGCTTTGTCATTTATTTAAACACCGCGGTGTGCGGCCCTTCTTCGGACTGTCAAAAACAGTAGCGTTGCGATTATTGTCTGGGCGGCGAGGGCGCAAAAAACAGGCGCCGGACGATCGAACCCGAACGTGCGCGGCTTATACGCAGAAAGCCCCGTTTAAGTCAATCGCATTGCTCCTACGCGGGTGCTTCGGCCCCATCTGTTGGCGCCGTTTGCCCGCCCGCCAGCCCATCACCTTGTTTCACATGACAGTGAGAACGCCGCCGAAGCTCTTGCCTCATAAGAATGGCCGCGCAATTTTCCCGCCAATGCAACTGCCCGGCCTTGTCGCAACCCAGACAATTGAGGAATGCCCATGACAGATTTATCCCGACGCTCCTTTCTGATCGCAGGAACAACGCTTGCCGTCGCACATGCCACCGGTGTCCAGAGCGCACAGGCGGCGCGCCCGATCACCAAATTACGCCCGCGCGGCGGTGCAGGTTTTGATCATTCGGCCTTCGATGCAATGCTCAGGGCCTATGTCAAACCGGATGCACAGGGATATAACAGGTTCGATTATCGCGGGCTGAAATCGTCGGCGCAAGGCCAGCTCAAAGCCTATCTTGTGGCCATGCAGAGTGCGCGTCCGACGACATTCTCGGCAGATGAGGCGCATGCCTATTGGATCAATCTCTACAACGCCGCCACGCTGGATGTGGTCGCCGACTATTACCCGGTCAAATCGATCAAGGATATCAAGCTCGGCGGCGGCGGTTTATTCGGCTCCGGCCCGTGGTCGAAGAAGCTCATGACGGTTGAAGGCCAGGAGCTTTCGCTTGACGATGTCGAACACCGGATAGTGCGGGGATTGTTTGAAGATCCCATGTCCCATTACGGGCTGAACTGCGCATCCTATTCATGTCCCAATCTCGCGGTCCGCGCTTTTACCGGCTCGAACCTTAACAGCCTGCTGGCGCAAAATGCCCGTGAATATGTCAATCACTCACGCGGCGTGTCGGTCAAATCGGGCCGGATTACATCCTCCAAGATCTACTCCTGGTACGCCGATGACTTTGGCGGCAGGGGGCAGCTGAAGGGCCATTGGAGCGCCTTTGCCGAGCCGCAGCACAAGGCAAATATCAATTCGGCGCGCCTCGGTCGCTTCGTTTACGACTGGTCCTTGAATGACATCAGTTAACCCTTTGGTGACCATCAAGCATCACGCTGATGTGAACGCCGTGCTGTCCACGGTCACACACACGTTCAAAAACGCGAGTTGAATTCATTGGCTCACCGGCGATGCCACCATTAGATTCAAAGGGCTCGCGGGCTCACACCGGTCCCGCCCCTAACAACGAGGAGCATTCCATGGCAATCGAGACGGGACGCGTAGGAGAGACCGCAGGCGCGCGGCTTGACCGCACTGCCGCCATGGATGAAGACGGAGCCATGAAAACGCAAAACAGTGCCGGGCGGATAAGGCGTTTTGCGCCGATCGGAGTTATCGTCGGCGGGCTGGCACTTGGATATTATTTTGGCCTGCACCAGTATCTCAGTTTCGAATCCCTGATTGAGCATCGCGACGCGCTCAAGGCCTATGTGACGGACAACATCGTCGTCGCAAGTCTGATCTATCTGCTGGCCTACACCGCCGCCGTGGCGTTTTCCTTCCCGGCCGCCTCCTTGCTGACGATCCTCGGCGGTTTTCTGTTCGGCTGGTTCATGGGCGGCACGCTGACTGCGTTCGCCGCGACCATCGGTGCTTCGATCATCTTTCTCGCCGCCCGCACGGCCATGGGCGATTTCCTGAAAAAAATGGCCGGACCCGGAGTGTCGAAGCTGGCGCACAGCTTTGAGGAAAACGCGTTCGGCTTCCTGCTCGTTTTGCGGCTGGCACCGGTCTTCCCGTTTTTTGTTATCAATATCGCGCCGGCATTGTTCAACGTGCCGCTGCGCATCTATGTGGCCGCCACCTTCATCGGCATCCTGCCCGGCACCTATGCCTATGCCTATCTTGGCCAGGGGCTGGACAGTGTGATCCTTTCGGCCAAGGCCGCCGGCCGTGACATCTCGGTTTCGGACCTTGTCACGACCGAACTGACCATTGCCTTTGCCGCGCTGGCCGTTGTCGCCGCGATCCCCTTTGTGATCAAAAAAATCCGCGCCGGCCGTGAAATCTGATTATTCTGCGCCGGGCAGGCCTGCCGGGCTTTATCTTTATTGATTGAGGAGGGGTGACATGACCACCACGCTACGTCCCGACATATGTGTGATAGGTGCGGGATCGGGCGGTCTGACGGTTGCCGCTGCCGCCGCCTCGTTCGGTGTGGATGTCGTGCTGATCGAAAAAGGCAAGATGGGTGGCGATTGCCTCAACTATGGCTGCGTGCCCTCCAAGGCGATCATCGCCGCCGGCAAACACGCCCACGCCATTGCCGAGGCGCCGCATTTCGGCGTCCATGCCGGCGACATGAAGGTCGACTACAAGAAGGTCCACGCGCATATTCACTCCGTTATCGATGCAATCGCCCCGAACGATTCCGTCGAACGGTTCACAGCGCTGGGTGTCAAGGTCATCGAGGCTGCGGGAGCCTTTACAGATGCAAATACCGTGGTGGCCGGCGACTACGAGATCAAGGCGCGGCGCTTTGTCATCGCAACAGGATCATCGCCATTCGTTCCGCCGATCCCCGGTATCGACACGGTTGATTATCTGACCAACGAGACACTCTTCGATCGCACCCAAAGGGCGCGTCATCTGATCGTCGTCGGCGGTGGCCCGATCGGCATGGAAATGGCGCAGGCGCACCGCCGCCTTGGCTCTGATGTGACGGTGATCGAGGGATTGAAGGCGCTCGGCAAGGATGATCCCGAGCTCGCAGCCATCGTTCTCGACCGTATCCGCGCGGAAGGTGTCGAGATCATGGAGGGCGCCACGGTAACCGGCGTCAAGAAATTCGGCCGTGCTGGCGTTCGCGTCAGCGTCGACACTGCGGATGGGGAAAAGACCGTCGACGGCTCGCATATACTCGTTGCGACGGGGCGCGCAGCCAATGTCGAGGGCCTGGGCCTTTCAGAGGCCGGCGTCGAATATGACCGACGCGGGATCAAGGTAAAGCCGAATATGAAGACGACGAACAAGCGCGTCTTCGCCATCGGCGATGTTGCCGGCGGGCTGCAGTTCACCCATGTCGCGGGCTACCATGCCGGCCTTGTCATCCAGCAGATCCTGTTCCGTGCGCCCGCGAAGGAAAACACCCGCATCATCCCCTGGGCCACCTATACCGATCCCGAACTGGCCCATGTCGGTCTCAGCGAGGAGGAGGCGCGCAAGCGCTTCGGTCAGATCCATGTCCTGCGCTGGCCCTATGCGGAAAACGACCGGGCGCTGGCAGAGCGAAAGACCGACGGGCTGATCAAGCTCGTGACCGACCGCAAAGGCCGGATCGCCGGGGTGTCCATTGCCGGTGCGGGAGCCGGCGAGATGATCAATATGTGGGCGCTGGCCATTGCCAACGGGATGCGGCTGTCCAATGTTCGCGGCTATGTGCCTCCCTATCCCACAATGGCCGAGATTGGAAAGCGCGCGGTGATTTCCTATTATAGTCCGATGACGCGAAAACCCTTTATTCGCAGTATTATCGGGTTTCTACGCCGATTCGGATAGGCAGGCGCCTCCTTCGGTGCAGCAGCCTGGACAGATTTCAGGGACTGCAAGCTGCCGCGACACGGGAAAAATGATGGGCTCGGGCGAAAACGATAGCCAAAAAAACAGGCTGCAAACCAACGGCAAAAAGAGGCCGTGGCACAGCCTTTCAGGCAAGCTGCTTCTACTGACAGTGTTGTTTGTCATGATCGCCGAAGTGCTCATTTTCGTACCGTCAGTCGCCAACATGCGCATGCGCTGGCTGGAGGATCGCCTGCGCACTGCTGCTGCGGCCAGTCTCGTCGTCGAGGGTTGGGAGAACATGGAGCTCCCGCGCCCGATCCAGGATGATGCCCTGATGGCAACCGGCACAAAATCGATTGCGCTGAAGACCGGCAATATGAGCCGTCTGATCGCCACGTCGGACATGCCGCCCCGTGTGGATCAGCAATATGATCTGTCCTCGGTTTCGCCCTTTGCGGCGATCCGTGATGCCTTTGTCGCACTCTTTTCGGACGATCGTGTCATCCGCGTTTACGGGCCGGTCGAAGGCAGCACGATGATGATCGACGTGGTCATGGAGGAAGACCCGTTGCGAAACGCCATGCTGATCTACGGCCGCAACGTCTTTTTCCTTTCAGTATTGATTTCCCTGTTTACGGCGGGACTCGTCTTCGTGGCCATCAACACTATGATGATCAGCCCGATTCGCCGCATGACCGCGAGCATGCAGGTTTTCTCGCGTGAACCGGACGATCCGTCCCGCATCATTCATCCGCGTGATGTCCAGGATGAGATCGGCATAGCCGAGCGTCACCTTGAGGCCATGCAGAAGGAATTGCAGGGCACGCTGAAGAAGCAGCAGCACCTGGCCAATCTCGGCCTGGCGGTATCCAAGATCAACCACGATATGCGCAATATCCTGGCCTCGGCACAGCTCATGTCCGACCGACTGTCGATGGTGGACGATCCCGTCGTCAAGCGTTTCGCGCCAAAACTCATACGGACGGTGGACCGGGCGGTGGACTATACCCGCGAGGTGCTGGACTACGGCCGCGCCAGTGAGGCGGAACCCAACCGGCGAAGGGTTGATTTTGCCGCGCTGGTCGAGGATGTGCGCGACATGCTCATTGTCGATGCTGATCCGGATCACGCCAATGAAAACGTCCCGATCGATTTCATAATAGATGTGCCCGAAGGGCTGGAGCTGGACGCCGACAGCGAGCAACTGTTTCGCGCCATCCACAATCTTTGCCGCAACGCCATCCAGGCTTTAACCGCGGACGCATCGGATGACCTTGCCATCGTGCGCCGTATCACCGTGTCTGCGCGGGTCGAAAACGGCATGGCAACGATTGATATCGACGACACCGGCCCGGGCATGCCGCCCAAGGCGCTGGAAAACCTCTTCAGGGCATTTCACGGCTCGACACGATCGGGTGGCACGGGGCTTGGCCTTGCCATTGCCAATGAGTTGGTCCGGGCCCATGGCGGCACCATCGGTCTTGTCGACAAATCGGGCTCCGGCACACACTTCCGCATCACCCTGCCGAACCAGCCCGAACAGCAGGAATGCCACCAGCCGCTGGTCCCGCTTCCGATCAAGGAGATCGGGGAGTAGGGCAGATGGGCACGTCTCTTCCGGCGCTTTCGAAATAGTCGCGGCAACAGTGAGAAATTTGACCGGATGGCGCTTGCATTCGCGCGCTGAAAGGATTAGGAACACGCCTCGCGGACAGCTATTGCCATCCGCCGCGCGCTCGTAGCTCAGCTGGATAGAGCACCAGACTACGAATCTGGGGGTCGGGAGTTCGAATCTTCCCGAGCGCGCCATTCACTTGATGGTCCATTTCGGACATATCGGTACCGGTCTACACCAGTGACATAGAAAACACTTTTGGCTCGAATGGCTCTTGAGCGGGTTCGTTCGCACGTCCCGTCTTTAAGGTTTCCCAGGATCTCAGTGCTGGAATGCAAGCGGCTGAATATGGTCGGCGTCCTTTCCATGTCATGTTCGCACGACGGGATATTTTGATCGGTTTGAGACGTCCAGAAGCCTCGCGAAAGCCTAAATGGCCATGCTTTCATGGTACGTATGCAAGTCAAAAATGCAGTATTTTCAGTAACCTTATCAGGTGGCGTCGCTGCTGAAAAATATGCCCAAGAAAATCTGAGAATTGATGTTTGAGGCGTACTTGACTTGGTTAACAAATTGTAAGTAATCTAAACTTGAGGTAGTGATTGCACAAGCATTATAGCAATGCGGGAGGGGGTGCGCATGATCAGTATTTCGTCAGAACTTCTAGAGAAAGCGTGTCTTTGCTTTGGCTTCCCGCTACCGGAAGACGATCTGGTTTTATTCGGCATCCGCGGCGCTTTGCCGGCGAGTTCCAACAGTCTGAATTTTGGTGAGGCGCATGACGCTGATTTCGCAGCGATAGATTATCAGAACATGCGCTGTACGCTTGGTCAGTGGGACCGGTCCAGCGGGCAAGTCGCTTTGTTTCCGGGCTCAACGGTTCCTTCCGCGAGGATGATTGCCAAAGCTCGCGAAAAGGGAGGTCGCGGCACAAACCGCCTGGTGCCCGGGCGCCTCCGTTACCAAAAAGGCATCCACAAAAGTGGAAAGCCGGGAGCGCATCGCGCCTTTCGCCAAGCTGCATTTTTTCCCGTCCGCCGGACGGCCAACGACACCTCCTATGACAATTTTGACGAGATTGACTTCGGTACCGGGCCAGGGGATTTCATTTGGGACAATCTGCATTCCGCCTACAGCGACAGCCCTGCTCGATATTCCAGCGCTGGTTGTCAGGTCGTGCGCGGCATGCCGGGTCGCAGCAACGCGGCTGAGACGGGCCCGTGGAAGGTGTTTATCGACAATGCCTATACACGTGCGCAGGACGTTTTTGTCTACCTGCTGTTCGAAGCGCATCAGATCGCTTTGGTTGAGCAGGCGGACCCTGCCGCCCTTCGTCAAGTTGTTTGTTTCGGATCAAATGGTCCGACGTCTGAGGCCGTGCAGCAGGCGCTGATCGCGTCAGGGCATCTGACGGGTGAAGCGGACGGCAAATTTGGCCGTTTGTCGCTCATGGCGCTGACGGCGTTCCAGAAGGCTGTGCTGGGGCCGGCTGAGGCCGACGGAATTTGCGGGCCAAAGACTGCCGCCGCCCTTGGAGTCAATCTCCCGCTGCTTGACGGGGCCAATGCTCTGGATCCGGTGAAGGATTCAGCCGAAAAATCCGATGTGTCGCGCGAGGACCTGCCGGATGAAACGGATCTCGACCAGGGTGAAATCGATCGTCTGCGCGATTTGGTATCGCTGCTTTTCGGGGCATCGCCACGGTCACCATCAAGCGACCAATCACCGTCTTCACAGACTGATCCAGGCCCTGAGCGATTGTCGCGACGTACCTTCTTTGATGGTGTCAGGCAGAGCCTGTTCAGCGGATCGCTTAGTCAGTCTCAGGTTGAGGGCATAGACGATGTGCTGGATGTTTGGGAGCGCGAATACAGCGATGAAGATCCGCGCTGGCTCGCTTACATTCTTGCCACCATATACCATGAGACCGGTAGGCGTATGGTCCCTGTGCGGGAAGGCTTTGCCACCAGCGATGCAGGCGCAAGGCGGGCGGTCGCCAAGCTTTTTGCCGATGGAAGGATCAGCCGCGACTATGCGGAACCGGTTGGCGGAATAAGCTATTTTGGTCGTGGCCGGGTACAGGTTACCCACCTTGACAACTACCGCAGGCTTTCTGTTCGGTTCGATCGGGATTTCGTAAACAATCCAGGCCTGCTGCTTGAACCCCGAATTGATGCCGAAGTCGCCGTGACCGGCCACGTAGAGGGCTTGTGGACCGGACGCAAGCTGTCGGATTTCATCGATGGCAATCGGTGCGACTATGTTGAGGCGCGCAGGATCGTCAACAGATTGGATAAGGCGAGCAAGATCGCCGCCTACGCGCGCAGTTTCGAGACCGCTGTGCGCGGGGCCGTCGCGGCGGGTGCCGATAAAGAGGACCATCGGATCCCGCAGCACGAAGCGCCAAAGCCTGGAGGTGATGACATGAATATCGATGCTGATAGAATTAGCGGCCGGCTGGAGCGGTTGGAGCGAATTCTGGCAATATTCGGAGCGGGGAAAACCGAGCCTGTGGACAAGGATATCCCTCCGGAACTCGAAAACTTCGAAGCCATACGCCAGTTGCTTATCAAGCAGGGCGTCCTCAAACCGGAACTGACGACCGTCAATGGCGCGCTCGGCACGTTCATTGGCCGGTTGTTGGACGGCAAGAAAACCGCGATAGGTCTTATTGGCTCCGTCGCCACGGCCATTATTGGCCAGTCCCAAGGCGACTCAATTCTCGGTCAGATTGTCAATGGCGTTTTGAAGGGCATTCCGCTCCTTTCCGGCATGAGCGGACCCATGCTGCCGATCTTTCTCGGCCTAATAATCTGGGGCGTTTTGGGCAAGTTCGACAAGTGGCGAAGGCAACCGATGGCGACGCCTCCGGCGGATTGACCAGGTCATTCCCGTGGGCGAGGAAAACAAAACAAGGAGCCGGTCCAAACCCGGCGGTGCCGGGACCGGTGAGGCACAGCATGCCGATGTCTTAAAAAAAGGGAAGAGGATTGTCGTTTTCGCCGACGGCACCGGTAACGCCTTTACTCAGCAGGAATCGAATGTCTGGCGGCTTTATCAATCGCTGGACCGCTCAAAACCCGATCAGATTGCGCGGTATATTCAAGGCGTCGGTACTTCGGGAAACAGCCTCTTGGCAAAGCTTGATGGAGCAACGGGCTTCGGTGTTCCAAGCAATGTACGCAAGCTCTACAGGTTTATCTGTTGGAATTGGGAGCCGGGCGACGAGATATTCATGTTCGGCTTTAGTCGCGGATCGTTCACCATTCGCACCTTGGCAAGCCTCATCCACAACCAGGGTCTGATGCCGGCGGAAATTGACGGCAAGCCTGTCTCAAGAGCCGATATGCGCGCCAATGCGATGGGGGCCTGGCGGCAATACCGCAGCAACACGGTGAAGTTACGCCGGCAACACCTCGGTTCGGATATCTGGAAAGTATCACCCACGGTCGGAATAGCCCGCCTTGTACGTGATGGCCTGGTGTGGGTTTTCCGAAGGATCATGAGACGTAAGCCGCATCGCGAAGTTGAGGCCATACTGGAGGACAAACAACCGCGAAGGTTGGGCGGGTCCGTTTCGATCAGGTTTCTGGGCCTGTTCGATACAGTCGAGGCTTATGGTGTGCCGATCGAGGAATTGCGTAAGCCGATCGACTATCTGATCTGGCCAATGTCGTTCCGCAACCGAATCTGCAGTGAAGCGGTCCAAACGGTCAGGCACGCCCTGTCGATCGACGACGAACGCAAGACGTTCCACCCGGTCCGTTTTGACCAGACGCCAAGGGACAGTGCCGGTACGGAGATAAGTGAGGTCTGGTTTTCCGGCATGCACTCCGACGTGGGGGGTGGTTATCCGGACGATTCACTGGCTTTCACACCGCTTTGCTGGATGGCACGTGAAGCGCGCTCACTGGAACTGCGTTTTCGGTGCGATAACCTGAATTACTTTTACGAACATTCTTCTGTACTCGCCCACATACACAATTCGCGCAAGGGCATGAAGGCGTTCTACCGCTATTCGCCGCGCCGCATCACCACCACGGAAGCCGACGGCGGCGACCCTGTCGTGCACAACAGTGTGATCCAAAAGATAGTTTTCGGGTCGGAAGGTTACGCGCCCACCACACTGCCAGACACGTTTGAAGTTCAGATGAGTGACGAGTCGATCAGGTATGTTGAAAGGTCGGATGATCAGGAGCCGTCCTCGGCGTCGAGTGAAAAGAAGCAAGAAGAGGAATTGAAGCCCGATGCTGCTGCCATGCAGCGGCTTCGAGCTCAAAGGCCGAGCCTGGAAGGTGCCGATATCGTTCGAAATCTGGTTGTCCTGCGCCGGTTGGCCTATTACGCGCTTATTATCTGCGTCATTTATCTCGCGTTTCTTCCCGTGCTCGGCGGAGCCTTGAGCTATTTTGGTTTGGATTTTGAGGAGACCAGAGCTCGGAGCTGGGCGAGGATACTTTTGGACTGGGTGGCGAATTTTACGCCTGGTTTCCTGCAGCCGTGGCTGGATGCCTTTCGGGAAAATCCAATATCGGCTCTTTTGCTCATAGGTTTGGCTGCCCTCTTCTATTCACTCAACACGCGGCTCAGCAATCGAATCAAGGACACGGCGCTGAGCGCCTGGGATAGCAAACGAGGCTCGCCGGCATTGCCGGGGAGTGTTCGTTTTTTTGTTGACCTGGTCAGAAGACTGCGCCTGCACAAAGTCGGGGAGATACTCGTAAAGTTCAAAATCACGCTCATTCCTGCCATTGCCTTTGTTGCGCTCCTTCTTGTTGCGGTGGCAGTTGCGGCAAACTGGTTGTTTGTCACAGGCAAGACGGCGTCGGGCGGGTTTTGTCCGCAACAGAAATTGAATTGGGTCGAACTCCGCTTGGATGCTTCTTCACATTCGAAAGCCGGCTTCTTGCCTTCTTCAAGGTGCTGGGCGACGGGTGTAAAGGTGGTGGAGGGGCGAACCTACACACTCTGGATCGACCAACGGACAGAGGATAATGAACCGTTTGTTGATCATACGATCCCGGTCGGTGCCGCCCCGTTCAAATCGAGCGGCTGGCGCCATCGTCTCATGGCGCCGACTTTCCGCCGCTGGACCGGGGCCGATTGGTTCCAACCGATCGTCCAGATTGGTGCGCACGCCGAGGAGAGCTTCCCGCTTAAGGCGATCGACGGCCAGCCACCGCTTCTGGTCCCTCGTGACGGTCTGGAATATGAAACAGACAACAAACTGGCCATTTCGGATACGTGGCAAAACTTGTCGGAGCAAAGCAGAAAGGGCTTCAAAGAAAAACTTTTGCTGCTGAACGAGAAGCCGACGGCCTTTGGCGGCGATGTCGGAATTCCGCTGATCTTCTCGGCACGATTTGAAGCACCGGCAAGCGGCGAACTCTACCTCTACGTAAACGATGTCCTGATCATGTGGGATCGGCGCATTTTTTACGAAAACAATACCGGAAGTGCCACGGTGACCGTCCGGATGGAGGCAATTCCGAATCTGCCCAAAGTGCAGCCCTGAGAGCCCCACGGGCTCGACACTCAAACCCTATCCCCTCCAGTTGCGCTTGCACATTGAAAGCGGATGTGCGCAAACAATCACGGCAAAGAGGCAGTCGGCGGGTCAGACCGGTGCGCGCGGGCCTCTGCAGCAGGAGGACAACAGGCAATGAATGTTGGGATCATTGGTGTCGGTCTGATGGGGCACGGCATCGCGCGCAACGTCTTAAAGCGCGGCGGCTTTAAGCTCTGGTTTCTCGAGCATCCCGGCAACCAGCCGACAGATGAACTGCTGGAGCTTGGAGCCACGCCCTGCTCCACAACGGCCGCGGTTGCTGCGGCGACGGACCTGATGATTCTGTGTGTCACCGGCTCGCCGCAGGTCGAGGCGGTATTGACGGAGCCTGATGGCGTACTTTCCGCCATGCGGGCGGGCACGGTGGTTGTTGATTGTTCGACCTCCCTGCCTGGCTCAACAGAGCGCATGGCGGCGCTGGTGGCTGAGGCGGGCGGCTTTTTTCTCGACGCGCCTATGACGCGAACGGCCCAACACGCCCATGAGGGAACGCTGAACCTTCTGGTCGGCGGAACGGCCGAGGCGCTGCTGAAGGCTCAGCCGGTGCTGGATTCGTTCACCGCAGACGTCCGTCATGTGGGCGGCACAGGCACCGGACACCGGCTTAAGCTTCTGCACAATTATGTCTCGATCGGCTTTATTTCGCTCCTGGCCGAAGCCGCCGCGGAAGCAGAGAATGGCGGGGTCGATCCGAAAATCTTTGTCGACGTGCTCGCATCCGGCGGTGGCGGCGGTGTCGCGCTCGACAGGATGGCGCCGTTTTTGACCGAGCAGGATCGCAATTCATTGCCCTTCGCATTGAGCAATGCGCAGAAGGACATCGACTACTACCGTGCAATGGCCTCAGAGGCAGGTTCCGGGTGCCGTATTGCCGATGGCGTTTCGGACGCCATTTCTCACGGGCTTTCGGTGGCTGAACAGGCCGGAGAAGCCGAGACAATATTGCCTGAACTGGCGCGCCTTTTGCGCCGAAACGACAATTCACGGTGATATCCTGGACAGATGCGTCGCGCCCGAACATTTACAAGGTCATTGGCGCATGAGATGAGCCTGTCATGGCACAATTGACGCGTGACACGTTGTGGTCCCTTCTCGGATACGACCGGCCGCCGGTGAAGGGTGGTGAGGTTGTTGTCGAGGAAGACTATAGGCTTCGTGATCTGACTGTACAGAAGGTCGGGATCTCGGACGGGCGCCGCATGGTGCCGACCGTCGTGTTGCTGCCACGTGCCGCGGCACGGCGCGGAAGCGTCCTGATCTACTGCCATGCCCACGGACATCGCCACGACATCGGCAAAGCTGAGTGCCTTGAAGGCCGGCCCGCGCTGCTGGATCCGCCATTGGGCGTTGCCCTGGCGGAAGCCGGGCACATCGTGGTCTGCCCGGACATGCCGGGTTTTGGCGAGCGTGTTGATGAGGGAACGGAAAGCGCACTGGCAAAGGCGCTGCATTGGCATGGCGGGACACTCCTCGGACAGATGCTGGCGGACCTCTGCCTGGTGCGGGACTCGCTCGCCTTCCTGCCGGTCGCACAGGGTGCTCCCTGCGGCGTGGCGGGCTTTTCGATGGGGGCGTTTTTGTCCTTCTGGCTGGCTGCGCTGCGCCCCGACTTTGCAGCCTGTGCCCATATGTGCGGCTTTGCCAGCCTCTCCGGCCTGATCGCAGCCGATGGGCACGATCTGCATGCCCCATATCTGACGGTGCCGGGCCTGTTGCGGCACGGTGACATGCAGGACGTTGCCGCCCTCATCGCGCCGCGGCCGCAGCTCGTCGCATCGGGCTTGCAGGATCCGCTGACGCCTGCCTCGGCTCTGGAGCCGGCGCTGCTGCATCTTTTGCATGTCTATGGGGAGAACGGAGACCTGACGGTTCTGACCGATCAGGATACCGGCCACGTTGAAACGCCCCGCATGCGGTCGCAAGTTCTAGCGTTCTTCAATCGGACGCTTCCACCGGCCTGAGAAGACCTCCAAAAAAACCACGATAAGTGCAAGGACGCTTGACCTTCCAGTTGCTGGAAGCCTTATATCCGCTGCAGTCAGTGATTTGGGCGAAGGAAAAGATGGAACAGCGGACCGTGAATGATGAAGGCCGCCATGGCGGCAGCGGCGGCCGCAAGGCTGATGCACTCAATGAGGGCTACACGGACCCGGTATGCGGCATGTCGGTCGATCCGGCGGCGGGCAAACCAACTCTTTCCTATCGCGGAAAGGACTATCATTTCTGCAACCCGAAATGCCATGACCGTTTTGGGGCCGACCCCTATTTCTATCTGTCCGGAAACAACACGAGAAAGAAGCAGCCGGTGGCTGCCGACACGCGCTACACCTGCCCCATGGACCCTGAAATCGTTCAGGACGGGCCCGGAACCTGCCCCATCTGCGGCATGGCACTGGAGCCGATGGGCGGCGTATCCGATGAACCCAATCATGAGCTGATCGATTTTTCCAGGCGGCTGTGGATTGCCGTTGGGGCGGCGATCCCCTTGCTCATCCTGACAATGGGGCCGATGGTCGGGTTGCCGGTGCGCACCTGGCTCGGCGAGACCGTTTCGCTCTGGCTGGAGTTTTTGCTTGCCACACCTGTTGTCCTATGGGCGGCCGCACCTTTTTTCCATCGCGGCTGGACCTCAGTCAAAACCTGGAACCTGAACATGTGGACGCTGATCATGATCGGCGTCGGCGCAGCCTATATCTACAGTGTGGCGGCAATAGTGTTGCCCGATCTGTTTCCGGAAGGAGTCCGCACGCACGCCGGGCACGTTCCCGTTTATTTCGAGGCAGCGGTTGTCATTGTTGCCCTCATCTTTGTCGGTCAGGTGCTTGAATTGCGCGCCCGTGAACGCACCGGCGACGCGATCAAGGCACTGCTTGACCTCGCACCGAAAACGGCACGGCGAATAACGCCGGATGGTGACGAATATGACGCGCCACTGGAAAACATCATCGAAGGCGACCGTCTGCGTGTTCGCCCCGGCGAAGCGGTTCCGGTCGACGCGACCGTTGTTGACGGGCAGAGCGCGGTGGATGAAAGCATGCTCACCGGCGAACCGGTGCCGAATGAAAAGGCGGCTGGCGATGCGGTCACCGGCGGGACGCTGAACCGCAACGGCACCCTGATTGTCGAGGCAAGCCGGGTCGGAGACGAAACCGTGCTGTCGCAGATAGTTGCCATGGTCGCGTCCGCTCAGCGCTCGCGCGCGCCGATCCAGGGATTGGCCGACAAGGTTGCCTCCTATTTTGTACCGACCGTCGTGGCGGTTGCGGTCATTGCCTTTGTTGTCTGGCTTGTCTTCGGCCCGAGCCCGGCCTTTACCTATGCGATTGTCGCTGCGGTCTCGGTGCTGATTATTGCCTGCCCCTGTGCACTCGGGCTTGCGACACCCATGTCGATCATGACGGCAACCGGGCGCGGGGCGCAGACGGGCGTGCTCATCAGGCAGGCCGAAGCCCTTGAGCGCATGGCGGCGGTCGATGTTCTGGTCGTCGATAAGACCGGGACGCTGACCGAGGGCCGCCCGGCTCTTTGCGACGTTATAGCCCTTGGTGAACATGAAGAGACAGGTGTGCTGTCTTTTGCTGCGGCGCTTGAAAAAGGGTCTGAACATCCGCTGGCCGAAGCGATTGTCGAAGGGGCCCAAGCACGCAGTGTCGAGATTGGCGATGTTGTCGATTTTGAGGCCGTCACCGGAAAGGGTGTCAAAGGCATCGTTGCCGGAAAAACGGTCGTGCTCGGCAACGAGGCGATGATGAGCGGCGAGAGGATCGATACCGCTTCGGCGCGTGAGACTGTGGATCACTTTGGCACCGAGGCAAAGACGGCAATGTATGTCGGGGTCGATGGCGAATTGGCAGGGATCGTTGCCGTTGCCGATCCAATCAAGCAGACGACCGCTGGGGCGATCGACGAGCTGCATCGGGCCGGACTGAAGGTCATCATGGCCACAGGAGACAATGAACGCACGGCGAAAGCTGTGGCTTCGACGCTTGGAATCGACGAGATCAGGGCGGGCGTGTTGCCTGAAGACAAGAGTGATCTGATCAGGGCATTGCAGGCGCAAGGTCACAAGGTCGCCATGGCCGGCGACGGGGTCAATGATGCTCCGGCGCTCGCGGCAGCCGATGTGGGTATCGCCATGGGAACCGGAGCCGATGTCGCGGTCGAAAGCGCCGGTATAACCTTGCTCAAGGGCGATCTGACCGGCATTGTCAGGGCCCGGCGGTTGGCGCTCGCGACAATGCGCAACATAAAACAGAACCTGTTTTTTGCCTTTGTGTATAATTCCGCCGGCGTTCCGATTGCAGCCGGCATCCTGTACCCGCTGACCGGCATGCTTCTGTCGCCGATGGTTGCGGCGGCGGCCATGAGCCTGTCATCGGTCTCGGTGATCGGCAATGCGCTGCGGCTGCGCCGTACCCCGCTTGGCTGAGGCGGTTGAATCCGGAGAAGGTCCATGAATATCGGTGAAGCCGCGCTTCAATCCAACCTGCCGGCCAAGACGATCCGCTATTATGAGGATATCGAACTGGTTATGCCGGAGCGCAGCGCCAACGGCTATCGCAATTACTCCGACAAGGATGTGCACCGGCTGCGCTTTGTGCAGCGCGCAAGAAGCCTCGGCTTTTCCATCGACGAATGCCGCTCACTGCTTTCGCTCTATCAGGACAGCAACCGCGCAAGCGCCGACGTCAAAGCATTGGCGACGTCGAAAATTCAGGAAATTGATCGCAAGATGACCGAACTCGGTTCGCTGCGCCGCACCCTGACGGCTCTTGCCGACAAATGTCACGGCGACGACAAACCGGATTGCCCGATCATTGACGATCTGGCCGGCACGCAAGACCCATTTCAGTGATCGCCGCAGGACCGGCAAATGCCACTCAGCTCGACAACGGAGCGCTTAAGCGCGAAATTGGCTTTGCCGGCGATTTCGTCCAACCGGTCCGAAAGATCGTCATCTGAAAGCTCCCTGACCTGACCGCAGATCTCGCAGATGGTGAAGGCGATGGTTTCATGGCTTTCGCAATTGGGATGGCTGCAGGCAACGAATGCATTAAGGCTTTCCAGCCTGTGCACCATTCCGAATTCCACCAGCTTGTCGAGTGCCCGGTAGACCTGAAGCGGCGCTCGAAAACCCTCCTCGCGCAGCTGGTCGAGGATCGTATAGGCGCTCATTGGCACTTTTGCCTGCGACAGCGCTCCCATCACCAGGGACTGGTTTTTGGTAAGATCGGGATGGACGTGTTCGCTGTGACCCATCATTTACCCCTTATCAGAAACGGGTGCGGCACGCACCAGCTTCAGCAAAACCCCGGCTATAGGCGAAACGCTGATCAGGAAAAAGGCGAGCGCCGCCACAACGATGCTGGGGCCGGAGGGCGTGTCCCATTCAAGCGAGCCGAAGAGACCCGCGATCACGCAGGCCGCCCCGATCACTGCCGCGAGTACGGCCATCTGTTCAGGTCCGGTGGCAAACCGCCGTGCTGCTGCGGCCGGGATAATCAGCATGGCCGTGATCAGGAGGACGCCGACTATTTTCATGGACATGGCGATGACGGCGGCCATCAGCAGCATGAAGACAAAATTCGCGCGCTCAGGGTGCGTGCCCTCCGCATCGGCGATCTCCCTGTTGACCGTTGCTGCAAAGAGCGGGCGCCATACCAGCGCGAGCACGCCGAGCACCGCGGCGCCTCCGATATAGATGACGGCGATGTCGCTGCGCGAGACAGCAAGGATGTCGCCGAACAGGAAACCCATCAGATCCAGGCGCACCCAGCTCATGAAGGCGAGCACCACGAGGCCAAGCGCCAATGCCGAGTGAGCAAGCAGCCCGAGAAGGGAGTCGGCGGAAAGCGTGGCGCGCTTCTGCAGGAGCAGAAGCGCAATGGATATGAATGCCGACACCACAAAAACGGTCAGTGTAATATTGACCTCTAACAGAAACGCCAGTGCCACACCCAGAAGCGCGGCATGGGACAGCGTATCGCCGAAATAGGCCAGTCGCCGCCATACGATGAAGCAGCCCAGCGGTCCGGCGATCAGGGCGACGCCGATACCGGCGATCAGCGCGCGCGAGAAGAAATCATCCAGCATCGCTGTGTTCCTTCTCCTGTTTCGTCTCGCCGTGGCGATGATGGCCGTCTTCCGGATGGCAATGATCGGTGATCGTGCCGTCCGCGTGTTGCACCCGTCCGTCCGGCAGGTGGGTATGGTCGTGACTGTGCTCGTAGACGGCAAGCGCCGGGGCAGCCCGCCCGCCAAACAAGGAACGGTAGGCCTCGCTTGAGGCGACGGCGGTCGGCGTGCCCGAACAGCAAACATGCCCGTTGAGGCAGATAACACGGTCCGTCGCTGCCATCACGACATGAAGATCGTGTGATATCAGCAGGATACCGCATTGGATTTTGTCGCGGATTTGGCCGATCAATTCGTAAAGGGCGATTTCTCCTGTGAAGTCAACGCCTTGGACAGGTTCATCCAGGACCAGCAAATCCGGTTTGCGTGCGATCGCCCGCGCCAGCATCACGCGCTGAAATTCGCCCCCCGACAGTGTCCGCACTTCGGAGCGCCTCAAGTGCTCGACGCCGGTCGCAGCCATGGCATCGTCCGCGTCCCGTTTGGCGAGCTTGCCTGTCAGGCGCATGAACCGTTCGACCGAGAGCGGCAAGGTCCAGTCGATGGAGACCCGTTGCGGAACATAGCCGACAACAAGCCCGTCGCGGCGGCTTGCCGCTCCCTCTGACGGTTTCATGATGCCGAGCGCCATCTTTGCCGTCGTTGATTTTCCTGATCCGTTGGGCCCGATCAGTGTGACGATCTCGCCAGGGCGCACCTCAAGATCTACGCCGCGTACAAGCCATCGGCCGTCACGGAAAAGTCCGGCTGAACTAAGAGACAGCAAAGGATTGGTGTTTTCGAGCACGGTGGATCTGGACCCTGAAAAACTGATGGTTCGGGTGTTGCGGGCGCTTATCGCACACGTTATACCATTACGCAATTGTGTAATCATATAACATGACGTGCCTATTCGTGCACGCTTGGTTAGAGGAACGGTCCCGATATGCGTTTGATGAAGATATTTCTTTCCGCTTCGATGCTGGGTGGCACAGCGATTGCTGCCCAGGCAGAACCAAATGTGGTTGTATCGATCAAACCGGTTCATTCCCTCGTTGCCTCAGTGATGCAAGGTGTCGGCACTCCGGAACTTATTGTCGAGGGTGCGGCCTCGCCGCATACCTATGCGTTGAAACCCTCACAGGCAGCCAACTTGGAGCAGGCCGATCTCGTTTTTTGGGTCGGGCCGGGATTGGAGGCGTTCCTCGAAAAACCTGTCGGGACTATCGCCGCCGGGGCTAAGTCCGTGGAACTCGCCGATACGCCTGGTCTCATAAAGATCGATTTCCGCGAGGGTGGGGCCTTTGAAGGGCATGATCATGACCATCACGCCGGTCATGATCACGATGATCACGATCATGCCAAGGCGGAAGCCCATGACGACCATGATCACGACGACCACGATCATGCCAAGGCGGAAGCCCATGACGATCATGATCACGATGACCATGATCATGCCAAGGCGGAAGCCCATGACGACCATGATCACGACGACCACGATCATGCCAAGGCGAAAGCCCATGACGACCACGATCACGGCGACCACGACAAGGATCACGCCCATGCGGAGGAAGCCGGGCATGACGATCACGCCCATGGCTCCTTCGATCCTCACATCTGGCTGGACCCTGAAAATGCAAAGGTGCTGGTTGTAGAGATCGAGGCAGCACTAAGCGCCGCCGATCCTGACAATGCTGCGAAGTACAGCGAAAACGCCGCGGCCCTGAGTGCCCAGCTGGATGGCCTGACCACTGAGATTTCACAGATTCTCGAGCCGGTTCAGGGCAAGGGCTTTATCGTTTTCCATGATGCCTACCGTTATTTTGAGAACCGCTTTGGTGTAGCGGCCGCCGGCTCGATAACGGTATCGCCGGAGGTTCTGCCCGGAGCAGAGCGGCTTCGCGAAATCCAGGCGAAAATCGGCGAATTGGGAACGACCTGTGTCTTTTCGGAGCCGCAATTCGAGCCGAGGCTGGTCGCCACGGTCACAGAGGGAACCGAAGCGGCTTCCGGCGTGCTCGATCCGCTCGGCGCGAACTTGGAGGATGGTCCGGAGCTTTACCCCACATTGCTGCACAATATGGCAACCTCGATGCGCGACTGCCTTTCTGAAGGCAGCTGATCCAAAAGGGCTGATCAGGTCGCGACGATCAGCTCGACATTGGCCTCGCGGCATATCTGCATGATGGATTTCGGCGGCGCTGCATCGGTGACGAAATAGTCGATATCGGCCAGTTGGCCGATCTGCACCGGTGCGCGCCGCTGGAACTTCATGTGGTCTGCGACAAGGATCTTGCGGCGCGACTGTTCGATAATCGCCTGGGCAACGCGCACCTCGCGATAATCAAAATCGAGCAGTTCGCCGCTGGCATCAATGGCCGATGCGCCGATAATGGCAAAATCCACCTTGAACTGACGAATGAGATCGACCGCTGCCGCGCCGATGATGCCGCGGTCGCTCTTGCGCACCATGCCGCCGGTGATCACGACCTCGACATCCTCGGCTTCCGACAGGATGAAGGCGACGTTGAGATTGTTGGTGATCGCCATGAGCCCGCTATGCCGGCGCAGCGCGTGGGCAACCTGCTCCGTGGTCGTGCCGATATTGAGGATGACTGACGAATTGTTGGGAACGATCTCGGCTGCTGCCGCTGCGATCCGCGCCTTTCCTTCCGACGCCATGTCGCGTCGGGCCTGATAGGCCACGTTGACCGTATTTGACGGGAAAACCGCACCGCCATGAACGCGCTGCAACTTTTCAAGATCGCACAGCTCGTTCAGGTCCTTGCGGATCGTCTGCGGCGTCACGTCAAAATGCGCGGCAAGGCTGTCCACCTCGACGCGGCCGTCGCGCCGGGCGATTTCAAGTATATCGATTTGTCTCGGCTGCAAAATCTGCGCCATGGCCTGCCTCCCTGCCGCAACAAATTAAGTCGGATTCTTCACAAAGATCAATTGATGGTGAACAACGCCGTACATCAATCGCGCGGCTTGCATGCTGCAGAACCGTTTTCTAACCTTCTGAATATGAAATATGTGTTTCTTGCCCTGGTCCTGGCTTTCGTCGCCCCGCTCTTTGCGCAGATGACGATCTATGCGCTGAGCGGACCGCAGCCGCACTGGCGCAGCGCCGACCGCTCGGCCTCGGGCCTTGCTCCTGAGCCGGCAGAGGAAAAAGCCGCCATTGTTCAGGTTTATGCCGCCCGCGCCTATCGCTGGCGCGGCATTTTCGGTGTGCACACATGGCTGGCGACGAAGGAAGAAGGCGCTTCGGACTATACCCGCTACGATGTCATCGGCTGGGGCAGGGCGCTGCGCCGGAGCATCGGACCGCCGGATGGGCGCTGGGTCGGAAACACACCCCAGTTGCTCTTTGAGGCGCGCGGTGCAGTGGCCGCCCGGATGATCCCGCAGATCGAAGCGGCGATTGCGGCCTATCCCTATGCCGGCAACGGATCCTATACGCTTTGGCCAGGGCCGAACTCCAACAGTTTCATCGCGGCGATCGCACGCAAGGTTCCGGAACTCACCGTTTCCCTGCCTTCGCTTGCCATTGGCAAGGACTATGCCTCCGGTTGGCTGACCGTGATGGAAATGCCGTCCAATACGGGCTGGCAGATTTCCATTGCCGGTTATGGCGGCATCGGGTTCGGACGCGTTGAGGGAATTGAGCTGCATGTTCTTGGTCAGACACTCGGGATCGATCTGTTTCGGCCTGCCATAAAACTGCCGGGCATCGGCCGGCTAGGCCTTGAGCGTTCGGACCGTTTCGGCCTGCGGTCTTGATCGTCCGGCGAAGCGGCCTATCTGACGTCGCCGAAGCAGAGGGTATGAATGTCAGGAACAAGCGAACCGCATATTGCCGTTTTTGGAGCTTCCGGCGCGATCGGGGGTGCCTTCGTACGCGAGATTCTTGCGCGTCATCCACGGGTTTATCTTCATGCCGTGACCCGCTCCGGGGCGGCACATGAGGACAACCGTGTGCACTGGCACCGGGCAGACTACCGTGATGAGACCTCGCTTGGGGATGTCGCGGCCGCCATCTCGCGGCACGCGCCCATTGATTTGGCGATCGTTGCGACCGGACGGCTTCATGATGCCGCCATCCGGCCCGAAAAGGCCTTGCGCGATATCTCCGCCCCGGCGCTTGAACAGCTTTATTTCGAAAATGCCGTCATCCCCGCATTGATCCTCAAACATGTGGGTCCGCTTTTGCGGCGCGATGGGCGCGCGGTCTTCGCCGCGCTGTCCGCAAGGGTCGGAAGCATTTCCGACAACCGGCTCGGCGGCTGGTATGGCTATCGCGCATCCAAGGCGGCACTCAATATGCTGATCAAGACCGCAAGCATCGAACTGGCGCGTCGGAACCCTGAGATGATTGTCGCCGGCCTACACCCCGGCACCGTCGACAGCCCGCTGTCCGGGCCGTTCCAGTCGGGCGTTAAGCCGGGTAAGCTCTTCACACCGGATTTTGCCGCGCACAAGCTGCTGGATGTGCTGGACGGCCTCCAGCCGGAAGACAGCGGTCATTGTTTTGCGTGGGACGGCCAGAGGGTGCCGGCATGATGGCGGCGCCCGATGAAAACGTCATATTCTGGTTTCGCCAGGACTTGCGGCTTGCCGACAATCCGGCGCTGCTGCGCGCCGTCGAGGCGGGCCGGGTACTGTGTGTCTTCATCCTCGACGATGAAACGGCCGGCGACCACAGGGCGGGTGGTGCATCCCGCTGGTGGCTGCACAATTCGCTCACACGGCTGAACGAAAGTCTTGACGGCCGCCTCAACCTCTATCGCGGCCGGGCGGGCGAGATCATTCCCGAGCTTGTGGGTCGCCACCGGGCGTCGGGCGTCTACTGGAACCGCTGCTACGAACCCTGGCGGGTTGAACGCGACACGGCCATCAAATCGGCACTCACCGATCGCGGTGTTGCCGCGCACAGCGACAATGCATCTTTGTTGTGGGAGCCGTGGGAGGTGTTGAAAGGCGACGGGACGCCCTATCGTGTGTTCACGCCCTTCTATAGAAAGGGCTGCCTTCAGGCGCCGGCGCCGCGCAAACCTCTTGACGCGCCGAAGCTTTCCGATCTGCTGACCGATCCGGCCGCGCTGTCGCTTGATGCCCTGGATCTCTTGCCTTCCATCCCGTGGCACGAATTGCTCGCCAGCCACTGGACGATCGGCGAGGAGGGCGCGCGCGCGCGTCTTGAGGAGTTCCTCGAAGAGGGACTTGAAGACTACAAGGAAGGCAGGAACTTTCCGGCCCGTGCGAATGTCTCGCGCCTGTCGCCGCATTTGCACTTCGGCGAAATCTCACCCAACGCCGTCTGGTATATGGCCGGGCAGTCAGGCAGCGGGGTCGATCTGGATCATTTCCGTTCCGAGCTCGGTTGGCGGGAGTTTTCCCATTCCCTTCTTTATCACTTTCCTGATCTGCCTGATACGAACCTTCAGGCATCCTTTTCAGCCTTTCCCTGGCACACGAATGATGTGGCCTTGAAGGCATGGCAGCGTGGCCAGACCGGAATTCCGATCGTTGATGCCGGGATGCGCGAGCTCTGGCAAACCGGCTATGTGCACAATCGCGTGCGCATGATTGTCGGCTCCTTCCTTGTCAAGAATCTGATGCTCGATTGGAGATCCGGCGAGCGCTGGTTCTATGATTGCCTCGTTGATGCCGATCTCGCCAATAACAGCGCCGGTTGGCAGTGGATTGCCGGCTGCGGTGCCGACGCCGCGCCCTATTTCCGCATTTTCAATCCGGTGACGCAGGGTCAGCGCTTTGATGCCGATGGAGCCTATACGCGCCGCTTCGTTCCGGAATTGGCCGCTTTGCCGGACCAATGGCTGTTCAACCCGTGGGATGCGCCGCAATCCGTTCTTTCCGAGGCCGGTGTGCGCCTGGGGGATACCTATCCGCTGCCGATCGTTGATCTGAAAGCATCCCGCGAGCGCGCTCTGGAAGCCTATAAGCAGATGAAAGCCGCGGCCTCCTGATCATCCCGGCAAGATCGATCTTGATTTTGACGCCGCGCTGGTGAATGCAGGGAAAGGTCCGGCTCCCGGTGAAAGGCACTGCAAATGATACCGACGACGCGCATATTTGATGGTCACAACGATGTCCTGACGCGAACCCTGAAAGCCGGCGGTGTGGATGCGGCCGATAAGTTTCTTGCCGGCGTAAAGGGTCACATCGATGCGCCGAAGGCCAAGGCGGGCAATCTTGGCGGCGGTTTCTTTGCCATCTGGATTCCGACCATCGAGGATCTGGACGACGATCTGACCCTCATGGAAGCGCCGCAATACGACATCGCTTTGCCGCCGGCGACCAATCCCAAGAATGCGCTGCAGATCTGCATGGAAGAGACGGCGATCCTCTTCCGGCTTGAGGAACTGGGTGCATTGAAGGTCTGCCGGAACGCTGCGGACCTTCGCAATTGCCTTGAGAACGGCACCATGGCCGCGATCATGCACATGGAAGGCGCGGAGGCGATCGATGCTGACCTGCATGCGCTGGAGGTCATGTACCGCGCCGGGCTGCGTTCGCTGGGTCCTGTCTGGAGTCGTCCGACGATCTTCGGAGAGGGTGTTCCTTTCCGGTTTCCGGGATCACCCGATACCGGCGGCGGTCTGACCGAAGCGGGCACGCGCCTGGTGCGCCGCTGCAATGAACTCGGTATCATGATCGACCTGTCCCACATCACCGAAAAGGGTTTTTGGGACGTTGCGCGTCTCAGCGACGCGCCGCTGGTCGCTACCCACTCGAACGCCCATGCCCTTTGCCCGCATGTGCGCAACCTCACCGACCGTCAGCTCAAGGCAATTGCCGAAAGCGACGGCATGGTCGGCGTGAACTTCGCCGCGGCCTTCCTGCGTGAGGATGGCCGCATGCTCTCCGATGTCCCGCTTGCCCAGATGCTGCGCCACTTTGACCACCTCATTTATGTGCTTGGCGAGGACCGCGTCGGTTTCGGATCGGATTTCGACGGTGCGATCGTTCCAAGGGAGATTGGTGACGCATCGGGATTGCCGAACCTTGTCGAGGCCATGCGGGCGCATGGCTATGACGATGCGCTGCTTGCCAAGCTCTGCCATGAGAACTGGCTGCGCGTGCTGCAAAAGACCTGGGGTGCCTGACTTGCTCTAGGCCTGTTTGAGATAGGCCGCCAGAACGTCACGCGCGGCTTCCAGGTCGTCGCGGTCGATCATCTCCGTCACCGTGTGGATGTAACGTGTTCCCACGACAACACCGACAGCCCTCGCACCGGCTGCGGCCTGCTGGGCCGCCGCCCCGTCCTGGCCTCCGGCGCGCAGCATGGTGCGCTGATAGGGGATCTTGTTTTTCACGGCGATGGCTTCGATATCGGCGACAAGATCGCGGTCGGCGATAAAGCTCGAATCCTTCACATGCAGCCCGAAGCCCTTGCCCTGTTCGGTGGTTCGGTCCTGTTCGGGAACGCCCGGCGTGTCGCAGGCGAGCGTCGTGTCGATCCCGATGCCGATATCCGGCTTGACCGCGAAGGAAGCGGTGCGCGCGCCGCGCAGCCCGACCTCTTCCTGGCAGGTGAAGGCGACATGGATTTCGCAGCCATGCTTGACCTTGCCGAGCGCACGGATGGCCTCGATACCGAGCCAGCAGGCAACACGATTGTCGAGCGCCTTGGAGACGATCTTGTCGCCCATCTCGATGAGCGGCTCGTCCATTGTGACCATATCGCCGACCTTGACTTGTTCGCGCGTTTTCTCGCCGAGCCCCAGGTCGATGACGAATTCGGTCACCTCCGGCACCTTCTTGCGCTCCTCCGGCGAGGAGATATGGATCGGGCGACCGCCCGGATTCATGACGCCCTTCAGGTCACCATCGTCGGTGGAGACGAGAACGCGACGCGAAAAAAGGTTGCGGGGGTCGAAGCCGCCGACCGGATGAACGTAGATGAAACCCTTTTCGGTGATATGCGAGACGAGAAAGCCGATCTCGTCCATATGGCACAGCAGCATGATCTTCTTCGGGTCTTTCACCTTTTTGCGTGCATCGCGTTTGCACAAAAGCGAGCCCATCGGGTCGACAACCATCTCATCGAACAATGATCCGACTTCGGCTTCAATCAATGCCCGGACGCGGTGCTCGTGCCCCGGAACGCCGGGTGTTTCGCAAAGACGGCGAAGAAGGTCCACATTCATGTCGGCAAGGTCTCCTGAAAACTTCTGTGATGGATTGGTCTTACAATAGAAGCAACACATTGGTGATGACAGAAAAATCGCCCATGCGCAAAAACAACGGAAAACACGGACAAAGCTGTGTTCCGTTCTGGCTCTTACCGCAATTTGTTTGTAAAGGAGATCGCGGAACGCGCGCGCTTCCAAAGCCGCCGAATGCTCCCCAAAAAGACGGGCCACCCATGCAGGAACTCACAATCCGCCGACCCGATGACTGGCACCTTCATCTTCGCGACGGCGACATGCTTGAATCGGTGCTGCCGCATACGAGCCGGCATTTCGCACGCGCGATCGTCATGCCCAATCTGGTGCCGCCTGTCGCGACCACGGCAGATGCCAGAGCCTATCGTCAGCGCATCGAAAAGGCTCTTCCTGAGGGCGACAGTTTCACGCCCATAATGACGCTGTATCTGACGGAAGACACGCAAGCCGAAGACGTTGTCTCCGGTTTCCAAGGAGGTACGATCAGCGCGGTCAAACTCTATCCCGCCGGTGCGACCACCAACTCCCATAATGGCGTTCGCGATATCGAGGCGGTCTATCCCGTGCTGGAACGCATGGCGGAGGCCGGTGTGCCGCTTTGCGTCCACGGCGAGGTGACAGACAGCGAGATCGACATTTTCGACCGCGAGGCTGTCTTTATCGAGCGGGTACTTCATCCGATCAGGCAGCACATTCCCGGTCTGCGCATCATCATGGAGCACATCACCACCAGTGACGGGATCGACTATGTGGAAAGCAGCCCGGAAGGCATCGCCGGCACCATCACGACCCACCATCTGATCATCAACCGCAATGCCATCCTCGTCGGCGGAATAAAGCCCCACTACTATTGCCTGCCGATCGCCAAGCGGGAAAGCCATCGGCTGGCGCTGCGCCGGGCCGCGACCTCCGGAAAAAAGCGCTTTTTCCTCGGAACCGATTCCGCGCCGCATCTCGACACTGACAAGGAAAGCGCCTGCGGCTGCGCCGGTGTATTCTCGTCGATCAATACGCTGTCTTGCCTCGCACATGTTTTCGAGGAGGAGGACGCCCTCGACCGGCTCGAGGCCTTTGTGTCGCTCAACGGGCCGGGATTTTACGGGCTACCGGTCAATGAGGAGACGATCAGGTTGGTCAGACGGCAACAGCCGGTCGATTATCCCGAGCGAATCGAGACAGCATCCGGGCCAGTGACGGTCTTCGATCCGATGTTCCCGCTTTACTGGGATGTTGCCTAGGCAGTGCAGGCGCGAAAACGAAGGAAATTTTCATGTTCACAAATACATACCCCGACAGGGCGCTGACAGCCGAGCTGGTCGCCAAGATGCTGGTTGAAATCGAGGCCGTCCATTTCCGCGCAGACGAGCCCTATACGTTTACATCGGGTCTTGCGAGCCCGGTCTATATCGACTGCCGCAAACTCATTTCTTTTCCGCGCATCCGCTCGGCGATCATGGATTTCGCCGTCGGCACGATCATGCGCGAGGCTGGCTTCGAGCGCTTTGACGGCGTTGCCGGCGGCGAGACGGCGGGCATTCCCTTCGCCGCCTGGATATCGGAACGCATGGGCCTGCCCATGCAATATATCCGTAAAAAACCGAAAGGCTTCGGGCGCGATGCGCAGATCGAAGGAGAGATGCCCGAGGGCAGCCGGGTCATCCTCGTCGAGGATCTGACGACGGACGGTGGAAGCAAGATCAAGTTCGCCGATGCGATCCGTAAAACCGGGGCCACCATCGATCACACTTTCGCGATCTTCTACTACGACATCTTCAAGGATGCGCCGGAACGGCTGCGGCAAAACGGCCTGGAATTGCATTATCTCGCAACCTGGTGGGACGTGCTGGCGCTGTCGCGGAAAAACGGCTATTTCGACGAGAAAACCAACACGGAGGTTGAGGCCTTCCTCAACGCGCCGCTTGAATGGTCAAGTCGCAATGGTGGTATTTCGGAATTGCCCGAAAGACCCTGACGGCTCTTCGGTATTTTCTTATGGGAGACGGTGATGGCAAAGCCCAACCTGTTGATTGTCGGCGCCGGCGGCGTCGGTCAGGTCACCGCCAACAAGGCGGTCCAGTTCCGGGATGATTTCGGAACCATTACCCTGGCGGCGCGCAATGCGGACAAGCTGAACCGCATCGCAACCGAGATTTGCGGGCGCTGGGCCGGCGGCGAACAGGTGCTTTCGGTGCGCACCTTGGATGCCCGCAATCTTGATGAGATGATCGCCCTTATCCGCGATCTCGATGCCGGGCTCGTGCTCAACGTCGCCTCATCCTATTGCAACAGGACGATCCTGGATGCCTGTCTGGAAACGGGCGCGAATTATCTCGACACGGCGCTGGCCGAGGACGAGTTTATCGAGAACATTGAAGCGCCCTGGTATTCCTATATCGAGTGGCCGCGCCGGCCGAAATTTGCGGAGAGGAAAATCAGCGCTTTTCTCGGCATGGGGTTTGATCCGGGTGTCGTCAATATCTTCTGCGCTTACGGGCGCAAGCACCTTCTGGACGAGATCGACACAATCGACATCATCGACGTGAATGCCGGCAGCCATGGACGCTACTTCGCCACCAATTTCGATGCCGACATCAACCTGCGGGAAATCCGCGAAGATGCGATCACCTGGGAAGACAAGGCCTGGAAAACCATACCGCGACATTCGCACTGGATGGATGTTTCGCTGCCCGAGGTCGGCACGCACCGGGTCTATTCCATGGGCCATGACGAGATCCAGTCGCTGGCGGTCAATTTCCCGGATACGCACCGCATCACCTTCTGGATGGGATTTGGCGAACATTATCTCAATGTCTTCAACGTTCTGGACAATCTTGGTCTCACCTCATCCGTGCCCGTCGAGGTCGATGGGGTGAAGGTCGCGCCGAACCGGCTGGTCAAGGCGCTGCTGCCCGATCCCGCATCGTTGGCGGAAGGCTATACCGGCAAGATCTGCATCGGTGTCGAACTGCGCGGGCGCAAGGACGGCAAGGAGAAACGTTTTTTCATCTGGTCGAACTGCGATCACCAGGAAAATTTCCGCGAGGTCGGCAGCCAGTCGATTTCCTATTCGACCGGGATACCGGTGATCACGGCGGCGCGTCTGATCGCGAACGGCACCTGGAACCCGCAGACGATGGTGCATGTTGAGGAGCTCGACCCTGATCCGTTCATGGCGCTGATGCCGGACGTGGGAATTGCATGGCAAATGCAAGAGCTTCCGCTCGACGGCAGTTGGCCCTATCCGGCCGAGGTGTGACGTGGTCGGCAACCACAATTTTGTGCGTCTCGACACGTCCCACCTGCCAAGCCCCTGTCATGTGATCGACCTGGTGCGGCTTGAGGACAATCTCAAGCTTTTAAAACGGGTTGCTGATGAAAGCGGTGCCGAGGTCCTGTTGGCTCTCAAGGCCTTTTCCTGTTTCGCCGTTGCGGAGCTGATTTCAAAATATCTTGCCGGAACCGCTGCAAGCGGGCTCTATGAGGCCCGTCTCGGCAAGACCCGGTTTGGCGGTCAAATGCACGCCTATGTGCCGGGCCTGAGGGATGAGGATGTCGACGAACTGCTGACCCATGCGGATCATCTGATCTTGAACTCATTGGGCCAGTGGCATCGCTTTCGAGGCCGACTGGAGGCAAGGCCGGGCAAGTCCTTCGGTCTGCGGGTCAATCCCGGCCACAACGAAGTGGAAAACCCGCTCTATGATCCCTGCGCGCCCTGGTCGAGGCTGGGCGCCCCGGCATCCGGGCTGAAGGCTGAAGACCTTGAAGGCCTGTCCGGCATTCACATTCACATGTTGTGCGACCATGACTATGACGCCTTTGACCGGATGCTGGATGCGGTTGAAACAAACTGCGGACATCTCTTCGGCAGCATTGACTGGATCAACCTTGGCGGTGGGTTGCTTGTCACTGAGGATAATTTCCCGGCTAATAAATTAATATGTCGGCTACAGGAATTCAGATCCCGAACCGGTCTCCACGTTATACTCGAACCGGGAACTGCTGTTGCCTTGCATGCTGGGGCGCTTGTGTCCGAGGTGCTCGACCGCAGCACCAATGTGGGCGCGTTTGCGATCATGGACACATCGGCCACCTGCCATATGCCGGATGTCATCGAAGCGCCGTTCACGCCGGACGTTCTGGGCGCGCAAACCCTGCCGCGAGAGACAGAGCCACGCCCGGATATCCCGGACATCGTCCGCCTCGGCGGCCCGACCTGTCTGGCAGGCGATATCATCGGCACCTATCGTTTCAAGAACCCGCCGAAAGTCGGAGACCGTCTCGTTTTCCTGGATCTTGCCTATTACACTATGGTCAAAGCGACGACCTTTAACGGCACGCACCTTCCTGCGCTGGCCCTGTGGGACAGTGCGACGGACACACTGGATGTCGTGCGAACCTTTTCCTACAAGGATTTCGAGAGCCGTCTCTCGTAGAAATGCTGCAAAAATGCTGCGCAGCATAAGTGCAGCATTCTGCGCACAATAAAAATGCTGCACTGCAACATAGTCTGCAGTAAGATCCGGAAATCAAACGAATTTATCTCTCGACTGATCCGTCTCCTCCGCGATGAAATCAACCACGGCCTTGACCCTTCGGATATCGCGCAGGTTCTCGTGATAGACGATCCAGTAGCTCCGCTCGACGCGTCTTTTCGGCAGGACCGGAACAAGGTCCTTGTGGGGCCGGGCAAGGAACGTGTGCAGGATGCCGATGCCCGCGCCGGCCCGGACCGCCTCGACCTGACCGAGGACGGCCGATATCTCGAAATCCGACTCCCAGTTGCGTGCGAACTCGGAGCGGTAGTGCAATTGCGGTGAGATGATGAGGTCTTCTACATAGCCGATAAGGCGGTGCTGTTTGAGCGCCTCTTCGCTTTCCGGCAATCCGTGTTCGGCGGCATAGGTCTTCGATGCAAAGAGCGCCAGCGTATAGTCGACCAGTTTGCGGGTGATCAGTCGGCCGGCATCCGGCCGGTCCACGGTAATCAGAATATCGGCTTCCCGGCGCGACAGGGAAAAACTTTGCGGCACGGGCACAAGCTGTATCTTCAGGCCCGGATAGCGCGCCGCCAGCTTGCCGAGGCGCGGCGACAGGAACGAAACTCCGTAGCCATCCGTCGCGCCGATCCGCACCGTGCCGGAAACATCCATATCCGTCATGCCGACGGAGGCGCGCGCCGACAGCATTTCCGCTTCCATACGTTCGGCTGCGTGGAGAAAGGCTTCGCCCTCCGGCGTCAGGTCGCAGCCATTGGTTCGCCGGATCAGCAGTTTTGAGCCGAGTGACGCTTCCAGCGCGCTCACCCGGCGTCCGACGGTCGCGTGGTTGAGTTCCAGCCGGCGCGAGGCGGCAAGGATTTGACCGGCCCGCGCGACGGCGAGGAAAATTCTGACGTCGTCCCAGTTCATATTAATCTGCCCTGCCGCACATCCATTCGGACTGAACTATAAAATACGCACAACGGTTGCGATAGTCTGCGCATTGATTTTCACCGGCCAAAGCGCACAATGCCGGCAGTCAATTGTGGAGGTGTTCAATGCGTGAGATCGGACATTTTATCGGCGGCAAAACAGTCGCCGGAACCAGCGGGCGTACGGCCGATGTGCTGCAGCCCATGGATGGAACGGTGCAGGGTCAGGTCGCCCTGGCGAGCGCGGCCGAAGTGCGCGCCGCGATAGAAAACGCCAAGGCTGCACAGCCGGAATGGGCGGCGATGAACCCGCAGCGACGCGCGCGGGTGCTCATGAAGTTTCTGGACCTTGTCCACGCCGAATATGATTCCCTTGCCGAACTGCTCGCCCGCGAGCACGGCAAGACCATCCCCGATGCCAAGGGCGATATTCAGCGCGGTCTTGAGGTCGTCGAATTCTGCATCGGCGCGCCGCACCTGATGAAGGGTGAATTCACCGACGGTGCAGGCCCGGGCATCGACGTCTATTCTATGCGTCAGCCGCTCGGTGTTGTCGCCGGCATCACGCCGTTCAACTTCCCGGCCATGATCCCGCTGTGGAAGGTCGCGCCGGCGCTCGCTGTCGGCAATGCCTTTATTCTCAAGCCGTCCGAGCGCGATCCGGGTGTTCCGATGCGCATTGCCGAACTGTTTATCGAAGCAGGTCTGCCCGAGGGTGTCCTCAACGTCGTCAATGGCGACAAGGAAGCTGTCGACGCGATCCTCGATGATCAGGACGTCAAGGCTGTCGGCTTTGTCGGCTCGACGCCGATTGCCCAGTACATTTACAGCCGCGGCTGCGCCAACGGCAAACGCGTGCAATGCTTCGGCGGTGCCAAGAACCACATGATCATCATGCCGGATGCGGACATGGATCAGGCCGTGGACGCTCTTGTCGGCGCCGGTTACGGCTCTGCCGGCGAGCGTTGCATGGCGATCTCGGTTGCGGTTCCCGTCGGTCAGCAGACAGCCGACCGGCTGGTCGAAGCGCTGGCGCCGCGTGTTGAAGCGCTGAAGGTCGGCCCGTCGACCGATCCCGCCGCCGATTTCGGCCCGCTGGTCACCCAGCAGGCGCTCGACCGCGTCAAAGGCTACGTCGATCTGGGTGTTGAGGAAGGCGCGAAGCTCGTCGTCGACGGCCGCGATTTCAAGATGCAGGGCTATGAAAACGGCTACTATATGGGCGGCTGCCTCTTCGACAATGTCACGCCTGATATGCGCATCTACAAGGAAGAGATTTTCGGCCCGGTCCTTTCGGTCGTGCGTGCCGAGAACTATGAGGAAGCGCTTCGCCTGCCGAGCGACCATGAATATGGCAACGGTGTTGCGATCTTCACCCGCGACGGCGATGCGGCGCGCGATTTCTCCGCCCGCGTTCAGGTCGGTATGGTCGGCGTCAATGTCCCGATCCCGGTACCGATCGCCTATTACACATTCGGCGGCTGGAAAGGCTCTGGCTTCGGCGATCTCAACCAGCACGGCCCGGACGCCTTCCGCTTCTACACCAAGACCAAAACGGTGACGTCGCGCTGGCCCTCCGGCGTCAAGGACGGTGCGGAGTTTGTTATTCCGACGATGAACTGATCGTCTGATCGATATCCGCGAGATGAGCGCCCGCCCTTCGGCGGGCGTTTGTTTTTGAGATTATAGAGCAACAATCGGATTTCACGGCTGCGGGGAACGGCGCATATCGGCTCCACCGAAACAGGAGAGCCGTCATGTCCATCATCTTTAAAGCCCTTCCGACCAAAACCGTCCGCCGTCTTCAGGCGGGTTTGCCCGATTCAAACGCACAGGAGCCCGCCGCCCGCATCTCCGACGGGAGCGGTGTCCCGTGCCGGCATTGTCTTGAGAATGTTAAAAAGGGCGCAACGTTCATCGAATTCGGTCATCGGCCGTTCGAGACGGTCAACCCCTATACTGAGACGGGTCCGATTTTCCTGTGCGGCGACGCGTGCGAGCGGCTGGAGGACAGCGGCGAACTGCCGCCTGCAATGAAAGCCAGCCCGCAATTCATAGTCCGCGGTTACACCGGCGACGAGCGGATCCGCTACGGCACCGGCAAGGTGGTCCCGACGGCCGATATCGTGGCGGCCTGCGAGCAGATATTCGAAGACACCGACGTTGCTTTCATCCACATCCGCTCGGCCACAAACAACTGTTTCTATTGCCGCGTGGAGCGGGCCTAGGCGCCGTCAATTCGGGCAGGCCTTGTCCGGCGGCTAGGACAAAGGCTATTTCAATTTCATGAGAAAGTATGGACGGACTTATCATCTGCCGACGTCGCCGGGGCGGACAAGCGACGACAAAGTTATGTCTTCGCTTGATGGTCTTATGGTTGAAGATGTTGTGATCACCGAGAAGATGGATGGTGAAAATACAACTATTCATCGTGAAGGAACGCATGCTCGAAGCCCTGACAGCCGTTATCACCCTTCACGCGACTGGCTGAAAGCTTATGCCGCTGGTGTTTCAATACGTCTTTCACAGGATGAACGTGTTGTTGGAGAATATCTTTATGCTCGGCACTCGGTTTCCTACGAGAACCTGCAGTCATATTTTTTGGGCTTCGCATGGATAATTGGCGACGAAGTGCAGTCCTGGGATTCCTCAATGTCATGTTTCGAGGAACTTGGTATCAAGCCCGTTCCCTTACTTTACAGAGGAGAGTTCAAGCCCGAGCTGTTTGATGAGATCATCGCCTCACTGGATATGATGAAACATGAAGGTTTTGTCGTGCGAACTGCAGATGCTTTCAAAGAACCGGACATGTCCGCCAAGATGGGCAAATATGTTCGTGCTGACCATGTTCAAAGCGAGACACATTGGATGAGGTCAAAGCTGATACCCAACCGTTTGGCCGGCGAATAGCACTTCATTCGGTTGTCTCGAAACTCAGGCGTTACCCGGTTTCAACCCTGTTCGGCCTGAATAAAATCAACCAGCCCTGCGGTTGAACTATCGTGACCAGCAGCATCTTCCTTGCCCTCAACGACAGGCAACAGCGCTGTCGCGAGTTCCTTGCCGAGTTCGACGCCCCATTGATCGAACGCGTTGATGCCAATAAGCTGGGCTTCGACAAAGACCCTGTGTTCGTAAAGCGCGATCAGGCGGCCAAGCGTATAGGGATCAAGCTGCCGGTGAACGAGGGTCAGCGACGGGCGGTTGCCGGCGAAGACTCGGTGCGCCGCCAGCGCGGTATCGGCTCCCTTGGCCTCCATCTGCGCGCGTGCTTCATCGAGTGTGCGTCCGCGCATAAGCGCTTCGGACTGCGCCAGGCAGTTGGCGACAAGCAGGTCATGCTGGCGTTTCAGGCCCGTCTCATGACCCCTGGCCGCAATGATGAACTCAACCGGGATGATATCGGTTCCCTGATGCAGGAGCTGGAAGAAAGCGTGCTGGCTGTTGGTGCCCGGCTCGCCCCACACCAGCGGCCCCGACGGACCATCGAGCGCCGACCCGTCCATCGTCACGCCCTTGCCGTTTGATTCCATATCGAGCTGCTGCAGATAGGCGGGCAGGCGCGACAGGCGCTGGTCGTAAGGGATCACGGCGCGCGAGGTGAAACCACAGACGGCCCGGTGGAAAAACCCGATGAGTCCGAGCAGCATCGGCAGGTTCTCACGTGTCGGCGCTGTCTGGAAATGCCGGTCGAGATCATGCGCGCCCTGAAGGAATTCACCAAACCGCTGCGGGCCGATCTCCAGCATCAGCGGCAGACCGATGGCAGACCAGATGGAGTAGCGCCCACCGACAAAATCCCAAAAGCCGAAGACCCGGTCTTGAGGAATGCCAAAGGCCGCGACCTTGTCGAGCGCGGTCGAAACGGCTGCAAAATGTTCGCCGACCGCGTCGTCGCCCAGCGTATCGGCGATCCATTTGCGCGCGGTGGCAGCATTGGTCATGGTCTCAACGGTCGTGAACGTCTTGGAGGCGATGATCACCAGCGTTGTCTCCGGTGTCAGCCCGGCAAGCGTGTCGGCGATATGCGCGCCGTCAATGTTGGAGACGAAATGCGTCCGGGGCCCGTCGCAATAGGGCGCGAGGGCAAGGCAGGTCATGGCCGGGCCGAGGTCCGAGCCGCCAATGCCGATATTGACAATGTCGGTTATTTTTTTCCCCGTCGAACCGGTGATTGTGCCGCCCCGAACACCGTCGCAAAAGGCGCCCATCGCCTCCAGCACCGCGCGGATATCCGGCATGACATTGTGTCCGTCATCATGGACTGCCTCATCCGACCGGTTGCGCAGCGCCGTGTGCAGGACCGCCCGGTCCTCCGTTGCATTGATATGCGCGCCGGCAAACATGGCATCGCGCTTGTCTTCAAGCTTTGCCTCTTTGGCGATACCCTCAAGCAGCGCCATGGTCTGCTCATCCACCGCGCATTTTGAATAGTCGAGCAGCAGATCGTCAAGCCGCGCGGAAAACTGCTTGAAGCGGTCTGGCTCCTGCTCAAACGCGTCGCGCATGTTCATCGGCGCGGAACCGGCGTATCTGCTCTGCAGTTTCAGGAAGGATTGCCTGATATCGGGGATCATAGGAAGTCCTGTGGCGTTGGCAGATCAGTGGCATACATGCCACCGCAGCGCTCCGGGTTCAAGACACCACGCGTTTGGGCGGGCAGCCGTGATGCCAATTCAGAGGCGCAAACGAAAACACCGGCGTTGCCGCCGGTGTGTTCGTTTCGGATGAAGCCGTCGCTCAGGCCGATTTGGCGATATCCTCGTCGCGCAGTTCGCGGCGCAATATCTTGCCCACATTGGTCTTCGGCAATTCGTCGCGGAATTCGATATATCTCGGACGCTTGTAGTTGGTCAGCTTGTCCTTGCACCAGTTCTTCACGTCGGCTTCGGAAAGGGCAGGGTCCGATTTGACCACGAACAGCTTGACCACTTCACCGGAGTGTTCGTCCGGCACGCCGACCGCGGCCGCCTCCAGGATGCCGTCATGACTGACGGCGACTTCTTCAACCTCATTCGGATAGACGTTGAAGCCGGAGACAAGCACCATGTCCTTCTTGCGGTCGACAATGCGCACATAGCCGTCTTCGTCCATATAGCCCATGTCGCCGGAGCGGAAGAAATTGTCCTCGGTCATGACCTTCGCCGTCTCGTCCGGCCGGTTCCAGTAACCGACCATGACCTGCGGTCCGCGGATGCAGATCTCGCCGACCTCGCCAAGCGGCAGCGATTTGCCATCGTCGTCGCGGATATCGATGTCGGTTGAGGGAAGCGGCAGGCCGATTGAACCGGAGAATTCACCGTCGCCGTCAAAGCGGTTGGCCGTGGCAACGGGAGAGGTTTCGGAAAGCCCGTAGCCCTCCGAAATCGAACAGCCGGTCAGGTCTCTCCAACGCTCCGCGACCGGCCGTTGCACGGCCATGCCGCCGCCAAGCGTCAGCTTCAAGGCGGAGAAATCGAGTTTACGGAAGTCCTCATTGGCCAGCAGCGCATTGAACAGCGTGTTGAGGCCGGGCAGCACGTGATACTCGTATTTGCCGAGTTCCTTGACGAAGCCCGGAATGTCGCGCGGGTTCGGGATCAGGACATTGTGGGCGCCCTGGTCCATGCCCATGATGGCGTTCACCGTAAGCGCGAAGATATGGTAGAGCGGCAGGCAGCAGATATAGACAAGCTGGTCCGGCAGTTTCTCTTTGCGCTTGAGCGCCTCAAGCCAGACATGGTTCTGCGCCGCGTTCGACAGGATATTGCGGTTGCTCAGGGTCGCGCCCTTGGAAACGCCCGTGGTGCCACCGGTATATTGCAGAAATGCGACGTCGTCAGGCCCGCAATCCGCCGGCTTGAAGCTCATGCCCGCCCCTGCCGCGAGCGCGGCCTTGAACGGCACATGTCCGGGCAGGGACCAGTCGGGAACCATTTTCTTGACCCGCCTTACGACGAAATTCACAAGCAGGCCCTTCAGTCCCATCATGTCGCCCATCGTGGCGACACAGACATGTTTGACGTCCGTATTGCCGACGACCTGCTGAAGGGTCACGGCGAAGTTTTCTAGGATGAAGATCGCCTTGGCGCCCGAGTCCTTGAGCTGGTGTTCCAGTTCGCGCGGCGTGTAGAGCGGGTTGACGTTGACCACCACATAACCGGCCTGCAGCACCGCCGCCGCCGCAATCGGATATTGCAGGATGTTCGGCATCATGATTGCGACACGGTCGCCCTTTTCAAGGCCGAGCGATTGCAGCCATGCGCCAACCTGGCTGGCATAGGTGTCCAGTTCGCCATAGGTGATGGTCTTGCCCATGCAGGTATAGGCGGGACGCGGCGCATTGTCCGTGCAGGCTTTCTTGATGAGTCCGCCGACGGAGGAATGCTCCAGCGTATCAATCTCCGCCGGCGTGCCTTCCGGATAGGATTTCAGCCAGATCTTTTCCGCCGATGCGGATGCGGTTTTTCCCGATGCAGTTGTCATGAACTCCTCCCGGCGGCGCTTGTGCGCTTGAATGTTCTTCCATGTCCGGCCGATATTGCGGCTCTCTCCAGACACGGCTCCCTAGCTTCCTGATTTATTGTCAGCCACATTCCGGCGCAAGTGCCATTTTACGTAAAAGTAAGAATAATCTCGAGCGCATGGAGGGGCATCGGGCATGGCTGCTGCGCCGCCGCTGCTTGTATCTATTTAGCATGTGAAGCAGTGTTTGAAATTAAACCGCTGATTTCCACAGAGAAATACAGTGAAACAAATCGTTATAGTTGACCGGTAAGCAATATCGACGCGAAGTAGTAAGTAATATCAGCGTAATTGCCAATTTGCAGGGAGAGGTGTCTGTATGTCTATTTTGAGACGTGGTTTGAGTGGGGCTCCGGTCAAGCGGTTGCAGGAAAAGCTTGGTATCGACAGTGACGGTATTTTTGGGCCGGGAACCGAGAAAGCAGTCAAGGAGTTCCAGAAATCGAATGGCCTCGCTGTGGACGGCATCGCCGGCCCCGACACATTTACGGCGATGGGACTGCACGAACTTGTTCTGCTTCGCGTTGGCTCACGCGGCGCGGCGGTCAAGAAACTGCAAAGCGAACTTGGCATCGGCGCCGACGGCATATTCGGCGCAGGAACAAAGAAGGCTGTCATGGATTTTCAGTCAGCGAACGGGCTTGCCGCCGACGGCATGGCTGGCCCGCTGACGCTGGCCAAGATGGCATCCTTTTCCGGTGAGTTCAGCGCCGCCACTGTTGCAAATGCCGAGGTGCGGGCTGACGAGGAACACTTTGAAAGCGAGCCGCTTCCCGAGATCAAGGGCGCTCAGCCGATTGAGGGATCGGCCACGGAAACCGCGCCGTCAAAATCCGTTTGGGGCCGGGTTAAGGGCTGGTTCTCCTGACCGGCCGCAACAAAACATAGAGGTGCACTATGGAACAGATTCTGGCACAGATTATTGGCGGCGCCGTGGGCGGAACTGCCGGTGGAAAAGTGGTATCGGGTTCCGATATGGGCAATGTCGGCAATCTGATTGCCGGCGCGGTAGGCGGCCTTGCGGGAGGGCAGTTGCTTGACGGCTTGATCGGCGGCGCGGCTTCCAGCGGGATCGACATCGGGGCTCTGGCCGCGGATCTCGTGGGCGGCGGCATCGCCGGTGCAATCGTGCAGATCATCGTCGGCATCATCATCAAGAAAGTGCGCGGCTAGGACGCAGCGCTCACAAAAGGATACAGCCGGCGCAGCCCGGGCTTGACCCGGTCTGCCAGATGATTTGTGGCCATGAGGCGGATCGAGGCCATGCCGTGGCTGGCCTTCTTGAGCAATCCGCCAACAGAGCAACGCGCCAGCGCATCAATCACGGCGGGCGTGCCTTCCGGATAGGACTTCAACCAGGTTTTGACCGTCATTACGGAGGCGGTATATCCCGATACATTGGCCGCGAATTCCTGCCTCCAGCAATTTAGAATTGATATAAACTATTGAATTTACGTCATTTCTCTAAAATAGAGTTTGACAATCATGTATAATGGCGTTTTACAGGCAGCAACCGCGATTGCAACGGTATTGCACTGAAGCGCAGGCCGTTTGCGCGGCGGAAACATTCAAATTGGCAGACAGGTAACAACCGGAGCACCCGATGTTTGATGAATTGAAGAAATTCGCGGCCGTGGCGCCCTTGGCGCTGGTCGTCGCTGCTAACCCGGCATATGCGGATGTCGACGGCAAGGCGGTCCTGACAACTTACGCCGACATCGCTGAAGCCAACTACGAGGACTCACTGATCGCCGCGAAGGCATTGGAAGTTGCCGTGGGTGCGCTGGTGGCCGACCCGTCAGAAGCAACCATGAAAAAAGCGCGTGAAGCATGGCTTGCGGCGCGTATTCCCTACCAGCAGACCGAAGCCTACCGTTTCGGCAATCCGATCGTTGATGATTGGGAGGGCCGGGTGAATGCCTGGCCGCTCGATGAGGGTCTGATCGACTATGTCGATGCAAGCTATGGCGGCGAATCGGACCTCAACCCGCTCTATACGGCGAATGTCATCGCCAACCCCAAGCTGACATTGGGCGGCGACACGATTGACGCCAGCACCATCACGCCGCAACTTCTCTCAGGCGAGTTGCACGAGGTCGGTGAAGTCGAGGCGAATGTCGCCACCGGCTATCACGCTATCGAGTTCCTTTTATGGGGTCAGGACCTGAACGGCACGGGGCCGGGTGCCGGCAACCGTCCTTACACCGATTTCGATGAGAAGAATTGCACCGGTGGCAACTGTGCCCGGCGGGCCGAGTATCTTGGTGCCGCAGCCAACCTTCTTGTTGACGATCTTGAAGAAATGGTCGCCAACTGGCGGACGGACGGCGAAGCCCGCGCGGCCGTCATGGAAGGCGATGTTCAAGAGGGCATTGTGCGCATTCTGACCGGCATGGGCTCGCTCTCCTATGGCGAACTTGCCGGCGAGCGGATGAAGCTCGGCCTGTTGCTGCATGATCCGGAAGAAGAGCACGATTGCTTCTCCGACAACACCCACATTTCCCATCTCTACGATGTGATCGGCATCCGCAATGTCTATGAAGGATCCTACACCCGCACCGACGGTAAGGTCGTCAGCGGCCCTTCGGTCTCCGACATGGTCAAGGCGGCGCAGGCCGATGCCGACAGGGAGCTTCGCGACGATATCTCCGCAACGGTCAAAGCCATGCAGGCCATAGCAGACGCCGCCGAAGGCGGAGAAGCCTATGATCAGCAGATCGCCGAAGGCAACAAGGAAGGCAATGCACGCGTTCAGGCGGCAATCGACGCGCTGGTCAAGCAGACCAAGTCTATTGAACGTGCTGTTGCTGCGCTCAACATCGACAAGCTCGAATTCGAAGGCTCCGACAGCCTGGACAATCCGAGCGCTGTCTTCGAATAGGACCAAGCAGGCGGTGCGGGAAAACGGACTGCCGGTCGTTCGGTGCCTGCTTGCCTCTGCTATTCTGGTTGCGTCGGCGATCGGTTTCGCCATGGCGAAATCGTCGGCGCAGCGCGATGATCTGAGCGCCTCGGACCGGCAACGCGTCGCATCGGTTACCCGCCCGGCGGAAGATTTTTCAAAGCCGGAACGATTTGAGGCGATGGCCGCCGGGGCGGCTACGGTTCGCGATTTCTCAATAAAGGCTGCGTTTGACGCGCCATCGGCAAGTCTCTCGTTTGAGCAGCGCGGGGACTTCAATCTTGGCGAGGCGCTTTTTGCCAAGCTCTGGGTGTCGTCGCCCGCCTCGACCAAGGCATCGGACGGGCTCGGTCCGCTTTTTAATGCGCGCGCCTGTTCGAGCTGTCACATCGGCAATGGCCGCGGCCGAGCGCCGGATGGAACGGGTGATGCAGGCTCGCTCGTTCTTGGACTTCGGTCGGGTCATGGACCGTATGAAATCTATGGTGCGCAATTGCAGACCCGGGCCGTGCAGGGGCACGCTGCCGAAGCCGAAGTTACTGTCTCCTATGAAGATGTGCCGGTTCGGCTGGACGACGGAACGCTGGTTATGCTTCGCAAGCCGAATTATGACGTCGGCGGGCTCGCCTACGGTGCACTCGGCCCGGATACAAGCCTGCTGCCGCGATTGGCCCCACCCTTGCTGGGTCTCGGCCTGGTCGAGCAGATCGCCTTGAGCGATCTGGAAGCCTTGTCGGATCCGGATGACCGCGACGGTGACGGTATTTCCGGTCGGCTCAACCGCGTACGTGATCCGCATGACGGTTCATTGGTTGCCGGGCGCTTTGGCTGGAAAGCCTCGCAGCCCTCGGTACGTGTCCAATCCGCCGCTGCCTTCAATGTCGATATCGGCCTGTCCACCACCCTGTTTCCACAACACGCAGGAGACTGCACGCCGGCCCAGCGCGCCTGCCTTGCCGCGCCTCACGGTGCACAAGCGCAGTCCGACGATGTGGAAGTATCCGATGCGGCCCTCGATCTTGTCGCTTTTTACAGTGCCCATATCACCGTTCCGGCAAGGCGTGACGTGAACGACCCGCAGGTCCTGAAGGGCAAGGAACTGTTTTACCGCGCCGGCTGCGTGTCCTGCCACCAGCCCAAGTTTGTGACCTTGCGCGATCCTGATGGCGGTCCCAATTCCTTCCAGCTCATCTGGCCTTACTCCGATTTCCTGTTGCATGACATGGGCGAGGGGCTTGCCGATCCGGGATCGGATCCGCTTGCGCGCGAATGGCGGACCCCGCCATTATGGGGTATCGGCCTCACACAGGCGGTTCTCAAGCATGGCGCCTATCTTCATGACGGCCGTGCACGCAGCCTCACGGAAGCTGTTCTGTGGCACGGCGGTGAAGCCGCCGCTGCGCGCGATGCCTTTGCCGCCATGCACGCAGACGAGCGGAGAGCGCTGGTTCGCTTCCTGAAATCACTGTGATCGCCGGCATGTGAGGCGCTGACGAGCAGTGTCCCGGAGCCGCAACCGGGAGTTGCTTGACAGTATCGGAAATTTAATCAAACGTTTAATAAATAAACCGTCAAAGAGCGGTGTGAAGGCAATTGGGAGGATTGATGCTGTCTGACGCGCAGGCGAAGCAGCGGCCAAGGCAGGGGGAAAGCCGCAAGGCGATCCTTGATGCTGCCGAACATGCGTTTGCCGATTTCGGTTTCGGCGGTGCGTCCATTCGCGCCATCGCCCGGGATGCCGGGGTCAATCAGGCGATGATCCACTACTACTACCAGAACAAGGAACAGCTCTTTTCGGCAGTGATTGAACGGCGTTCGGGCGATATCAACAAACAGCGTCACGCGGCGATCGATGCGCTGTTCGAAGACGGAGTGCCGACGCTGGAGGCGCTGGTCGAGGCAATCTTGCGCCCGACCATCGAGCTTGGCCATGATCAGGAGCGCGGCGGCGCCGACTACGCCCGGCTGATCGTTTATTTCAACAACTCGGCTGATAAGCTGTCACAGGGCCTGGCACAGGAATATTACGACCCGATTGCCCGCCGTTCCATAGAAGCAATCATGCAGGTATTGCCCGATATCGGGCGCTCAGAGGCGGTGCGCGGATATCTTTTTGCAATCAGCGTCGCACTATCCGTCATGGCCCGCACGGGCCGTGCTGCGCGGCTGTCGGACGGGTTGTGTGATGACGCAAATACCGAGGAGACGGTGTCCACCGTGGTGGCTTTTGCCTGCGCGGGAATAAGGGCGCTGGTTTCGGTGCCGGAGAGGTAGGTACAGACTTTTTGCGGTCGCTTGATCGGCGGTCGCTTTTGGGAAGAGGCATGATCAGGAGGAAACAGATGAAACGTCTTATGTCGACACTGATGGCTACGGCCGTTCTGGCGGGCGCAACGCTCGCCGCGAAGGCCGAAACCGTCAATATCACCGTGGCCGCCGGGCATCCGCCCGTGTTCCGCTGGGTCAAGCATACCAGCCAGACCTTCATTCCGACCGTGAACAAGGCGCTGGAAGGCAGCGGCATCTCGGTCAACTGGAGCGAACAATATGGCGGTTCGCTTGCCAAGGTCGGCGGCGTGCTCGAGGCGGTGGAAGAAGGGCTGGCCGAAGTCGGCCTCGTATCGAGCCTCTTTGAAGCCGCAAAACTGTCGCCGCAGAACGTGACTTATTTCACTCCCTTCGTATCCAGCAACGCGACCGCGATATCGGAGCTGATGGACAAGTTGCACATCGAAAACAAGGAACTGCGGCGCTCCTGGGAAGACAACAACCTCGAATATCTGGGCGCGGCCATCGGCATTGACGACTACCTGCTGATGACCAATTTTCCCGTCAAGTCGCTCGACGATTTGAAAGGCAAGAAGATCGGCGCGCCCGGCCCGGCGGTGAACTGGCTGAAAGGCACCGGCGCGGTCGGCGTATCGGGCAATCTCACCACCTACTACAATGAGCTGAAAACAGGCGTTTATGACGGGGTTATCGTCTTTGCGACAGCTGCCGTGCCCGGCAAGCTCTATGAGGTTGCACCCTATGTGACGAAGGTGGGTTTCGGCGCCCAGTATGCCGGCGGCATCGCAGCCAACAAGGATTGGTTCGACGCCCAGCCGGAGGCGCTGCAAAACGCGCTCCGGCGCGGTGGCGTTGCCCAGCGCGAGGAGTATCACAAAGACCTGGAAGCAGCGATTTCCGCCTCACTGGAAACCATGCGGGCCAACGGTGCGACCATAACCGAAGTGTCGCCCGAATTCCGCATGAAATGGGCCAAGGGCATGGAAAATGTCGCCAAGAACTGGGCCGCCCAGCTTGACGGCGAAGGCAAGCCCGGCTCTTCGATCCTCTCGGCCTATATGGACGCCATGCGTCAGTCCGGTGCAACGCCGGTGCGCGAGTGGGACAAGGAATAGTCCAATCCATGGCACCGGCGTTTTCGCCGGTGCCTTCTCTTTTGGCTGAACAAGATCCATGCTGACACTGCTTCAACGCCTTCAGGCTGTTATTGACCGCGTCACCGCGGGGCTGAACGTGCTTGGAACCGTGCTGATCCTTGCACTGATGGTCCTCATCAACGCTGATGTCGTCGGGCGGGGTTTGTTCCTGTCTCCGGTATCCGGTGTGCCGGAACTCGTCAGCATGTCCATCGTCGCCATCGTGTTCCTGCAGGTCGGCCAGGCCTTTCGCATGGGCCGGTTCACCCGCACGGACGCGCTGATCAATGGGCTTCAACGACGCGTACCGCGCGTACGTGCGCTTCTGGAGTTTGTTTATTGTGCGGCCGGTTTTTTCATTATCGCGGTCCTGCTTCAGGCAAGCTATCCGCTCTTCATCAAGGCTTGGGACCGCAATACATTCGTCGGCACGGTGGGGGATTTCATCGCGCCGATCTGGCCGGTCAAGCTGGTCATCCTGATCGGCTGTACAGCCCTGATGCTGCAATTGGCGATGTCCGCTGTCCGCGCGGCAATTCTGGTCTATTCCGGACAAAACGGTGATGCGGACAAAACGGAGAGCGGCCATGACGCCGTTTGAGATCGGGCTGGCCGCGCTCGCGGTCATGGTGGTGCTCGTCTATGTCGGCATGTATGTGCCGCTCGCGCTGATGGTCGTGTCCTATGCGGCGGTCTGGATGATGAAAGGTTCGCCCATTCTCGCCGGCAAGCTGTTGGCGCTTGCCGCATCCGAAACCATATCCAGTTACTTTTTCGGCGTCGTGCCGCTTTTTGTCCTGATGGGCTACATCGTCTCTGTCACCGGCATGGGCAGGGATGCCTTCGAGGTGGCAAACCAGATGTTCCGCCGGTTCCGTGGAGGTCTCGGCATCGGCACCGTCGGCGCCAATGCCATTTTTGCAGCCATCACAGGCATATCCATTGCTTCGGCAGCGGTGTTTACCCGGATCGCCGTGCCGGAAATGGTGCGCCATGGCTATACCAAACGCTTTTCGGTTGGTGTCGTTGCCGGCTCATCCGTGCTCGGTATGCTCATTCCGCCCAGCCTGCTTTTGATCCTCTATGGCCTTTTGACCGAGCAGTCCGTCGGCGATCTCTTCATAGCCGGCGTGATACCGGGCCTTCTGCTTGCCCTTATCTTCGGTCTTGGCGTTTACGCGATGGCGCGGTTCTGGCCGGGCTTTATCGGGCACAACCTTTCTGACGGCGGCGAAGACCTGCTGTCGGGCCGCGAGCTGTTCGCCAAGGGCTTTCCGATTGTCGCGCTGATCGTGCTTGTGCTCGGCGGTATCTATGCCGGTTGGTTCACGCCGATCGAGGCCGGCGCGGTAGGCTGCCTTGGCGCCATCATTATCGGCCTGATCCGGCGGTCTCTGACCTGGAAGGATTTCTGGAGCGTCCTGACCGATACCGGGCTGGTGACCGCATCGGTCTGTTTCCTGATCATCGCGGCGCAGATGTATTCGCGCATGCTCGCGCTTTCCGGTGCGCCGGGTGAGTTCGGCAGCTTTGTCGCCACCGCCGACATCGGCTTTTGGGGCGTGGTGATTGCCTATGTCATCCTGGTGATCATCATGGGGACCATACTGGATTCCTCATCGATTATGCTGATCCTGGTGCCGCTCATGCTGCCCGTCATCCAGCCGATGAATATCGATCTGATCTGGTTTGGCATCGTCACGGTTCTGGCTGTCGAGATCGGTTTGCTCACGCCGCCATTCGGCATATCCGTGTTCGTGATCAAATCCGCGCTCAATGACGACAGTATTTCGCTCGGCGATATCTTCGTCGGCGCTGCGCCCTTTGCCTTGATGATGCTGCTGGTCCTTGTCCTGGTGCTAATGTTCCCGTGGCTGGCGACACTGCCGCTCGGGTATTAGTCCGGCCGAATTTCTTGAGGAGGAGTAAGATGCCGCGAAGAATTGTCGATCTGTCGGTTCCGCTGGAGGCCGATATCGCCTCCGATCCGCCGATCATGCTGCCTGAAATCGACTATCTGGATCACCAGATGACCGCCGAACAGGTCACGGACTTTTTTCCGGGTCTTGAGAAACAGGATCTGCCGGGGGGCGAGGGATGGGCGGTCGAACAATTGCGCATCACGACCCACAACGGCACCCATCTCGACGCGCCCTATCATTACCATTCCACCATGAACAATGGTAAGCGGGCGATCACCATCGACGAGGTGCCGCTGGAATGGTGCTTCCAGCGTGGCGTTAAGCTCGATTTCCGTGGTTTTGATGACGGTTATGTAGCGACAGCTGCCGATGTGGAGGCGGAACTCGCACGCATCGGACACGATCTGCAGCCGCTCGATATCGTTGTCGTCAACACGGCGGCCGGCGCTCAATACGGCCAGCCCGACTATGTTTCACGGGGATGCGGCATGGGCCGTGAGGCAACCCTGTATCTGCTCGAGCGCGGTGTGCGCGTGACCGGAACGGATGCCTGGAGCTGGGATGCGCCCTTTATCTACACGGCAAAGGAATATGAGCGCACCGGGGATGCCGGGATCATCTGGGAAGGTCACCGGGCCGGCATGGATATCGGCTACTGCCATATTGAGAAACTCACCAATCTGGAGAGCCTTCCGGCGACGGGCTACGAGATTGCGTGCTTCCCCTACAAAATAAAGGGCGGTTCGGCGGGCTTTACCCGCGCCGTCGCCATTTTCGAAGACTGACAGCGGAGACCATCATGGCCAAGAAAATGAAAAAAGTGATTGTGACCTGCGCGGTCACCGGCGGCATTCACACCCCGACGATGTCTGACGCACTGCCGATCACACCCGACCAGATTGCAGCTGAATCAATCGCCGCTGCGGAAGCCGGCGCGTCGATCATCCACCTGCATGCGCGCAATCCCGAGGACGGTCGCCCGACACCGGACCCGGACATGTTCATGCAGTTCCTGCCGCGCATCAAGCAGTCGACCAATGCCGTCGTCAATATCACCACCGGCGGCGGGCTGGGCATGACGGTGGAGGAGCGGCTGTCCGCGCCCCTGCGCGCCGAACCAGAAATGTGCTCGCTCAACATGGGCTCGATGAACTTTTCCCTGCATCCGCTGGCGGGCAAATATGAGAGCTGGAAACACCCGTGGGAGAAGGAATTCCTTCTTGGCAGCGAGGATTTCATCTTCCGCAACACCTTCAAGGATATCCGTATGATCCTGCAGCATCTTGGCGAAGGATGCGGCACGCGTTTTGAGCACGAATGTTACGATATCGGGCACCTCTACAATCTGGCGCATTTTGTCGATGCCGGGCTGATCAAGCCGCCGTTCCTCGTCCAGTCCATCTTCGGGATTCTCGGTGGCATCGGCGCGGACATGGAAAACGTCCTCTTCATGAAACAGACGGCGGATCGGCTCTTCGGGGATGACTATGTCTGGTCCGTGCTCGCCGCCGGCCGCTTCCAGATGCCCTTCATCACACAGGCCGCCATGATGGGCGGAAATGTCCGCGTCGGGCTGGAGGATTCGCTCTTCATCGCCAAGGGTCAGCTTGCCCAGTCGAACGCGGAGCAGGTCGCAAAGATCAGGAAAATTCTCGAAGAGCTGGGCATGGAGATCGCAACGCCCGATGACGCGCGCGCCATCCTCGATCTGAAGGGCGGCGATCAGGTCAAGTTCTGATGGTTGACAATCCCATCATCGGCTTTGAGGTTGACCCGGCGGACATCCGGACCATCGGTCATGATTTGCAACGGCCCGAATGCATCCTGGCCGAGTCGGACGGCTCCCTGTGGTCCGCCGATGCCCGCGGCGGTGTCGTTCATATCCGGCCCGACGGCACTCAGGAGATCGTCACCCAGTCGGAGCGGAGGGACTTTGCCGATGCGGTGGACGAGGCGGCCCGCTTCACCGAAGGAACCTTGCCGAACGGCCTGGCATTCGCCCGCAACGGCGACATCCTGATTTCCAATTTCGGGACCGACCGGCTTGAGATCATGAAACGCACTGGCGAAACGCAGGTGCTCCACGACACGATCGACGGCGCAAAGATCGGCAAGGTCAATTTCGTGCTGCGTGACTCAAAAGACCGGATCTGGCTCACGGTGTCGACAAAAATACCCAACTGGATGGACGCCATCAGCCCGAATATTTGCGATGGCTTTATCGCGCTCGCCGATGAGCAGGGGCTGCGGATCGTCGCGGATGGCTTTGCCTTCACGAACGAGATCCGCCTCGATGCCAATGAGGAATGGCTCTACGTCGCCGAGACCACGGCGCGCAGGATTACACGATTGCGCGTCGGCGATGACGGTTCGCTGAGCCGGCGCGAGACGTTCGGTCCCTCCGACCACGGCGCTTTTATCGACGGGATCGCCTTTGATGCGTTCGGCAATCTGTGGGGCACCCATGTGATGACCGACCGTATCTTCGCGATTACGCCACAGGGCGACCTGCAGACCATCCTCGACGACGATCATGGATCGCAGGCCGGCAAGGCGTTGCTCGCAGCATTTGAGGAGGACCGGGTGACGCCGGACCTGGCGGTTGCCTGCGGCGGATCGATCGCGCCCTGGATGGCGAGCGTCACCTTTGGCGGACCCGATCTGAAGAATGTCTATATTGGCAGCCTGCGCGGCACCACGATACCGTGGTTCCGCTCACCGGTCGCCGGCTTACCGATGGTTCACTGGAACGAAGGATAAAATCATGAGTGAAACCGGCTCCATGCCTGAAAAGGCCGTTGTACAATTCGACTGCCACGGTCAGGCTGTCGGCAAGATGCGCAACGAGATGGATGTGCGCATGGTCAAACCATTTGAGGAGCGCTTCGAGCTGGCCACCGACGAGGGCGCCTTTCACGGGGGAGATGCCAGTGCGCCACCACCGCTGGCCATGTTCGTCGGTGCGCTCACCGGCTGCATCATGACCCAGATCAGGGCCTTTGCGAAACGGCTCGGCGTATCGCTGAGCGATCTGAAGGTGGAAACACGGGTCCAGTGGAACTGGCAGGCCGTCGGGCGCGTTTATGAAACCGCCCCCCGGGCATTTGATATCGACGTGCTCATCGACAGCCCCGACCCCGAAGACAAGGTGGTCGAATTGATCGAAACGGCTAAAAAGGGCTGCTTCATCGAACAGACGCTTGGCGTCTCGAACACGATCAATCACCGGATGAAGACGGCGGACGGCTGGCGCACGGTCTGATGCTGGTTCGATGGGCTGAGCCCGGTGAAGCTCCGGGCTCGGAGAAAGCTGCCTATACGGATTTGCATGACGGCATCAACTGGTTGAATTCGCCTCGCGAAATGTCACAAGCCGGCGCTGCGCGCTGTCCCACAGAACCAGGCGAACGCAGGCGAGGCTTTCGGCCAGTGTCACCGTGCTGACGTCCCTCAATTCGGGATGATCTCTCAAAACGCGCTGAAGTGAATAAAACGGGATTCGGCTGCAAAGATGATGGACATGGTGCAAGCCGATATTGGCGGTGAACCAGTGCAGGACCCGCGGCAGATCATAATGGGAGCTGCCATGTAACGCGGCATGGTGCCAGTTCCAGTCGTCGTCATTGTCCCACACCGTGTCTTCAAACTGGTGCTGCACAAAGAAGAGCCAGACGCCGACGGAGGCCGCTATGAGAACGATCGGCCCGTGAATGAGAACGAAGGTCTTCAGGCCGACCAGCCAGACAAGCACGCCGCAAAACACAAGAATGGACAGGTTCGTTCCCATCGAACTGATCCACGGCTGCCAGCCGGCGCGCATCATCCCGACCGGCAGGCGATGCTGGAACAGAAACAGGAACGCCGGACCGATTCCGAACATGACGAGCGGATTGCGATACAATCGGTACGTGAGCCGCCCCCACAGTGTTTTTGAGCGATATTCATCGACCGTGAGTGTGTGAACATCGCCGAAACCCCGTTTGTCCAGATTTCCGGAGTTGGCGTGATGTAAGGCGTGCACGCGTCGCCACATGCTGTAGGGGGTGAAAGTCAGCACACCGGCTATGCGCCCCACCCAGTCGTTTGCTTTTTTGTAGCGAAAGTAGGAGCCATGACCGCAATCATGCTGAATCATGAAAATCCGGACCAGCAGGCCCGCGGCCGGTACCGCAATGACCAAAACCAGAAGGTAGTTTATCTCGATGAGGCTCCACATGAGTACCCAAAGCGCGACAAACGGAACGAGTGACACAGCGATCTCTGCGATCGCGCGCAAGGTGTCAGGCTGACGGTACTGCATCAGACTGTGAGCCAAACTCCGCGCATCGGAAGCCGGGGCCAATGGTTTATCCTCAAGGCCTGCCGGGCGGTTATGCATTTCGCTTTCGCGAAGGGAGCAATCCCTCACGCTGCGCCAGCTTGCGAACGGCCTTCCGTGACCGGCGAATGGCTTCCGCCTTTTGGCGTGACCTTTTCTCGGAAGGTTTTTCGTATGCGCGCCTGGCCTTCATTTCGCGAAACACGCCCTCGCGCTGCAACTTCTTCTTCATGATCCGAAGGGCTTGGTCGATATTGTTGTCTCTTACAAGTATGCGCATGTTCATCCTTGCTGGTGAGCGGTGACTGTCTGACAGATTGATCGAACCGTGCGCGCCCCACCCATCGGCGAAGCGCTGGTTCTTGCGCCTGATTTGCGGCGCCGGCATTGATCGTCACGCATGTGTTTCGGCTTGAAATGCATGACAGGCTTCGCCCCCAAGGCCGCTCGTGCTGCCAGTACATCCGTGGTCAGCATTTTGTCAGAGCAGCTTTGGGAACGCGCTAATACCGGCCAAAGCCGGCACTGTCGCATCAGGATAAAACGGTCAGATTTTCCGCGGCCTGTTTGCCAGACCTGCTGTCGGTTTGAAGTTCGTACTCGACTTTCTGGCCTTCGGTGAGCGAGCTGATGCCGGAGCGCTCGAGTGCCGAGATATGGACAAATGCGTCTTTCGAACCATCGTCTGGTTGAATGAAGCCAAAGCCCTTGGCCATGTTGAAGAACTTAACTGTACCTTGTGTCATTGCAGACATCCCTTTCAATGCAACCAGCTGGCTCACGCACAGCGCGCTGGCTCAGGTGGCCTATCGCTCACATTGTCAGGATGAAACTTGGTTAAACGGCGTACCGGATATCGAGGTCGCGCCCAAACGAATGTATAACGTACGAGCAGCATATAGTAGACGTGCGGCGGGTTTACAATGCATTTCGCCTATCCCTTACGGCATATACCGCTCTGACAGATCGCGGTAACGCAGTCAGCGCTCCGCGCCTGCCTTCAAATCTGCCTTGTAATATTGCCGCCGCGTCAGCTCGCATTGCCGCCATCGGCTGGCGCGGCAAGCCATTTGTTGCAGGTGACTGCATCGCGGCCGCAGCCGGCTCTGGATTTCCGGTCGGGTTCGATTGATAGTATTGGCGTTTCCCTGGCCGCGGTAGTTGAATTTGCGGCGTTTGGCTCAACAGGAACGACGCTCAATGCAAGACGACGAACCGTCAGATATTCGCCCGGACATCAACCGGATCACCAGCGGTGACGAGCTGAAAAGATGGTATTGGCGCAAGGATGAACTGATAGCCCATGCCCGTACAATCGGTGTGAAAACGACTTCCGGGAAATTCGTCATCCTGGATCGCATTGCGCATTATCTTGATACTGGCGAGACGAAGTTTCCGGGCGATGAGAAGGTGCGGACCAAATCAAAATTCGACTGGCACAGCGAAGCGCTGACCCATGAGACCGTGATTACGGACAGCTACAAGAACACCCAGAATGTGAGGCGCTTCTTCAAAAGCGCTGTCGGCGATCAGTTCAAGTTCAACATCGCCTTCATGGAATGGATGAAATCGAACACCGGCAGGACGCTGGGTGATGCCTGCGCGGCATATCTTCAAATCAAGGACATGGAAAACACGCCGGGTTACCGAACCAGGATCAAGGATCACAATCAGTTCAATCAGTACACGCGCGACTTTCTTGAGGACAATCCTGATCTCGGCCTGTCGGACGTCCGTCGGATCTGGGCGGAAAAGATCAAGAGACCTTCAGCCACAGGGCGCCATGTCTATGACCGCAGCGACTTGAAACTCGGCGGGGAAGACTAGCCGGTTTATCCCGCTTCAATCGGGGTTCGGCGTTCCATCATCCGCGCGGTGATGCATAATATCAAATCCCTCGTCCGGGCCCGGGGCGACAAAGTAGCTGGAGAGCGTGTCGAATTGCTCGTTCGTTACGGAAAACGGATGCTCGCCTCCGGCGTTTCGCGCCCTAAGTCTCGCTTTGCATATTTCGTCCGGAACATCCAGATAATGCAGCTCCGCCGTCGCGTGCCCGTCTTCAGCAATGCCGCGCATCCAGGCCCGCGCCGCGATTGTGTTCGCCGGGAAGTCCAGTGCGACGGAGAGACCGGCCTTGAGCAGGGAGACGACATGAGGTCCCATAACGTCGCGCAATCGGGCGGCACACCGCGCATAGTCCGAGATCGATGACATCTGGTCGCCGAAAAGCGTGGCCAGCCAGTCATCTTCTGCAATGACGATTGTCCCCGCCACCTGGCCCAGTTTTGCTGTCAGCGTTGATTTTCCCGAGGCGGCCTTGCCGCAAACGAGATGCAGTTTTGGAGTCGTTTGGGTCATGAGCTTGCCCTGTCAGATGCGTGGCGCACAGTGAAAATTCAGATACAGACTGCCCGGCCCGGCGGATCAGGCCGGGAATATAATTCGACCCCTATGGTGGTCGCACGGTTTCTGAAACAAGGTCATCACGGTGAACTGAAAACACAGATGCGTTTTAAAGTCCATGCCGACGCGGAGCCGCGTGTGTTTGCCGCAAAGGCGGCGCCTATCTCAAATGCAGCACCATATCCCAGCGATCCAGCCCGGGAGCGTGGCCGTCAGGCGTGATTTTTGAGACAGTGAAGCCGAAACCCTCATAAAACCCGTGGGTGTGCTGACTTGTCGCCAGCTCCAGCTGTTCGATATCCGGTATGGCCCGCGCCAAGGCCAGCCTTTCCTGCGTCAACCGTGTTCCGACCCCCTGCCGGTGAAACGACCTGTCGACCATTCCCCAGGCAAGATGGGCCTTGCGCTTGCCTGGTTCGATAATTAGCCCGCCGCAAGCGACCACCAGATCATCCCGGACAAGCACCAGATAGGGACTGTCGCCGGCATCGACGCTTTCCAGATATGTGCAAAAATCGCTGCGTTCCTGCCGCGCAAAGTAGGTCGGAACATTACTGTCGAATATCGCCAGACAGACGGAAAGGTCGCTCGACGCGAAAGGCCGCGATTGCACTCTAATGTTCACGAGCTACTCGCAGGATTTCTTCGGTCACCAGTGAAGGGTCTTCTTGATGGACATAGTGACCACTCGATTCGGAAATTACCACGCGTCCGAGTTCGGTCTGACGGACGAAATCTAACTGCAACTGCCGGAAAATCTCGAACATCGGTTCGCTCATGCCTTTGTCGCGTCTTGATGCGACGATGGCGGTCACCGGCAAACCGTGGAGGTCCTCAGGGCGTGCGGCTTGTTGTTCCGCCGCTATCGCTCCTCTCACTTCGGCCTTCAACTGGCGCGGAAACAACAATTTGAAGAACCAGCGCGGCTCCGGGGAAAGCCCGGCGCTCAGGCACGCCGAAGAGAATGCTGGCATGCGGCTATCGATAAGCACAAGGCCCGAAACCAGCTCGCGATGTGCCTTGACAAAAGCCAGTGCATATAACCCGCCCATTGAGTGACCGGTGAGGATGTAGGGAGGCTGAATTTCCGCCGCGTCCAGACATGCCTTGAGATGATCTGCGACAAATCGGCCGTCACGGCTGTCCTTGCAATCAGGCGGGTGGGAGCTGCCGCCATATCCGGGCCGATCATAGGTGAATATTTGAACGTGCGATTCCAGGCTTGAGGCGATGCCATCCCAGGTTTTCATGCCTTCGCCGAGCCCGGACAGCAAAACGACTGTGGATGGACCGGCCCCTCCGGTTCGACAGGCGGTGGTCTGATCTCCAATTTTCAGTGTCAGGTTATTCAACGGGTAGGCTTTCTTCTATCCGTTGAACAAGTGATGTGTCGTCGTTGGGTTGTCAAAGCGGCCATCCGTCCAATCCGCGGCACCCCTCCGGATGAGGTTTGAAGTGGGCAATCATTCCGCAGATGATATCATTGATACAGATCGCCGTTCAGATAGCGCAGGCCGCTGTCTATAATCACGGTAACGATCGTTTTGTCGGGTCCGAGGTGTTTTGCGCGCTGGAGGGCGGCCCAGATATTGGCGCCCGATGTCACTCCGCAGATCAGCCCTTCCTTCCGCGCCAGTTGACGTGCGCCCCAATAGGCGTCTTCGTCCCTGACCGGCATAACGTCATCGATGAGGTCTGTTCGCAGGATGCTCGGGACGAAGGACAGGCCGATACCCTCGAGCTTGTGCGTGCCGCCAGTGTCGCCTCCCGATATGTTGCGCACATGATAGGGTTCGACCGCCACGACGTGTGTCTCCGGATTGCGGCTTTTCAGGATTTCCGCATTGCCAGAGATACATCCGCCACCGCCCGCCGCCATAACAAACTCGTCCACCGGGACCTTCACCTGTTCAAGGATTTCGCGTCCCATGCCACGGTAGCCGCGCCTGTTGTCAGGATTATTTACCTGATCCGGCCAGAACGTTCCGGGCTCATCTGCGAGGGTCCGCGTGCGGGCGATCATACGGTCGATTATCCCGGCGGTCAGAACGCCGTCCTCTGCATGGACGATCTCGACCTCGGCGCCAAAGGCCCGCATCGTCTTCAGTTTTTCCTCCGAAAAGCCGTTGGAGGAAACAAAATATGCCTCATATCCGCGAATGGTGCAGACCATCGCCAGCGAACTGCCGGTGCTGCCGCCGGTATACTCCACCACGCGTCCGCCCGGTTTTAGGTCGCCACGCCGTTCTGCCCCTTCGATCATCGAAAGAGCCATGCGGTCCTTCATGCTCCCGGTGGGGTTTGCGCCTTCCCATTTGACGTAGACATCCGCGCTGTCCTTATCGGTCAATCGTTCCAGCTTGATCAGCGGGGTATTTCCGATAGTCGGCATGATGGCTCCCATGGGGCGATGAAATTAGTCACTTTCATAACGAAAGTAACTTCGGAAAACAAGCTTTCGTTTTGAAAGTCGGTGACGTATTCTGCCGGGAACGGGAAAGGGCGTCTGCATGGACATGAATCACGACTTCCGCTCACGGTGTTCCATCGCCCGCAGTCTTGAATTGCTGGGAGACCGTTGGACTCTGCTTATCGTCCGAGATCTGATGTGGCACGGCAAACATACCTTTCAGGATCTGCAGACCAGCGACGAGCGCATGCCGACCAATCAGCTCTCGCAGCGTCTCAAAAGGCTGATGCAGTGGGGGCTTGTCCAGCGGGAGGCCTATCAGGACCGCCCTGTCCGCTATCGCTATTTCCTGACGGACACCGGCAGAGAACTGGAGCCGGTGTTGCTTCAGATCATGCAGTGGGGGCATGAAAACCTTGGCGGCGGCCTTTACGATCCGGCGCGCAAAATGTCGACTGCCGGCAAACGCGACTGATGCGCAAATCCGCCCCTCAACCGGTCAAAGATACTTGGTTGGGATCGCGGTGGTGAACTTCAGCTCTTCCATGGAGATCGATGCACTGACCTGGGAGAAATCCAGTTGGTCGATCATCGTCTTGTAGACGAGGTCGTAGTGGTCGATATCCGGAACCACGATCTTCAGAATATAGTCGGTGTCGCCGGTCAGCCGGTAGGCTTCCACCACCTCGGGAATACGCTCTATGAGCGCGTGAAAATCGGTCAGCCAGCCCTTGGCGTGCCTGGGCGCAGTGATGCCGACGAAGATTGTCATCGGAACATTTGCGCGGCGCTGATCAACGATCGCCACCCGCCGCTGGATGACGCCGGCATCTTCCAGGCGCTTGACGCGTCGCCAGCAGGGTGTAGGGCTCAAACCAACCTCTTCGGCGATTGAATTGATCGGCCGATCGCTGTCACCCTGAAGGATATCGAGGATGTGGCGGTCGACTTTGTCGAAGGTCACGTTTTCAGCGGACTTTTTGCCGGGATTCTTGCGTGGGCTTCGGGTCACGTCTTACTCCTCAAACGCGCGCAATGATCGGTTGCTTTTCCGTCTGGCGGCAATTTTCCCGTGCCGGTTTTCCGGCCCTGAACCAGTGCGGTCGCAAAATCTACTTTCCCGATTGGACTGGACACCTTCGCATCTCCCGTTGATAAACATCCCGCAAAGGCCTGGTACCGGGGCCTCATATCGACTGTGCCGCAACGCCAGCTGACTAATAATTTAGCACAACTTACTCATCTTGAGCTACATAATAGGCAAAATTTGCAGAATTCAAACAATTAATAGAACAAGACTTGACAACGATGCCGAATTATAGGTGATTGTTTCGCCATAAATGGGGCAACGCAATAATCAAATACGTTCGGTGAACCGGAAGGAGCAATGGAAATGAGTTTTGATTTAAAGAGGCTGAGTGTTTTGATGGCGGGAGCTGCTGTCCTCGCCTCCACACTGCCGGCCGCTTCGGAGGATCCCAAGCGCGGCGGGACAGCCGTGATACATGTTGTCTCGGAGCAACGCACACTGAACCCGGCACTGCGCGCTTCGACCGGCGTCTATTACATGAGCGGCAAGATCGTCGAGCCGCTGATCGACAAGACCTATGACGGCGTTGTCGGCGTGCTGGCGACGGACTGGTCATCCTCCGACGACGGGTTGGAAATCACATTCAAGCTGCGCGAAGGCGTGAACTGGCACGATGGCAAGCCGTTCACCTGCGATGATGTGTCCTTCACCGCAATGAACATGTGGAAGGAGCTGCTGAACTACTCCTCCACGCTGCAGCAGAATCTTGAGGCGGTGGACTGCCCCGATCCGCATACGGCCGTCTTCAAATATTCAAAACCGATGCCTCTGGACCTGATGGTCGCGGCTATGCCGGACCTTGGTCATCCGATGCCCAAACATCTCTATGAAGGCACGGATATTCTGAAAAACCCGTACAACACCGCACCGGTCGGTACAGGGCCTTTCAAGTTCGTTGAATATGAGCGTGGCCAGTATGTCATGGCCGAACGCAATGACGATTATTGGCGCGGTGAAGAATATCCCTACCTTGATCGCATCGTCTGGCGTTTCATCAAGGACCGCTCGGCTGCCGCCGCGGCGCTTGAAACGGGCGAGATCCACGAATCCGGTTTCATCGGCGTCTCGATGGCCGATGTGGAGCGTTTGTCCAAGGATGACCGTTTCACGGTCGGCACGCAGGGTTATGAGAACAATGTCGCTCACACGACCCTGGAGTTCAATCACCGCAGCGAGCCGCTGGCTGACCTGCGCGTGCGCCAGGCCATCGCTCACGGGCTGAACATCGATGACGCCATCCAGACCATCATGCGTGGGTTTGCAAAGCCGGGCAAAGGACCGGTTCCGTCAACCGGCGGTGTAAACTACACGGACGATGTACAGACCTATCCCTACGATGTCGAAAAAGCCAAGGCTTTGCTTGATGAGGCAGGCTACAAGCCGGATGCCGACGGTGTCCGCCTGAAGCTGCGTCACCGTCCGGCTCCCTGGGGTGAGTACACCCAGCTCTGGGCCGAGTATTATGCCCAGGCGATGAAGGAGATCGGCATCGAGGTGGAGCTGCTGACCAACGATGCGCCCGGCTTCCTGAATGGCGTCTATCGCGATCACGATTTCGACACGGCCAATGGCTGGCACCAGTTCCGCTCGGACCCGGCCGTTTCAACGATGGTCTGGCTTCGCTCGGGGGCGCCGGTCGGCACGCCATGGACCAATCAGTTCGGCTGGCAGTCCGATGAAATGGACAAGATGATCGATGATGCAGCTTCGGAACTGGACCCGGAAAAGCGCGCGGCCATGTATCACGCGATACAGGCCAAGGCCATGGCAGAGTTGCCGGTGCTCTTTGCGATCGAGCATCCGTTCATCTCGGTCACCAGCAAAAAGCTGAAAAACCACCACAACACACCGCGCTGGAACTCCTCCAGCTGGTATGATCTGTGGCTTGACGAATAGTCACGGTTCTAATCGGGCCCGGCAGTGCCGGGCCCGATTGCACTATGAATTCGGGTGCGGTTGCCAATGTCGTTTCAGGTTCCTCCAATTCTGGCCTATGCCCTAAGGCGGCTCCTTCAAGCTGTTCCGGTCATCATATTGATCATGATCGGGACCTTCCTGCTGGTGAAGCTGGCACCCGGGGATACGGTCGATGCCCTTGTCGGGGACATGGGTGGTGCCGACGCAAAATTCATTGAAAACCTTCGCATCGAGTACGGGCTCGACAAGCCCGTCTGGGTCCAGTTGTGGACCTATATGGCAAAACTGGCGCAGTTCGATTTCGGTTGGTCCTTCGTCTATGAGCAGCCTGTTTCCACGGTCCTGATGGACCGGCTGTGGGTTACGATGACGCTGATGAGTGGTTCGCTGTTTTTTGCCTTCACCATCGGCATCGCGCTTGGTGCACTGGCCGCGTGGCGCGTCAACTCCCTCACCGACAACGTCATCTCGACGCTCGGTCTGATCTTCTACGCGACTCCGAGTTTCTTCCTCAGCCTGATGATGATCGTCCTCTTCTCGGTTAAATTGGGTTGGCTGCCGGTCGCCGGGATCAAGACCATCGGCGGCTTTTATACCGGCTGGGACTATGTGCTCGATGTCGCCAAACATCTGGTCATGCCCATTGCCGCGCTGTCACTGATCTATCTGTCATTCTATCTTCGGCTGATGCGGGCGTCGGTGCTCGAAATCAGCGATCTCGACTATGTACGCACAGCCCGGGCCAAGGGTGCGGATGGCGCACGCCTGATGTTCCATCACATCATACGCAACGCCCTGCTGCCGGTCGTTACCCTGCTCGGTGTCCAGTTTTCAGCCGTTTTGGGCGGCTCGGTGATCGTCGAGACGATTTTCAGCCTGCCGGGTCTTGGCCAGCTTGCCTATCAATCGGTCGTGCAGCGCGACATGAACACGCTGATGGGGATCATCTTTCTGAGCTCGATCATCGTGGTGCTGGTCAACTTCTTCACCGATCTTCTCTACGCCAGGCTCGATTCGAGGATTGAGCTGGCATGACCCTCTTGAGCTCAGATACGGTTCCCGCGAAGGAGCCTGCCAGATTTCTGGTCTTCTGGCGCCGCTTCAAACGCAGCCGCACGGCGCTGCTCGGCCTCATCCTGTTCATCCTTGTTGTGCTGATGGCGCTGACAGCCGGGCTTGTGGAGCCGGATGACCCGCTGCGCCGCGCCGGGGACCCGCTGACCCCGCCGTTCCAGAACTGGCTGACGCCGCTCGGCACGGATCAGCTCGGCCGCGATATTCTCGCAGGCATCTTTCACGGTGCCCGCATTTCCCTCATGATCGGTGTGGTCGCCACGCTCCTGTCGATCGGGATCGGTGTCGTTATCGGCGCGCTATCAGGCTATTTCGGCGGCTGGATCGACGATGTGCTGATGCGCATCACCGAAGCCTTTCAGACCGTGCCGAATTTTGTGCTGTTACTGACGCTGGTGGCGATCCTCGGTTCATCCATCGAGTACATCATCCTGGCAATCGGCATCGTGTCCTGGACGGCTCCCGCACGCATGGTGCGCGCCGAGTTCATGTCCTTGCGCGGGCGGGAGTTTGTTGATGCGGCCCGCAATCTCGGCGTGTCGAACAGCGCGATCATCTTCAAGGAAATCCTGCCCAACGCGCTGCCACCGATCATCGTCTATGCATCCGTCATCATGGCGCTGTCGATCCTGTTGGAGAGCGCGCTCGCCTTCCTCGGGCTGGGTGATCCGAACTACGCGAGTTGGGGCAACATGATCGGACAGGGGCGAAGCGTTCTGCGCACCGCCGCCTATTGTGCGGTAATCCCCGGCCTTGCCATCGTGTTCACGGTTCTGTCGTTCTCCCTGCTCGGCGAAGGTCTCAACGACGCGCTTAACCCGAGGCAGAAGAAGCAATGACCAGCAACGCACCGGTTCTGGAGCTTCAGGGCTTGAAGATAGCGCTGCCTGAGGGCGCGGACCGGCCCTTCGCGCTCGAGGGGCTGGATCTGACGATCAATGCTGGCGAAATCGTCTGCCTTGTCGGTGAAAGCGGTTCGGGCAAGTCCTTGTCTGCGGGCGCGGTCATGCGCCTTTTGCCGGAGCCCCATGTGCATGTCGCCGGCGGCAAGGTCCTGTTTGAAGGCCAGGATCTCTACGCTCTGAGCGAGGCAGAGATGAAAGCCATGCGCGGTGACCGCATCGCGATGATTTTCCAGGAGCCCATGACGGCTCTCAATCCTCAAAAGACGGTTGGGTGGCAGATCGACGAGGTGCTGCGCCTGCACACCGGTGACGGCCGCAAGCAGCGCAAGGCGCGGGCGCTGGAAATGCTGGAAAAGGTCCATATTCCTGATCCGGCATCCGCCTACAACGCCTATCCGCATCAGATCTCCGGCGGTCAGCGGCAGCGTGTGATGATTGCCATGTCGCTTGTCCTGTCGCCGCGGCTGATCATTGCCGACGAGCCGACAACGGCGCTTGATGTCACCACCCAGTTGCAGATCCTCAAGCTGATCCGAGAGCTGCAGGAGGATCAGGGGTCCGGGGTCCTTTTCATCACCCACGATTTCGGTGTTGTGGCCGAGATCGCCGACAGGGTTGCGGTGCTGCGCCAGGGCGAGATGGTCGAGCAGGGCCCGGCCGATGAGGTGCTTAACAGACCGAGCCATCCCTACACACAGGCGCTGATCGCCGCGGTCCCGGATTTGACGCCGCCTGAGCCGAAGAACACGCTGGATGCGCCGGTCGTGTTGCGCGGCGAAAGCCTCAACAAGACCTTTGCGGCGCGCGGCGGTTTGCTGTCCGGCCGGCGCAAGGCAACCATTGCCGTCAAGGACTTGTCTTTTGACTTGCACAAGGGCGAGACACTTGGCGTGGTCGGGGAAAGCGGCTCCGGCAAGACCACCGTGTCGCGCATCGTCACACGCCTGCTTGAGGCCAATAGCGGCGCGGTGGAAGTGAACGGCCGCGACCTTCTGGCAGCCTCGCATCGCGAGCTGCGCGACATGCGCCGCGATATCCAGATGGTGTTTCAGGATCCGATGGCCTCGCTCAATCCGCGCAAGCGGGTTGTCGACATCATTGCTCAGGGACCGGTCGTCCACGGCACACCCGCCGCACAAGCGCGCGAAAGGGCGCGTGAACTGCTTGAGATGGTCGAATTGTCCCCTGCTGCCGCCGATCGGTTCCCGCACGAGTTCTCCGGCGGTCAGCGCCAGCGTATCGGCATTGCCCGGGCCCTGGCGATGGATCCGAAGGTGATTGTCGCCGACGAACCTGTGTCCGCGCTGGACGTCTCCGTTCAGGCGCAGGTTCTGAAGTTGCTTGCCGATCTGCGCAACCGGTTGTCCCTTTCGCTGCTGTTTGTCACCCATGATTTGCGGGTGGCGGCGCAATTGTGCGACCGGATCATTGTCATGCAGCATGGTGAAATCGTTGAAGCCGGCGTTACGGCCAACGTCTTCGCCGATCCGCAAAGCGCGTACACGCGCAAGCTGCTTGCCTCGATCCCCGGCCGGGATTGGACACCCCCTGTCATTCAAGGCGACGCCGCATGAACCGGAAAGAATGAGATGGGCACCATGACGTTCGACGATATTCATCAGGCTCTGGTCGGGGAAGGGGCCATGATTCCCGGTCCTTTCGGACCACGCGCCCTGATTTACGCCGATTATGTCGCGTCGGGACGTTCCCTGAGGTTCATCGAGGATGCCATCCGCACCCGCGTATTGCCCTATTACGGCAACACGCACACCGAGACATCCTATACCGGACGACATACAACACAGCTGCGCGAGCTCGCCCGTAAGGCAGTCGGCGAGGCAATGGGGGCAGATGAAAACCATGCGGTGATCTTCGCCGGTTCCGGCTCCACAGCCGCGTCTGACAAGCTGGTTCGGGCGCTGGCTCTGAACTATGACCTGACAAAGGGCGTCGTCTTTGTCGGGCCGTATGAACACCATTCCAACGATTTGCCGTGGCGCGAGTGCGGAGCGAAAGTCGTTCGTATTCCGCTGGATGCCGATGGCATGATCTGCTTGTCGGCGCTGAAGGAAGCACTTCAGGAGAATGCCGAAGCAGAACCGAAAATCGGCACCTTCTCGGCGGCATCGAACGTAACCGGCGTCAAGTCCGACATTCGGGCGCTGGCGCAAACCATGCATGCCCATGGCGGGATTTTCATCTGTGATTTCGCCGCTGCCGGACCCTATCTGCCGGTCGATATGCGTGAGAGCCAACCGGGCGCCGCCGACCGGGTCGACGCCGGTTTCCTCTCACCTCACAAATTTCCCGGCGGTCCGAGTGCATCCGGTATTCTGGTTGCGGACAAGCACCTTTTTGGAACGCCGCGACCGACGGTCGTTGGCGGCGGCACGGTTTCCTACGTGACCGCGGACGATCTCAGCTACGTGACCGACCCGCAGCGACGGGAAGAAGCCGGCACTCCCGGTATCATCGAGGATATTCGCGCAGGCCTCGTGATGGCCTTGAAGACGGAACTTGGCGCCGAAGCGATCGCCGAGCGCGAGGGCCAGCTTGCGGACCGTCTGGATGTGGCGCTGCGCGGCATCGACGGCGTCCATGTCCTTGGCCCCTCGCAAGTGCCCCGGATCGGCATATTCTCGTTCAATATCTCGCAGCGGGGACAATGGCTGCATCATAACTATGTCGTCGCCCTGCTGAATGATCTCTTCGGTATTCAGGCACGCGGCGGCTGTTCCTGCGCCGGCCCCTATGCGCATACGCTGCTTGTCCTCGACGGGATGCAGGCGGCACGGCATGAACATGCCGTCAAGCGCGGATTGCAGGCGTTCCGGCCGGGATGGGCCCGGCTTGGGGTAAATTATTTTTTCACGGAAGAGATGGTCGACCAGATCGCCGAAGCCATCCGGTTCATCGCTGAGAATGGTCTGTCTCTGCTTTCCCTATACCGGCTTGATGTCAAAACCGGTGTCTGGCGGGCCAATATGAGAGCTCCGGAAAACTTGTCGTCCATCTCCGAACTTTGGACGCAAACCGGCCCCGCGGCGCCGGCGCCCGTTCCCACATTCGATGAGTGTATGGCGGAGGCCAGGGCGCTCGCGGAGCGGGGCCGCGATCAGGCCATTATCGCGTCTGAGCCGCTCGACAGCGAGGCTCAGGCATTGCGCTGGTTCTGGATGCCGGATGACGCGCCCTTTGAAGCCGTGCATGGTGCAGCTTGACCGGCAGCGCGGACATTCCCCCGTCGATTTGGGCGCAGACCGCGCCCGCCCGCAGCGCGGCACCCGCCTTGTCCGGCGATATCGAGACGGATGTCGTCATCATCGGCGGCGGGTTTTCAGGTCTGTCCACCGCGCTTCATCTGGCCCATAAGGGTATCAGCGTTACGGTTCTGGAGGCAAAATCGGTCGGTTGGGGCGCATCGGGCCGCAACAACGGTCAGGTTATCCCGACCCTTACTGCAGCCGAACCCGATGCCCTCGTCCAGCGTTATGGTGATGCGGGCGAGCGTTTTGCCCGTCTCATCGGCAACAGCGCCAGCCTGCTCTTTGATCTCGTCCGCCGGGAAAACATCGAGGCAGAAGCCGAACAGACCGGATGGTTCCAGCCGGCCCACTCTCCCGGCCGGATAAAACTCAGCCAGCGGCGCGTGGAGGCGTGGCAGCGTTTTGGCTTTCCCGCCGAGCTTCTTGATCGCCAACAGGCAAGCGAACTGCTTGGAACGGATTTCTGGTATGGCGGTATGCTCAATCCGACCGGCGGGCACGTCAATCCGCTGGCGTTGGCCCGCGGAATGGCCGCCGCTGCCGAGCGCGCCGGTGCCGTTATCCATGAAAATACACCGGCGACAGAGTGGCGGCGGGAGAAAGGCTCCTGGCAGATCTTGACTGCACAGGGCAGTGTGACGGCCCGCGCCTTCATCCTGGCAGCCAACGCCTATGTCGGAGAACTCGCACCGGGGCTGGCGCCAAGGCTGGCCCGGTCGATTGTGCCCGTCCTCTCGTGGCAAATGGCGACCGAGCCCATCGGCGACAATCACCGCAAGGTGCTGCTTCCGGGACGGCAGGCCGTCTCCGACACAAGAGGTGATTTGCGTTTCTTCCGCTATGACGCGCGAAACCGGCTGATCACCGGTGGCGCAGTCATCGGACAGTGGAACGCCAAAAAACGGGTCCAGGCCAAGACCGCGGCAAATCTCGCCGAGGCCTTTCCCGATCTTGGGACGCAGACCATGACCCATGTGTGGAGCGGTTACATCGGCATGAACTGGGACCGCTTCCCGCGCGTTCACAAACTTGGGCCCGATGCCTGGGCCTGGACCGCATGCAACGGCAGGGGCGTTGCTCTTGGCGTGTCCTTGGGCCGTGAACTGGCTGAGGTGGTCAGCGGCACGCCCGAAAACGAACTGGCGCTGCCGATATCGGAGATCAAGCCATTGCCAATACACAACCTTGTCCGCAAGGTCGCGCCGGCATATCTGGCATGGTTGCAGCGCGCCGACCGGTCCGAACCAAAACTTTAAGACCGTGTAACAGCAGGAGGAATGACCGTTGAAAGATTTGCCGATTTTGGAACGCCGCCGGATCGAGGCGTTGATCCTCAAACATGTCTACGATGTGATCAAGGAACGCTCCGGGGCTGATGAGGCGGAAGCTGTGATCGGCGAAACCTGCTCGCGGTCCGCCATCGAGCAGGGAAAAACCTTTGCCGATGAGCACGACCACGCACCGACGCTCGCCGACTTCGCCGCCATCATGCCGAACTGGACCAAGGAAGACGCACTGCAGATCGAGCCCTTGGAAATGACCGATGAAAAGATGGATTTCAATGTCACCCGTTGCCGCTATGCGGAGATGTACAAGGAAATGGGTCTCGGAGATATCGGCCACCTCCTGTCATGCAACCGCGACGGCGATTTCTGCATCGGCTACAATCCCGATATCGAACTGACACGCACCCAGACAATCATGAAAGGCGCATCCCACTGCGATTTCCGCTACCGGATGAAGAACAACGGCAAATAGGCCTTGATCGGACCTTGGTCCGACCGTCGCCAAGTATGGTGAGATGCGCTCAGATCGACCCGGCTTCCACCATATAGTTGTTGGCCGAACACATCGCCGCGTCATCGGATGCCAGGAAAAGAACCATCCGAACCACGTAGATCGGATCGATCAGGTCCGGCAGGCATTGGCGTTTTCTATGAGCTTCGAGGGCTTCCGGCGTCGCCCAAAGCTCCCTTTGCCGATCCGTCATGATCCAGCCGGGCACCACGGTGTTCACCCGAATCCGGGAATCGCCGAGATCCCGCGCCATTGTTCGCGTCAGCCCGTGAACGGCGGACTTTGCCGTGGCATAGGCCGGAAACCCGCCGCCGGCTTCCCACCACGAATTTGAGCCCATGTTGATGATGGAGCCGCTGCCCGAGGCGATCATGCCGGGTGCCACCGACTGAATGGCGAAAAACATATGGCGAAGATTGGTCGCCATGCGTTCATCCCAATAATCGGGTGTCACATCCTTCCAGTCGTGCCTGTCGTCGCGCGCGGCATTGTTGACCAGGACGTCGAACGTTCCGAGTTCGGCAATTGCCTTTTGCAGGGCTTCTATGTCCCGCAGATCGCAAAGGGCAAAGGTCGCGCCGGTTTTTTCAGACACCTCGGCGGAGGCCGCTTCATCGCGGTCCAGAAACGAAACCTCCGAGCCCTGTTCGGCGAAAGCCTCCACCATCCGGGCTCCAATGCCCGATGCGCCGCCGGTGATCAGGACTTTCTTCCGTTTCAGGCTGGGATAGATTGCGAATTCTGGCATGGGGCTGGCTCCTCTTGATGTGATGCGTTTACATATGACAACAGTTTTCATCAAGGTCACCCCCCGGAAGGAGAATGAAGTTGAGCAAAGAGAGCGTTGGGTTTGTGGGCGTCGGATTGATGGGCCACGGCATGGCCAAAAACATCCTGAAGGCCGGCCACCCGTTACACGTCATCGCGCACAGAAACCGCGAGCCGGTGAAGGATCTGGTTGCCGGGGGCGCGATCGAAGCCGCAAGTCTGGCCGAACTGGCTGCCGCCTGCGATATCATTCACATCTGTGCGCCGGGTTCTGCCCAGGTCGAAGCGATCATCGCCGCGATGTTGCCGAGCCTGCGCAACGGGACCGTGGTCATCGATTGCTCGACCTCCGATCCAACGTCGACGGCGAGGCTCGCCGAAACCCTTGAAGGGAAAGGGTGCTTCATGGCGGATGCTCCTTTGGGTGGCACGCCCGTTCAGGCCGAAGCGGGTGAACTTGCAACGATGGTCGGCGCTTCGGACGAGGTGTTTTCCCGTGTGAGACCGGTGATCGAGTGCTGGGCCGGAGCGATGGTGCATATGGGCCCGTCGGGCACCGGCCACAAAATGAAACTGCTCAACAATTTCTTGTCTCTGGGGTATGGCGCCCTTTACGCGGAAGCCCTCGCTCTGAGCCGGAAGGTCGGCCTGAGTGTCGCACAGTTCGACAGTGTCATTCGAGGCTCGCGTATGGATTGCGGTTTCTATCAGACCTTCATGGGATATGCAGTCGAGGGCAATGTGGAGGCTCATAAATTCACTTTGACCAATGCATACAAGGACATGCGTTATTTAGCCAGCATGGCCGATGCGGCCGGCGTTTCAAACCCGATCGGTGCTGCAGTGAAAAACTCCTATGCCGAGGCGACCAACATGGGCGGCAGCGGCCCCGAGGACTATGTTCCGCATCTGGTCGATTTTATTGCGAAGGCAAATGGATTGGAGCCACGAAAAGATGACGCTTAGGATCCTCCACAGACCGACGGCGGTGTTTGCATTTTGCCTGTGCAGCGGGCTGGCGCTGGCTCACTCGGGTGCAACGGGCATCGTCAAGGAACGCATGGATGCGATGAAAGACATCGCAGCGCAGATGAAGCAGATCGGTGCGATGATAAAGGGCGAACGCGCCTATTCCGCCGCCGTTGCTGCATCGGCTGCCGCTGTCATTGCTGAACATGCCGCTCTGATGCCATCGCAATTTCCCGATGGTTCGAACGAACACCCAAGCGAGGCGCTCCCGGTGATCTGGTCGGATTGGGACCGCTTTACACAGTCTGCCGATGAGCTGACGATTGCGGCAACGACACTGTCTGATGTCGTCGGCCGAGCAACGAGCGTCGAAGAGATTCAGGTTCAGTTCACAGCGGTCGGCAGGACATGTTCAGCCTGTCATGAAGCGTTTCGCAAAGCTCGGTAACACCACCGGGCATCTGTTCGCGCAAGGCGACTAACGGGCTTCCCGCAGTGTTTTAAAGCCCAGGAGGAGAGCAGCGCCGATCAGGAATGTTGCTCCAACGCGGTTGACGAGCTTGGTTGCCCTGCCTTTGAGCCGGGCGGCCAGCCAGCCGGCTCCGGCTCCATAGCTTGCCAGGAATGCGCCATCAATGGCGATATAGGTGACCGAGAGAATGAAGAACTGCGAAAGAAATGGCTGGGACGGGTCGATGAATTGCGGAAAGAGCGCCGCAAAGAAGACAACCGCCTTGGGATTGGCTGCCGAGGTAATAAAACCTTGCAGCCAAAGGGTTTTTAGAGCGGCATTCGGCGCCGTGCCGGCCGTGGACGAGGCGGAACCTGCATTGCGCCACATGCGAACACCCATCCACACGAGATAGCAAACGCCAGCCCATTTGATGACCGTCAACGCGCCCTGGGATGCGATCAACAGCGCCGCCAGCCCAAGCCCGGCCGCAAGCATCTGAAAGGCATTGGCCGTCAGGTCTCCTGCGGCTGTCGCCAGCGAGGGCCGGAACCCGTGGGTCATGCTGTTGGAAAGCATCAGCAGGTGGCTCGGTCCGGGCGTTACCATAAACGCCAGAACAGTCATGAAGAAGACAAACCAGATTTCTAAGTTCATCGCCTTGTACCCTCATTGGCAGCTGTCCTTGTAGTCTTGTAACGGCGCATGGACGGAACGTCCATAAGGTGCAAAGGGCGCGAACTTAATAAGCGGCGCCGGATCAGCCGGTGCCACACATACAGGCATTGACATATTTATGATCAGCCATGGGTTGTCATGCGTCGCCCGGAAAATAACTCTTAAGGGTAGGTCGTCTTCAGGCGACTGCAAAGTGATTGGGAGGTACTTATGAAATTTGATTATATCGTTGTGGGTGCGGGGTCGGCAGGATGCGCGGTGGCCGGCCGGCTTTCAGAAAACCCCAAGACTTCAGTGCTGTTGCTGGAAGCCGGACCGACGGACGCCGATCAGGAAGCGGTTCACGTGCCCGCCGCATTTCCAACCCTGTTCAAGACCGAGCTCGACTGGGACTATTCGTCGGCCGAGCAGGAGGGGCTGAACGGACGGCAATTGTATTCGCCTCGGGGCAAGGTTCTTGGAGGGTGTTCGTCGATCAACGCGATGATTTATCAACGCGGCGCGCCCGCCAATTATGACAGCTGGAACCGGGGCAACATCACCGGCTGGGGCTGGAACGATGTGCTGCCCTATTTCCTGAAGGCCCAGAACCAGGAACGGGGAGACATGCCGCTGCACGCCTCCGGCGGACCTTTGACAGTGGCGGATCAACGCGATCCCAACCCGCTATCTGTGGCGTTCGTGAAAGCAGCGGAAGAACAGGGATATCCACTCAACGATGATTTCAACGACGGCAAACAGGAAGGCTTTGGCCTTTATCAGGTGACCCAACGCCAGGGTATGCGCGGATCGGCCGCCGTGTCCTATGTCCATCCGGCGGCGGAACGCGAGAACCTGACCGTCATCACCTCGGCCATGACCAGGCGGCTGGTGATGGATGGTCGAACCTGTGTCGGGGTGGAGTTTGAAACCCCCGAAGGTTTGCAGACTGCCCATTGCAACAGGGAGGTGGTTGTCAGCGCCGGGGCCTATGGTTCGCCGCAATTGCTGATGGTGTCAGGCATCGGCCCGAAAGCGCAACTGGAGGAACACGGCATCACCGTCGTCAGGGACCTTCCCGGCGTCGGCGAGAACCTGCAGGATCATTTCATGGCCCCGGTGGCCTATCATTGCACACAGGAGGTCAGCCTTGCCGGAGCGACCAGTCCCGAAGAGGCGGAGAAACTGGCCGAAGGCATGGGACTGCTGACTTCCAATATCGGCGAGGCAGGCGGGTTCATGACCGTGCACGAGGACGCCGAGGCGCCGGACCTTCAGTTCCATTTTGCCCCGGGCTGGTTCATTCTTGATGGTGCGGGCAACCCCGAGGGCCATGGTCTTACGGCGCTGCCCGGCATTGTCGGCACGCGCAGCAAAGGCCGGGTGACACTGGCTTCGGCGGACCCGGCGGACAATCTCAATGTCGATCCCGGAACATACAGCGACAGCCGTGATCTGGACGTGGTGGTTGAAGGCGTGAAGATCGCCCGCAAGATTCTGAACTCGCAAGCCTTTGACGACTTCCGGGGCGAAGAATACCTGCCCGGCGCCGATGTCCAGAGCGATGAGGATCTGGCCGAATTCGTCCGCAACTATTCGCAGACCATCTACCACCCGGTCGGAACCTGCAAAATGGGGTCGGACGAGATGGCGGTTGTCGATGCCGCGCTGCGCGTGCACGGAGTTTCCGGCCTCAGGGTCGCCGATGCGTCCATCATGCCGACCATCATAAACGCCAACACCAACGCGCCGTCGATCATGATCGGCGAAAAATGCGCTGGCATGATTTTGGGTCATTGAATTGAGCCGGAGCGAAGCGGTTGTGGAATTCCCTACTGCCGCTTCGCACACAATCTGCAAAAACTTCGCACGGATGCCGGCGGGGTTTTAGTGCTCTCAGCGCGCCAACGACCGCTCGATCTTCTTCGCAATGCCCAACAAAGCGCGGTCTGCCCCGTCACGCCCGATCAGTTCCATCCCGAAAGGCAGCCCCCTGGCATCGGTGCCGGCCGGCAGGCTGATTGCCGGAAGGCCGGCGACGCTCGCCGCGAGTTCGCGCCTGGTCAAGGTCGGAAACAGTGGAAGGATGTTGCCATCAATGTCTATGGTGTCCGTCGACTCGATTGAAGGCGCCGTTCGGGCAAGTGTGGGGAATATGAAGGCATCAACGTCCATTTCGTCAAACAGCTTGGCAAAGAGTTCTTTCAACGCCGGCCGCGCTTCCTTCATCGCCGCGGCATAGGCCTCGGGGGGCGGCACCTCGCCCCGCGCCATGGTTTCGTAAAGTGCGCGCACATCCGTGCTGGCGATGTCCGCCGCAAAATCGCCAAGCGACAATCCCCGCAGGTCTTTGGCGAAACCCTCCCAGTTGGTCTTCGTCTCATTGAGTGCGATTGGGAAACCGGCCGTTTCGGTTAGCGTTTCTATATCCGGCGCATCGCCTTCGATGATATCAAAACCCGCCTCCGTGAGACGCGAGAGCACACCCTGACCAAGATCGGACATCTCCTGCGAGAGCCCGGTCCAAAATGGGTCGTGCAGCACGCCAAGGCGCAAAGACCGGGCTTCCGGCTCGGCAGTATCTCCGGTGACAACCGCGTCCAGGGCAATGACCGTTGCCACGTCCGAACCCATCACAGTCAGCGTATCGAGCGTGTGAGAAAGCGTCAGGATTCCGTCTTTCGGATAACGGTCCTGAGTGGGCCGAAGCCCCACACAGCCGCAAAAAGCGGCGGGCAGGCGGCCTGATCCGCCGGTGTCCGATGCGATTCCGGCTCGAACGGCGCCTGCAGCTATCGCGGCTGCCGTGCCGCCGCTGGAGCCGCCCGCTATTGTGTTGGGATCATGAGGGTTTCTCACAGGGCCGTAATGCGCGTTCTGGCTGGTGATGCCGAATGCGAGTTCGTGCATATTTGTCATCGCAACGGGGATCGCCCCCTCGGCGCGCAGTCTTGCCACGATCTGCGCATCCTTGGTTGCGATGTTGCCCGTCAAGGCCGGCGAGGCGCCGTCTTGCAGCGCGCCTGCGACCGCGACATTGGCTTTGACCACAAATGGAAGACCGCAAAGCGATCCCGCATGCCCTTCCTCATCCTGTCTTGCAGCCGCATCCAGGGCGCTGTCTTCCAGCAACTGGGTGGTAAGGTTCAGATCCGATCGCGCTTTCAAGGCGTCAAGTGATGCTGCCACAAGCTTGCTTGCGGTTCGCGGCGCGCTCATGTCGACCTCCCTTTCAACCCGTAAACTCGGCTTTGTTTTCCGTCAGAAACGCTTGAATGCTGCGCGGTGGCTTGCCCGTAACCGTCTCGACATCCGACGTGACCGCTTCCTGTGCTCCCATTCGAATAGCCACCATCAAATCGACAATCAGGCTGGTTTGCCAGCGTGGCATCCCTGTCAGAAACGGCATCACCAGCCGCGCGATCGGGGCAGGTGGACTGACATATTTGATCTTTTTGCCCAGAAGCTCCGAGAGCGCCGCGCAGATGTCTGCAAACCCGACCGGCTCGGGGCCCGTGAGCGTATAGACTTTGCCTGAATGCCCCCGATCCGTCAGACAGCGGGCCGCAACTGCTGCAATATCTTCGACATTCACCATCGCGGATTTGCCCTTTCCCATCGGTGCGGTGATGGCCGATTTCCTTGCAATATCGTCCTTCATCAACAGCACGGATTGCTGGAAGAAGGTCGGCCGCAGGATCGAGTAACTCACGCCGCTTGCCTTCAGATGGTTCTCCGAGGCGTGGTGTTGCACGCCAAAACTGACGGGTGGCGTCAGGCCTGCCGACTGGGCGGAAAGTTTCACGAGATGCGGTGTGTTTTGCGCCACGAGCGCGTCGATTGCTGCGATTTCCCGGCGTCCTTGGTCCGGGGCGTCAGCCGAGGCAAGAAACGCGGCGTCAAATCCGCTGAGGCGATCAGCCAGCGACGGCATATTCACGATATCGCCGACAATTGGGCTGATGCCGGCCGCAGCCAGCTTTCCTTCGCCATCGCCACCACGCGTTACGCCGTGTACATCATGGCCCCCGGCCACCAGCCGCCGCCCCAAGGCCGAGCCGACATTGCCGGTTGCTCCGAACACAAGAAACTTCGCCATGGGCTAGCCCGCCCTGTATGTCGCCAAAGCTCGTTCCGCTTCGGTGGCCATATTGGCAACGATATCGGCGGCGGCGGGCAGGTCGTTTATCAGGCCGACACCTTCTCCCGACAAAAGCGGGAGCAGATCGAAATCGCCCGTTGCGCCTGTCATTGGCACCATATTGGTGAATTTGTGCAAGGGCTGCGGTTGGCCAAGAAGGTCCATATCTCCGATATGCGGATTGTTTTCATCGCCGACGGGGATCGCGTCGATCTTGTCGCTCCACTCACGCACCAGATCACTCGACAGAACACGGATCGGGTTGAATTCCGGATGATGCCGTCCGAAGATATGTGTGACTTGGGTGCCGCTGGTCTCGGCAGATAAAAGGCGGGCCTTGTATTCGTCGGCAACCGAGGCTTCCTTGCTTGCGACGAACCGCGTGCCGACCCAGACGCCGTCGGCGCCGAGCATCAGGGCGGCGGCCATGCCGCGCCCATCGACGATGCCGCCCGCCGCCAGAACCAGCGCCTTCTCAGCGACCGCATCGACAATGGCCGGCGTCAGCGCAATGGTTCCTGCGGTCCCGTAATTGTGCCCGCCCGCTTCCGATCCCTGCGCTACAATGACATCAACGCCGTCGTCGACGGCTGAAACCGCCGCTTCGACTGCACCGACCTGTTCCCAGACATCGACACCAGCTGCATGCAACTGATCGATCCATGCCTTTTCCGGATGCCCCCAGTGGAATGAAACTGCCGCCGGTTTCATCTCGCACATCAGGTCAATATGAGCCTGTGATGTGTAGATGGTGATGAAATTGACATGGAACGGTTTCCGAGTGCCTTGCTGCATGCCGCCCACCAGCATCTGGACGCCTTCCGGGGGAATGATGCCAACGCCTGCGATTGAGCCCATGGCTCCGGCCTCGCTCACGGCAATTCCCAGCGGAGGCGTCATGCCGGCAAACGCCATGCCTGCTTGCGTCAACGGCACCGACAGTCCGTATTTTTGTGTAAAACGAGTCGTGATCATCTTGTTACTCCGTGCTCCAGCCATTTGAATGAAAAATCATGTAATGCTGTTGAACAAGGTGCCGACTTGATCGAGAGTGCACTCTGAGCCAGATTGACGGCTGTCATTTCGGGGAATAGAAGGTGTCGCTGCGAGCATCACAAAGCGTCGAATTGCCTGTTTTCAGTACAAAAGGGCAGCGTGATCCCTTTGGATATTGGCACGACTCGATCTGCAGCAACTACACGTCATTGTCACCACAGCGCCTCGGAGAAGGCGCATTTTCCGGAAGCATTGTCACGACCCAGATTGTCGGCGAGAGCACCATGTCGGTCATACGCTCCGGCTCGCAGATCGTACGGCGCACCGCGCGAGACATCAGCGCCAGCCCGAGTGATTCAGTGTTTGTGAACTTTCAGCTTGATGGCAGCAGCACCATCTCCCAAAGGGGTATGAACACCAAGGTTCCCAAGGGGTCGGCGGTTGTCCTCGACGCGCGCCGGCCGTTCTCGATGAAATTCGACGGCGCATTCCGGCAGGCCTGCCTGCATCTTCCGGCAAGTGAAATCGCCAATCAGGGGGAGTGTTGTGCAGAGATTCTGGGGCGCGCCATTCCGATCGCGTCGCCAACGGCCACCGCCCTGCTTCACGACATGCGGATGATGCTGGCGGGTCGGGCGAGCCGGGACACCGTGACGGGTATGGTGAGCCTGCTGCTGGCTCAGATCGCCGGGACAAAGAATGAGCGCATTGCTGACCAGCATCTGGATGTTGTCAGGACATTCGTGCAGAGCAATGCCGCCAACCCCGATCTGTCGCCTCAAAAGGTCGCGAAACATTTCAGAATTTCAGTCCGCCATGTCCACAAACTGTTTGCGAGAACGGACCAGTCGTTCGGACAGTATTTACTGACCGTCCGTTTGAATGCGGCAAAGGACCTTGTCGTTCGCTCCTCGCTGCCGATTTCGCAAATAGCGGGAGCGGTGGGTTTCAGGAACGACAGCCATTTTTCCAGATCGTTTCACAGTCGTTATGGCATCACGGCGCGCCGGCTGCGTCACATCAGTGGCCGCAAAATGCACTGATCGAGCGCGGACTGTCCTGGCGGAGCACCCCATGGACTGGTCTGTTTCCTGAGCTCTTGGCTGTTCCGTGCGGCTTGTGGCATGCCGGCGATCAAATCAGTCCGGGTCGTACGGCCGGATTATGCCCAAAGAAGCGTTCAGGAGTTTCCATGTCGCCGCTTCGAAACGCTCTGGCCAGTCAATGTTCTGCTGCTGTGCAAGTTTGCGTGCCCGCGGCAGATAGGCCCTTGCGTAGGCAACGTTGGCCGAGATGAGGGCATCATGTTCAGGCACCGCAGGCGGAAGCGACATGAGAAGCTCCTTTTGCTCCTGGGTGATGAGCCGGTTGAGATGCAGAACGCCGCCCCTGTTGGGGGCTGCTGTTTCTTCAATCAACAGGTCGACCAGAAGGTTGCGCAGATGAAACAGGCCGGCAACGCCATTGATATATTCCTTCCTGCCGATAGCCAGATGTAGCAACCCGACGATTCTGATGAACTCCTCGAACTGATATTTGAGCCGCGCAGGATTGGGGCCCCCTTTTTCTGCGGTGTCCGGCAGGCTGTCGAAGAGGCCGTCATGGTCAAACAGGGGCTTCACACCGTCCTTTGTCAACCAGGTCAATTGATCCGGCTTCTGGATTACGACATCGGTGCGCGTCCAGTCCTCGGTTATGGCGTTGATGATGGCCGGCCGGACGCTACGGTCCCACCAAAGCACGATGTCGCCGGTCCGGCTGACGGCGTTGCGCCAGGTCTCGGCCGCCTCATCACTTGCGCCGTCAATGGCGACCATGACGAAGTCGATGTCGCTATAGTCGTCGGCCAGTCCGTTGCCGTGGCTGCCGCTCAGGAACAGCGCCCGGATGCCTGGAGCGTCCCGAAGTGCGGTGGCGATTGTGTCGATGACGTCGTTTTGCCGCATGCTGGTAATTACCGATCCATGTACGAATACCCGGCACGGTATTCGGACGATGCCCCGGCGTCAATTTGGCCGCGATCGGATCGGCAATCGATCGATCATGGAGTGGGTCAGGCGAGGGGCTCCGCCCTGTCCGGTCCACGGTCAGCTGGCCGGTTTCAGACTGCGCTCGAGGCAGGCCAGCCAGTTTTCGCGCGCGAGCTTTGTCAATATCAAGTCGTCATAACCGCTATCCGCCAGCGCCTGAAAGAGCCTTGGCACTCCGGTCACATCGCCGATCAGATCAGGCAGGACGCAGCCGTCGAAATCGGACCCGAGCCCGACATGATCTTCGCCCGCCTCTGTGATGAGGTAATCGAGCTGACGTCGCATTGTGTCCCAGGAGGTGTCGGATGCGGCGGTGCCGTCCGGGTTCAGGTAAAAGGTAGCGAAATTGAAGCCGACCAGGCCGCCCGTATCTCGGATTGCATGAAGCTGGCGGTCCGTGAGGTTGCGCGGCGAAGTGCAAAGCGCATGTGCATTCGAGTGGGTGGCAACCAGCGGCGCTGTTGAGATCGCCGCCACATCATTGAAGCCGGCTTCGTTCATATGCGACAAATCGATCATGATTCCGAGACCGTTGCAAAGCCGCACAAGGTCCTTGCCCGTATCGGTCAGCCCCGGCCCGATATCGGGCGAGCCAGGGAAAGCCATCGGTGCGCCATGGCCGAAGATGGTCGGGCGGCTCCAAACAGGACCGAGTGACCGCAATCCCATCTCGTGGAACAGGAAAAGCGCATCGAAATCAGGGTCAATCGCCTCAGCACCCTCCATATGCATCACACCGGCAATAACGCCGTCATTCATGGATGCGCGGATCTCCGCGCCCGACCGGCAGACCTTGAACTCATCCGGTGCAACGCGCTCCATCCAGTGAAGCAGGCCCGCCATACCAAATGCATCTGGTTGGGCGATCCTGTGATCCATCTCAGGCGGTATTGGCAAATCATAGGGCGGATTCGCCATCAACGCTTTGAAATCGGGCGGCGGGCCGCCTGAAGCCGGTGGCACGAAGATCGCGAACAGCCCGCCTGCAAAACCCGCTTCTTTCATTCGTGTGAGATCGAGATGGCCTGTGCGCCCTGTGCCAAGCCATGTCTCCTCACGCGGCGCCGGCATTTTCATCAGCCTGAGCAGGAAATCATTGTGACCGTCAAAAAAGCGAGTGGAGCTGCTCAATTCTCACCGACCTTGCCGGCGGATGCGGCCTGAAAATCGTCCACGTCCCTTAAAAGCCGCGCACAGTCCGCATCATGAATGCCCAGGATATCGAGTTGAGATACGATATTGGCGAGATAGGCACGGCTGGTTCCCAGAAACCCTTCGCCTTGTGCGATACATTCGATCTGTTGTGCCCGGCTCAAATCCGGTCGGATGACATCGGCATCGTGATCGGCGACGAAGGTCAGCGCCTCGATGTCATCGCCGTCAATTCTGGCTGTGACGAAGCGCGGCTCGTAGCCCGGTCCGATCATCTCCCGCCGCCACAGGATTTCCGTTTCCGTATCGACGTCCTTGGCGGCAATATGGAAGGCCAATCCCTCACATCCCGAACCGCTGTCCAGTGCGGCCATGAGGCCGGGCGCACCCTCGCTGCCGCGTGCGGCATCATCCAGGAGAATAAACCGGCGTGCATGGCCGTCGACCTCGGTTCGGCGTACCTCGGAGAACCGTAAGGCCGGGTCCCACATCAGGGAGCCGTAGGCAAAGATCCACAAATCGTCATTATCTCTGCCCGCCAGCGCCTTGGTGCGCGTCGCCTCACGCTCACTGTCGCTATGCACCCATTCCAACGTGGCTTCCAGTTGCGGATACCGCTCCCGCAGCATGTCGACCGTGATCTCCCGCATAAAGGATGTCATCGGGTCGGCGATCCTGTCCCGAAGTTCAGGATGAAAGGCGAACGCATCGGTAAGTCCGGTCATGGGCAGTTTTCCCGAAGGCAAATGATCAGGCTCTGCAAATGTATCAGAAGGAGCGGCATCGTGCTCAGGGTGCGTGGTGCGCCTGGTCGCTGCGGCCATCGTCATGCCTGTCAGCGAGCGGCCCGCCAGCCCGAAGGGCATAATCGAGAGCCAGTTCGGCAGTGACCCAGGTGCCCATATGCGGGCACAGAGCAAAGGGCGGCAGGCCGAATTCCTGGGGCGCACGGAAAAAGTCAACGAGGCTGGCGTCCATTTCAGGAGAAATGGTTTGTTGCGACTGACTGGGTAGTGGTGACGGGCTGAATGCTGAAAAAAAGGCGGTAAGGTCACGAAGGCGCATCGGAATTTCTCACATTGGGCGACCATGAGATCACCAGCGGTCAGGTCCGTTGAGAAAGCCAGAAAACAAACGTCCCGCGCTATATACGCGGCTAAAATGTTCTAAATCTGCGGATTTTGATTTAACGCAGCCGCTCTGCCGCTTCTGGAGATGCCAGCCCGGCGGCGATGCGGAAAAACATATGTGCCCGCTTGAGGTATTCAGGGTTTGTTGCCAGCCAGCGCCCGGAGAGCCGTACTTCAACGAGCTTGGGTGCGATCTGCTCCAGCCGATTGAAGGCGTCCGTTGCCCGTTCCAGCCGGCCGGCGGCAACATTGGCGATGGTGCTCAGGACCAAAGGAACCGCGCTGCCGGCGGATTCGGCGAGCGCCGCCGAGGCGGTATCGGCAGCGGCCACATAGTCACGGTTGGCGAACTGAGCGAACCCCAACGCGGCAAGGTGCGATCCATGAGACGGGTCCCGCGGGCTATGCCTGATGGCGGCCTCGGCAAGCGGCACGCCACGCCTGATATCACCGTGGAGTCCTTCATAAAGGCCCAGCCAAGCTAGGGTGGAGCTGCAGTTGGGGTTCATCTCGTGCGCTCGCCGAAGCTCCGGCAAGCCGGTTTCCGGGGACTGGTTCATGAAATGCAGGAGCGCGCGCAGCCGCCGCGCATGATGATCGGCGGGATCGGCGGCGATGGCCTTGGTTGCAGCATCAATCCCTTCGGCCAGTGTGCGGGGGATCGAATCCGTTGTCGCGTGATAGGCATTGCCCCAGGCGACCCATGCCAAAACGCGCCAGGCAAGGCTGGAACCGGGGTCGCGTTCAAGAGCCTGTCGCGCAAGGGCAGTGCCGCTGTCGCGGGGCTCCTGATCATAGGCCATGTCTCCGGCGGCGGCTGCGAACCATGCCTGTTTGGCAAGACCATGCGCGGTCAGGTCTTCGGGCGGTGTCGCGCGTTCGCGCTCGGCATCCGCGCGACCAATCTGGGGCACCAGGCAGGTTACCAGCGCCCGCGCCACCTCTGCCTGTGTTTCGAAGTGACCCGATAAGTCACCGTCAAAGTTGTCAGCCCATACCTGCTCACCGTTTGTGGCGTCGATTAGCTTTGCCGTGACACGAACGCGGTCCGGCGTTGCCCTTACGCTTCCCTCCACAACATACCGGACGCCAAGCTCGCGCGAGACGGCACTCAGATCGCGGGGTGTTTGCCGATAAAGGAGGGCGGAATTGCGCGCAACAACGAACAAGTCGCGGAAGCGCGAAAGCTCGGTTGTTATGTCCTCGACAAACCCCTCGGCCAACCAGGCCAGTTCCGGATCTGTGCCGAGGTCTGAAAAGGGCAGGACAACGACGGACGGCCTGTCCGGCAGGCTCAGAGGCACGGGCCCGTCTGTTGCGACGTCCAGAGCAAAGCGCAGGCCTCGGCCCGGAACGGTCACGATGGCTTCCGGTCCCAGCACCCGGCGCAGATTGGCCACTTGCACATTCAGATTGTTCTCACCGACCACGGTTTCGGGCCAGACCGTCGCCATGATTTCATCGCGTCCGACGACAGTATCGCGCTGAGCGACAAGGAGCTCGAGAAGATCGAAGGCGCGGGCGCCGAGGGCAATCTCCTCGCCGTCTTTGGTCAAGCGGCGGAGGCGGCGTTGCAGGGTGAAGTCTGAAAAGCGGATTTCGTCCATCGGCAGGAAAAGCAATGGCTTCGTGTCATGTTACTTCAGGGTAACGCGCCGCGGATTTCTCCGCAACCCGATGCCCGCTACTCAGGTGAATGCAGGGTGTTGCAGAGCATGGCGCAAAATACCGCCCTGGCATGGCGGTCCGGGCGGTCAAAGGATCCAAACTAATTCGGGTTTATGCTAGTCACTCCATTTAATGGAGCATCCCATGGACGGGGTCTGTTCCCTGGGGCCTTCGCCGGTCCGGGCGATTTGCAGCATGGCATTGACCAGCTCGCGTTCGCGGCTGCTTGCATCACCCATCCCGGCATCGTCCAGACGTCCGCGATAGTGCAGTTCTCCGTTCTTGTTGAAACCGAAGAAATCCGGGGTGCACACGGCGTCATAGGATTTGCCGACACTTTGGTCTTCATCGATCAGGTACGGAAACGTCCAACCATGTTTTGCGGCAAATTGCGGCATGAATTCAGGGCCGTCACTCGGCACCTTCCGATAATCATTGGACATGACGGCAAGCACATTGATGCCTTCAGACTTCAGCATCGCAGCGTCCTCAGCCAGCCGGTGACCAATCGCCTGTACATAGGGGCAATGGTTGCAAACAAATGCGATCAGCAGGCCGTTTTCGCCCAGATGATCGCTCATCGTGAACGAGTTGCCATGGGCATCCTTCAGCGTGAAATCCGGGCCTTTCCAGCCAAAATCACAAATGGGAGTATCAAGCAGCATCTGATTTCTCTTTCATAAGTGCCAATTGTTCGAAAGCTTTGACGTGAAGTGGACCCAGCATATCAAAGCCGGGTCCACCCGAAACGCTATTTTTCTCAATTCCCGTCCAGACGGCGATACCAGTCGGCGATCGCCCGGCCGATTGCGTAGGGCTGGTCTTCCTGAACATAGTGCAGGCCATGACCGATATAGACCGTCTCGATGTTCTTTGCGCGCTCGGCCCAGTAGTCAGCAGCGGCTTCCGGTGCTGTTGCGCCTGGCGAAGCGTAGAGGAACAGCCATGGAATATCCGTTTTTTCCAGAAACGCGTTGTAGTTGCCGATGATTTGCGTTGTCGTGGCCGGCTCCCCGCCGATCGGGATTTCGTTCGGCCACTGATTGACCTGCACGCGGGACTTCTCGGTGGTGTGCGGAGCCTGATAGGTACGCAGCGCCTCATCAGCCAAAGGGCGGTCCGTAAAGCCTGTCAGAAACCCGTCTCCCGTCAACCAGCCATTGCCTTCGACGATTAGTTTGCGGCCCTCCGGACTGCGCACGAAGCTGAAGAAACCGCCCAGCTCCTTCGGCATGGCTTCATAACTGACGGCAGGCAGGATTGGCGCGATCAGGGCTTCCATGGTCACGATGCCTTTGACGTTGTCGGGGTGCTCAGCAGCATAGTGAAGTCCGAGGCCCGAGCCCCAGTCGTGAACGACCAGCGTAATGTCTTTCAGGCCGAGTTCTTCCACGAAGGCTTCAAAATATCTGTAGTGATCGAGGAATGTATAATCCAGATCCGGCTGGTCGGACTTGCCGAAGCCGATATTGTCCGGAGCGATAATGCGGCCCTTGCCTTCGACAAAGGGCATGATGTTGCGCCACAAATAGGACGAGGTCGGCTGTCCGTGAAGAAACAGGATGGGATCGCCGTCGCCCTCATCGACATAGGCCATCCTGGAGCCAAGAATTTCCACGAATTTGTGTTCGTACGGGAAGTCCGAAGACACCTCGGCCGGTGGAATTTTAAAGTCTGCATAGGGGTTGGCTTCCTGGGCAGAGGCCAACGGAATGAATATCATGGTTGCTGCCGCTGCCGCGGCCAGAAAACGTGAAGAGTGTTTCATTGGATCGGTCCTTTGAATTGGGGGTTTGGCGTATCCGCACCGGGAGAAAGCGCGGACCCGCCCTTGGCTGTTACTAGGCCGCTTGATTGGCCGGGTTGCTCCAGACATTGGCTGCGAACGCCTGGTCTACCTCTGTCTCCGCGACATGGTTGGTGTAGTTCGACATGACCTTCAGCGCGGTGCCGAGGATCACTTCGAGGATGGTCTGCCTGCTGTAGCCGGCATCAAGGAATGCGCTGACAGCGTTCTCGGAAGGCCAGCCGCGCGTCTCGTTTATGGTGATGGCAAACTGGCGCAGTGCCTCAAGTTTGGCATCGGCAATTTCAGTGCCGGCGCGCAAAGCCTCAATGACATCGGCCGGGACTTTCGCCATCTGCGACAGCGAGGTATGCGCCGCCATGCAGTAGGTGCAGCCGTTCAGACGATTGTTCGTCATCAGGATGATCTGGCGTTCGGTTTCCGACAGCTCGGATTTGTCGAAGATGCCGGCAAGGGTCATGTAACCCTCTAGCATGGCCGGGGCTTCGGCCATCGTGCCAAGAAGGTTCGGGACAAAGCCGTAGGCTGCTTGCGCGCCCTCTAAGAGTGGCTTGGAGGCGGCAGGTGCCGTGGCCGGTGTATGGGTCGTGAAGTCGGTCATGGTGAAGGTCCTTTTAATTTGTTTAAACCAATCGGTATAAACCCATTTAAGAAGTTTAAACCGATCGGTCAAGACCCTTTTGAAATTTTATTGAACGATCGGTCTAAACACCTATATAAATGCTGCACCGACTGCGTAAGGATTCGTCATGCCCTGGGAAAAATCGTTCGATCTCGATGAGGCAACAGATAAAGCGATCACGGTCTTTTGGAAAAAAGGCTATGAAGGAACCTCCATGGCCGATCTCATCGAGGGCATGGGGATCAACAAGGGTAGCCTTTACAATGCATTTGGAAGCAAGAAGGCGCTCTTTGACCGGGCCTTGCTTCGTTACGACACCCTCAATCGGAGTGCGATCCTCGCGCAGCTCGCCAAGCTCGACGATCCGGTTGGGGCGATTGAACAGCTATTTGATGGCCTGATCGCGGAAACCGAAGCGGACAAGCAGCAAAAGGGATGTCTGCTGATCAACACGGCTTTGGAACTGCCGAACCACACACAGGATGTGCAGGTCATGGTGACCGGTGCTCTCGGTGAGTTCGAGGATTTCTTCCGTCAGCTGATCGTAAAGGGAAAAGAGACCGGCCAGATCCCCGAAACGGTCAACGCTGATGAAACCGCAAAGGCGCTCCTGTCTTTGGTAGTCGCCCTGCGGGTCCTGGCGCGGGGTACTTACGATGCGAACGCCCTGAAAGCCCTGAAAGCTGGCGCTCTGCGGCTGGTAAGCCAGTAGCAAACTGCGACTCCTGACCGTGCCTTGGACGTCGGCCAGACAAATGTTCCAATGGCGCACCACCAGAACGGACCGTTTCGCGTGCCGCACGACGCGCGATGCGTTCGGCCCGAGAAGATAATCCTTCCGGGCCGGCCGGTGCGCGCCGAACAGATATTTGCAGGGTTGCAATGCAGGCATTAGATGCTGGCTGATTTCCTGGTCGAAATCGAAGCCGACAGAACGAACGAAGCACCATCTTCCGTTGGTTGAGAGGGGTGTCAATGAACAGGTACCGATCTAAGAGGCAGAGGCGGTGGTCTCCTGCTGAATTCGCTGGACCTGTGTGGTTATGGCGCAGGGTACACTGACGCCACTTCAACTGTTGCAGTGAAACCGATACCTGAACAATTGCTTTAAAGTGAAAATAATGAATCGCATCTCTGTCATTTCGGAAAGTTAGTTTTTCAACAGAAACAGACATTAATTCTAAAACAGTTTCGTCAGATGAGGTTTGATGTTTCATTTTAGGAAATTCTATTATAAATTGATATTTGATAAATAATACAATCGATCGCCAAGACCTTGTAGATTTGATTTCACAGAAAACGGGTATGGCATGGACGAACTTATCAAGCGAAGATCAGCTTTCGCCAACAGTCTTCTTTTCGAAACACCTGGCGGATTGAGGTTTACTCAAGACAGCCCGATCCTACCAAATGTGTGGTTGGCCTTTGCCATGGAGCCTAACCGGCAACATGAACTAATTCTTACAAGCGCGGAAGAAGGCGGCACGGGACAAGCCGCCCAAAAGATACGTGAGATGTTGAATATCTATCGGAAAAAGAAGAAGGAGGCTGGCGAGCCTCTCGGGGAGCGGCCGCGCATCTCCTATATTCCCGGTCAGATTGCTGTGCGTATTTATTTTGATGAACTGATGCGCATTGTTTTGCCGCTTACGCAATGGTGGCACGAAACCTATGATCGTCTTCGCGCCCTTGAGCACACGATGAAAGAGGCCAATGTTGCCGAATGGAGGCCATTCCCGCAACCGGATCAAAAGGGCGGGCGAGAACGGGACCTGTATGACGCGTTGTGGGTGATACGGCGGCGGGTTAGTTCGACCGTTGAAAATGAGGGCCTTATCAGCGGCAATGCGAAGCGTAAGAGATACATCCGGGATATCCCCCCCGACCTGGCTTGGCTGGTTCGCATCGCGGGGCTTATAGCAAATTGCTTCACACGAGAGTGCAAGCTTCTCGAGCAGGATGATCAATTGAGCGGGGTCTTTGAAAAGGAGTTTTCTCTGCTTCAACGGGAGCGTGAGGATCCTGACCTAATCGAGAACTCCGAAGAGGCCATGAGGCGCCAAAAGCTCCTTGATGTCGAGCTCGAAGATTCACAGATGGCTCGACGGGAGGTCGTAAAGGCTTTTACGAACCTCTATCGCAATTGGACAAAGAACAACGACTATCCGAAGGAAAAGTATATTTGGCGTGTAACCAAAAATCGCCCGATTCGGCTGGCCGTGAACAAATCTTCACTGACCGTAAAGGCAGACGCAGCCATCCGGTTGTTTGACATATCTTGCGAAAACATAACCTGGGCTGTGATTGACAGTGGAATCGACCCCAACCATCACGCCTTCAAACGACTTACCCCACAACACGAAAAGGAAGTACGTGAAAAGCTCAATATCGCCCGCCGGAAAGCGCTTCACGCTGCTGAACAACCCGAACATGCAGAAGGCGAACTTCGCCTCGAGGATCTGACTGAGACCCGGATCGTCAAAACCCTTGATTTCACGCGACTGCGTGAACTTCTCGATTATGACATTGAGATGGACCTTGAAGACGAGGTGGCGAACAAGCGAGAAGCAAATGTACTTGAGGAAATATCTCGTAGAATGGCCGGCAAAGGCAAAGCCAAGAAGCGCCAAGCCGCAAAAAAGCTGCTCAACGAACTCAAGCGCCGAATCAAAGGTGGCAAGGACATCAGTTGGCAGGATTTGGAAGATGCTATCGTTGATCATAATCCCGACGTTCCGGAAAACGATCACGGTACCCACGTTGCGGGTATTCTGGGCGCTGACTGGATCGAAAACCTCGATCACGAAAACAAGGAACCGCTCCATTCTCGCACCAGGAAATTGCGCGGGGTGTGTCCCGACATCAATATGATTGACGTACGTGTGTTCCGTGACGACGGGCGTACCGATGAATTTGAGCTATTGGCAGCCATCCAGTATCTGCGCTGGATGAACTCCAGGGCCGGCACGATGCAGGTTCACGGTGCGAATCTAAGCCTGTCGCTGATTCACGAGGTTCGACGGTTTGCGTGCGGGCGAACCCCGATTTGTGATGAATGCGATGAAGCGGTGGCGGCGGGCATGGTCATCGTCGCTGCGGCGGGCAATCGAGGTTTCGAGATGCAGGAGTTCGAGGAAGTTCGATCTACAGATAGTTATCGTTCCGTATCCATTACGGATCCGGGCAACGCCAACAGCGTGATAACCGTTGGAGCAACGCATCGCAAAAGACCTCACGAATATGGCGTCAGCTATTTCTCGAGCCGCGGTCCCACGGGTGACGGGCGGCTTAAACCGGATGTTGTTGCTCCGGGAGAGAAGATCTACGGCCCGACGCCTCACAACAGGGCTGAATACAAGGATGGGACCAGCATGGCGGCGCCCCATGTAAGCGGCGCATCAGCCATGCTGATGGCACGTCACACCGAACTCATTGCGCAGCCTGAGCGTATCAAACGCATACTTTGTGAAACGGCAACTGACCTGCAGCGTGAACGGTATTTTCAGGGTAATGGCTTGGTCGACATTCTGCGCGCGCTTCAATCTGTCTAGGAGGGACCAATATGACGGACCTGACATTGCGTGCCATCAGGGCAAAGCACGGAGATTGCCTGCTGCTTTTCGCCGAAGACGCTACGGTTCTGGTCGATGGTGGTCCATCTGGCGTTTACCAGCGTTTCCTGCGGGACCAGCTTGAAGCGCTGCCGAAAAACGGCGATGAACCGCCGTTAATCGATCTGCTGATGGTCAGCCATATCGATGCGGACCACATTGACGGCATTCTGGATCTCACCGATGAGCTGATTGAAGCCCGCGACGAAGAGCGCGATCCAGTCGTCCATATCCGCAGGGCATGGTGCAACGGTTTTCCAGATACGATAGCAAAGATCACCGGAGCCGGCGTCGCCGCTTCGCGGGCAGATGCAGCGTCTCTTGCCAGTGCTCTGGACGAGTTGGATTTCGGCGATTTCGATCCATGTGATTCCAAGCTGGTTCTCTCGAGTGTTGGGCAGGGACGACAGCTCAGGCTGGATCTCAAGGCGCTCAATATAGATGTCAATCAGCGGTTCAAGAATCGTCTGGCGCTCCTGGGTAATGCCGCAAGCCCCTGGAAATGTGGGGCGCTCAGTCTTGATGTGATCGGTCCGTCGCAGGAGCAAATCGATGACTTGAAAAAAAAATGGGCAAAGGACCTGAATAAGATTCTCAAGAAGGAAGCCGACGCAGAAACTGCAGCGCATAGCATGGACACATCGGTATCAAACCTCGCATCCATAGTGGTTTTTGCGGAGGCTGGCGGTAAAACTGCGTTGCTGACCGGGGACGCGCGTGGGAAAATGATCATGGAATGGCTGGAAGAGACCGGGCGTCTGGCTCCTGGCGGTTCAGTCCACTTCGACATACTTAAAAATCCTCACCACGGGAGCAAAAGAAACGTAACGCCGGAATTCTTTGAACGCGTTACCGCGGACCACTATGTGTTTTGTGGCGACGGCAAACACGGGAACCCGGAACCGGAAACCCTGAAAATGCTCTTCGAGGCGCGCCCGAACCTGGACTATACGGTTCACATGACCTATGGCCCGGATGACCTCAGATCCCACAAGGAGTTTAAGAAAAAGGGATTGATTGCGGCATTGGATGATGTGCTCTCGACGCCGGAGCGTAGAGCCGTTCTGCGTTTTCCAGCCGAAGGTGAAAAGCACATAGATATAATTGTTTAGCTGCTTTCAAGGAGGAGACTTTGGCCGATCGACTGATCCTTTGCCTCGACGGAACATGGAACAGTTCATTTAATGTTCGCGAACGAGACGACAAAACCACGGTTCTAAAACCGACGAACCCTTTGAAACTGGCGCGCGCAGTTTTGCCGCATGATAGTCGAGGCGGAACTCGGCAGATCACCTACTACGACTCTGGTGTCGGTGCTCAGGGGCTCTACCCGGGCTTAAGCAACAAGCTGCTTAATTTTGCGGATAGCAAGCTCGGCGGCGGTTGGGGGGCAGGCTTCGAGGCAAATATCGAGCAGGCGACAACCTTCATTTCCAATAATTATTCCGATGGTGACCAGATCTATATTTTCGGCTTCAGCCGGGGCGCCGCACAAGCGCGGGGACTGACAAATTTCATTTCCTGGTTGGGTGGTGTGCCTGCAAAAGACGACGCCTACTATATTCCCATTTTTTTTCGTCATTATCTTGAAAATGGCGGCGGTGGCAGTCCGCTGGACATTGTGAATTCTCGCGGGGAAGCACCTGCCGAGAGAATAACACCCATTAAAGTCACCTATCTTGGTGTGTGGGATACGGTGATGGCTCTGGGATCTCGATTTCGGGCGACCGGTGAAACGTCTGTCTCAGAAAAATCGTTTCATGTCCGTGAAATACCCGCCGACTGCGTTTTGAATGTTCGCCAGGGGCTGGCAATCGATGAAAAACGATACGATTTCCGCCCGGAAGTCTGGCGGGACAGCGTAAAAGGTCAGTCCCTCGAGCAACGTTGGTTTGCCGGAGCGCATGGAAATGTCGGTGGCAGTTATGGGGATGACGGCATGGCCAATGTGGCACTTCATTGGATTGTTGACGGTGCAAAAACGCTTGGGTTGGCAGTCGATGAGAAGTTCCTCGCCAAGTACCGGCAGTATGTGCAGGATGAAATAGGTGACACCCACACATTGACGTACAAGGCTATTGAATTGCTTCGGTTAAAGCGCGGAAAAGGTTTCAGAAAAATAGACGGTTATCCGGAATCTGCGAAACTCTCGATCGATCCCTCTGTTATCAAGCGTCTGTGCAGCGATCCTTCAGATCATACTGAGATGACGCAACGCTATCGGCCTAGGCAGATCGTGGAGATCGCGAGGAAGCACAAGCATGACTGGGAGGAGTTTATCCGAAGCTTCGGTTTGGACCCAGCAGAGTATGGGTTTCCTGAAGATATTTAGCTTCTCTCTCCTTGGACGGGTTCGCGACTAACAAACCCAAAACGTTCCCATGCCCCTGTTAATTGTCGGACCAGGGGATTTCGCAAAGCTGTACCCCATGCCTTTTTAAGACATAATGCCAGACCATGCCTCTTGCAGCCGAAACCGCACATGGGAGTATCAAGTGGCGTCTATTTTCTCTGTCCTAATTGGAAATGAATACGAAAGTATCGACCTAACTTGGCCCCAGTATTTCAAAGCCGGGCACATCCGAGTTGTCATTTTTGAATCGGTTTAGGTTGTCCCGATATTATGTGCGGGTACCTTGATAGCCGGCAAGCCGACCAATGGAAAACCCCGCCGTCCAGGCGCATGGGGCGGCGGGGTCAAGCTTGGCCGTAGCACACGTTAGTGACGCACCACCAGTACGGATTGCTTTGCGTGCCGTACGACGCGCGATGCGTTGGGGCCAAGGAGATAATCCTTCAGGGCCGGCCGGTGTGAGCCGACGACGATCAGATCGGCTTCACATTGATCGGCCGCCGCCATGATCTCCTCATAGATGCTGCCATGGGCGATGACGTGCTGCACGCGCGTGCCTTTTGGAACATGTTTGGCCGTGAAGGCGTGCAGTTCTTCCGTTGCATGCTCGATCAACTGTTTTTCGTGATCGGCCGGAAAGAATGTGCCGACAATGCTGCGCCCGTAATCGGGCACGACACAAACGGCAAACAGCGTATCTTCAGCCACCATGACCTCGAGCGCCGCTTCCACCACCTTGACCGAGGAGACCTCGTCGCCGAGGTCGATGGTTGCCAGCACGCGTTTGAATATATTTGTCGATGACATGACTATGCTCCCTGTTCGACCGGTTCAGGACCTGCCGCATCGTTGCGGCGCCGTTGCAGCAGGAAGATCAGCGCCAGAAGGGCAAGTGCCGGTATGTAGAACAGATATTTGCTGGGTTGCGGTGTAGGCACCAGAAGCTGGCTGATTTCCTGGTCGAAATCAAAGCCTGCGGCCTGCGCCTTGGAATCGAAGATCGCGTTGTCGACAAGCAGCTTGCCGCCATCGTCGAGAACTTCAAGTCCGAACGCCTCAAGTCGTTCTTCGCCCGTTGGCTCGTCGCCGACATCGATCACCATGGTTAGTGTGATCGGGTCGCCGACATCATCGAGCCCTTGCACGATGGTGCGCAACTGCGAGCCCGGTTCAGCCTCACCCATGACCGTGGCGATTTCCGTCGGATTGACGCTCTCAAAGGGTGGCGAGACATAGTCCATCCAGAAGCCCGGACGGAAAAGCGTAAAGGCAATCAGCAGAAGTGCGATGGATTCCCAAATCCGCGAGCGGGCGACGAAGTAGCCCTGCGAGCCGGCCGTGAATATCAGCATCGCTGCCGTTGCGACAATGAAGATGAACACTCCTTGCGCCCAGGTGACGTCAATGAGCAGCAGATCGGTGTTGAAGATGAACAGGAACGGCAGCAGCGCGGTGCGCAGCGAATAGAAGAAGGCGACGAAGCCTGTCCGGATCGGGTCTCCTCCCGAGACCGCCGCCGCCGCGAAGGACGCCAGCCCCACGGGCGGCGTCACATCCGCCATGATGCCGAAATAGAAGACGAAGAGATGCACAGCAATCAGCGGAACGATCAGACCGTTCTGCTGCCCGAGCGCGACGATCACCGGCGCGAGCAGCGACGAAACGACGATATAGTTCGCCGTCGTCGGCAGGCCCATTCCGAGGATCAGGCTGAGGATCGCCGTGAAGATCAGGATCAGCATGATCTGACCCTGCGACAGGAACTCGACAAGCGCCGCAAGCACGGAGCCGACACCGGTCTGAGAGACGGCGCCGACAATGATGCCGGCTGCGGCCGTTGCTATGCCGATGCCGATCATGTTGCGGGCGCCGGCAATCATGCCGTCGATCAGTTCGCTGAAACCAAGGGCAAAGGTCCCCTCACGGCTTTCATTCCTGAATATGGCGAAGAGCGGACGCTGCGTGAGCAGGATGAAGATCATGAACGCGGTCGCCCAGAAGGCCGAGAGCGACGGCGACAGCCGTTCGACCATCAGGCACCAGATCAGCACTATGACCGGCAAAAGGAAATGCAGTCCGGATTTGACCGTCGGACCGGGTTCGGGAAGCCGAATGACCGGCTCGTTAGGATCGTCGAGCTCCAGTTCAGGAAAGCTTGAGCAGAAGCGAACCAGCGCCACATAAGCAATGCCCAGGAGCACGGCGATGATCCACGGTGTTGCATCGCCCGCCAGATTGCCGATGGTCTCGACAAGGTAGAACACGCCGAATGCGCTTATCACCGTAAGACCGAGAACCATCGCCCCGGTGGAGATCAACTGCATGCGGCGCTCTTCGCTCAGGCGTGAGCCGAGCATGGTGAAGACAGTGAAGATGATCCCAAGTACGACAGCAATCGCAAGCACCTTGTCGTCAGCCTCCTTCAGCGCCTCAAAGGCGAGGAAGAGGTAGTAGATGCCGCTTGCTGCGGCGAGAATGATGGCCATGGTGACGCCGAAGGAGATCAGGCCCCACTTCAGCGGCTTTGGCTTGGTCGCGCGGTCAAGCCCGGCCATGCCGAGTTTCTTGGCTTCAAGATGTACGATGTAGACGAGTGCGATGTAGGAAATGACCGCCGGCACAAAGGCGTGTTTGACCACCTCGAAATAGGAAATGCCGATATATTCAACCATCAAAAAGGCGGCCGCGCCCATCACGGGCGGCATGATCTGGCCGTTTACCGAGGAGGCGACCTCGACCGCGCCCGCTTTTTCCGGGCTGAAGCCGACACGGCGCATCATTGGGATGGTGAAGGTGCCGGTTGTCACCACATTGGCGATGGATGAGCCGGAGATCAGCCCGGTCATGCCGGAGGCGACGACGGCTGCCTTTGCCGGGCCACCGCTCAAATGACCCATGAGCGAGAAGGCGACCTTGATGAAGTAGTTTCCGGCTCCGGCCTTGTCGAGCAGCGCGCCGAACAGAACGAACAGGAACACCAGGTCCGTCGAAACGCCAAGCGCGATGCCGAAAACGCCTTCGGTGGACAGCCATTGGTGATAGGCAACAGCGTTGAAGCTTGCACCCTTCCAGGCCAGAATGCCGGGTGCGTAGGGTCCGAGGAACGTGTATCCGAGGAAGACGAGAGCGACGATCATCAGCGGTGGCCCAAGCGCCCGCCTGGTCGCTTCCAGCAGCAAAATGATGCCGACAACCGAGACGATGACATCCATCTGGTTGGGATTGTTGGGTCGGTCCGACAGGCGCGTTCCGAAGATCTGCTTTACGATCTCGCTGTCAAAAAAGAACAGGTAGAGCGAACAGAAGGCTGCGACACACGCCAGGATCCAGTCTGTCGTGGGAACGGTCCTGCGTGGTGAATTCTTGAAGGCCGGGTAGGCGAGGTATGCCAGGAACAATGCGAAGGCGAGGTGAATGGGCCGCGCCTCGCCGCTGGAAAAGACCCCGAAACCGGTCGTGTAGGGGATCGGCGACGCGATCCAGACCTGGAAAATCGACCAGGCGAGAGCCGTGCCGGCGATCAAGAGGGCAATCGACCGGTTTGTCGGCTTGCGTCCGCCGGTGTCGGTTGAGGCAACCAGGTCTTCAAGTGCCTCGTCACTGAGTTTGCCGGTTGTCGTGTCGTCCTGTGCCATCTCGTATCCCCCGAGTTTTACATTGGCCCCGAAAGGCAAAGCGGGAGCGGACAATTGTCCGCTCCCGCTTACGGGCCGGAATTACATCCAGCCGCGTTCCTTGTAGTACTTGGCGGCGCCGTCATGCAGCGGAGCCGACAGGTTGTTTTTGATCATGTTTTCTTCTTTGAGATTGGCGAAGGCCGGATGCATCTTTTTGAACCGGTCAAAGTTCTCAAAGACGGCCTTGGTGATCTCGTAGACAACCTCATCCGGAGTATTGCTTGATGACACAAAGGTCGCTCCAACACCAAATGTGGTCACATCGTCATCCGTGCCGGCATACATGCCGCCCGGGATCGTTGCCATCGCATAAAAATCATTGTCGTTGGCGAGGCCCTTGGCGGCATCGTTGTCGACGCTGATCAGTTTGGATTCACACGATGTCGTGGCTTCCTTGATCGATCCGTTGGGATGTCCGACGGTGAAGACGATGGCGTCAACCTTGTTGTCGCAAAGCGCTGCGGCCTGCTCGGAGGATTTGAGCTCCGAAGCAAGGGTGAAGTCGTCCATGGTCCAGCCCATCTTGTCCATCAGCACTTCCATCGTGCCGCGCTGACCGGAACCCGGATTGCCGATATTGACGCGCTTGCCCTTCAGATCATCAATGGAATTGATGCCGGAATCGGCACGCGCCACCACGGTGAATGGCTCCGGGTGGACCGAGAACACGGCGCGAAGATCTTCGAACTTGCCGTCCGGGAACTTGTCCGGAGCGGTTCCGTTATAGGCGTGATACTGCCAGTCCGACTGGGCAACGCCAAGATCGAGATCTCCGGTGCGGATGCCGTTGATATTGGCGACCGAGCCGCCGGTGGTGTGCGTGCACTTGATCTCGTGATCCTTGCTGCCGCGGTTGACAAGCCGGCAGATCGCGCCGCCGACCTGGTAGTAAACGCCTGTTTGACCGCCGGTTCCGATGGTAACGAACGTTTCTTCCGCAATCGCCGTGCCGCCAAGGCTCATAGATAAAGCCAGCGCCGTGCCTGCCAGCATATTACGTCGTGATAACATCTTATAACTCCCTAATAGATGTTGGTTGGTTCACCTGCCAGTATTCGTGCAGCCGGTGATTGTTCATCTCCACCTCCTCGATGCGGTTGCTGGCTTCCAGACCCGAGCGGCGTATGACCATGCCGATCAGCGTTTCCAAAAGCAGAAGCGTAGCGATATAGGAGGAGAAGAATTGCGGACTGTCCGTTGGGACAATGAAATAGTGCGAAGCGTAGCGAAAGGCCGGACAGGAAATCGAGTCTGAAACAATGATCACAAAAGCACCGGCTTCGAAGGCAATCTGTGCGGCATCGACCGAGCGCCGCGCATAGGGGTGTTTCATGATGATAACGACGGCATCATGGTTTTCCAGCCCCGTCATTGAGGTCGCCAGGGACGTGCCGTCCAGCCCGACAACGTGCCAATTGGTGAAGGCAAGATTTGCCAGATAACTGAAATATTCGGCAAAACCTGCAGAAGCCATCGAGCCGGCGATCAGCACGCGCTTCGACTTGACCAGCCGGTCTGCCACAAGACGTAGCCGCTTGACGTCAAGCTCATTGGCAAACTGATTGATATTGCGCACCGCGGATGCTGTCTGGCGCAGCGCGAACGGCGTCTGGTCCGCGTCATCGCCGTCTTTTTCTTCCATCCTCAGCGCCGTTGCCTTTTCAGCAAAGCTGAGGCTGCGGTACTTGATTTCCTTGCGGCACAGTTCGCGCATGTCCTCATGCGACTGCAGGCCCAATGCCCGTGCAAGCCGCGAGAAGGTTGGTGGATTGAGATTGCTGCTTGCCGCAACGGCCCGAAGCGAACGGCTTGCCACATCGTGGTGATGATCGGCAATGTAGTCTGCCGCCAGCCTCAGTTGCGGACTGAGGTTTTCATAGTGAAGTGCGATCAGATCATTGACCGTTACACGACGTTCCAACCTCTATCTCCACCGGTTGAAAGGGTAAGAGCGGACTGTTTCAAACAAATCCAACCTTGTCAATTCGTGAAACGTTTGTAACGGGCGCGGTTGAAAACAGACAAACGATGCCTTTGCCTCGCCAGAATTATGCGCACAAATTGCGGACATTCAGAGATTGTCGAAATAAAGGCGAGATAAAAAGCAAATTTAGTCTTGCGTAGAAGGTGGGAATTGCGCGTATTTACTGTCGGCGACCATTTTGTAATTTGCATGAGTTGAATTACGACATGGCGGCGGATCAGCCCGGGTTGCGCGGAGCAGCGGTAGGCCCGGCTTCGTGTGTTGTTTACATGCACGTTTTGCAGGTGTTGAACGGAGTAGCGGATAATAATGAAGAATGCGGCTGATCTTCCTTTCCTGAGCGGGCTTCCGGCATCGGCGTGCCTGGTCGATGTGCGCTCGCAACGGACATACGACCGTAATGGGCTTGTTGCCGCCGCCACGTCAAAATCGGCCGAGATCGAGCGGCTGACGACGGGCCGGCCCGGGCCTGTTGTGATCGCGGAGCCTGATGCGGCCGAGATGCTCATAACGCTGTTCGGAGCGTGGGCGGCGGGCCGGTGCGCTGTCCTTGTCAATCCACAACTCAGCGACGAAGAGAAGCAAAACGTCATGGCACATACCTCGGCCTGCGCCTGGCTTGGGCCGGGCGCGGATGGCCTCGAGCAGCCGGAAGGAGCGGATGGTGCTGCAGGTGCGATCGGCATTGACGACCCGGCGCTTATCCTGATGACCTCCGGAACGACGGGCGTGCCGAAGGGCATCGTTCATTCGCTGCGGAGCCTGTCCGCCCGCACAGCGCTGAACGTTGCCCATATCGGTGCTGACTCGCTGCAGCGCAGCCTGTGCGTTCTGCCGATGTTTTTCGGCCACGGCCTGATCGGAAACTGCCTGAGTCCGCTTGCGGCCGGAGGCACGCTTTACCTGTGGTGCAGCCCCGGCATCACCGAGATTGCCTCATTCGGCAAGGTGATGGATGATCATGCCATAAGTTTCTTGAGCTCCGTCCCGTCATTCTGGAAGCTCGCCATGCGCATGTCGGCTTCGCCGGCCAATCCACCGCGGCGCGTTCACATCGGCTCTGCCCCGCTGTCTGCTGAATTTTGGTCGCAGATTGCGCAATGGGTGGGAACGCAAAATGTTTACAATCTTTTCGGAATGACCGAGACCGCGAACTGGATCGGCGGTGGTGTTCTGTCAGAAGCAGCGGGCCGCGACGGATATGTCGGCAGCATATGGGGCGGAAACTACGCGGTCCTGCTCGATGACGGCACGGTTGCGCCCGTCGGTCGTGGTGAGGTGCTGGTGCAGTCGCCAACCATTATGCAGAACTATCTCAACGCGCCGGACAAAACGAGGGAGGCATTTGTCTCCGGCTGGTTCCGGACCGGTGACATCGGAGAGCTGGATGAAGCCGGTCGCGTGACCCTGGTTGGCCGGATCAAGACGGAGATCAACCGCGCCGGTATCAAGATCCAGGCGGAAGAGATCGATATGTTGCTCGAGCGGCACCCGCAGATCGAAGAGGCCTGCGCTTTTGCGATACCGGATCCGGTGAGCGGTGAAGCTGTTGCCGCCGCCATTGTCGCCTCCAACGGAACCGCGGTTGATGTCGACGCGGTCCGTGGCTGGTGCAAGGAACGGGCGCGTTCAGAAGCGGTTCCAGTCGTTCTTTACCTCCTTGAGGAGATTCCGAAAAACGAACGAGGCAAGATCGTCCGCGACAAGGTACGAGAGGCCGCGCAGATGCAGGAAAGTTCGACATGAAGTGGCATCGCCGCCGTATCAAGGTGCTTGATGAGACACTTGAGACCGAGCGTTTCACGCTTCAGTCAACCGATAAATGGCAGGCGCTCAAACTCTACAAGCGGATGAATGACGACGCGGAAATCCTGCTGCAGCTTTCCCATTCTGACAAGAAGGCCGGCTGGCTGCGCATTTTGCGCAAGTATAAGCTGCCGAACCAGCGCTCCCGCTTTATCCATGCGATTGTTCCGAAAGGCACCGCGCAAAGTATCGGCTATCACGAAATCTACCTGGCGTCCTACAAATCCGCCTCCATGGGTGTTGTTATTCTGGACCGGGACTGGTGGGGCAAGGCCGCACCGCTCGAAGTGCGCAAGGCTGTCATGGGGCATTTTGTAAAACACGCAGGCGTTGAGCGTTTCACCGGGTCCGTCGAGGCACGAAACTTCGCCTCACTGCTCAACTACAGGAAACTTGGCTTCAATCACACCGGAACGATGCACCGTTGCAGCTTCGATTCAGTCCGCAACACCACGGTTGACTATCTCCAGTTCGAATTGCTGAAGGATGATTTTCCCTCCTATCTCCCCGAGGCTGCCACATGAATGCCATAGACAATGCACGGCGCATCGTTGCCGAGGCGACGCACACGCCGCTTGATCAACTGCCGGAAGAGGCAGGCGTCGATACGCTGGAAAGCTGGGACAGCATTGCCCATGTCAATATTATTTTGGCTGTAGAGGAAGCTTCGCAAACGCAGCTTACACCCGAAGCGATTGTGAGTATTGTGTCGGTCCGCACTATTGCAGAGATCCTGGACGGGAAAACGGGCAGCAATGATTGAGCCGGGTGGTATCGACATTTCGCATGATTTTGCCGCGGTCTTGTGCTCGCTGGCGGACCCGCAGGCGGAAAACCCGATAGCCGGCGCAATCTTATCCCTGGATGCGGACCGGCTCTTTGCAGCGGTTCGCTATCACGGCATCGAACCGGTCGCATTGCCCAAACTGGCGGCATTGGTGCCCCAGGAGCCGCCCTATACGCAGTTGCTGGTTGACGTTCGTGAAGGTCAGCTCCTCGCCAATGCTCATGCGATGGTGCTTGAAGCGCAGGCCTTGCAGGTCATGACTGCCATAGAGACGGCCGGCCTGCCTGCCCGGATCGTGAAAGGGCAGGTCTTTGCCAAGGGCATCTATGACAGGGTGTCCGACCGGCCGTTCACCGATGTCGATATTCTGGCCGATCCGGCTGCCGCGGCGGCCATTGGAGAGATACTGACGGATTGTGGTTTCGTTCTGCATCAAAAGGAACATTTCGACCGTTCCGAGCGCAACATGGAGCAGAAATGGACACGCACGGATGACCATAATGTGCTGATCGAGCTCCACGGCAACCTGGTTCACTATGCCGGTTTGCGCAGGCGTGTGTCTTTTGGATATGACGAATATGTTCTGGCCGGCGGCAATGGTGATCATCCAGCGGTCGCAAACTTCATGACTGCCGTCATCCATGCGGCCGCCGGTCACAAATTCCATCGCCTGCAACTTCTTGTGGATGTTCTGCAGGCCGGGCGCCGGCTTGATGAGGCCGATATCGATCACCTGCGCTCGGTTCTTGGCAAAATTCCCGCCCGATTGGAGGTTCTTGTCTGTCTTGATCTGGTTTGCGCGCTCTTCAAGGACGAAAAGGCAGCGCACATCCGTGAGAGCCTGTCGGAGGGGAAAGACTATCGCCGGAGCAGAGCCATTGTGACGCCCCAATGCGTGATCGCCACCTTCGACGACACGGGGCACCAGTCCCGCCTGCGCCGCCATGCCTTCCGCTGGGCGCAGCACATCGTCTCACGCAGGCCCTAGAACAGACTTTTTCAGGCGTTCAGCGCCCAAGTTCGGATGTAATCAACGCGGCGGCGTCCTGCGGGCTCCCGTTGATTTCAAGCAGGTAGCAGTCGGCCTGTCCAAGGGCGCTGGAATAGACGTCCATGCGCTGTTCATGGCCGGGAAAAAGCCCGGCGGAACTCAGGCTTATATTATCCTCCATAATGGAGGTAAACGCGTCGACACCGTCCTGTTTGACAAGACGCATGGGGCCGGCCGTGCGTCGTAGGGCAATCACCGCCGAAATCGGCGCCGGCTTATCATCCGCGAGATAACCCTGATCGAAAAGGGTGGGCCGTTCGACCCATTGCTCACCGTTCTCGTCCCAGGCCTGACCGTCAAGCATCTGTGAGAGCCAGGGCAGCATCCCGGCACTTTTGCGGTGGATCTTGATCGCACGCGGAACGCCGCGCACGACGACGCCGCCATCGGCCTCAGGCGACAGGACGCTTGCATCGTCCGTACACAGTTTCCAACCCTCGCCGACCATCGCCAGCGACGTGGTCGTCTTGCCGGTGCCGCTTGGTGCATGAAGAATCACCCGGCCGGTCCCGTCGGGCGTTTCGGCACAGGCGGCGTGCACCATGGCGTGCCCGTTGACCGACAGGACGTGATCGAGCGCAAAGCTCTCGGCGACGCTCAACGTCGCAGCCTGGCAGGCCGGTGCGACGACATAATCGGCCCGGCCGCCCTCGACGTCGAAGCGGGCGACAAGCTCGTCGGGTGTGAAGATACTCCAAGACTGGGCGCAGCCCGCAAAATGAAACGGGCCGTCGCCGGCAATATGGCCGCGAAAGAAAACGGTCTCGCCATCAGGTTCATCCACGTGGTCCTCCCGGGTCACGGACAAACGGTAATCAGGCCCGCCGGCGATAGCGTGCGGCACTTCCCATGGGCCAATCAGGCTTAAAAGAGGGGCAATGAGATCCTGTTTCTTGCAAGAGACCTCAAGACCCACTCCGGCAAGATTGAAATGTCTAAGCTTCAAGGGTCTTAATCCACCTTATGCACATGAATGGGGATCATGTCGTCCATGATATCGTTGACGACCGGGTGACCGTTCAGAACCACCCAGCAATGGGCATTGATCTTGCTGGTTTCGACGCTGCCTGCTTCGATTCCGAAATGCAGTTCCGGTCGGTAGCCGGCCTTTTTCAGGAACCGGTAACCCAAAATCCCCTGTCGAAAGCAGCGCCGCTCGCGCATCAGCCAGGGCCGGCGGGTCACCCGCATCACAGCCCGCGCGATGAAATCGGCATCGAAATCGGCATAGCGCGGCCATGCGCCGCCATCAGCCAGCCGCATGGAGCCGGTCAGGTCGCGGCCGGCAAGCAGCAAAGGCAATAGTCTCGCCGTAAGCCAGATCTCAAGGCGGAAAAGCCGCCGCCGCCAGAATTGCCTTCTTTGCGCCCCAGGCGGGGCTTCAGTGCTCTGCATCGATATGGTCGAGCACTCCTTCTGATTGCAGATATGTGAGCAATTCTTCCAGGTCGCTCAGCAATACTTCGCGTTCAATGTCGAACTCGCCGCATACAGCATCAGCAGTCTCACCAAGGTCGCGATGACCATCCATATGCCGAAGAAAAGCTTCCGCAGTACTGTTGCAGGAATAAATTTGTCCTGTAGCGGTATTCAGAATTACGCCGTTGTCTCCAACAGAACGGAAGGTAGCCTTATCCGACAGTTTAAATCTCGATTGCGGATCAAGTGTCATGTCAAACCCCTCAAGTCAGCGGTTTTTCTATCACCAATTATTTTAATAAACCAATGGTGTTTAAGATTTGCTGTCAAATGATAAAAGAATACTGGAAATTCTATTTAGTGAATGGCAAGGCCTTGGTGCTGGCAGTTGGCTTGCAACAGGATCAGTCGGAAATGTTTACATCGTGGCGGTGGATGCACCTATGACCCACCCAGTTGTCAGCATATCGAGAGGACCGTGTCGTGACGAAGCTTGCCCGTATCATGGTGGCCCCGAATGGTGCTCGCCGCGGCAAAGCGGATCATCCCGCCCTGCCTGTGACGATTGCGGAAACCGTACGGGCAGCGGTTTCGTGTTATGAAGCCGGTGCCGGTGCCATTCACGCCCATGTCCGAGACGCCGAGGGCCGGCACGTATTGGACGCGGGCCTTTACCGGGAACTCATCGGCGAACTGGCCTCGGCGGTGCCGGATATGGCGGTGCAGATCACCACGGAAGCCGTTGGCCGTTACAGCCCCGCAGACCAGCGTGAACTTGTCCGAGACGTCATGCCCGCTCACGTGTCGGTGGCGTTGCGGGAGATGCTGCCCGATGACGGCGAGCGCGTAGCCTCCAGGGATTTTTATCACTGGGCCGCCGACGCCGGTATGAAGGTTCAGCATATCCTCTATGAGGCGGCAGATCTGGCTTCACTCTTCAGCCTGATTGGCGAAGGTGTCATACCGGCAGGGAGCCTCCAGGTGCTTTTTGTGCTGGGTCGCTACACCGAGGGTCAGCAAAGCGAGGTCGCCGATATGGACCCGTTCCTCGCCGAGCTCGGCTTGCGCGACGGGATTGAGGAGGTGGACTGGGCTCTGTGTGCCTTCGGGAGAAATGAGACCGACTGTCTTGTCGAGGCCATCAGGCGAGGCGGCAAGGCGCGCATCGGATTTGAGAACAACCTGCTGAACCGAGATGGACTTGTTGCTACCGACAATGCCGAGCGGGTGAGAGAACTCGTGGCCGCAATCAGGTAAAAGGCACGTTCTAGACGCGCCAGAGCGCCGACCCGCCTGTCATGCCGGCTCCGGCCGCGGAAAACAGCAGCAGCTCGCCGTCTCGCAACGGATCAGCCGCGTGAGACAGCGACAGGGTGAGTGGAATGGTGGCGGCGGAGCTGTTGCCGAACTCTTCGATCGAACAGGCGATCTTGTGTTGCGGAATGTTCAGCGCATGCGCGACTGCATCCAGCATGCGCCGATTGGCCTGATGCGGAACGAACCTGCTGATGTTGCCCGGTGCGGTTCCCGTGCCTTCCAGAACGGTGCGTGCGCTGTCGGTCATCATGCGGACCGCATGGGAAAACACCCGTTTGCCGTCATTGATCTGCATCTTCATGGCGGCGGGCGCAGCGTTGGCTTGATAGGGCAGGCGCGTCCCGCCCATCGGGATACGGATATGATCGTAATCCGCGCCGTTGGAGCAAAGCTCCAGACCTTGCAGACCTGCCATGCCGTTCTTGGCCGGGCAAAGGACAATGGCTCCAGCCGCGTCGGCAAAGAGCACAGCACTTGCCCGCTCGTCCGGATTGATGCGGCGGCTGAGAATGTTGGCGGCAACCACCATCGCCGCTTTGCCGTGAAGCCGCACATGGCTTTGTGCGAATGAGAGCGCATAAAGGAAACCACCGCACGCGCCGGTGATATCAACCGCACCGGGACCGCCAAGGCCGAGCTGGTGGGCAAGCAGCGGCGCCGACGGAGGCAGCAAATGATCCGGCGTGCTGGTTGCCAGGAGCAAAAGGTCGATATCGGCTGCCGCTATGCCGCTGTTCTTCAGCGCCCTGTCTGCGGCCGGCAGGGCGATATCGCTCAAGGCTTCTTCAGGGGCGGCGAAACGGCGATTGCGGATGCCCGAACGCCTGGCGATCCAGCCCTCTTCCAGCCCGAGGCGCGCCTCGATCTCGGAATTGGGAACAATCCGCTCCGGCGCATGGTGCCCCAGTCCGGCAATGAACACGCCGTATGTCACGAACCGAACGTCCGGCCGGCCTCGGCGATGGCGTTATAGACCTCCGCAAGATTGTCGTCGGTCGTGCAATAGGGCGGCATCACATAAAGCGTGTTTCCAAGCGGGCGCAGGAGAAGGTTACGCTCCTGGAAGAAAGCATAGAGTTTCGGCCCGACATCCGACAGATAACCATCGTCACGGACCTTCAGGTCCATCGCGGCAATCGTGCCGCACTGGCGGACGTTGTCAAAACGGTCGTCATCCATCATTTGCGCGATATGACGGTTCTGCATGTCAGCAAGATCGGCGATCCGCTCAATCACCGGCTCCTCCAGCCAGATCTTGAGATTGGCGACCGCAGCGGCGCAGGCGATGGGATTAGCAGTGTAGGAGCTGGAATGAAAAAAGGTCTTCGAGCGGTCCTTTGAATAGTGCGCATCAAAAATCTCGCTGCGGCACAGGGTGACTGCGAGCGGCAGAGAACCGCCGGTAATGCCTTTTGAGTAGCAAGCGATGTCGGGCTCGACACCCGCTTTCTGACAGGCGAACATCGAGCCGGTGCGGCCCCATCCGGTCATCACCTCATCGGCAATGAACAGAACATCATGCGCTTCGCAAACGGCCTTGAGCTGCGCCAGCACTTCCGGCGGGTACATCAGCATTCCGCCCGCTCCAAGCACGAGGGGCTCAACAATGAATGCGGCGACATCCCCGCGCGTGCACACAAGCTCCAGCGCGGCAACCGTCGCGTCGGCGTCGTTTGGGCGGGGAAACGGAACGGAGGTGACATCGAACATCAGCGGCTCATAGGCCGCGTTGAAGACGCCGCGCTCGCCGACGGACATCGTCCCGATCGTGTCGCCGTGATAGCCGTTTTCCATCACAACGATGCGTGTTCTGTCCGCATTGCCGGTGTTTTGCCAGTAGCCGAGGGCCATTTTCAGTGCCACCTCGACGGAAGTCGAGCCGCTGTCGGAGAAGAACACGTGGCTAAGGCTGGCCGGCGTGACGTGCAGCAGCTTCTCCGCCAGCTCTTCGGCGGGCTCGTGGGTGTGGCCCGCAAAGATCACCTGATCCAGCCTGCCGGCCTGCTCGCTGATCGCATCGACGATGCGCGGGTGACAGTGGCCGTGGGTTACGACCCACCAGCTCGATATGCCATCGAATATCCGGCGGCCGTCCTTTGATGTCAGAAAAGCGCCCTCGCTTTGCGCGATAGGGGTCATCTCGGGCATGACCGCATGCTGGGTGAACGGATGCCAGATTGGAAATTGTCGCTTGCTGTTCATTGCCCTGTCCTTTCGGGCGCGGTCACAGTTGAAAATCGTCGAGGTTGAACGCCTCATCAAACGCCGCCTGCAGGCTGGCCGCATTGAGCGGGTCGAGTATCGGCAACCGCCCCAGTTGGCGGATCTTGCCCATTTGGGCAATAGTCCTCTGGGTATCGGTAATCTCGTCCCCGACAAATGCGATGCCGATAATCCGGATGCCTCGCGAACGCATCGCTTCAATGGAAAGGAGCGCGTGATTGATCGCGCCGAGCGCTGTGCGCCCCACCAGCACGACCGGCAGCGACCATCGGGCGATCAGGTCGGCATAAAGCACCTCACGGGTGAGGGGCACAAGAAGCCCGCCGGCGCCTTCGATCACAAGCGGGCCGTCAACCTCAGGCAGCGTCAGCCGGTCTGTGTCGATAAGGACATTGTCTATCTCGGCGGCGCGGTGCGGGGACAAGGGGCTGCCGAGCCGATAGACCTCGGGAATGATCCTGTCGTTTCCTTGCCGGGCGAGATCCTGAACGGTAAGGGTGTCCGTTCCATCATCCAACCCGGCCTGTACCGGCTTCCAGTAGGTCGCATTGAGAGCCTGCACCAGACCGGCTGCAAAAACGGTTTTTCCGACATCCGTATCGGTTCCGGCAACAACGAGACGGGTCATTGATCGAATAACTCCCTTTTTTCGCCCAGCGCTTCGAGCAGGGTCTCCACATCCGCCTGCCGCGCGTTCAGGGTCAAAGAAATGCGAAGCCGCGACGTGCCTTCCGGAACGGTCGGCGGGCGAATGCCACGTATGTCAAAACCGCGATCCTGCATCGCTGTTGCAAGGGACATTGTTTTCTCCGCGTCGCCGATCACAACCGGATGGATTTGAGTGTCCGTTGCCGGCAAACCCAGCGCCGTCAGCCCGTCGCCAAACTGTTTCATCATCCGCTGAAGCCGCTTACGCCGTTCCGGCTCCTGCTCCACGATCAACAGGGCTTCGCGAACAGCGGCAGCCATGAGCGGGGAGGGCGCTGTGGCATAGATGAAAGGTCGGCTGCGGTTAATCATGTAGCCCGCCAGAACCTCAGGAAGGCAGATAAGTGCGCCGCTCGCGCCAAGCGCTTTGCCGCAGGTGTGAAGAACGATGACATTGTCGCGTCCCTCGAAGTCAGCCGCCAGCCCGCGACCGTGCGGCCCGAAGACTCCCGTCGCGTGCGCTTCATCGACAATCAGGAAGCCGTCATTTACGTCGGCCGTCGAGACCAGATCATCAAGCGGCGCCCGGTCGCCATCCATGCTGTAGAGACTTTCGAAGACAAGCCATGGGCGGCCCCGGCCGCCCGATTTTCGCCATGTGCTGATCGCGTCGGCAAAGGATTGGGGATCGTTGTGCCGGGCGATTGCGACTGCGGCCTTCGTGGCGTTTGCGCCGTCTCGGGCACTGGCATGAATAAGCTCGTCCATGACGACGAGATCGTCGCGTTGAGGCAGACAGGCAAGCAGGGCGTAGTTGGCCATGAAACCGCTACCGAAATAGAGCGCTGTCTCGGAGCCGAAATAAACTGCCGCTTCCTGTTCGAGCATCTCGTGTTCGGGGTCGTTGCCGCGCAGCAGCCGCGATCCGCCGGCGCCGGCCGGAACGCCCCGGCTCAGGGCAGCGTTGAGAGCGGCTGCGATCCGTTTATCGCCGGCAAGGCCGAGATAATCGTTGGACGAAAAATCGACACCGCTTCTTGCCGAAAGTCCGCGCAGGCGGCCACGGGTGGCGAGACGGCGCAGAGACGTCCGGTAACGGGTCAGACGGCCGGAGCCATCACTCCGCTGCAACATGGCTGGCGACATCCTGCGGCAGATCGATTTCCTCGGGCTGCAGGCCGAGCTTGCGGAAGAGCACGGCGTCCGCGTCGTCTTCCGGATTATCCGTCGTCAGCAGCGTGTCGCCGCAGAAAATCGAATTGGCGCCGGCCAGAAAACACAGCGCCTGTGTCTCGTCGGACATCTCCGTGCGGCCTGCCGACAGGCGCACATGACTTTTCGGCATCATGATCCGGGCAAGTGCAATGCTGCGGACGAAATCAAGCGGTTCGATGGTTTCGGCCTCCGCCAGCGGCGTGCCTTCAATCGGTATGAGCATATTGATCGGAACGCTCTCTGGCGGCTCCGCAAGATTGGCCAGCGTGACCAGCATGTCGATACGGTCGACGGCTTCTTCTCCCATGCCAAGAATCCCGCCGGAACAGATCTTCATGCCGGCGTCACGTACATTGGCAAGCGTATCCAGCCGGTCGGCATAGGTGCGGGTGGAGATGATTGCGCTGTAATGCCGTTCCGACGTGTCGAGATTGTGGTTGTAATAGTCGAGGCCAGCCTGCTTGAGCTCGGCGGCCTGGTCCGGCGTGAGCATGCCGAGCGTCATGCATGTTTCCATGCCCATTTGCTTGACGCCTTCGATCATGGCGACAACGGCCGGCATGTCGCGCGGCTTGGGGTTGCGCCATGCAGCACCCATGCAATAGCGGGTCGCGCCGGCTTCCTTTGCCCTACGCGCTTCCGACAAAACACGCTCGACTTCGAGCAGTTTGGAGGCTTTGAGGCCGGTCTCGTGATGGGCCGACTGGCTGCAATAGCCGCAATCCTCGGGGCAGCCGCCGGTCTTGATGCTGAGCAACTGGCTTCGCTGCACCCGGTTGGGGTCGAAATACTGGCGATGGACTGTCTGGGCTTTGAATATCAGGTCGTTAAAAGGTAGCGAATAAATCGCGTCGGCTTCTTCGCGCGTCCAGGTTTTTCCGGCCATATCGGTTATGCTGCTCAATCGTTTCTGACAAAGAGCTTTCGTTTAACACCGGTGCCGGTTTGTCGCAATTGCGATTGCGTGGCTAACGCTGCATTCTGGCCTACAGCGACCATACGCGATGCCCTTTGCACCGCGTCGAACCAATTTACTGGCAGACAACCGGCTGGCGTGCCCGATGCGCGCGCATATGTCTGAAAAAGGCGCGGGCGAGCTCTTCGGCGTCATCAATGGCCGGTCCCGGGTCACAATTATGCAGTGTCTCCGGGAGGGCCTCGCCCTTTCGTATCAATGTGATTGCGTCTTCTTCAATGCGCCTGATATCGCCTTCGGTCAGCCAGCCGTGCCAGCCGAGGCTTGTCACTTCGCCATAGGCATGTCCAATGGCGCTGTGGAACATCAAGAGCGCAATTTGCGGAGTCGACCTGGGCAACATGTCAAAATCCTCTTACCTGTCCCCGCAAAGAACCCTCACCCCTTGCTGCAACCTTAAGGACAGGCTGTTATTCACCAACGCAGGCGTAAGAAACGTCTGTCCAGTAAAGTCTGCGTGATACTATCCCTGCAAGACATCGCCGACTGTGGCGAGAACCACACTCAGATAGATTGTATACCACTCGAATTCAATGGCTCTGGGCGACCATCGCCTCGGCTTCGATCTCGACATCGTAGTCACCGACCAGCCGGCTGATTTCGATCAGCGTGTTGGCAGGTCTGATTGCGCCGAAATATCGTCCGTGGACACGCGACGCCGCTTCCCAGTCATCCGCATTGCGCAGATAAATGCGTGTGCGGATAATGTCTTCGGGAGTGCCTCCAAGCGCACGCACCGCACCAACGATCTTGTCCAGGATATAGATCGTCTGGCCACGCACATCGCCCGGGCAGACAACCCGGTTTTCTCCGTGGGTCGCCGTCGTTCCGCTGACAAGGATCCGGTCTCCATGCCGTACGGCCCGGCAATAGCCGGCTACCGGTTCCCATTCGCTGCCGGAAAGCGCCTGAATGCGGCCATTGTTCTCAACGACCTCAAAGGCGGGCGGCAATGTGTCGAGGTGATGACTGAGATCGCCCGAAGCGGTCAGAAAAGGCGGGCGCCGGTATTCATCGCCGCAATCGCCCGGAACGGCGGCCATGGTCTGTGTGACCTCTTCGATTGCCGTGTGGTCCGTGTCATCCAGCGAGAAGCCGAAGACGGCGGCGTTCGAGGCCCGATGCTCGGATTCAGTCAACCGCGCACCGATGATGACGGCGGCCACCGCTGGCTGATCCAGCATCCAGCGTGTCGCGACATTGGAGATCGTAACCCGGTGTTTTTCGGCAATGCTTTTGAGGCAGGCGAGCAGGTTCTGGAAAACCTGCCAGCCGCCAACTGTATCGATGAAACGCTTATATTTCATCTTGCTCCAGTCGGGTACGGAACCCGGCTCTTGCTTGTCCAGCCAGCGTTCGGATATGAAGCCGCCTGCCAGCGTTCCATAAGCCAGCAGCTTGACGTTCCGTTCGAGGCACAAAGCGCTGAGCGGCCCGAGCGCCCGGTGGTCAAGCAGGGAGCAGGAGACCTGGTTGCTTGCGATCTCGTAGCCTTGCTCAAGCAACACATGCAGGTGATCGGTGTCGAAATTGGTCAAGCCGATATGGCCGATCACACCGTCCTGCTTCAGCCGCATCAATTCGTCCATCACGTCCAGATAGCCCGGATAATCGAAGGACCACCAATGCAGTTGCAGGAGGTCGATCGTGTCAACGCCCAACCGCTCCCGGCGCTCATTGATGCCGGCACGCACCGCTGCGGGCGAGGTCTGGTGCGGTTCGGGGCACCATTTTGTAAAGAAGCGGGCATTGGTTGTGCCGTTTGTCGCCATCAGCATGCGCCGTGCTTCGCCGCTGATGAGTTCGGCCGAGCCGTAGTGGTCGGCCATGTCGAATGTGTCAAACCCGTCGTCGGCATAGTCGACCAGGACACGGGCCGCCGGTTCCGGCTCGAGCAGTTTGCCGTCGCGCTCGAGATCGGCGACCTGCCAGAGCCCCGTGATGATGCGGCTCACGCCCAGCCCGGGCGCCAGTTCAATGCGATGCGGCGTTCCGCCCATGATCAACTCCGTCATACGCCCGGCGTTGCCGCCGGGCGCAGGGGTTCAGTTTGAAAGTCCGGCGATGAAGGCATCCACTTCGTCAAGTGTGAAGTACTGCACCTCTTCGGTTCCGCTATCGGTGAACTTCCAGGCGACTGCCGGGGCCGATACGTCGCCATTGGCGTCGAACTTCACCGGTCCGGTGCCGCCCTGGTAGGAGATCGATTTGCCGGCGGCCAGCAACTCTTTGGCTTTCATCAATCCGTCCTTGTTGGGAAAGATCGGCTCCCCTTTCGGGTCAGTCACCTTGCCGATGGAAGCGGCAATGGCGGTCCCGGTGTTTTCCTCAGCCGCCTCCATGGCGAGCATCGCAATCATCGCGGCGTCGAAACTGTTGGGCAGGCCCGGGCCATTCGGCTCGGCGTTGAACTTTTCCTTGTAGAGTTCGACAAAGCCGCGCGCGCTATCCGTGCGTGGTTGCGCACTGTCGTGGCCGACCGTGTCACCAAGATACTGGATGCCAACGCCTTCGCGGAAGTCGTCCGATTTCAACGCATTGGCGACGACCATTTTCTGCGTGCCGCCGAGCGAAATCCATTCGCGTGCGACGAGCGTGCCTTCCGTCGGATAGAGCGCCATATAGATTGCGTCCGGCTGCGCCTTCAGCGCTTCGGTGACTTCAGACCGGTAAGACGACTGGCCATCGGTGATGGCGATGGCAGCAGGCACGGTTATGCCCATGGATTCAAGATCCGCCTTCACCAGATTGCTGATATCCTGGCCCCAGTCGTCATTCTTGTAGAAGACGGCGACATTCTTGTAACCGCGCTCTTTGACGAGAAGGGCCGCAACGGCCGATTGGTTGCGAGTCGTCGCGAAGGTGCGGAACCATAGTCCGTCCGTCTTTCCTTCCTCGGCGATGGCCGTGAAGGCGGTCGAGGATGAGCAGCAGGACATTTGCATGACCTTTGACGGCACCGTCACCGAGGTCAGGATCGGCATGGATACACCCGACGACACCGCGCCGAGCAGAACCGGGACCTTTTCCAGATCGACAAGCGCCTTGGCGGCATCAACACCGACCTTCGGATCGGTCTGTGTATCACGCAGGGTCATTTCAACCTTGCAGCCCTTCACGCCGCCTGCCTCATTGAACAGATCGACGGCGAATTGCGCGGTTGCGGCGATCGGCCTGCCCCAGTCCACGGATGTGGGCAGGACCGCGCCAATGGTTGTCGTGCAGTCCTGAGCCAGTGCAGGCGCCGCCGAGAGCCCGGCGGTCAGTGCAGCGGCTCCGAGAGCTGTTTTGAGTGTAAAGTTCATGGTGTGTCTCCCTTCAGTTTTGCAGTTTTTGGTTGGTGCGGCCAGGAAAGCCGGATGTCGTTCGGGTCGTTATCTGCAATTGTTCCGGCAACAGTCCGCGCGGGCGCAGGAGCAATGCGATGACGATGATCAGACCAATCAGAATATACTGAATCGTGCCGGCGTAAATCTGGATGTGAGGCGGTGCGAAGCTCGCAAGACCAAAGCCGCTTGCAACCCAGCAGCCCCAGACGACGAATGTTCCCAGGACCGCGCCCCGATTGTTTCCGGCTCCGCCGACGATCAGCATGGCCCAGATCTGGAACGTCAGGATCGGCGCCAGGTCCTGCGGGCTGATGAAGGCATAAAATGTTGCATAAAGCCCGCCGGCGAGCCCCATGATCACCGCCCCGATGATAAAGGCTTCGAGTCGGACCCGGGCCGGGTTCTTGCCGAGAGCCTTTGCCGCCGTCTCGTCCTCGCGAATGGCACGCAGCAAGCGGCCATAGGGCGAAGCGACAAGACGTGACAGGCCCGCATAAACGACCGCCAACGCCACGACGACAAGAACCAGGAAAAACACATTGTAGAGGAACGGGTTGCCGATGGCCTCCTCCAGGGGCCTCTCAAACCCGCGAATGCCTTTGGCGCCACCGCTCAGGTACGTCGCGTTGCGCACAAACGCTTCCATTGCGACCGCAACGCCGAAGGTGGCAATGGCGAGATAATCATGCCTCAGCCGCGTCGTCGCCAGCCCGACAATATAGGCCAGTGCGCCTGCCGCCGCGGCACCGCCGAGCAGCGCGATTGGCCAGACGACCTGAAAGCCTCCGAACTCGCCCGCCCGCACCGGCCCGCCGAGAATGATCATGACATAGGCGCCGATGCCGAAGAAGGCGACGACACCGCCATTGAATATGCCGGCATTGCCCCATTGCAGATTGAGCCCCAGAACGGCAATCGCGAGAATAGCCGTGATCGTCAGGAAGAACATCAGATAGGAGGCAAAACCGATCATCGCGCCTCTCCGAAAAGTCCGTTCGGACGCAAATAAAGCGTCGCCAGGATAACCAGAAAGGGGATGGCCGGCTTGTATCCGGCGGGCAGGAGGAGAATGGCAAAGGAGGAGGCCAGGCCGACAATAAACCCGCCAAGTACCGCGCCGCTGACGCTGCCCAGTCCGCCGACGATTGCAGCGGCAAAGAGCGACAGCACGAGATCGCGTCCCATGACCGGGCTGAGCTGATTGTCGAGCCCGTAAAGAACGCCGGCGACCGCGGCGAGACCTCCACCGATCATCCAGGTCAGCCGCACCATGGACGGCATGGAAATGCCATTGACCTGTGCCAAGGTCGGGTTTTCGGCGACAGCCCGCAGCGCAAAACCGAGCGTCGTGCGGTTCAGCAACAGATGCAGCGCCGCCATCGCGACGACGGCGATACAAAGAATGATGACCTGATCGGGCTTGATGAGCAGCAGCGGATCAGCGCTGATCATCACCGCAAAGGAGATATCGTCGGAATAACGTTGTGAATGCAGACCAAAAACCAGAGCAATCACATTGCGCATAATGAGCGCGACACCGAATGAGGCGAATACCAGCGTCAAAGGGCCGGCGGTTGCGCGCAGACGTTTGAAAACCAGCCGGTCGACAAGCACCGCCGTCAGCCCGGTTATTCCCACCGAGACGATCGTTGCCAGAGCAAGCGCGAACGACATTGAGAAGGGTCCGATCAGGGTCTGCAGCGGCGGAGCGACGGCGGAAAGGATTGCATCGAAGGTCAGGGCGCAATAGGCGCCGACGGACAGCAGTTCCGCATGCGAAAAATTCGCAAAGCGCAGGATGTGCATCACCAGGGTCAGACCGATCGCGCCCAGCGACAGGACCGAGCCGACAAGGATCCCGTCAAAGAGGGCCTGGATCATGCCGCCCCCTTTCTGCGTCCGCCGAGATAAATCTCGGCAACGGCCGGATCGTTGAGAATGTCGCGGGCAGACCCGTCGAGCTGGTTTCGTCCGTCGGCGAGTATATAGGCTCTGTCGGATATGCCGAGCGCCAGGCGGGCATTCTGCTCGACAAGAAGAACCGACACGCCGTCTTCGGCAATGGACCTGACCACCTTCAGAACATCCTGGCTCGCCTTGGGCGACAGCCCCGCCGTCGGTTCATCCATCAGGATAATGCGCGGTTCGGCGATCATGGCCATGGCGATGGCCAGCATCTGCCGCTGGCCGCCCGAAAGGCCACCGCCGCGTATGTTGCGATGGTCTGAAAGGTCGGGAAAGAGCTCTTGCATCGCCGCGATCCGCTCCTGTGGCGCGGTTCGGCAGCGCCGCGCCGCAAGCGCGAGGTTCTGCGCAACCGTCAGCGTTGTAAAGATATTGGCCGTTTGCGGCACATAGGAAAGATCGAACTGTCCGAGCCTGTCGGGCGCGGTGCAGACAATATCGGACCCCGAAAGCCGGATTGTCCCGCCTTCGATGACAATAAGGCCGGCGATGGCCTTCAGCACGGTCGATTTGCCTGCGCCGTTCGGACCGATCACCGTAACGACCTCGCCGCCCGCGACCTGAAGGCTGAGATCCTGAACGATGGGCAGGCCGCGTTTATATCCGGCGGTCAGGTTCGTAATCTCAAGAAAGGGCGCTGCGTCAGCCATCGGCACCCGCCCCCAGATAAGCGTTGAGCAGCATCTCATTCGACTGCGCGCCGGCCGCGTCGCCCTCATAGATGATGCGTCCGTTCGTCATGGCGACGATCGTATCGCAGTGACGCATGACCAGATCCATGTCATGTTCGATGATCAGGAAGGTGCACCCGTCCGCGTTCAACTGCTCGATCTTCTCGATCAGCACGCCGGTCAGGGTCGGGTTCACACCCGCCGCCGGCTCATCGAGCATGATCATCTTCGGCGAACTCATCAGCACGCGGGCAAGTTCCAGCAGTTTCTGCTGTCCGCCGGATAGCTGCCCGGCTGCTTCCGACGCGACGCCTTCAAGCGTGGTGAAGGCAAGGATTTCATGGGCCCTTTCAAGAATTTCCCTCTCGCGGGCAGCGATCCTTCCGCGTGCGATTACCGGGACCCAGAACTGCTCGCCGGGCTGATCCGGAGCCGCAAGCATGAGGTTCTCCAGCACCGACATCGCGGCAAACGGTTTGGGTATCTGAAAAGTGCGGGCAAGGCCGGTGCCGTGCACGTCGTTGGAGGCAAGGCCGTCAATGCGAGAACCGTCAAACCGGATTTCGCCGCTGTCGCAGGCCTGTTCGCCGGCAATAGCGTTGAAGAGTGTCGACTTGCCGGCGCCGTTCGGGCCGATCAGCCCGGTGATCGATCCTTCCGTAACCTTCAGCGAAACCGCGTCGACAGCCTTGAAGGCGCCAAATGAGACGCTGACCGAGCGGGTTTCGAGGAGGGCATGGGACAGATCGGTCATGATGCAGTCCCAAGATTGTATTTCATGATCCGCCCGTGGCGGCCGGTCTTGTCGCGTTCGAGGCCATAGACCGGCCCTTCGGGACCAAAGCGCTGCCCGAGCACGTCACCGATAGCCTTCCTGTCTTCATCGTCGAGTGCAAGATCGAAGATCGCCGTGGTCTCACTCAGCCTGTCGGCGGTGCGTGCACCGATGATCACTGCGCCGACCCCGGGCTGGTCCAGCACCCAGCGGCTGGCAACGGCGCTCAGCGTGACACCGTGTTTGCCGGCGATTGACTTGAGTACTTTCATCAAGACCTGAAACAGATCCCAGCCGCCGAATTCGTCGATGATCAGCCGGTACTTCACCAGCGACCTGTTGGAGAAGGTGTGACCCGGATCGGGGGTACCCAGCCATTTTTCGGTCAGGAAACCGCCGGCCAGCGATCCGTAGGCGAGGATCTGCATCGCGTTTGCGCCGCACCAGCGGGCAAAGTCGCCTGCCGGCCGATTATCAAGAAGGGAATATTGAACCTGTGTCGACGCAAGATCAAAACCGGCGGAGATGAAGGGCTCCATGGCCGCCTCATCCCAGTTCGTCGTGCCGAGCAACCTGATTTTGCCGCGCCTTTGTATATCCTTCAGACAATCGAGCACCTCATGGGGGCGTCCGATCGACAAGTCCCACCAGTAAAACTGCACAAGCGGGAGCTGATCGAGTCGCAGGCGGCGAAGCGACCGGTCGACAATGGCCTCGATATCGGCCGGCCCCACTGTTTCCAACCGATCGAAATCCGGCACCAGCTTGGTGTGCACCTTGATCTCGTCGGCCGCCTGTGAGCCGCGGTTTCCGCGCACCCTGTCGATGAATTCGCCAATCATCTCCTCAACGCCGACATAGATATCGGCGCAGTCGAAGGTGGTGATGCCGGCGTCCAGAAAACGCTCCATGTCCGCGACGGAACGCGCCCGGTCGACCGGACCGTGATCGCCGGCAAGCTGCCACCCGCCTTTGATGATGCGAGAAAACGAGTAGCCGGGTCGCAGCGTTGCCGTCTTACTCATTGCCGCCGGCCTCCTGCCAGTAGGGCGTTCCACGTCGGTCCGGCAGTCCCGACGTGCCGGCATGGGTGAACCGGCGTTTCTTCAATCGCGTGATGCGGAAGCGACCGCCGCAATGCGGATCGGGACAGGCGATCTCCGCATCGGTGCTCATCCAGTCATTGTCATCGGTGACCCGCTGTTTGGCCGGCAGAAACGGGATCAGCCCCGCCAGCGGATACATTGGAAAGTGATTGCGGTCGGGAAAGATGAGGTTCTCGCCCTCGACAAGGAAATAAGAGCCCTCGGGATGATTGCACACCATGGGCTTATCGCCCGCAACGACCTCCACCTTGAGATCGTAAAGCTCAAAAGGTCTTTCCTCCAATCGACGTTCCCCCGCCTTTTGTGATATGTTATTTGTGATATCTTATAGTGAAACGTGCTTTGCAGCGGCTTCAAAGTCAAGTTTTTCAGCCGCATTTGATATGGCCGGGTCGTCGAACCGGGTTTTGGGAGGTGAATTGTGAGCGAGGACAGCCTGGCTGCTGTGACAGATGTTTCCGCCAGTGCCGAAAGCACGGTCTCGAATGAGCCTGCATCGTCGGCGCACGATGTCATGCCGGGCCTCGGTCCTGCGCGACAGGTCAATCTGCGTGAACTGGTTTACGACCAGCTCAAGGACGCTTTCATGGTCGGCTATTTTGCGCCGGGCGATTATCTCAATCTGCGTGAACTAGCAAACCGGTTCGAGACCAGCATCACACCGGTGCGTGAAGCGGTTCGGCGCCTGGTGGCTGAGGGGGCACTGGTTGACGCGCCGGCGCGCGCGTTACGTGTGCCTCCGCTTCGCCGCTCAAGGCTCATCGACCTCAAACAGGCACGCATCGGCATCGAATCCATGGTGACCGAACTTGCCGCCGAGCGCGCGACATCGGAGGAACTCGACCGGCTGGAGGTAATCCTCGACGAGGCTGCCGCGCAAAAACCCAAGACGCCGATCGACGAGTTGAAGTCCAATCAACTGTTCCATTTCACGCTCTATTCAAGCGCCGGCTCGCCCACGCTGTTGCGCTTCATCGAAAGCCTGTGGCTGCAATACGGACCATTTCTGAACCTGATCCACTACACGATCGACCCCAATATCCGCGGCAGCCACAAGGACCATCGCCGCATCATCGCCGCGGTGCGTGACCGTGATGCCGCCGCTGCCAAACAAGCGCTGGTAACCGATATTTCGCGGTCCTTTGACATACTGGATGCGTATACGCAAAAGCCGGGATGAGGAGCGAGTGACCTTCGTCACCGCGTTGAGCTGGCAGGTTGGGCCGGTCACTGGTCGAACAGATGGCAGTGAACCTTGCGGTTGCCGACGACCGTCGCCTTCGGTTCCTCGATTGCACAGCGATCAAACGCATGCGGGCAACGATCGCGAAGGCGGCAGCCTGACGGCGGGTTGCGCGCATCGGGCGCGCCGGCCTTGATCGGCAGGGCTTCGTGCGATTGATCCGGATGCGGTACCGGCACGGCAGCCACAAGCGCCTTCGTATAGGGATGCATCGGCTCGCGCACGATGTCCTCTGTCGGCCCGTCCTCCACGATCCGTCCGAGATACATCACGATCGTGCGTTCGCAGACATAGCGCACCAGCGCCAGATCGTGACTGATATAGATGGCCGTTAACCCAAGGTTCTCGCGAACCTCCCGAAACAGGTTCAAAATGCCGGCGCGCACGCTGACATCGAGCATCGAAACAGGTTCGTCGGCGACAACGAAACTCGGCTCCAGGATCAGAGCGCGGGCCATGACCACGCGCTGCAACTGTCCGCCGGACATTTGGTGCGGAAACCGTGAAAGGAACTGGTCCGGACTGGGCAGGTGCACCAGTTCCAGAGCACGGTGAATACGCTCCTTGTGTTCGGATTTCTTGACGCCCGCATTGTCCAGCGGTTCGGCCAGCGACTGGGCGATAGTGAAGCGTGGATTGAGCGCCTCGAACGGATTCTGGAAGATCATCTGGGCTTTGGTGCGGAAAGCCTTGAGCTTTTCGCCCTGACACTCGGCCAGATCCTCGCCCTCGAACATGATATGACCGTCGGTCGCTTCCTCGAGCTTCAGCAAGAGGCGGCCCATGGTGGTTTTCCCGCAGCCAGATTCTCCAAGCAAGCCGACGCTCTCACCTTTCATCAGTGAGAACTCCACACCGTCGACCGCCTTGACGACGGTCGAGCCGCCGCGCAGCGCAGCCATCAGCGGATTGCCGACCGAGAAATGCTTGCGCACATTGGCGATCTCGACCATCGGCCTCGCCGTCTCGGCAATGTTCTGTTTCACCGCATCGCTCATGCCATCGCCGCCCAGGTCTCGGACCGTTCGGCCTCCTTGCGCAGCGCATTGGCTTCCGCATGTCTCAGGCAGGCCGAGGCATGACCGCCGCCGACATCGACAAGCGCGACATCGGTGCTGCGACACTGGTCTTTGACGAACGGGCAACGTGGTGCGAAGCGGCAACCTGTCGGCGGGTCGCGAAGATCCGGCGGATGCCCCTCGATGGGGGTCAGGAGACCGGCGCTTGATTGAAGATCCGGAAAGGCGTTGTAGAGCCCCATCGTATAGGGATGGCACGGTTTGGTCAGAACCGTTTCGGTGTCACCGGATTCAACCACGCGGCCGGCATACATCACCACGATGCGGTCGCACACATAGGCGACGACGGAAATATCGTGCGTGACCAGAATGACCGAGATGCCGAGCTTTTCCTGCAGCGATTTGAGCGTGTCGAGAATCTGCCGCTGCACGATCACGTCGAGCGCGGTCACAGGTTCATCGGCGATCACCAGTTTCGGATTGAGCGCCAGCGCCAGCGCGATGGCCACCCGCTGGCGCATGCCGCCGGAAAACTGATGCGGAAAGTCACGTAGCCGCCGCGGCTCAATGCCGACCATCTCGAACAGTTCCTCCGAGCGCCGCCGCGCCTCGGCCTTGCTCATGCCGCCGCGCTGGATCAGCACTTCATTGAGCTGTTGCTCGATGCGGTAGACAGGATCGAGCGAGTTCATGGCGCTTTGCGGGATAAAGGCGATATCGCGCCAGCGGAGCCGGTTCATCTCCGTTTCGTTGAGTGCAAGAAGATCGGTGCCGTCAAACAGGATCTCCCCGCCGTCTATGCGCGCGGCCTTGGCCATGACGCGCGTCAGCCCGCGGGCGACAGTGGTCTTGCCGCATCCCGATTCCCCAACCAGCCCGACGATGGAACCGCGCGGAATGGCGAATGTCGCATCGTCGACGGCCCGCACCTTGGCGTTGGCGACGGCATAGGAGATTTTCAGCCCGTTGACACGAAGCAGTTCATTGTCCATCGCCGCCTACTCCTTCAACTTCGGAAACAGGATTTCCTCATAGCCGCGGCTGATGAAGAAACCGGCAACGACGACAAGCACGATGCAGATGCCCGGAGGTACGAACCAGTAGTATCCGCCGGTCGACAGGGCCTGACTGGCATAGGCGTCCTGAAGCATATAGCCCCAGGAAATCGTTTCCGGATCGCCGAAGCCGAGGAAACTGATTGCAGCTTCCGTCAATATGGCCCAGCCGATGGCGATTGACCCGTAAAGGAAGCTCAAGGGCAGGATATTGGGTGCGATATGGCGAAAGACGATCTTGAGATCCGACGAGCCTGAAACCCGCGCCGCGTCGATATAAGCGCGTGTGCGAAGCGTCAGAACCTGGCTGCGGATCACCCGGCCCGTATCGCGCCACAGGATCATCGCCATGGCGAAGACGACATTCCAGATGGACGGTTCGAGAAAGGATGACAGAACGATGACGAAAGGCAGAAACGGTATGCCGAAGGCGATATCGGCCGCCCGCATCAGGACGATGTCGACCCAGCCGCGGAAATATCCAGACAGAAGCCCGACCACCGTGCCGATGATCGCAACCATGAACGCCGCCGTGATGCCGATCAGCAGGGCGCTGCGCGATCCGTAGATGAGCTGGGAATAGATATCCCGACCAAGGCTGGTTGTGCCGAGGATGAACCCGTCCTCGCCGGGCCGCAGATCGCCCGCAAGCTGATAATCGCTTGTGAAGAGGATCTCCAGCGGGTCGTGTGTCGCAAGCTGATCGGCAAAAATGGCGACAAGAATGAAAACCGCATAAATTGCAAGACCGGCAAGGGCGAACGGATCGTCCAGCGGCAGGTGGAGCTTGCGCACCAGCCGCATCAGTGTTCCGGTCTTTGCCGGTTTTGCCTCGGCCGCCACATCGCTAGGCATGGGACACCCTCGGATCAAGCAGGCTGTAAAGCAGGTCCGCCAGAAGGTTCATCAGAACGACGACGATGGCGATCATCAAAAAAGCGCCTTGCGCCAGCGGATAGTCGCTTGCAGAGACCGCATTGACCAGTTCCCGCCCAAGGCCGGGCCAGGAAAAGACCGTCTCGACCACCACATTGCCCTGGATCTGATAGCCGACGGCAATGGCAAAGGATGTCATGACAGGCAATAGTGCATTGCGGGCCGCATGCCGGACCACCACCGTCCAGTTGGAAAGCCCCTTGATCCGCGCCATGGTCACGAAATCCTCGTTCATGACCTCCAGCATGTTGGAGCGCATGAGAAGGAGCGGAAGGCCCTGGCTGTAGATGGCGAGGGTCAGCGCCGGCAGCACAAGGTGGGAGAGGAAGTCGGCGGACGTATAAAGCGCCAGATAGCCGTCATATTCCGAGCCGGGACTGCGGGTTCCCCCGGCCGGAAACCAGCCGAGTGTAAAACTGAAAACGGCAAGCAACAACATGCCCAGCCAGAACTCTGGCATAGCCCGTGTCGTCAAGACCACCGGGATTGCAGCGCGTTCGGCGATTGTGTCGCGCTTCCAGGCAAGCCAGGCACCGACGACAATGCCAAAGGCATAAGCGATGATAAGGGAGCTGAAGGTCAGGATCAGCGTGTTGGGCAAAAGTTCCAGGACACGCTCGCCGACAGGCTGGCGGTAGAAAAAACTGTCGCCGAGTTCGCCCTGCAGAAGATTCTTCAGATAGATGAAATATTGTTCCCAAAGCGGCCGGTCGAGGCCGAACTTCGCCATCAGTGCCTGTTGCTGCTCTTCGGTAAAGGTCGGGTCGATATAGGCCGCCAGCGGATTGCTGGGCATCAGCCGGAACATCAGGAACAAAATAGTGGCGACCGCCCAGAGCACGAATACCAGTTGCGCCAGGCGGCCGCCTATTTGTTTGAAACCGAGAATGGTTCGGGTCCTCCGGCTTTTAGCGGACTAGTCGGCCAGTGTTTCGGCTACACCATCGGGATAGTGCAGCGCACCGCCCTTGATCTCGTAGCCGGCATTTTCGAGGATCGACTTGGCAACGTCCGAGCCGGTGTCGAAACTGTTGACCGCGTCGTTATGCCAGAAGCCGAGGGCAGGCGAAATCACCGAATTCGATTTCACGGCAAATCCCCGGAACGCGGCGCCGACGATCAGATCCCGATTGATTGCATAGGACAGCGCCTTGCGGAATTCCGGATCATTGAACGGCGGCCGGCGATGGTTGAAGGCCACGTAACGGAAGCCCATGTCGACCGTCGACACCACTTCCAGGTCACCATCCTGTTCTACAAGATCAAGCAGGATCTTCGGATCGCCGGAGAAATCCGACAGAAAGTTGATTTCACCAGACCGCAGCATGCCGATGGCAGCCTCGGTATTGGGCACGATCCGAAGAATCCAGCGCTCGGCCTTGGGAGGCGAGAAGTGATCCTTGTTTGCTTCAAGCACGACCTCTTCATTGGTCGTCCAAGACGCGAATTTGAACGGTCCGGAACCAATCGGAGCAGGCTCCTGATAGTCCTCGGCATTGTCTTCCTTGGTCGCCAGATCCGTCAGCACCGGCTCCCAGACATGTTTGGGGATGATGTTGAGCTTGGCGAGGCTGGCCGTCAGGAACGCAGCGGTCGCATTCTTGAGTTTGAAGGTGATCGTGTCGCCATCGGTCTCGATTGCCTCGATGTTTCCGACAAACGGCTTGTACATCGGCGCTTCGTCGCCCATCGCAGCTTCGAAGGAGAACTTGACATCGTCCACCGTCACCGGCTTGCCGTCATGCCACATCATGCCGTCGCGCAGCGTCAGCTTGATCGTCTTGTCGTCAAGCCACTCAAAACTTTCAGCGGCCCAGGGCTGCGGCAAGCCGTCCGGACCGATGCGCAGCAGCCGGTCCCAGATCAGTTCGGTGATCCAGCTGTCGGTTCCGCCCGAGATCCATAGCGGGTTGATGCCCTGAATATTGTCGGACGAGTTCAGGATGATGTCTTTCTGCTCGCCAAGCGGCTCCATCTGGATAAATGTCCAGGTGTTTCTGATGCCGATGCCGCCCTGATCGACCACGGACGCCGCGTCCCAGACATTTTTGTCGAATGCGAAGGTGGATTTCGGATGCACCAGCATCAGGTTCGGCTGGTCTTCGGCCAGAATGGACTGAGCCTTGTAAAGCAGTTCCTGACGCTTGTCCGGATCGGTTTCGATACGCTGCGCTTCAACGGTCGCATCGAGTTCCGGATTGCTGTAGCCGATGAAGTTGTAACCCTTGGGCGCAGTCGAAGAGTGGAAGAGGTTATAGATCAGTTCGTCCGGGTCGGAGCGCTCCGGCCTGCCGACCATCTGCCATCCCGTAGTGTCCCACTTGTCGCGATTGTACCAGACGAGATCGGCCATCTGCTCCCACGGCATGACATCGACCTTTACGTCAAGGCCGAGTTTGCGCCATTCCTGGGCAATGAGCTGAATGAACTGGAATTCCTGCGGCTGTGCTGCCTGCGGTCTGGTTGTCAGTTTGATCTCGCGGATCTGGTCACCGGCCGCAAGGGCCTGTGTGCCTATTGCCGCCCCCGCGAGCAGGACGGCCATTCCTAAGAGCTTCCTCATGTTCCATTCTCCCTGGTCTGTTTCGTCTTGCGGTTCTTATCCGACCTTGAGGTCGGCGACCGTTTGCCCGTCCGACACTTTGGGAGGTGTCGCAAAGGCGGTTTTCGAATGGGATAGCCCCATCGATACAAGCGTCTCGGCCTGCTTCAGCGCCGTCTTGCCGGCATTGATGAAGGGAACGCCGACTGACGCTGAAATTTCGTCCGCCATGTCGAGGAACGACATGGTCATACAACCGAAGATGACCGCGTCGGCGCGGTCTTGTTCGACACATTCGCTGGAAACCTCGACCAGCCGCGCCTTGGTGGCGTCGACATCGGTCATCAGGCTGAGCACGGGAATTCCGGTGGCCCTGACGGAGGCGAGTTTCTCCCGCACACCGGCCCGGACCGCCAGATATTCCTGGCCCGCGATAAGGGAATCGAAGAGTGTGAGGACGCTGAACTTGTGTCCCAGCGATGCCGCCAGCAGCATGGATGATTCACACGGGCCCACCACCGGCATGGAAACGAGCTCGCGGGCAGCTTCTATGCCCGGATCACCGAAGCAGCCGATGATCGCCGCGTCATAGCCCTCATTCTCAAGCTGCATCAGGAGATCGAGCGTGGGCGGGATCGAAAGCGCCTCTTCATAGGCCGATTCAATAGAGGCCGGACCTGTTGCGACATCCCGGACTTCGACTGTCGTGCCCTCAAAGGCCCAGCTGTTGAGAAGTTTCTCGCGGCGCGTGACTTCCGCGCGGCCCATCGGGCCCTTTGACATAGGTCCTGGAACGGCATAGGCGATGCGCATGATTGATGACCCGTAGCTTGACAATTGCTGTTTCATACAGCAAAACACTGTTTTAATTTGTTAAGACTACGTGAATTGCCGGTGCCTTGCAAGTCCCGGCCGGAGGGTGTGTCATGGGTGAGGCCAAAGATTATCGCATCGCTGCCGTGGATCGGGCGCTGAGCGTGCTGGAAGTTCTGGGTGAAAGGGGCGAGTTGGGCGTGACTGAACTTGCCGTTGAGCTGGGTATGACCAAGAGCCTGGTTTTCCGCATCCTTCACACGCTGGAAGCCAGAGGCTACGTGGCCAAGGATTCTGAACGCGCCCTTTATGGTCTTGGATACCGCGCCGGCCATCTTGCAGACGAAGCAGCGAAGCAACGCGGCCTGCTTCTGGTGGCCGAGCCTCAAATGGATACGTTGCGCGAGCATTTCAACGAGAACGTAAACCTTCTGGTCCGCGACGGTCTCAATGCCCTGGTTGTCACGACACGCGAAAGCCGTCACTCCATGCGTCTTTATGCTGCGCCCGGACGGCACGGACCGCTGCACGCCGGTGGCGGATCGATGGTGCTGCTGGCCTTTGCGCCTCCAGAGGTGCGTTCTGAAACGTTGTCCGGTCCCCTGACGAGTTTTGCCTCGGAGACGATAACTGATCCGACCGAACTTGAGCGCAAGCTGATGCAGATCGCAGCAGACGGTTTTCATGTAACGCGCAACGATCTCGATGAGGGCGCGTTCTCCGTTGCCGCTCCGATCTTCGGGCCGGGTGGGGACATCGTCGCGGCGATCTCGGTCGCGGGCCCGGTTGCCCGTCTCGATCCGGACAAGCAGGGCAAAATCCTTCAGGATGTGCTGCATGCCGCCGGCAAGATTTCCGAAGGGATCGGCGCGCCCGCGCGCGAATTCCAGGCGGCCGCCTGGTAGTTCCGGCATATTCCCAGGCTGATTGTAAAACCAAGCCGCGGGCTGCCATCTGGCGGCGCGTTTTGCGCTTGCACTTGATTTGGTCGATCAAGCTTGGTATTTCTTTTAACAAAACAGTGTTTTATTGAGTGAAACAAGTGGCTGAGTGCGATTTGCCTTCCGGGGCACGTGGAGGTTGCCGTTTCCATCCGTCCAGTGAGGAGATTCCCGATGAATGAACTAGAAGAAGCACTCCTGTCCGAAGTCAGCCTGGATGAGCCCTGGGGCTTGGTCGAGAGCTTTTCCACATTCAAGCGGGAACACCCGGCGGATGTCGACCGGGGCATGGAGGAGGTCGTCGCGCGCCTCAGGGCCCACGGCGTTGAAGTCAAGGTTCATCAGCCCAAACTCTATCTCAGCCTGCCGGGTGAGGCGCGTGTCGAGGCCGGTGGCAAGACGTTTCGCGCAAAGCCGCCGGCCTACAGTGTCGATGCCCGCGACGGGCTTGAGGGTGAGCTCGTCTATATCGGTGCGAACCAGGCGGATGATATCGACACGATCTTCGACAAGAAGCTCGATCCGACACGCGACGTGCGTTCGATGATCGAAGGAAAGATTGTCATGTCCGAGGGCTATGCAAGCCCGGGCATGATCGCGCAATTCGAGGAACTGGGCGCCATCGGCGTGATTGGCATCAACCCGGGGATTGATATCCATTGGGGGATTTGCACCAGCATTTGGGGAACGCCCGATCTCGACGATCTGCCGCGCAAGCCGAATGTCGTATCCGTGGCCGTTAACAATCCCGATGGACAGGAGCTGATCGAAATCGCCAAGGCCGGCGGACGGATCAAGCTCTTTGCCGAGATGGAGGAAGGCTGGTTCAGCTCCAAGCTGCCCGAGGTCTTCATCCCCGGCAACAAGGAGCCGGAAAAATATGTCCTGCTGCACGGACACCTCGACAGTTGGGATGTCGGTGTCGGTGACAATGCGACTGGCGATGCAACGATGCTGGAGGTTGCGCGCGTGTTGTGGAAGAACCGCGACAAGCTCGACCGTTCCGTCCGCATTGCCTGGTGGCCCGGCCACTCCACCGGACGCTACGCAGGTTCCACCTGGTTTGCCGATGCCTTCGCCATCGACCTTGAGGAAAATTGCGTGGCCCAGGTCAATTGCGACAGCCCTGGCTGCCGCTGGGCGACCGAGTTCCTCAACCTGTCACGCATGTCCGAGGCCGATGCCTTTATCGCTAAGGCGATTGAGGATGTCGCCGGCAAACCGACTTTCGGCGAGCGGCCGCACCGTGCCGGCGACTATTCCTTCAACAATATCGGTATTTCGAGCTACTTCATGCTGTCTTCGACGATGACCGTCGCGATGCGAGAGGAGAAGGGTTACTACGCGGTCGGCGGCTGCGGCGGCAACATTGCCTGGCATACCGAGAACGACACGTTGGAGATTGCCGACAAGGAAATCCTCCAGCGCGACATCAAGCTTTACCTGCTCAGCGTCTTCCGCAACGCCAACGCCGAAATCCTTCCCTTCGACTGGCGTGCGACCACCAGTGAGTTTCTGGAGACCATCGGCACCTATCAGCAGCAGGCCGGCGACCGGTTTGATCTCTCCGCCTCCAAACAGGCGACGGAGGAACTCCATGCTGCGCTCGAAGCGTTCTATAGCGGCGTATCTTCCGGCTCGATCGCTCCGGCTGTCGCCAATGCGGTCATTCAGGACCTGGCGCGCATCCTCGTTCCGATCAACTTCACACGGGAAGCGCGTTTCCGTCACGATCCGGCCCTGACGGTCCCGCCGCTGCCGACAATCTCTACGGCTGCCGAACTCGACTATCATAAAGGCGAGGGCGAGGGCTTTGCGCTGACACAGCTTACCCGCGGCCAGAACCGGCTGGTCTCGGCGCTGCGGCAGGCAAAGCGCGAGGTTGAGCGGGCAAACGGCTAGCCTGGTGCGGGCGGCCTGGTATCGCGAGACAGGACCGGCCTCCAGTGTTCTGGAGGTCGGTGATCTTCCTGACGGCATGATCGGAACGCCAGGCCCTGGCGATGTGGCGCTGCGCATTCACGCATCCGGGATCAATCCCGCCGATGTCAAACGCCGTGCCGGCTGGGGTGGACTTTCCATGACCCACGAGCTGATTGTGCCGCATGCCGATGGTGCGGGCGTGATTGAGGCGGTCGGCGAGAGCGTAACCGGGTTTGAACCGGGCGATCGCGTATGGATGCGCAACGCGCAAGGCGGCTACGGCGAGGCGGGAAGGGCATACGGCACAGCAGCCGAGCGGATTTGCCTGCCGGCAGAACAGGTTTTCAAGCTTCCGTCCTCACTGGATTTTGCCGCGGGGGCATGTCTCGGCATCCCGGCGCTGACCGCCTATGACGCAGTCTTTGCCGACGGATCGGTGGGCGGAAAGACGGTTCTCGTGACCGGGGCTGCCGGTGCGGTCGGCCATTTCGCCGCCCAGTTCGCGCTTTCCGCCGGCGCGCGGGTCATCGCCACCGTCAGCGATGCCGAAAAGGCGGCCCATGTGCAGTCCTGCGGCGTTGACGACATCATCATGCGTCATGATGAAGATGTCGTTGCCCGGGTTCTGGACCTGACAGATGGCAGAGGTGTCGACCGGGTGGTCGAGGTGGACTTCGGCGCAAATCTTGAAGCAACACGCCGCCTGCTGAAACCGCACAGTGTCGTTGCGGCCTATTCGTCAACGGCCGTTCCCGAGCCTGTTCTGCCTTATTACGACTTCGCCTTCTGTGGCGCGACTCTACGGTTTGTGCAGGGTTTTCTGTTGACGCCCGATGTCCTTTCCAATGCCACCACTTTCATCGATGGGCTGGCCGAAACCGGAAAGCTTCAGGTCGCCATTGCCGCCCGCTTCCCGCTTGAGCGGATAGCCGAGGCCCATGAGATGGTGGAGGGCGGCACTGCCATTGGCAACGTTGTCATCGAAGTTCCTTAGCGGTACAGCGGTGTGCCGCGCCTTGGCGGCGGGCCGTGTCGGCGCCCCGCAGCAAGCCCCGACAGACAGTGACGTCAGCCTGTCGACAGTTTTGTTCGCGGGTTCTTGAAGGATGCCGGGGCAAAGGGCTTTTTGAGCGCACGCTCCATAAGCTCCAGATGATCCTGTCCGTAGAACATGTCGCCATCGACAAAATAGGTCGGCGATCCGAACAGGCCGCGGGCGATCGCTTCGTCGGTGTTGGCCTGGTGCATGGCCTGGATCGGCTCCGTCAACGCTGCATCCAGCAGAGGTGCCGGATCTATACCGGCGGCTGATGCCGCCTTTGCAAGAGCCTCGGGATCGGCAAGATCCGCATCGTCTTGCCAATGGGCTTCGAGAATAGCATGGGACAGCGTGTCGACATCCGCACCCTGATCGATCGCTGCGATCAGCATGCCGTTCGGCAGGTCCAGCGGATTGTCGTGGAAAGTCGGCCGGAAGTTGATGATCGGAACGCCGCGGAACTGCGCCCAACGCTCGACCTCCCGGCCGAAATAATAGTCGACATGCCGCTGGGTGCGGCCCGCAAACGGCTTTCCGCCCGCCGCTCGGACGACCGGGCTCAGCCCGATGGGCCGGTGCTCAAGTCTGCAACCATGTTCGGAACAAATCTCCAGCAGCCGTTTTGATCCGATATAGGCGAAGGCGGAATGCGCGGAATAGAAATACTCGATGATCTTCAATGCTTATCGCTCCGCTCTTTGTGCGCCACAGGACGTGTCAATCCATTCGCCCTGACAGCCCATACTTTCAGATCGGTTATAACTTTCAAGGTTGCTATGACCACCAGCGTGCACAGCGCGACCTTCGACACCGTCTCCATCGTGCCTTCAATCAGCAGGGCGTGGACGACACTGCCGACGACGACGATTGTCGCGAGGGACGTGTGAACGAGGCGCCAAGTTCGTGGGCGCAGGCGCAGCCGGGGCCGCGTGGCGGCCACGAATGCCGCCGCGAAAACCGCCCACATGGCAATCACCCCCCAGGCGGAGAACGGCGTTGGCGATCTGAAAAGCAACGCGTCCACCACATCCGGAGGACTGGTTATCCAAAGAGCCGCGACGTGGATGACCACAGCGCTGACCAGCGCAATGCCGACCCACCGGTGAATGTGCCGTCCGCGATAGGCTGAAAGGCCCGGCAGATATCCACCCGCCAGTAATGGCTGAAGCAGCAGAAGAGCCATTGCGATCACGCCGGCAAATCCGGCGGCAATGTAGACCGGACTGCGCCATGCAAGCAGCGGGCTCGCCGCTGCAAGGGCAATCGGTACGGCGAGAGCAGCGGCAAGCGCCAACCAGATCAGGCGTGTGCGGGTCTTGCCGCTCGTCTCCGGATCCAATGCCGTCAGGCCGGCTGAAGGACGAAATGCGCCTCCAGGCTGGTGTCCTTTGAACTGGACATGATCGGGCGCAGGAAGACGGTTTCGAATTCACCGCTGTCATAGGCCAGGTGACCATGCGGTTGACCGAAGGCGGGGACAATCTGCGGCATCTCGAGACGGAAAACGCCGTTGGCATCCGTGAGTGTCGCCCCGTGGCTGTGCGGGTCGCGTTCATGCCCTTCGGTGGTATGGGCCCAGATCTGGATGCGCTGTCCGGCAAGCGGCGCGCCGTCTCCCGCGCGGCGCACGGTGCCGCTCATCCAGAAGCCGCCGCCGCCAATCCGCTCTACGATGGGTGCGCCCTTGCGGTAATTGTTGGAACCGCCGCGCATCGACCGTGTCGGTTCCAGCCCGCTGGCGCGGGCCGGGATCAGCAGCCCGGATGCTCCGGTCGCAACGACGGCACCGCTGGCGGCGAGCAGGGTCCGGCGTGTGATGAGGTCAGTCGTCATGTCGATGTCTCCTGCAGGGCCTGACATGGTCGGCCTTTGAAGTAGGTTCTGACATTGTCATTGCGGAATTATAGAGCGATTGCGGCGATTTCCGAGCCTGATAAGCCTAAAGGCTGCGAAATCCGCTCTCACGGTTTCGTGATTTCAGGCCTTGCTGGATACCAGATGGTGCTGCTGAAGGGACTCGAACCCCCGACCCCATCATTACGAATGACGTGCTCTACCAACTGAGCTACAGCAGCCCGTGCCGTGACCGGCAAGAAAGGATGCAGGGCGATTACCCCCAATCGGCGCACAATTCAAGACGCCGAATGGCGAATTTTGCCGCCTGCCGTGTTTTTCGCCGGCGATCGTTCCGGTGCGCGACCGGTAAGTCTGATGCCGCTGGATCATATCCGCAGTGCCTTTCCCCAGACTGCTCGGCTGGTCGGGTTTGTAAACACACTCTTAGCTGATAAGAGAGATTCCAAGAGGACAGGACCGTGGCCGCTCGTCAGTCTTGTTGCCCTTTGGGGCTTGAGCGACGGGACAGACCGGCTGACTGGAGTTGCGTGTGAAGACATTCGAGACAGCGATCCGCAAGGCGCTGCAGTCGGTCGACGGTGGCAATCCGAAATTGCGCGAGCGTGTCTACCAGTCCGCCCGCGAGGCCCTGACGAACAGCCAGGCCAAACAGGGAACCTGGGGCAGCGACGCCGCCTCGGACCAGAACCGTCGTCTTGAAGAGCTGATCGAGGGAATTGAGGCGCAGTATGTTGCCGCCGAAGCGCCGTCACCCGTGAGGCGCGAACCGCGCCCGGAGCGCAGGTCGGCAGGTATAGATGCGGAGCGCGTTGCACCGCCTCCGGACCCGCAGGCGGGCCAGCCAAGGCAGCCCCGGCAGCGCCGCCAGGAACCGGTGCGTAAGAGCAAACCCCGCCAGCCCTCCAAGGATGTTTTGCGGGCCGAGCGCATTGAGCCGGGCGATATTCCAGCGCCCGTCGCGGAAAAACGGGAGCCGCGCCGCCGCAAGAAGCGCGCCAAGGTCGATGCCGATCTGCTGGGCGCGGAACCGGCCTCGCCGAAGCGTGGGGCCAAGACCAAACGCCGCCGCCCTGTCTTTTCTATCATTTTGGTGATTTCGCTTTTGATCGCCTTTGTGGGTATCGGCATTCTGTGGTCGGTCTACAGCGGCATATTCATCAGCCAGCAGGAACGCGACACCAGCGTGCCCAATCCGCCGGCAAAGATTGAAGGCGGTGACTTTGCCGGCAATCCCCCGACTGACGGAACTTTTTCGGGCGATTGGACGCAAATTTTCACGCCACAGAATCCTGAAGGCGTCCAGCGCAGAGGCAACGCCAGGGCGGCATTGGCCGAGACGGGAGCCGGTCCGGCTCTCCAGATCGTCTCACCCGATGGCGGTGGCGACAGCGAGGTGTTGTTCCAACTGCCGGCATCCGTCATGCAAAGCCTTGCCGGGCGCAAATCGCTGGTCGCCATCACCTTGCGGTCCAGCACTGACACGCCAACGCAGATTTATGTCAAATGTCAGCTTGCTGCCAACAATGACTGCGGCCGCCACCGTTTTGACGTCACCTACGAGGTCGGCGATGTGGTCTTCGGCATCGACCTGAGCAAGGTGCCGTCGACCGGCGATGCCGGATATCTGGCACTCAACAGCGATATCACCGGTGCCGGAAACGGTGTCGACATATTTGCGATCCGTATCCAGCCGCAAAACTGAGTTGCGACAGCGGCGCCGGGCTTAGTCCACGAGGAAGCCGGGCCCGGAGCCGAGGATTCGTTCATCGATCTTGCCGATCGCGCCGGCGTCTTTGCCCTCATAGGGAAGCCGTGTCAGAAGATGACGGATCAGATTGAGCCGGGCCCGCCGTTTGTCATTGGCCCGCACCACAGTCCATGGCGCATGGTTGCTGTGCGTATGCTCAAGCATCAGGTCGCGCTTTTGCGTGTAGTCGCCCCATTTCTGCAGGCTCGCAATGTCCATGGGCGACAGTTTCCACACCTTCAGCGGATTGTGCCTGCGGTCGTGAAACCGCTTGAGCTGCATTTCCTGGCCGATATTGAGCCAGAATTTGAACAGGTGAATGCCTTCGCGCACGGGCATGTGCTCAAAGTCGGGCGTCTCGCCCAAAAAGCGTTCGTGTTGCTCAGGCGTGCAAAAACCCATCACCGGTTCGACGCCGGCGCGATTATACCAGGACCGGTCGAACAGCACCATTTCGCCTGACGTCGGGAAATGATCGACGTAACGCTGATAGTACCACTGGCCGCGCTCGCGCTCGGTCGGTTTCGGAAGGGCAACGATCCGAACCATGCGAGGGTTCATGTAGGCCCGCGTTGCCGCAATTGATCCGCCTTTGCCGGCGGCGTCCCGACCCTCGAAAACGATGATGACGCGCTCTCCCGTTTTCTGCTGCCAGGCTTGGACCTTCACCAGCTCGATCTGCAGGGCTCTGATTTGTTCGTTGTAGTCGTCCCGGTCCAGCTTTTCCTCATAGGGATAGTTCTCCGAGGTGAACGCGTTTTTTGTCACCCAGCCCGGCAGATCGGGATCGTCGATATCGAAATGCCGCTTATGCCCGTTGATCTCCAGATCGACCGAGCGGTCCGCTTGTTTCTTGCTCATCATGTCATTTCCCGTTTGCCGTTAGCCTGTTATACCCGCATTAGGGGCTGGGTCGGAACCTGATTTTCCACCATGTGCGTTCATCAATCCGTCATCCGGCCGTCTTAACCGGAAGAAGGGCCGGGCTTAACGGTCTGGTGAAAAGCACGGTAGGCGCAAGCGGAATTCCGGTTACAAGGCATATTGGAAGGCATGCAGGAACTTACGCACAGAGTTGTTCAGCGTCTCTACGATGCGCGTTATATCCTCGTCGTTGCGGCCGTGTTGTCGCTTTTGGCGTCGCTGTCGCGCGAGGTTCCGCTGTGGCACGCACTTCTTGGGCTTGCGCTGGTCTTTGCGGCAGCGGGCCTGCCGGTGCAGTCGCGTGTTGCCCGCCGCCAGGAAAGGATGCTGCGCAAGGAAAGGCGCGAGCCGCTTGAGGCGATCGTTTTTAATACCTGTGAGGCAATGGATGATCCGGCGATAATCCTGGCGCCCGGCGGCGTGATCAAATTCCTCAACAGCGCGGCCGTCAAGCAGTTTGGCGCCATGAAAGAGGGCGCGCATCTGTCGTCCATGCTGCGTTCGCCAGCCATTCTCGACATGGTCAGGACTGTGATGGAAACGGGCCATGCCGATTCGATAGAGCACATCGAGAAGGTTCCGTCTGAACGCTGGTTTCTTGTGCGGGTGGCGCCCATGACCGGCATTGCCGGGATGAAAGGCGGCAGCGAGCTTTATATGCTGACCTTCCGCGACCAGAGCGAGTCGCGCCGCATGGATCGCATGCGGTCGGACTTTATCGCCAATGCCAGCCATGAATTGCGCACGCCGCTTGCCTCGCTTTTCGGCTTTATCGAAACAATGCGGGGGCCCGCACGTGAGGACGCTGAGGCCCGGGACCGTTTTCTCGGCATCATGCACGAGCAGGCAAGCCGTATGACACGGCTTGTCGACGACCTTCTGTCGCTGTCGCGCCTTGAACTGAAGGCCCATGTGATGCCGACCGACAATGTCGACCTCGTGCCGCTGATCAATCACATCTCGGATTCACTCAAACCGCTGGCGGAGGAACTGGGTGTCGGTATTCAAATCAGCGCTCCGGACCAGCCGGTCGTCGTGACCGGCGATCGTGACGAACTCGTCCAGGTTTTCGAGAACCTGATCGAGAACGCATGTAAATACGGCCAGAGCGGCGGACAGGTCCGCGTCAGTGTGATGCCGTCAGGCGAAAATGACGGCGATGGCGTGGAGGTCAGTGTCAGTGACAACGGCCCCGGAATCCCGCGCGAACACGTGCCGCGCCTGACCGAACGGTTCTACCGTGTCAATGTCGAAGCCAGCCGCTCAAAGAAGGGAACCGGGCTTGGATTGGCGATCGTCAAACATATTCTGACCCGCCACAGGGCAAGGCTCATTGTTCATTCGACAGTCGGCAAAGGGTCGGACTTCCGTGTAAAGTTTGGCGCACCCCAGCGTTAGAAAACCACTGTGGATTCAAAATAAAAATAATAAAAACATATAGTTAAACTGTCATAAACTTGTAACTCGCCTGTCATAAAACCGCGTTGGACAGGTTGCTAAGAGTCACCCTGTTAGTAGAAATTGTAGCCTGCTTGCCGCAAGGAGCATCAAGTAGGCCTCTCGATTGGGGAAAATCCTATGAAAACGCTTAAACTGACCGCTGCTGCACTGGTGGCCTCGGCAGCTTTCGCCGGCACCGCAGTCGCGCGTGACCAGGTTCAGATCGCAGGTTCTTCGACGGTGTTGCCTTACGCAAAGATCGTTGCCGAGTCTTTTGGCGAGACCTATCCGAACTTCAAGACGCCGGTTGTCGAATCCGGGGGATCCTCGGGCGGCCTCAAGGAATTCTGCCGCGGCGTTGGTCCGGGCACGATCGACATTGCCAACTCGTCGCGTCAGATTCGCGACAGTGAAGTCGCCGCATGCGCCGAAGCCGGCGTGACGGAAATCCAGGAAATCCGCATCGGTTATGACGGCATTGTATTTGCTACCGATATCAACGGCCCTGATTTTGTTCTCGTTCCGGCCGATGTCTACAAGGGCCTTGCCGCCCAGATCGTCGTAGACGGCAAGCTCGTCGACAACCCGAACAAGAAATGGTCGGACGTCGATCCGAAATTCCCGGATTGGGACATTGCTGCCTATATTCCGGGCGAAAAGCACGGCACCCGTGAAGTGTTTGAAGACAAGGTTCTGGAAATCGGCTGCGAAGCGACCGGTGACCTGCAGGCCCGTATCGATAGCGGCATGGACAAGAAAGCCGCCGGGAAGTCCTGCATTGCCGTTCGCAAGGACGGCGGCGCAGTCGACATCGACGGCGACTACACCGAGACGCTGGCGCGTATCGACTCCAACAAAACAGGCGTTGGCGTCTTCGGCCTGGCTTTCTACGAAAACAATGCCGACAAGCTGAAGGTCGCAACGATGGACGGCATCACGCCGACCACCGAGTCGATCGCCGCCGGTGAATATCCCGTATCGCGTCCGCTTTTCTTCTATGTGAAGAAAGCGCATCTGGGCGTGATCCCGGGTCTGAAGGAATATGTTGAGTTCTTCACCTCCGACCAGATGGTCGGACCGGACAGCCCGCTTGCCGAATACGGTCTGGTTGCTGCTCCTGAAGAAGAGCGTGAAGCCGTTCGCAAGAATTTTGCTGACGGAAACCTTCTCTAAGGTTACGCGTAAACGACAATCCGACGGGCGCGGCCAAAGCGCCGCGCCCGTCAACAGGATGCTTATTCGATCGGCCGATGGCCGGGAGCGGGACATATGAGCGTAGCCACCACAGTATTGATCATCGTAGGCCTCGCCGTTGTCGGCTATTTCGTCGGCCGGTTGCGCGCCTCGAGTGTTGCGAGTGGCAATCTTGCGGAATTGCATTCCCGCCCGACTTACTACGGTTCCTTCGTTCTTATCTGGGTGACCTTGCCCTCCATCGCCGTTCTGGTGGCGTGGCTAGTCGTCAGCCCGATCATTGTCGACAATCAGGTCCTTTCGTCGCTTCCGGCATCGGTGCAGGAAATGTCCTCCGCCGATCAGTCGCTGCAGATCAGCAAGCTTAATTCCATCGCGACCGGCATGAAACGGCTCGATGCCGATGACATGAAGAGGTTCGAGGATGGTGCGGCGACTTTGCGCGAGCTTCTTGCCGAAAGAGGTGTGGCTGTTGCCGGCGAAGTGGACGATTACATGCCTGCCGCGGCCGAAAAGCTGAACGGCATGACGGCGTCCAGCCAGCTCTACCGCACTGTTATCGTCCTGCTTCTTGCCATAGCCGGCTTCATCTATGCCTGGATGCTGATCGGTCCGAAGATGCGGGCCCGCAACCGCGTTGAGCGTGTGGTGCTCGGCGCCCTGATCGTCGCCTCCAGCATCGCTATATTGACGACCGTCGGGATCGTATGGTCGATGGTTTCCGAAACCGGGCGCTTCTTCAGCAGCGTTCCGCCCCTTGAATTCTTTTTCGGCACGGTCTGGGATCCACGTTTCGCTGCTGCCGGCGCTGAGGATTCCGCTGGTCAGTTCGGTCTCATTCCGCTGCTTGCCGGCACGCTCTATATCGCCTTGGTCGCAATGGCCGTCGCTGTCCCGATCGGCCTTTTTGCAGCGGTCTATATGTCCGAATATGCCAGCAACAGGATGCGCGCGACTGTCAAGCCCTTGCTGGAAGTGCTCGCCGGTATCCCGACCATTGTCTACGGTTTCTTTGCCCTGGTGACTGTCGGTCCGTTCCTGCGCGATATCAGTGCGCAGATCAACGGGATCGCAACCGGCAACATCGTTTCGTTCATTCAGGCACAGAGCGTCCTGACGGCCGGCGTGGTGATGGGTATCATGCTGATCCCGTTTGTCTCGTCGCTGTCAGATGACATCATCACCGCGGTGCCGCGTTCCCTGCGCGACGGATCGCTGGGTCTGGGCGCAACCCGCTCCGAAACGGTCAAGCGCGTCATCTTCCCGGCGGCAATCCCCGGCATTGTCGGCGCTCTGCTTTTGACCGCCTCCCGTGCAATCGGGGAAACCATGATCGTGGTTCTGGCCGCCGGCGTTGCGGCGCGCCTGTCGATCAATCCGTTCGAACCCATGACCACGGTAACGGTCAAGATCGTCAACCAGCTGACCGGCGATCTGGAGTTCACATCGCCGCAGACGCTTGTCGCATTTGCCCTGGGTATCACACTGTTTGTCATCACCCTCGGATTGAATTTCTACGCGCTTTACATCGTGCGCAAATACAGGGAGCAGTACGAATGACGGATGCAACCTCAGCTGCCGCACCGGCGTCGGGCGCATCTCCCTTCAAGCGCGACATCGGCATCAAACGGCGCTACGCAGCCGAAAGACGCTTCCGCGCCTATGGGCTCATCGCAATCTGCCTCGGGCTTTCGTTCCTGGTGATCCTGCTCTGGTCGGTTTTCTCTAAGGGCTACACGGCCTTCGTGCAGACATCGATCAACCTGCCCATCACCTTCAGCGAGAGTGTTATTGAACCCGACGGCGAAAGGGACATGAACAAGCTGCTGACGGCAAATTATCCGCGTTTGGCACGTGATGCCATCGTCAAGGAGTTGGGTGTTGATCCCGATGACAAGTCGGCTGTACGCGACGCCGGCAAGATGGTGTCTGCCGGTGTACGCAGCCAGTTGCGCGACATGGTTCTGGCGGATCCGACGATTATCGGCAGAACGGTTCCCGTCTGGGTGCTGGCTTCCGGCGATGTCGATTCCGCTCTCAAGGGACAGATTGACCTCAGCGTCGATGAAAAACGCCGCAAGGTGAACGACCGGCAGGTCGGCTGGATGAACACGCTGGTCCAAGACGGCGCCATGAAAGAGCGCTTCAATACTGGCCTCTTCGTCAATGGCGCATCAAGCCGTCCGGAGACGGCAGGTGTCGGCGTTGCGATCATCGGATCGCTTTATATGATGCTGATTGTGTTGGTGCTGGCTTTGCCGATCGGGGTTGCCGCATCAATCTATCTTGAAGAATTTGCGCCCAAGAACCGCTGGTCGGACCTCATCGAGGTAAACATCAACAATCTGGCGGCCGTGCCGTCAATCGTCTTCGGCCTGCTCGGCCTTGCCGTGTTCATCAATTTTGCCGGCCTGCCGCGCTCCGCTTCGCTGGTCGGTGGACTGGTCCTGACGCTGATGACGCTGCCGACCATCATCATTGCGACACGGGCGGCACTCAAGGCGGTCCCGCCGTCCATTCGCTCCGCAGCGCTGGGTGTCGGCGCCTCCAAGACGCAGACAGTCTTCCATCATGTCCTGCCACTTGCCGCGCCGGGCATCCTGACCGGTACGATTATCGGCCTTGCGCAGGCGCTTGGCGAAACGGCGCCGTTGCTGCTTATCGGCATGGTTGCCTTTGTTGTCGGCTATCCAGCCAGTCCCATGGATCCGGCCACGGCATTGCCGGTTCAGATCTTCATGTGGGCCAATGAGGCCGAGCGGGCCTTTGTCGAAAGGACATCGGGAGCGATCATCATTCTGCTCCTGTTCCTCGCCGTGATGAACATCACGGCCATTATACTGCGCAGGCGGTTCGAGCGCCGCTGGTAGGAGTGTCATCTGACGATTTGTTGGCGTGGCGCAGTTGCATGTGCCGCCCCTGACGGGCAAAAAGCCGATACAGTGGGGTTTTGAAGGATGAATATGATGTCGGAAGCAGCAGTAGAAGAGGCGGTTGGTGCAAAAACCGAACCGCAGCCGCCCATAAAGATGCAGGGCCGCATGGTGAGCGTCTTTTACAGCGGTTCCCAGGCGCTCTTTGATGTGGACCTCGATGTCAGGAAAAATCAGGTCACGGCCCTCATCGGTCCGTCTGGCTGCGGCAAGTCCACCTTCCTGCGCTGTCTGAACCGGATGAACGACACGATTGACGGCTGCGAGGTCAAGGGAAGCATCACATTGGATGGCGCGGATATCTATCATCCGGCCGTTGATGTGGTGGAGCTGCGTGCCAGCGTCGGCATGGTCTTTCAAAAACCCAACCCGTTTCCGAAATCGATTTATGAGAATATCGCTTACGGCCCGCGTATTCACGGCATGGCCAACAGCAAGGCAGGGTTTGACGAGATTGTCGAAACCAGCCTGCAAAGAGCCGGCCTATTCGACGAGGTCAAGGACAGGCTCAACGAACCGGGAACCGGCCTTTCCGGCGGTCAGCAGCAGCGTCTCTGCATCGCCCGCGCCATTGCCGTCAACCCGGAAGTGATATTGATGGACGAGCCCTGTTCGGCGCTCGATCCGATCGCCACGGCCAAGGTCGAGGAGCTGATCGACGAGATACGCCAGAACTACACAATTGTCATTGTGACCCACTCCATGCAGCAGGCCGCGCGCGTCTCGCAGCGCACCGCCATGTTCCATCTGGGCAAGCTGGTCGAGGTCGGCGACACGGACAAGATGTTCACCAACCCCGACGATCAGCGTACCCAGGACTACATCACCGGCCGCTTCGGCTGATCTTGAGCGGACAGGAACGATCATGAACGAAAACAATTCCAGTAATCAGCTCGCCGCTCACACGGTCTCGGCCTATGACGAGGATCTGCAGTTTCTCGTGCGCCGCATCGCAGAGATGGGCGGGATTGCCGAGCGTATGCTTGAGGAATCCGTCGCCGCGCTCGTCAATGGCGATGCCGCGCTCTCGCAAAAGGTCATTTCCGACGATCTGGTTCTTGACGATGCCGAGCGACAGATCGGCGAGAAAGCGGTTTTGATCATCGCCAAGCGTCAGCCCATGGCGGCGGATCTGCGCGACATTATAGGGTCGATCCGCATTGCCGCCGATCTGGAACGGGTCGGCGACATGGCAAAGAACATCGCCAAACGTGTGCTCGCCGTCCATGGCATGGCGCAGCCGAAGAAGCTGGTGCGCGGCCTCGATCACCTTGCCGAGCTGGCTCTAACGCAGCTGAAAGAAGTGCTCGACGCCTATTCGTCCCGCTCGCCGGAACTCGCCAGTTCCATTCGTCAGCGCGACGACGAGATCGACGCAATATATACGTCCCTTTTCCGTGAGCTGCTCACCTATATGATGGAAGATCCGCGCAACATAACCGCCTGTACGCATCTCCTGTTTTGCGCAAAGAACATCGAGCGGATCGGCGACCACGCCACCAATATTGCCGAGACGGTCTACTACATCAGCACCGGCTCGCAACTGTCGAACGAGCGGCCCAAGGACGATGAAACCACGTCTGTGGGCGCCGAGGAAGAGTAGGCTGGCGGGCCATCAGGCCCTGCCGCCGGAGACAAGACATGGGCATTGCACCGCAAATCACCGTCGTTGAAGACGAAGAGGCGCTGAGCGTCCTGCTGCGTTACAATCTGGAAGCCGAAGGCTACGAGGTCGATACCGTCCTGCGCGGTGACGAGGCGGAGATCAAACTGCAGGAGCGGGTTCCCGATCTTCTGATCCTTGACTGGATGCTGCCCGGCCTCTCAGGTATCGAACTGTGTCGTCGTTTACGTGTCCGGCCGGAAACCGAGCGCCTGCCGATCATTCTCCTGACCGCGCGCGGCGAGGAAAGCGAACGGGTGAGGGGCCTTGCCACCGGCGCGGACGATTATGTCGTCAAGCCGTTCTCAACGCCCGAACTCATGGCCCGCGTGCGCGCCCTTTTACGCCGGGTCAAGCCGGAGACGATCTCGACGGTTTTGAAGGCCGGCGATATCGAACTCGACCGCGAGACCCATCGCGTCTACCGACGCGGCCGCGAGATCAAGCTCGGTCCGACCGAATTCCGCCTGCTGGAGTTCTTCATGACCTCGCCGACGCGTGTCTTCTCCCGCTCGCAGCTTCTCGACGGCGTCTGGGGCCACGATATCTATGTGGATGAACGCACCGTCGACGTCCATGTCGGTCGCCTGCGCAAGGCCCTCAACCTTGCCAATATGCGCGACGTTATTCGCACGGTCCGCGGTGCGGGCTATTCACTGGAAACGTGAGCAGGACCTGTCACCGACCTCTTGGCGACGGCCGATTCCGGTCCGCTACCGCGTCAGGTCCTGTGCCAACATGAAGGCATTGCCGTCTGGGTCGTAGAAGGTCGCGGTGCTGACCATGCCTTCGACCGTATCGGTTGGTCCGTCGAATTTGACGCCAGCAGCCTCCAGCGCATTGCGCGCTGTTGTGATGTCGTCGATGCCGAAGACCGGAACGGCATTTCCGGGAACCGGTTCCGTCTGCTCGCCCAATCCCAGCGTAACGCCTTCCGTCATTGTCTTGACTTCGCTCCACCCGGCCTCGTCGATGTGATGTACCAGCTCAAATCCAAGCATGTCCTCATACCATTTCGCGCTCGCATGCCGGTCGCGGACCGACAGCGCAAAGGTGATTTCGTTATTCAGTTTTACGACAGCCATTGCAGTTTCCAGTTCAACTAAAATTATATATACTATACTTTATGGACATTGGTCGACTTGTCAATATTACATCCCGGTCATGGTCTTTGAGCATCCTCAAAGCGATGCATGACGGTGTGCCGGGGCGTCAGGCGCCGCTTCTTGTGGCGTCCGGTGCAAGCCGCACAGCCTTTGCAAGCAGCCTGGCGCATCTAGTTGAACTCGGGATTCTGGAGCGCAATCCCGGACATGGCCACCCGCTGAGACCGGAATTCAGGTTGACCGAGGAAGGAATGAGGTTTGCGAAGATGGCAGATATGATCGCCGGGGCTTTGCCGGATGAATCCGGACAGTCCCTGCTTCGCCGTACATGGACGCTTCCCGTCCTTGCCGTCAGCGGTCGGCCCCGCCGTTTCGTCGACATCAAGAGCGACCTGTCCCCCATAACCGACCGGGCGCTTTCCCAATCGCTTCAAAAACTGGAGGCGCGGCATTGGCTGCACCGCGAGATCGACATCGCATCGCACCCGCCGCGGCCGATCTATCAGGCCGCGAATGAGGGCATTGCAATCAGCAACGCGATCAGCGGTCTTCTGTGACCTGTGCGGGCCTTTCCCTCAATCGCGTGCGGCAGCAGCCGGGCTTGCCGGGTGCCCAGGATTCAAGCTCATAGTCGAACCCCGCCGCTTCCCAGACAGCATCGTCAAATGCCGTCGCGCATTTCAGGAGCGTACACACCTCTTCATCGCTGCACCCCATCTCCAGCCACCCGTCCTTGAGCGGGCAGGTCATGAACTGGACATCAAGGCATGTGTCGCTGATTTCATTGACCTGAGGCGAATAGGTCGCGCTGTCGGGGCCGAGAAAATACGTGTTGAGCATGCCCCTAAAATCCCGAGGCGCGAGATGCGCCAGCGACGCCCCGACCTCCAGCCCGTGCGCCCGGCTGGCGCTTTGCAAAACGCTGATGGCCTCTGCCTCGCCGCAACGGTGCGACAGTTCGCGAAATACGGCGAGGTAAATCCTGCCACGATCTTTCACCGCGCTGGCATGAAGCGCGTTGGTGCAACTCTTACTCATCCGGCGGCCACCGCTTCGATTTCCAGCAGCCAGGCTTCGTCAAAAATCCCGGCAATGATCACCGTCAAGGCCGGCTCATGCCCGCCGAGCACCGCTTTGCGCACGAGGCTGTTTTCGGCCCTGTATTTGCGGTCCGACAGATAGGTCGTGTGGCGGACGATGTTTTCCAATCCGAGGCCGGCCGCCTTGAGCTGTGCCTCGACATTCGCCCAGGCCTGCTCGGCCTGCTCCTTGAAGGTCTCCGGCACCGTTCCGTCGGGCCGCACCGGGATTTGCCCGCTCACATAGATGGTTCGTGAATGACCGGAAACGGCGACACACTGGGCATATCGGCTTTTCAGATCGTGAGCTTTTGCGGATGTGATGTGTTCCATTTTCATGGATGGGTCCTCGTTGACGGAATTCATTGTGCGCAAACGAAGCTACTGGTGGGGACGGTAATCTCAACGCAGAAAACCTCCGGTGGAGGCATAGAAATGCTGAGTCTTCAAATGCCGTTCTTTGTGTCACTTTGAAGTGAGGAGAAATTTGATGACTTACAGGCTTCCATCACTCAACACGCTGCGCGCCTTCGAAGCGGCCGCCAGACATTTGAGCTTTACGACCGCAGCAAGCGAACTCGGCGTCACCGCCGGCGCTATAAGCCAGCAGGTCAAGAAGCTGGAGGCGTCCCTCGGCGTGGCGCTGTTTCGACGCTTGCCGCATGGCCTGCTTTTGACTGAAGAGGGCGAGGCCTATCTGCCTGCGATCTCCAAGGCGTTTGATGATTTGACGGAAGCCACCGAAGCCATCGCCCCGCGCATCAACAGCAGGAAGTTTTCCGTTGGCATATGTCCGAAGGTCAGAACGATGCTGCCGGGAAATTGGCCGCAACACAGCGAAGACCTTCGCCGCCATGTGCGCGATTGTATCGAAACCAGCGACATCGAACTGGTGCGCACGAACGCGGTTGATTGCCTCATCAGAGCGCGCGGCGGCCCCTATGGAGATCTGACGCTGGTTGTTATTCCGGCTTCGTCCGGTCCTGGCGAACTGCATTTTGTCTGCAAGCCGGGCCTTGCCAATTGCGCGCAGTCACAGGCGATTATTGACGACCTGACCCGGCAGGTGGCGCCCTAGACCGTCTAGCTCGCTTCAACCGCCGTTCGGATTACCTGCCATTCTTCCTCGACCGACCCGGCATGCCGTGTCTGGCCGGCCCGGCGATACCAGTAGGCGGCATTGGCATCGTCGCCCTCGATCCGGTGAACCAGGGCATGGATCCAGTCATAAAGAGGCGAGCCTTCATGGCTCTGACAGATTTGATGCGCCTGATCCATTTGCGGGCCGGGCTTGAAGCCGCCCTGCTTCAGAAAATCGAGCGATGTAAGGAGTTCCGTCCGGGACATGTCTTCTGCCTTTAGCCGTTCCTGCTCTGCAATCGCCGGCAGGATAGCGATTTGGGATAAAATTGCTATTCCTGACCGGTCGATTGCAAGGCATTTGTCAGAACAGGTTTTTTACGTCCGAGGCAAAGGTCGGGAAGGCCATTGGCGTGTCCTTCAGATCGGACGCCGGGATTGCATGTTTCATGGCCAGCGAGAACAGGTGAATAAGGTCTTCCCCGTGATGGCCAACCAGATGAGCGCTAACGACACGGTCGGTTTTCCTGTCCACCAGGACCTTCGACCACGCGACGGTCTCGCTATAGCTCTTGCCGGAAAACCATCCGGTCATGTCGTTGGTCGTGACGGCGACATCCAGCCCCATTTCAGTGGCCTGTTTCTCCGTCAGACCAACCGTGCTCAACGCCGGAACGGTGTAGACCGCGCTTGGCGTGGCTTCATAGTCCGGCGTCTTTTCCGGACCGTGAATGATATTGTGGGCGACAAGCCGGCCTTCATAGGTCGCCAGCGGCGAGAGCTGCGCCGAGTTGACCAGCGCATCGCCGGCGACCCAGACGGACGGATTTGAAACCGAACGCAGATGCTCATCGACCTCGATGCGGACGCCGTCATGGCTGATATTGGCAGCGTCAAGGTTGAGCGTGTCGACATTAGCAACGCGCCCAGCGCCATTCACCACACGGTCGGCAATGACCTGATGGTCACCGCCGTCATGTGAGTAGGCAACTTTCAGCCGTCCGCCGGAGGTGCTGATTTCCCTGACGTTGACATCAGTCTTGATGGTCACGCCGAGGCGCTCGGTTTCCGCCCGGATGGCGGCAACCGCGTCTTCATCCATGCGCGGCAGCAATTGCGGCATGGCTTCAAGGATGGTCACTTTTGTACCGGCCCTTGCATAGACATGGCTGAACTCCATGGCGATGACGCCGCCGCCGACAAAGACCACCTCGTCCGGTTGCTGTTTTTCCGAAAGCACCTCGTCGGACGTGATCATCAATCCGGCGCCGGGAATATTGAGCGGTCGCGGTTTCGAGCCCGTTGCGATCACGATGTTTTCGCCTTCGATCAATGTGCCGTCAACCTCTACGGTATTCGGCCCGGTAAATCTGGCGTGGCCCCGAAAGACGCTTCCCCGCTTTTCCGCAACACCCTTCATCGCATCCGGAATAAAGCCGATCATATCGTCCTTGCGGTCGATCAGCTTTTCCCAGTTCAGCTTTGGTTTACCGACATCAATGCCATGTGTATGAGCCAACTCGATCTCGTGCAGCGAATGGGCGGCGGCGACGAGCACTTTTTTCGGCGTGCAGCCGCGGTTCGGGCATGTGCCGCCGAAGTCCCGTTCTTCAATAAAGGCTATGGACTTTCCCGCTTCACTCACCACTGCGGAAACGCCGAACCCGGCATTTCCGCCGCCTATGATGACGATGTCGAATTTACTGTTCATTGTCTTTCTCTCTCGCGCAAAACTATCTATTGATAGGTAGATATGTGTGGAAATCCTGGTCACAAGGCGAACGGGATCACGTCTGAGTTATCGTCCAGGCCGGCGCAGGATAGGCCTTCGCGCCGCATAATCCTTGCCTAACCCGGCCATAATCCTTGGTCCAATAGCGCCCGGTTTAATCCGAAGGCGCATGGTTTTTGTGCCGCCGGCCCCTCAGTTTCCGGGCATTGCACCGCCCTGGTGCAGCTCCTGAAACCGAAAGGACCGATTTGATGAAAACCGCAACACTTCTCCTCGCATCCGCGCTCGCCCTTACGGGCGCCACTGCCTACGCAGCAGTCGCGCAAGGCGATGTCATCGGCACCTCCGAGACGGAGATCCGCGCCAGGCTGGAAAGCGCCGGATACACCGTTGAGAAGATCGTGTTCGAAGATGACGAGATCGAGGTGGAAGCGTTTTACAAGGGCGCCGAGATGGAGATTGAGCTGTCGCGCGCCACCGGCGCCGTTCTGGAGATCGAGGCCGAAGACGACGATGAGGACGATGACTAAAGTGGCGATGACTGATTGATCGCCACTGTTCGCGGGCGTCCGCCCCCGATATTATCGGTGCCCGCGAACGCCCCGATTGAAGGAAACTCGATGCACAATTCCCGCCCCATGTTCCTATGGAGCCTGTTTACGCTTCAGGTCGTGTGCACATTCTTCTTTGCCGGTGACATACTTCTGGATGTCCTCGGCGTACCGGAATCACCCGGCAATGAAAGCGATGTGCTGGAGACGGGCGTTACGATCTGCCTTGTCCTCGGCACGGCGTTCACCGGCTGGGAACTGCGCCAGCTTTTCCGCCGCGAGGAGCGGATGCGCCGCCAGATCGACGTCGCCTCCGGCGCATTTGCCGACATGCTGCAAAGGGAATTCGACGCCTGGGGTTTGACCGAGGCGGAGCAATCCGTCGCGCTTCTCGGTATCAAAGGCTATTCGATCTCCGAAATCGCCCGGCTGCGCGAGACCAAGGAGGGGACGATCAAGGCGCAGAACGCGTCCGTTTACCGCAAAGCCGGTGTCACCGGCCGGTTGCAGCTTCTGTCGCATTTCGTCGAAGACCTGATGGACGATGCACTGATTGCCTCTGCCACGTCAAAGGCCTGAACCGCGATCAAAACACCCATGTGCCGTGCGGGTGATCTCGGGCAGCGTTGCAAGCAGCTTGCCGCCGTCGACATGACCATGAACCGCGTCGCGAATGCGCGCCAGCGCCTTGGCCGATGAAGCCTTGGTGCTGCCATAGGCCTGGAAATCATGCGGCATGTCATCCCAGATATCGAGCATGATATCCGCGCCGTTCCCGGCCTGAACCTCGGCGAAGTCGATGATCATGTCGCGCAGCATTTCGCGCCCGCCCGCCTGCATGTAGATCGGCGCGAGCCCGGCGTAGTCATGGCTGATCGGCGAAAGGGCCTCACGGCCATAACGGCCTTCAGGGTCCAGCCATTCGCCGAAGCGCAGCGCCATCCAGCCCTGGACGAGATCGTACCGGTTGTTGTCTGTCAGGCTCCGGCCACGCGCGCCGATATCGGTCCACGGGCAAAGCGCGATGCAAAGCGCCGGCTGCGCGAGACGTTCCTGTTTGAGACTTTGCAGCAGCGTCAACGCCATATGGCCGCCGGCGCTGTCGCCGATCACCACCGTCTTTTCGGCGGGCGCGTGCTTGCCGACAAACCGCCAGGCCGCCAGCGCGTCTTCAGCCTGCGCCGGGTGGGGATGGTCCGGCGTCAGCCGGTAGAGCGGCATGAACAGACGCGCCCCGGCATGATGGGCAAGCATCGCCGCGAAGCGATCGCTGTTCGGCCCGTTGAACGTGTAACCGCCGCCATGAAGGTAAAGCAGGACGGCATCGCTCGTGATCCCGTCGGGATAAAACCAGCGTCCCTTCGGCCTATCGCAATCCCTTGTCTGGACCGGATAAATGTCGTCCGTCTCGGTCTGCAGGCTGTCATAGATCGCCCGGCCTTGTCCGATATCCTTGTGGTTCATCGCCTTCGTGAACTGGTGCCGCCAGAAACGGATGCCGATTTCCGTCTGCCAGTCCCAGTCGGGCGCTATTCTGCGGCCGATCAGATGGCGGGCCATGACGCCAATCGCGATCCGGTTGAGGGTCATGAAGCTTGCGAGGCTCAAGGGGAGGGGGCCGGAAAATTTCACCTGTGCCATCGAGGTCATCCTGTTGGTTTCGTTGGTCAGGGTTTCGCACAGGCGCGTCCCGTCCTATAGAATGATCGCGACAGACAGAGCCCGATCATGCAACCGAAATCCAGCCTTCACCTGCCGCCGCCGTACCTTGCAAGCTGCATGGCCGCCGCCATTTTGCGCGACACGCGCGGGGCGGAGCTGAGCGAGCAAGACCGGATGAACTATTTCCCGGCTTCGCCTCTGCCGGCGGTGACCTGTGTGCTCTCCGGCACGCTGCATATGGCCGAAGGTATCTGCGATCTGGAGACCTTGCGCGCCACGCCGCCCATGCCTGCCGTCTCCGTCACCCCGCCGCAGGCGACGCCCATCTTGAGCTGGAGCCCCGGCCCGGTGGCGGCGCTTACCATCGGCTTTTATCCCGATGCCTGGGTAAGCCTTGGCGGCGCGCCGGGGAGTAAGGCCTTGCCGGACGGACTGAAAGACCTGCTGGCGCTTTTGAGCGATGCGGATGACATCGAAAGCCGGTGGGACACGTTCTGCCAAAAACTTGCCCCGATATGGGCGAGCGCCCGCAAGACCGGACATCTCGCCGACTGGCCGGGCTCCCACCGCCTTGCCGACTGGTCCCGCCATGTCCTCACCCGCATCGCCCTTGCCGCACCGGCAAAGAGCGCCCGCACGCTCGAACGGCATGTGCGCCGCTGGACCGGGCAATCGCGCCAATCGCTCGATTTCTACGCGAGGATCGAAGACCTCCACCGCCTCAGCGTTCAGGCCCCTGCCGCGCCGCTCGCCGAAATGGCCCTAGACGCCGATTTCGCCGACCAGTCCCATATGGGCCGCGCCCTCAAGCGCGCCACCGGCTTTTCCCCCGCCCGCCTCAATCGCCTGATCGAAACGGAAGAGGCCTTCTGGTGCTACCGGCTGATGGGTGAGCGGTTTTGACGAGCGATGACCAACGCGGGTTACTTCTGGTTCTTATTGCAATCGTGGATTCCGCCGAGCAAATCGACGTTTCTTGTTCTGAAAAAGAGGAAGTAAACATCTGGATAAACAAATGCCCTTATTGAGTAGGGCCCGTAATCATCCGATTCTACTCTATGCAAGATATCGTAGGAATTGCCTTCCATTTTGTGTGTGTCAGCAACCTTAACCTTGACATCGAAATCGCAATTTTGCCTGTAGTCAGACTTTATCTTCTCAACGCTCCGATCAATCGCTTGCTGCTCGTTCAGTGGAGCCTCCACCGCAAGCAGGACAAGTACAAACGCGACTAGCGAGCCACATATAAGAAGTGTAACTGGCCAGATCGCAACAAGTGATAGAGCGAAACCCGTCTTTCTGTTTCGCTTTTGCAAGTTGTCGGACATCACATCACTCGTATTATCTGAAGGAGACGGATTTGTGTTAGTGCGGTTTTTAGAAAACCTGACAATGAAGCCTTCTGGTGCTATCGGCTGATGGGAGAGCGGTTTTGATGGTTCTCGATCGGGTCCTTGCCTGGTATGCCCATGTGCCGGAGGGTTTGCCCACCGGCGAGGCCCGCATTTTTTTCGCCGCGAAAATCGGCTACAGCGCCTGGATCGTCGTCCAAGGCGTTACGGCCTTCATTTTCCTGCAGCTCGGCCAGAACGTCCTTGCTGCTTTCGCGGCCCTCGGATCGCTCCTCACATTTGTCTGTTTTTTCTGCCTGGTCAGCGGGCGGGCTGGCACGGGCTTTCATCTGGTGAACGGTCAGAACATTGTCGGCGTCATCCTCATCACCCTCTATGTGGGCTTAAAGCCTGGTTTCTTCCTCTTTGCGCTTGTCGGCATGCTCTATTGCCCCTTGAGCGAATGGGTGAGCCGGCGCATGCAGTGGGTGCTCATGGGTGTCAACGCAGCGGTCTTCGTCGCCGCGCTGGTGATCGGATTGACGCTGCCGCCCATCGCCCCTCTGCCGCCCGCATGGAACCTGATTTTCGCCGTCGTCAACGGCACGGCCACCGCCGGCTTGCTTTTGATGGTGGTGCTCACCTACCGCCACGCCGTGGACCGGGCGGAAGCGGCGCTTGCGGCGGAATACCGGAAGTCCGAGGCGCTCTTGCACAACATCATGCCGCCTTCCGTCGCCGAGCGGCTGAAACGTGAAACCAGGGTCATTGCCGACAGCCACGGCAACGCGACGATCCTCTTCGCCGATATTGTCGGCTTTTCCGAGCTTGCCGGCCGCTCCTCGCCGGAAGCGCTGGTGACGATGCTCAACAGCATTTTCTGCCGCTTCGACGATCTGGTCGACGCGCGCGGCCTTGAAAAGATCAAGACCATTGGTGACGCCTATATGGTGGTCGCCGGCTTGCCCGTCGAAAGGGAGGACCATGCCGATGCGATAGCAAGGCTCGCCCTCGACATGCTGATCACCGCGGACGAGGTGTCGCGGGAAACGGGCAAGGATCTGAATATCCGCATCGGCATTCATTCGGGCCCGGTTGTCGCCGGCGTCATCGGCCAGAAGAAATTCGCCTATGATCTGTGGGGCGATACGGTCAACATCGCCGCGCGCATGGAAAGCCATGGGCAGGCCGGGCGCATTCAGGTCAGTGCCGACACGGCGAAGCTTCTGCGCGACCGGTTCGTGCTGGAGCCGCGCGGCACGATTGAGATCAAGGGCAAGGGTGAGATGGCCACCTATTTCCTGACCGGCGAACGTGCTCCTTTGATTGACGCGGCGGGATGAACCCGTATCGTCGCGTATCGAAATGATAATTGGGAGAAGCAGGATGACCAGCCGCGCCGTCGTTGGATTTGGATTTCTGGCAGGCCTCCTGTTGGCCGCGCCCGGCTTCGCGCACGACGCCGATGAAACAGAGCAGGCCGCCGACAGCAATCCCGCCAGCGTCGATATCACCGATGTGATTTTGACCAACACATCGCCAGACTGCGCCGACCATGTCAGCACCTCCGTCTCCGAGATCACCGACCTGCAGCAGGAAAGACCGCTCGGCGGCGCCGTGATCATCACCGCCGATGAGGACGGTTGCACGATCCGGTCGAACGGCATCCCGAACCACAATGTCGGCGGCGGCTCGCGGCGCAATTTCCCATCGCCGGTTGCCGCCATCGACCACACATTCAAGATCGCCCGCAATCCGCAGGCCTCCGAACAGATCAATGAGATCGATCACGGCAGCTTCGATGCGGTCATGCTCAACGGCGCGGTCGTGGATATCCAGTCGGCAGGCTGCTACCGGCCGACAAGCCCGCAGGCCAACCCGCAAGGCAATGTGCTCGCCGGCTGCCGCGCCGACGATCCCTGGCTGCTCGATCCGATGTCGCCGCTCGCAGGCTTCGCCGAGGACAATCATCACGCCCACACCCAGCCGGACGGGCGCTATCATTATCACGGCAACCCGCGCGCGCTGTTTGACGACGATCCGGGGCCGGACGGCTCGCCCCTTATCGGCTTCGCCGCCGACGGCTTCCCGATTTACGGCTCCTATTTCAAGGACGAGACGGGAACGGTCCGGAAGGTCAAATCAGGCTATACGCTGAAAGAGGGTATGCGCCCCTCCGGCGACGGCAATCCGGGCGGCGCCTATGACGGCCTTTACCGGGACGATTACGAGTTCACCAATGCCGGCGATCTCGACGAATGCAACGGCATGACCGTGGGCGGCTCCTACCGCTATTACGTGACCGACGCCTATCCGTGGATTGTCGCCTGCCTGCGCGGGCAGCCCGACCGGTCTTTCTTCAAGCCCCGCTAGGACAGGACCGGCGCTGGCGCCGCCTTGTCTGGCCTGCCCAACCTTCATAGACTGCCTTTGGCGGCAAAACAAAAGGACATGTCAGGCGATGATCAATCGGATTTTCGGGGCTGCACTTGTCTTTCTGGCCGTCTCGGCCGTGCCTTCAACTGCCGGGGAGAATGAGTGGGTCGGCCTGTACAAGGGTCTCGACGCCCTTGATGGCTCTGTCGACTACCTGTCGATTTCGACCACCGCGCCCGGCGAATTCGAGATCCGCATCGTTCCGTCAGTCATCTCGCTTTGCGAAACCGGTGTCGGATGGATCGTCGCGACAGGACGTCTGGTCGAAGAAGGCACACTCCTGCGCGAAAACGCCCGGGTTTTCTGTCAGGGCGCGGAACCCGTCAGCCTGGAAAACAGGTATTTCGTCCGCGACGACGAGACCGGCGTCATCCGCTACGGAGCCAGCGACGACGGCCGCAGCCTCATCTACCATCGCATCTCGGACGATTAAGTTTTCGGGCTGACAGAATGTGGGACTGAGCGCCGTGGTTGGAACCCGCTATGCGGGGTGCCCGGTATGCCGTTCATTCATGCTGCTTGCGCATGCTCCGCCCGGACCTTGTCGGCAAGCCCTTGCAGATTGCCGTCCAGCACCTTGCCCATCATCGGCTTCATCACCATCTGGCCCATCAGCCAGCCGAGCGGCCCGAACTTGACACGAAAATCCATCGACCATGTGACCCGCGTGCGGCTTTCGCCAAGCGGCGTCAGCGCGATCTCCGCCTGCGCCTCTTCGACCGTCGAGCCGCCATTTGTAAACGTGCAGCGCCGCATCGAGCCCATCCCGTCCTCGCCTTGCGTCAGCGCATCCACCGATGTCACCCCCGGCGCAATCGCATCGATCTCCATGAATTGACCCAGCACCCCCCAGATCACCTCCGGCGCGGCATCGATCTCAAGACTCCGTTCAGCGCGTATCATGTCGTCTATCCCCTGGCATTTTGACCGATCATCTAACACACACCCCCTGACAACTTTCTGTCAGGAGGGTTTGGGCTTGGGGAGGCGGTCGGACGGTAATGGATGGGGCAGCCCGCTTACAAACGTTCTTTCATTGCAGCTAGAAACAACTTCGTGCCAATCATTATTACTTCAGCATCAGGCAATATAACATCGCCGGGTTCTACGTACCGGCTCCTAAATGGTCTGTCGTATGTCAAATCAAGAAGCCGCAAATGATCAAAGTAGTTACGCCAACGTAGATCAATATGCTCGGCGTCCCAAGTAGGATTGTTCTTCGCTACTCGTTCACGGATCTCATCCGATATTGGAATGTGCGATGTATTTGCGAGATGCTGACTAAGGAACCTGCTTTCATCGAAGCAAATACGCGACTCGCAATAGAGTCGGTAGCAGTTGTGCCCAGCCCGTTTTAGCTCTTCGTTTGTTTTTCCAGCTCCCCGTAGTAAGGCCTTTAGCGACAGCTCAGTTGCTAGTCCCACGTTTTGAATAACAGGCCCTTGATAGAAGGAACTCCCCACCACCATCTCCGAGGCGAGCAAAAGTGTCTCCGCTGCATCAAAAAAGGCAGCCGCCCATTTATAGCAGCCAGCCATGGACATTGCTTCTTCCAACTGCGGTTCAGTTGGCCAGGTTTCGCGCAACCCGATTGCTTCTGAGAACTTGCTGTCCATAAAGGTCTCATGGGTAGATTGAAACGCGATTGCCGACTATTGAGACGGCATGCTCTGAAGCAAGTGCGGTTTATATAAGTTAGATTTTTCAGACGTCGAAGACACTCCAACCGCGACCCGCACTGACGGTTTGTATTCCGCTATCGCCGTTTGACGTGCCGTAGAAAAACTCGCCACCACAATCATAGCATTTGTAAAAATCTAAAGCCTCATAAGTGCGGTTTTGAAATTGAAGGTGCGAAATCTTTTTCTCGCCAATGCACTTTGGACAAGCGTAGCAGTCACCTTCGCACGAATTGTAATCCGTCTTGAGTCGATAGGCTGATTTTCCTTCGCCGTATGACACTTCCTCATACTTTTCTAGCGTATTCCGCCATGCTTTGCTCTCATCAAACTCCGCCTGCAATGCTTTGAGTTTCTGCATAAGCTCCCACTCGCGCAATTGCGCCTCATTCGCCATTGCGCGAGCCTCCAACAATGCGCGTTCGACCTCGTCTAGAGCGGCTTTTGCATCCGGATCACCCTTAAGTGACTTCAAACTGGCAAGGGTTTCAACTGCGGTTTTCACGCTATTTATCACAGTCGGTAGGCTGGCCACGTCAAACATTCTTCATCTCCGAATCACGCCAGTTTAAGGTTGGGAAAGTTTAGCATCGTTCAGCTTCCACTTGGATGTATGGACTTCACGGTGACGGTTTACCCGATACCCTTTATGATACGGCTATTGATTTTCCTGTCCCTTAATCAGGTCAGTTCCTTGATAACATGCGCGATAAAATTTGCTCGCCCGAGACGGATACCTGGGACTGAGTGTACCGCGCGCAGAAGCAGCTGTGAGCGCATTATGAACGAGTTACCAATTGAAAAACTTCCCTCAAGTGATGCCGGCCGTTTGTTGGTTCGCCTAAACCACAAGCATCGAAGTGGCATTCCGCGATACGGTATCGCCAAAATAACCAATATTGAAAACAGGTTGTCGGTCAAAACGCTCGTCTTGGGGCATGAGAACGAAGGTTCTATTTTCATGCCTTTTGACATCAGGCAGAAGTTAGGGGCGGAGAAAGGCGGCATTTTGAAGTTTAGAATTGAGAATGTTGGTTTGTTGGGCAAGCTCGGTTGGTATCTAAGTTCGCCAGATCCCGCTGTCTATCTTCCCGCTTGGATGGCAGGGTTATCGTTTGGCCTAGCCGTTCTAGGCGTGCTCCTAGCGATCTTTACGATTGCCTGACCAAAGCCGTCAGAGATAGTCGAATTCCAAGTCACCCATCTGCAAATCCTCGCCGACTAGCCCGATAAAACTCCTGTGTTTTTGAGCTATGTTCTTGAGTGCGTTTGCGCCAAACACTTCTACAATCATCTTGGTTTGCGCCATGTTGCGAGCACTCCTAAGTTCGTGCTCCAGATGAGCAGCATTGTCCACATCTGAGTAGGAATGCAGGAAGGAAGCCGTTTTTCTCGCGATTTTCTGCACTAATTCAGCAAAGGACAAATTGTCTTCTATCGCTTGATCAACATCAGATAGCTCGACAATTTTTTCTTTCATCTTCTCGATTTTACTCTTTGAAATGCGTTGGATGAAATCTCCCTGTCGTCCGGAAAAAACTATCTCTCTTCCCAGAAATTCTAGAGGGTCGAATTTTGTCACTAGCTGTGTTTTCCCGCCCTGTTCTAGGTCTGGAATCGAATGTCCAATTGACAAAAGCCGCTCCTTGACAAACTCACCGGCCTCCAATGCAGCTTCTTTGCTATGTGCAAAGACGACCACGTCATCTGCATAACGGACCATTTTGATATTTTTCTTTTCTATTGCGGCATCGAATTCCGATAAGACAAGATTCGCCAATGTAGGCGATAGTGGCATGCCCTGACGGATTCCCACTCCGGATTCTATCCCCAAACTCTCCAAGAAGGTTCGGTTGTACTTCCGGTCATACTTGACCTCGGAATTAACGATTTTTAGTAGCAACGGGACGGCGCTATGCCTTCCCAACGTACATTCAATGCGTCGTCGCAAGTAGCTTCGGTCGATTCTGTCAAAAAACGACGTGATATCGGTCTCGAAAACGAAATCATGACTGCGGCGAAGTTTTAGCACTTCACGCAATGCATCTTTGGTACCAGTATTTGGAAGAAAGCCGAATGACGATGAATTATATATGGGCAGTTTTTGAGCAGTGTGGAGGTAATTTGCGATAGCGCGTTGGACCAACCGGTCTTTCACAGTAGGGATACAAATCACCCGATCCCGTTTCCTGCCAGATTTTGGAACCAAAAAAGGTCGCAGTGAAGAAAACGAGTATTCGGTCTTTAGCTGCGAGGAAAGAGACTCAATATTAGCATGCAGATTTGTCGCGAACGTTGATGCTCGCATTCGATCGGTACCAGGCGCAGCACTCTTTTTTGTGCAATCACGAGACTGGCGCCAAGCGATTCTAAGATTGCTCGGGGACAGTATCTTTACTGGTTTCGGATATCGAACTTCTTCTTTGGACATAGGAGCACAATATCAGAAAACCTATGTCTCATCGAAGCTTGCTCAGACAGATCGGCATATTGCGACCTGCGGTATCACAATCCACGGCTCGCCTGTTTCCAGAACCAAAACCGAATGGCTTGTGACGTGTAACCGTCGTGAAGGCTGCTTCTGCTCGAAGCGTCAGCTCAGTCTCCTCGACAGCACCATTAATGTAGTTTGGCCCGGCGAGCACTGCAAGCAGAACAAAACAAGAACAAATGGCTCCGGCAATCAATCCTCGATGCTTCCGCCACCCGTCACGATTGTCCATAGCCTGTTGTGCAATTTTACTATCTGCAGGCATGGTCAACTCCTTACAGCAGTCACTATCAACCAGACAGATCGGCATATTGCGACCTGCGGTATCACAATCCACGGCTCGCCTGTTTCCAGAACCAAAACCGAATGGCTTGTGACGTGTAACCGTCGTGAAGGCTGCTTCTGCTCGAAGCGCTACCATGAGACTCAGATAGTAATGAAATAGGTCAATTCAATAACCTATGATTGTTGTCCACAAGCTAATTTCGCCACTTTAGAGCAATTCCCCGGCAGCAAACTCCAACGCTGCGCCGAACACACAGCAAGGTTTACAAAGGTCATGTTTGACTCTCAAACCTCACCCATCCCGCGCCGCATCCAGAAACGTCCTGATCTCCGCCAGCTTCGGCGTCACATCCTCGATAAACTCCGGCGGGTAGCGCTCGGCCAGCTGCGCCATATCCGGCCCCAGCGCGGCGATGGCGTTGTTGCGGAAGTCGCGGCCGGCGTCTGTCAGCCAGACGCATTTGCTGCGGCCGTCTTCGGGGTTGGGGCGCATGTCGATGAGGCCGTGTTTTTCAAGGCCGGAGAGCGTGTGCGTCATCGTCGTCTTGGGCACCTGGAAGGCGTTGGCGAGGCGCAGCGGCGTCGGGCCGTCGCCGACGCGGATGAGGTGGTTGAGCACGGAGAAATGCGAGATCAGGAAGCCCTCGGGCAGCCGCGCCTCGAAGAGGGCGCGGCTTAACTGGGCGATGATGCCGATCTCGTTGAACAGGTGGAAGTAATGCGAAAGCGTCTTGCTATCCATTGATGATGCGCGTCTCCAGCGGCCAGCGCGGCGACGGATTCGCCTGCGGCCCGAATCCGAGCCTACCAAGCATCTGCACCGTATGGCCAGCCGGGGCGAGCATCGCATGCGCCTTTTCATAATGCGGGCGCATCTCGTCAAACTCCTGCAGCGCCTGGCTGACCGGATGCAGCGACAAGCCGAGCGACGTGGTGGTGAGATTGAGCCGCAGCCAGCGCCGTCCGGCTTCGATCTGGTCGGCGCGGCTGTTGCCCGGCGTCGTCTGGACGGCATAGGCGGGCGTTGCAAAGAGCATCTCCTCATAGAGGCGCACGCCCTCCTTGAAGCCGGTGGAGGCCGGGTCGGCCTGCGCCTCGCGCGAAAGCATGCCAGCGAGCATCAGCGCTTCGAGGAACGGGCCGCCGAGATCGATCCCGTCCGGATTGGCGTTGATCTCCGCCTTGCCGAAACGCATCAGCTCGACGCTTTCCATCAGCGTGCGCTCCGTCTGCATCTCGGTGAGCCACGCCTGCCAGGTGAGATCGCGGATTTTGGCGACATCGTCCGGCTCAGTGCGGATATCGGCGAGCGGCGAAAGCTGCTCGATCATCGCCGCCGGCACCGGCTCGGCGCTATAAGGCTCCTTGCAGGAGCGCCGGTCCATCACATGGGCAAAGAGCGGGTCGGGCGTTGCACCCTCGCGGAACCGGCAGATGGCGACCGGCCCGTCCTCGCCTTGCGGGTAAAGATCCAACTCGACCGCATGACCGGTCTGCGAGGCGGCGATCGCCATCAGTTCGAGGAAACAGCCAAGGCCGATGGTGAGCTGGCGCTGATACGGGTCCGTATGGGGCAGCTCGCGCTCCGTGTCGCGGTAAAGCGTCACCGTATCCGCCTCGCTGAGATCGACCAGCCAGGGCTGGCGGTTATGCGGGTTGGGCGCGAGGATGGCAAAGGAGAGCGCCCGCCGGCGCGGTTCGCTCTCGCCGCCGGCGGCCTCCCACGGGGCAAGCGCCTTGCCCGGGCGGCGCGTCGTGGCAAAGAGCGTCGAGACGCCGGTGGCGGCAAGAATGGTTCCGCCGCCGATGATGGTGAGCATTTTGCGTCGGCTGATGGTCATAATATCCCTCATTAGTTCGATTTCGTACTATATAGTGCGATATCGAACTAAATGCAAGATGGCGTGATTTTTGAAGGTTCAGGCGGCGGCGAAGCCGATGCGCACCAGCAGGCCCTTGCCGCTCTCGGGCGTTGCCAGATCGAGCGTGCCGCCGAAGAGCGCGGCGATCTCATGGGCAATGGCAAGGCCAAGCCCGCTGCCTTCCGAGGCGGTGTCGCCGCCGCGCTCGAAGCGTTGCAGCACGGACTGGCGCTCCGACGGCGCGATGCCGCTGCCGTCATCCTCGATTTCCAGAACCGCCCGCCCGTCCTCAGCGCGCAGCCGAACCGTGATTTCGATCGGCCGCCCGCCATGGCGCAGGCTGTTTTCGATAATGTTGCGCAGCATCTCGCGCATCAACACGGCATCGCCCCGGGCGGCAAGATGCTCCGGCCCCTCATAGCCGAGGTCGATATCGGGGGAGAGGTTGCCGGCGATGAGATCCTGGCAGACCTGCCGGCTGACATCCGCCAGATCGCAGCGCCGCCCGGCGACATCGCCCTGATCGGTGGAATCGAGCCGGGCGAGGACAAGAAGCTGCGAGAGCACCCGCTCGGCCTCGCCGATGGCTTCGTCGGTTTCCTTCAGCGCCGCCTGGCGTTCGTCCGGCGTCGCGGCGCGGTTGGCGATCTCAAGCTGCGTGCGCATCACGGTGAGCGGGGTGCGGAGCTGGTGGCTGGCATTGGCGGTGAAATTGCGCAGCGCCGAGATGGACGAGCCGAAGCGGCGCACCAGATCGTTGATGGTCAGCACCAGCCCGCTGACTTCGCCCGGAACCCGGTGCTCGATGGGTCTGAGATCATCCGGGCTGCGCCGCCCCACCGCCTCCTGCAACCGGTAGAGCGGCCGCAGCGAAAGCGTGACGGCGATCCACACGATGAGCACGGCGGTGGCGATCAGCACCGCCTGCCGCACCGCCGAGCGCAGCAAGATATCGCGCGCCATCTTGGCCCGCGCATTGGTCGTCTCGGCAATGATCACCCGGTAGGTCAGCGACACCGTGTCGGACGAGGCCGCGCCCGGCAAAACGGCGATGCGGATCGGCTCGCCCCGGAAGCGCGCATTGGCAAAGAGCGTGTCCCGTTCCGTCCGGTCCGTCTCGTCCGGAACGGCAAGTTGGCGATAGCCGGTGATGAATTCCGCCTCAGCCCCCTCGATGCGGTAGAAGACCCGGTCCTCAGCGGACGAGGTCAGCATTTCCAATGCCACATAGGGAATGTCGACTTCCAGCGATCCGTCATCATTGACGAAGATGCGCTCGGCAATCGCAAGGGCGGAGCCGGCGAGCACCCGGTCGGAGATCTCGTCGGCGATCTCTCGCGCCGAGCGGTAGGAATCGAAAAGCGCCAAAAGGCCGATGGCGAGCAGCGGCAAAAGCAGCCACAGCAAAAGCCGCGAGCGCAGCGAATAGGAAGAGCGCACCGCCGTCATGGCGCCTCTTTCGCATCCGGTGTCTGCAGATAATAGCCAAGGCCGCGTGCCGATTTGATCGAGACGCCATAGCGCGTCAGGCGCTTACGCAGGCGGCTGACATACTGCTCCACGGCGTTCTCGCTGATGTCCTCGTCGAAACTGCTGAGCGACTCGATGAGCTGCCCCTTGCTGAGCGTGCGCCCGTTGGCAAGCAGCAGGGCCCTCAGCACACCCGTCTCCCGCGCCGGGATTTCCAGCACTGCGCCGTCGGCGGTGACGTGACCGCTTTTGAGATCGAAGGTCAGCGCGCCGGCCTCGATCAGCGATGTGCGCACGGCGGCGGAGCGGCGGATGAGGGCGCGGATGCGCGCATCGAGCTCGCCCCATTCAAAGGGTTTGGTGAGATAATCGTCCGCGCCGAGATCGAGACCCTTGATCCGGTCTTCCAGCCCGTCGCGGGCTGTCAGGATCAGCACCGGAACGGCGATCCGGTCGCCGCGCATCTCGCGCAGCACCTGCAGCCCGTCCATCTCCGGCAGGCTGAGATCGAGCACGATGAGATCGTAGCCGAGCGCCCGTGCGGCCGAGAGGGCCGAGTCGCCGTCCGCCACCCAGTCCACGGCATAGCCGCTGCCCGAAAGCAGCGTCTTGAGCCCTTCCGCCAGCTTGCGGTTATCCTCCACGATCAGTATGCGCATGCATCCTCCGCGAGAGAGGTTAGATAGTCATTTGCCACTTGTGAATGTCCAATTTGCCGGGCATGGTCGCGCAATGCGTTTTGTCTGCCTTGTCCTTGCCTATCTGGCGACCGCCGGCGTTGCCCTTTCGGCCACCTACTTTCCGCCGGTCGGAGAGAACGGCCCGGTGCGCACGCTCAACGTCTATTCGACGCTGGACGAGACGGTCTCCCGCCCGCTGATCGATGCCTTCCAGAAGGCCAATCCAGGCATTGCGGTGAGTTATGAGGATCTGCAGTCGCTGGACATTTACGAGCGCATCCTGCGCGAGACGGATGAGGGCCAGACCGCCGATCTGGTGATTTCGTCGGCCATGGACCTGCAGGTCAAGCTTGCCAATGACGGGTATGCGCGCGAGGTTTCGGGCGCCGAGGTCGACGGCTGGCCGAACTGGGCGAAATGGCGCGATTCTGTTTTCGGCCTTACCTTCGAGCCTTCCGTCATCGTTTATCACAAACCCTCTTTCGAGGGCGTCGGCGTGCCGCGAAACCGCGCCGAGCTGATCGGGCTTTTGAAAACCTCCGAGGCCGAACTCTACGGCAGGATCGCCACCTATGATGTGGAGCGCTCGGGCCTTGGCTTCTTGTTCCTTGCCCGCGACCGCGAACACAGCCGCGATATCTGGAGCCTTGTCTCCGCATTCGGCACCGCAGGCGTGAAGCTTTATTCCAACTCCTCCGCCATATTGGACCGCGTGGCCGATGGCCGCTTTGCACTCGGCTACAACATCCTCGGCTCCTATGCGCAGAGCTGGGCGAGCCGCATTCCCGACCTCGGCATCATCCTGCCGGAGGACTATACCGTCGTCATGTCGCGCATCGCGCTGGTGCCCGAAGCCGCCGCCGATCCGGACCTCGGCGAGGCGATGCTTGCCTTTTTAATGTCCGAGGAGGGCCAGACCATCATGGCGCGCGATGCCCGCCTTCCGGCCCTTCATCCGCTGGTCGAGGGCGACAACACCGCCTCGGCGCTGCGTTCGCGTTTCGGCGCGCGGCTGCGGCCGATCTCGATCAGCCCCGGCCTTGTCGTCTATCTCGATCAGGTCAAGCGCGCCCGCTTCATCTCCCGCTGGAACGATGCGCTGCAGTCCAAGTAGCAATATCGCTAAAAACAACTTCCGCGTGCCGATGTCAGCTAGATGACAGCTTTTGCTGTTTTGCTGACGGCAACGCCCGCCATTGGGCGTGGATCGAGCATCCCTGGGAGGAAATCATGCTGAAGAAACTGACGGCAGCCCTTGCCGTGTCCGTATTTACACTCGCGGCGTCCGCCGGGCTGGCGCAGGCGCAGACCGTCGACGAAATCAAGTTCCTGATCCCCGGCGGCGCCGGCGGCGGCTGGGACGGAACGGCCCGCGGCACCGGAGAGGCGTTGACCAAATCCGGCATTGTCGGCTCCGCATCCTATGAGAACATGTCCGGCGGCGGTGGCGGCAAGGCGATTGCCCACATCATCGAGACCAAGGACCAGAATACGCTGATGGTGAACTCGACACCCATCGTCATCCGTTCGCTCCAGAAGGTCTTTCCGCAATCCTTCCGCGACCTGACGCCGATTGCCGGCATCATCGGCGACTATGGCGCGATCGTCGTCGGCAAGAACTCCGACATCAACGATCTCGGCGGCCTGCTTGCGGCTTACAAGGCCGATCCGACCGCGATTGCCATCGGCGGCGGCTCGGTTGCCGGCGGTATGGACCATCTCATCGCGGCCCTCGTCATGAAGAATGCCGGCGAGAGCCCGACGGATGTGAAGTACATTCCCTATGACGCCGGCGGCAAGGCGATGGCCGGGCTCTTGTCGGGCGAGATCGCCGCGCTGACGACCGGCTTCGGTGAGGCCCTCGAGCTTGCCCGCCAGGGCGAAGTCAAGGTGCTGTGCGTGACGGCCATGAAGCGTCTGCCGGCCGCGCCTGACACGCCGACCTGCGACGAATCCGGCTCCAAGGGAACCGACTTCGTCAACTGGCGCGGCTTCTTCGGCGCACCCGGACTGTCCGACGACAAGAAGGCACAGTTCGTCGCCGCGCTTGAAGCCATGTACGCCACGCCCGAATGGGTTGCCGTGCGCGACCGCAATGGTTGGGTCGAGATTTTCAATCCGGGCGACGACTTCACCAGCTTCCTTGAGCAGCAGGAAGAGGAAGTCGGCGGTCTGATGAAGGAACTCGGCTTCCTTTGAGGCTCGGTCTTCATCGCTGACGATTTTGGCGGCGGGGCGTTTTTAAAAGGCGCCCCGCCAGCCTTGAGGGAGCGTTTGCCGCTCCGGGGGAGGATTTCATGCTGTTTTCAAAGGACAGGATTGGCGGCGTTCTTCTGCTCGCCTTTTGCATTGCCTACGGATTTTTAAGCCAGAACATCACGCTTCTGCCCATTCAGGCCAAGGCGGCATTCACGGCCCGCACCATGCCGGAAGTGCTGATGGTGCTCGGCATCGGCCTTTCCCTCCTGATTGTGATCTTTCCGGGCGTGCATGAGCGTCCGCAGCTTGCCGGCTTCAACTGGGGCAGGGCGGCGCTGTTCCTCATCCTCATGTCGGTCTACGGCATGACGATCCGCCCGCTCGGCTTTATCCTGTCGACCTCGCTGTTCCTCATGGCCGGATTTGCCATGCTCGGCGAGCGTTCCCCGCTCAAGCTGTTCCTCGTGGCGGTGCCGCTGGTCGTCGGCTTCTGGCTTTTGATGACACAGGGTCTCGATGTCTTCATCGAGCCGCTGCCCTGGTTCCTGAAAGGATAGCGTCATGATTGAAGGCATCCTTGTCGGTCTTGGAACCGCGCTCAACCCGGTCAATATCCTCTTTGTCTTTGCCGGCTGTCTCATCGGCACCTTCATCGGCATGCTGCCCGGCCTCGGGCCGATGTCCGCCATCGCGCTGATGATCCCGGTCGCCGCCAGTCTGGAGCCGGCCACGGGCATCATCCTGATGGCGGCCGTCTATTACGGCGCGATCTTCGGTGGTTCGACCTCCTCGATCCTGATCAATGCGCCGGGCGTTGCAAGCACCGTGGCGACCTCTTTCGACGGCTATCCCATGGCCAAGGCCGGCAAGGCCGGCAAGGCGCTGGCAATAGCCGCCTATTCCTCGTTTTCCGGCGGTGTGATTGCCGCGATCTTCCTGCTGGTCGCCGCGCCTTTCCTGGCGGCGGTCTCCCTGTCTTTCCATTCCGCCGATTATTTTGCCCTGATGGTGCTTGGCCTGACCGCCGTTGCCGCCTTTGCCGGCAAGGGCGATGTCTTGAAAGCACTGCTGATGACGGTCATCGGCCTGATGTTATCGACCGTCGGCACCGACCAGACGCAGGGCGTGCCGCGTTTTACTCTGGGCCTCATCGACCTCACCGACGGCATCTCCTTCCTGCTTCTCGTCATGGCGACCTTTGCGCTGTCCGAGGCGCTGATCGCCATTCTGAAACCCTCGGGTGACAACAAGCGTCAGGAGGAGATGGAAGCCTCGTCCAATCTCGGCTCCATGAAGGTGAGTGGCGAGGAAGTGCGCGAAATGGCGCCTGTTATCGGCCGCTCGTCTGTTCTCGGCTTCATCATCGGTGTTCTGCCGGGCGCAGGCGCGACAATTGCAAGCTTTCTCGCCTATGGCACCGAGCAGCGCCTGGCCGGGCCCGAAAAGGGCAAGCTTTTCGGCAAGGGGTCCGTGCGCGGGCTTTCGGCGCCCGAAACAGCCAACAACGCGGCGGCGACCGGTTCCTTCGTTCCCCTGCTGACGCTCGGCATTCCGGGTTCGGGCACCACGGCGATCATGCTCGGTGCGCTCATCGGCTACGGCATTCAGCCCGGACCGCGTCTTTATATCGATCAGCCGGCGGTCTTCTGGTCGGTCATCGTTTCGATGTGGATCGGCAATATTGTCCTCCTGATCCTCAACCTGCCGCTCATTCCCTATATCGCCAAGGTGCTGGCCATTCCGTCCAGGTTCCTGCTGCCGCTGATCCTGTTCTTCTCGCTCATCGGCGTCTATTTCGTCACCTTCAACACGTTCGACATTCAGCTCATGGTGCTGTTCGGTCTTGTTGCCGTCATGCTGCGCTTCCTCGATTTTCCGATGGCGCCGATGATCCTTGGCTTCATCCTCGGCGGCATGATGGAGGAAAACCTGCGCCGTGCTCTGCTGATCAACAATGACAGCTGGTCCTTCCTGTGGCAGCGCCCGCTGACATTCGCTATTTTGCTGATCGCGCTGTTTTGCCTGTTTGCCCCGATGATCTGGTCGAACGTGCAGCGGCTGCGTAAAGGCGCCGACCGGGCCGGGGAGGGAGGCTAGAGCGAGCAATGTTGCGCCCCGGCAGTGATGCAGCAGCGATCCTGCTGACGCTTGCGATCGGCGGCGTCGGGCTTGCCGCGGCGCTGTTCCTTGGATTTCCGGCTCCAGCGCTGACCGGTCCCGCCCTTGCCGTAACCGCCTTCTCGGTCGCCAGTGTCCGGCTGAAGATTTCCGCTTCGCTGCGCAATCTCTGTTTTGTGGTCATCGGCTTGTCCATGGGCACCGGCGTGACGCCGGAGGTCTATGAGGCCGCGCGGCAATGGCCGTTGAGCTTCGTGCTCCTGGCGGTCAGCATCTGCATCATATTCTTTGCCTGTACGGCCATGCTCAGGCGATTTTGGAAGCAGGGCCGGGAAACGGCCATCCTGTCGTCAACACCGGGACATCTCAGTTATATTCTCGGCCTTTCCTCGCAGACTCGAGGCGACATTCCGACAATCAGCGTCATTCAAAGTACGCGCGTTCTTGCCTTGACCCTGCTTGTTCCCTTTGCCGTCAGCCTCATGGGCTATGACACGTCGATCATGGGCCTGCCGGGCGCGACGATGGACCTTTATTGGCTGGCCGTCAGCCTGGCTTGTGCTCTGGTCCTTGGTTTCCTGCTTCACCGCTTTCGCGTTCCCGCTGCGCTGCTGCTTGGCGGCATGATCTTCTCGACGCTCACCCATCTGACGGGACTTGTTGAGGGGCACGTCCCGCAATGGGCCGTCATTCCGGCCTTTGCCATCATGGGCAGTCTCATTGGCACCCGGTTTTCCGGCGTTGCATTGTCTACCCTGCGCCGCGCCCTCGGCGCCGGGCTGGTTGTCACGGCAATCGCTTTTGTCGTCACGATCGCCTGCGCAGCGTTGCTCGTCCAGTTCATCGATCTTCCGTTTCCGCAGATCCTGATCGCCTTCGCGCCGGGCGGTGTGGAATCCATGGCAGCTGTTGCGGTGATCCTTGGAGCGGACCCAACCTTTGTCGCCGCGCATCATGTCTGGCGACTTGTGATCCTGACATTCCTCGCGCCGGCAGTGCTGGGCCGCACACAAAAACAGACAAAGAAAAACGGCCCCTGAGAATCCGGGGCCGTTTTCGATGTTTGTTTGTTATATGCGTCAGCGCGAGCGCTTGCGGTCCGCTGCCGGCTGGAAGGCCAGTTTGGAATGATAGCCGCAATAGGGCGCATTGTCGTCGCAGTCGGTGCCGCAGAAATAGAAGTCCTCCTGCAGCGGATCGCCGACCGGCCATTTGCAGGTTTTTTCCGTCAGCTCCGTCAGCGCCAGCTTGCGGAAGATCGGGACAACCACATCCTCGACGGGCCGTGTGTCGATCTCGGCGATTGCATCGGCAATCACTTCCTGCTTCAGGGCAGTTGCCCCGCTGGTACGTGGAATAGACCGCGTGACAGTGCTGCGCGAAGAGCCGTAGCTGCTTCTCGATCCCGATGCCACGCGTTTGCTGCGTGAAGCCGAGGACCCGCCCGATTTGGCCCGGCCCGGCAGATGGAGGCGATGCACCTTGCCGATGACGGCATTGCGGCTCACGCCGCCCAACTCGGCGGCGATCTGGCTTGCGCTCAGTCCGTCAGCCCACAGTTTCTTAAGCCGTTCGACGCGTTCATCAGTCCAGCTCATGGTCAATTACCCCTGTTAGCCGCATTCGGGGACAACCGAATCCTTCAACGCATTCCGAAATCATTTCGGAACCGAAATACTTATTGTGTTAAAGGTCACTAGGTCCGCCGCATGCAGTCCGTAATCCTTAACCATAAGTTAGTGACAGCGGGACTCGGTGACAAGAGTCCGGCGAATCAAGTCGGATTCCTTTTTCGAGTTTTCCCCAACTTGAAGCGGTTGGCGGCAAATTTTGACCAAATTTGCGCCCATAATGCGCGCGGCGGTCGTACGTTTCGCCATGGTTGATTGATCGCCGCTCACAGTATAAAGATACTGCAAAAGCTGCCTTTCGGGGCAGCTATTTGTTTTGGGCCGGGCGTTCCGGCTGCCTGTTCCGCTAAATTTTCCGGCCTGACCGGTATGTTTGGAGAGATGCATCATGTCGGCGAATTCATCGCTCTTCGGCACGTATAATCGCATTCCGCTCCGTTTCGAGCGTGGTGAAGGGGTCTGGCTTGTGGCGGAAGACGGCCAGCGATATCTCGACTTCGCCGCCGGCATCGCGGTCAATTCGCTTGGCCATTCGCACCCGCATCTCGTCGAAGCGTTGAAGGGGCAGGCGGACAAGCTGTGGCATCTGTCGAACCTTTACGAAATGCCGGGCCAGGAAAGGCTGGGGGAACGCCTGACGGCGGCCACATTCGCCGATCGGGCGTTTTTTACAAACTCCGGCGCCGAAGCGCTGGAATGCGCGATCAAGACCGCGCGGCGCTATCACTACGTCAACGGCAGGCCCGAGCGCTTCAGCATTATTACCATGGAAGGTGCTTTCCATGGACGCACGCTCGCAACCATTGCCGCTGGCGGACAGGAAAAATATCTCGAGGGCTTCGGCCCCAAGGCGCCGGGCTTTGACCAGGTGCCGTTCGACGATATGGATGCGATCAAGGCAGCCGTCAATGACGAGACCGCCGCGATCCTAGTTGAGCCCCTGCAGGGTGAGGGCGGGATCCGCGAGCTTTCGCTGCAGTTGCTGCGCGATCTTCGCGCCCTGTGCGATGAGCACGGCCTGCTGCTGCTGCTGGACGAGGTTCAGTGCGGTGTCGGCCGTACCGGAAAACTGTTTGCCCACGAATGGGCCGGTATCACGCCCGACATCATGGCGGTCGCAAAGGGCATTGGTGGTGGTTTTCCGTTCGGCGTTTGCCTGGCAACCGACGAAGCGGCGAGCGGCATGACGGCGAGCACCCACGGAACGACCTATGGCGGCAACCCGCTGGCCATGGCCGTCGGCAATGCCGTGCTCGACATCGTTCTTGAAGACGGGTTCCTGGAACACGTGCGCGATGTTGCACTGGTATTCAAGCAAGGCCTGGCTGCCATCGCCGACAAGTATCCCGATGTGATCGAGGAGATTCGCGGCTCCGGCCTGATGCTCGGCGTCAAGTGCAAGGGACCCAATATGGAACTGCTGGTTGCCATGCGCGACCAGAATCTGCTTGGCGTGCCGGCCGGAGACAATGTCGTACGCCTGCTTCCGCCGCTCACGACCACTGCCGAAGAAGCGCGCGACGGGCTGTCGCGCCTTGAGGCCGCCGCCGCGTCCGTATCGGTCAAGGCGGCCTGACTGGCAAATCGGGCCGGGCGTGGAAAGCCCGCCGCACCTACAAGGAAAATTGAAATGACTACACATGACGGGCCCCGTCATTTCCTTGATCTTTCCGCCGTGGAGGCAGATGAACTGCGCGGCATTCTCGATCATGCCCATGAGCGAAAAGCGGCGACCAAGAACGGCACCGCCGACAAGCCGCTTGCCGGCAAGGTGCTGGCCATGATCTTCGAAAAACCGTCGACCCGCACACGCGTATCGTTTGATGTCGGCATGCGCCAGCTCGGCGGCGAGACGATCATGCTTTCGGGCAGTGAAATGCAGCTCGGGAGGGCCGAATCCATTGCCGATACGGCAAGGGTGCTGTCGCGTTACGTCGACGCGGTAATGATCCGTACGACCGATCACGGCCGTCTGACGGAGCTTGCGCAATACGCCACAGTGCCGGTGATCAACGGCCTGACGGATGACACCCATCCCTGCCAGATCATGGCCGATATCATGACCTATGAGCAGCATCGCGGGTCCGTGGCCGGAAAGACGCTCTCCTGGATTGGCGATGGAAACAATGTCCTGCATTCGCTGATTGAGGGTTCGGCGCGTTTCGGTTACGAGGTGAGTGTCGGCGTCCCGGCGGGGTCCGAACCGGAGCCGCGTTTTGCTGAATGGTCGCGGAAAAACGGTGGCAAGGTCGCCATGACAAGCGACCCTGAAGCAGCGATTGCCGGCGCGGACTGTGTCTTTACCGATACCTGGGTTTCCATGGGCCAGGAACAGCGTGCCCGCGGTCACAATGTCTTCAAGCCCTATCAAGTGAACGCCAGCCTTATGGAAAAAGCCCACCCCGACGCCCTATTTATGCATTGCCTGCCCGCCCACCGCGGGGAGGAAGTGACCGACGAGGTTATCGATGGCCCGCAGTCGGTTGTTTTTGACGAAGCCGAAAACCGCATGCATGCTCAAAAGGCAATTCTTGCCTGGTGTCTGGATCGACTCTAGAGCGCATGTCCGCTTGACGGCTACTCCCGAGCGCCCGCCGCTCGCAAAAGTGTTGAGATAATGAAAGACGAATTTACTCTCGGAGAGATCGGCTTTGCCGGCGATGATCAGGTTGTGCCGTTTCAGGTTGAAGGTCTCGATGCGCGCGGCCGCGCTGTCCAGCTCGGCCCGATGCTCGATGCGATCCTCGTGCGCCATGAGTATCCCGAACCGGTCGCGCGCCTGCTGGCCGAGGCTGTCACCCTGACGGTACTTTTGGGAACCTCGCTGAAATTTACCGGAAAATTTATCGTACAGACGCAGACCGACGGCCCTGTCGATATGCTCGTGGCCGACTTCACGACACCCGACAGCATGCGCGCCTACGCACGCTTCGATGACAAGGCGCTGGCCGAGGCAGTTGCCCAGGATCGTCTGGAGCCGCATGAATTGCTGGGAACGGGCATCCTGGCCTTTACCATCGATCAGGGCGCACACACGCAGCGCTATCAGGGCATTGTCGAACTCAATGGCGCAACGCTTGAGGAGATCGCGCGCGCCTATTTCCGGCAATCCGAACAGATACCGACCGAAGTCCGGCTGGCCGCCGCGCAGCTTTATGGCTCCGATGAGGACGGCCGGCATCGCCACCAATGGCGCGCCGGCGGTGTTGTCCTGCAGTTTCTGCCCGAATCCCCGGAAAGAATGCGTCAGGCGGACCTGCCCGGTGGGGATCTTCCCGACGACAGCGATGAGTTCGAATTCGAGGAAGACGAGGACTGGCTGGAGGCAAAAGCCCTGATGGAAACGATTGCCGACGATGAACTGGCCGATCCGCAGGTTGGCTCAGAGCGCTTGCTCTACCGCCTTTTCCATGAGCGCGGCGTGCGGGTGTTCGAACCGGTTGCCGTGCGTGACAACTGCTCCTGTTCCCGCGACAAGATCATGGGTGTCCTTGCCGGGCTTGAGGACGACGAGTTCGAAGAAAGCGTCGAAAGCGGCATCATAACCGTGAAATGCGAATTTTGCTCCGCAAACTACCGCTTTGACCCAGGCGAAATTGAACGCTAGATCGGATCCCGCAATCGGCCCGTTTTGCTGCAATGCAGTGTAAAGTTATGTAAAGGCCCGGCCATCGCTATGGCATTTGCAGGCAAAAGCGGCAAAATGGCGCGAAAAGTGGACGAACTTTAATTTGCGCGTTGAACCACTACATAGCTAGTTTGCCTGGATACAGTCGGAGCCTGCTGAATGCTCAAATCGGCACATGACGGGGAAGCGGCGCAGTCGCATACGGATGACGACGCGGCCCCGGTAGAAATGTCTCCTCGCTCGCCCCTGCTCAGCGGCGGGCGCGTTCTGCTGCAGGTCATCGTGATGCTGGCAGTTCTGGGCGGGTCCTACGCGGTTATGAACCGGCTTATCGCAACGGGTCCCGAACGCACGCCCCGTCCCTTTCAGCCGACTGTCTATTCCATCGAAACGGTGGTTGCCGAGCAGGCGGTGAACACCCCGCAACTGATGCTTTACGGCGAGGTTCAGGCGGCCCGTTCGGTGGAACTGCGCCCGCTTGTCAATGGCGAGATCATTGCCGTCAATCCCGAATTGAAGGCGGGCTCATACGTGGCCGGCGGCGACGTGTTGATCGAAATCGATGCCTTCAGCTATCGCGGAGCGCTCTCCGAAGCACGCGCCAATCTTGCCCAGGCACGCGCCACGCTGGCCGAGACAAAGGCACGTATGGTTTCCGAACAGGAGCAGCTCGAAGCATCCGAGATGCAATTGACGCTGGCCGAAAGCGATCTGGAGCGAGCCGAATCGCTGGTTGCAAGCGGAACCCTGACAGAAAAGCAGGTCGAGGACCGGCGCCTCATCGTTTCGCAGCGCGAACAGGCCGTCAGCCAACGGCGCAACAATCGCATAATTGAAGAGGCGAGGCAGGAACAGCAGGAAGCCAATATCGAAAGCCTTGAGTGGAAGGTTCAACAGGCTGAGCGCAATCTCGAATATACGGAACTCAAGGCGCCGTTCTCTGGTGTGGTCCAGACACACAATGCCGAACCGGGCCGTTATGTCAGCAGCAATGATGTGGTGGCATCGCTCTATGACGACAACGCGCTTGAGGTCCGTTTCACCCTCACCGACGCACAATATGGCCGGATTTCGACAGACGCCGATCCGTTGATCGGACGCGCCATCAAGGTGGTCTGGACCGTTGGCGTCAGCAGTTATGAATATGTCGGTCGTATCGACCGTATCGCCGCCGAAATCGCTTCGCAGCGTGGCGGTGTCGAAGTCGTTGCGCGGCTGGAGCCTTCTGATTCTCCGGTCCAGCTGCGCCCGGGCGCCTTCGTTGAAATCGATGTTCCCGACCGCACCTATGAGGATTCGCTCAGAATACCCGAGACCGCGCTTTTCAGCGGCTCCGAGGTTTTTGTAGTTGAAGACGGAAAACTGGTTCGGCGCGTCGTCGAGATCGCCGCCTTCGATCGCGAGGACATTATCGTAACCGGTGGGATAGAGCCTGGCGAAATCGTCATGACGACGCATCTCACCCAGGCCGACGACGGTGTCCGCGTGCGTCAGTCGGCAGGCGAGACGGACGATGCAAACGGCCGGGCAAGGCCCGAAGCAGCCGAGGGAAGCTGATCATGGCTGAGCGCGGCGTTCGCCAGGCAATCGATGACGCGGCCCATGAATTGCGCGGCTCCGGCGGTCTGGTTCGCACGTTCATCCGCCACCCGAACGCCGCCAACCTGCTCATGATGCTGATGATCCTGCTGGGTGTGTTCGCCATCCTCAAGATCAACACGCAGTTCTTCCCCTCTGTCGACCGCCCGGCCATCAATGTGTCGGTTTCCTGGTCGGGCGCCAGCGCCGAGGATATAGAAGCCAACCTGCTCGCCGTCATCGAACCGGAAGTGCGTTTCGTCGATGGTGTCGATGTCATGACGTCGACGGCGCGTGAAGGCTCCGGTTCGATCCGTTTGGAATTCGAGGACGGCAGCGACATGCAACGGGCTCTTTCAGAGGTCGAGACCGCCGTCAAGGGCATCAGCACGCTGCCGCAGGATGCCGAAACGCCCACCGTCTCAAAGGCGACATTCTTTGACCGGGTCGCCAGTCTTTCCGTCGGCGGAACGGCGCCCGAGGCGATCAAGCGTGAATGGGCCAAGAACATTCGCGACGAACTGATCGCCCGCGGCATCGACAAGGTGGATTTCACAGCGCTGCGCGATCGTGAAATCCGAGTCGATATACCCGAGCGCGAACTGCGCCGGCTCGGCCTTACGATCAATGATGTCTCCAGTGCCGTAACCGACAACAGCAGGGATTTGCCGTCGGGAACGCTTGAAGGTGCCGTCGAACGCCAGTTGCGTTCGCTCGCCGATGCCGAGACGCCGAAGACGCTGGGCAATATCGAAGTTGTCTCCTTCGCCTCGGGTGAAAAGGTTCGTCTCGGCGATATCGCTACAATCAGCGATGCCTTCGACACCAACGAGACACGCGGCTTTGCCGGTGGTGATGTTGCCATCGAGATCGATGTGCGCCGATCGGCATCTGCCGATACCCTGCGGACGGCCAGAATTCTCGACGAATATCTTGAAGAGCTGATCCCGCAATTGCCGCACAATATCGAGATCAACACCTATGAGGTGGCGGCCGATTCCCTGCTCGAGCGCATCATGCTGCTCGTCAAGAACGGCCTTGGCGGGTTGATCCTTGTGGTTGCGATCCTGTTCCTTTTCCTGGATGGCAGAATAGCGTTCTGGGTGGCTGCGGGCATACCGGTCGCATTGCTGGCGACGGTCGGCTTCATGTTCGCTTCCGGCCAGACGATCAATATGATCTCGCTGTTCGGTCTGATCATGATGCTTGGCATCATTGTTGACGACGCGATCGTCGTCGGCGAGCACACCTATACACGGCTTGAAATGGGTGACGACCCCATGATGGCGGCGGAAAACGGTGTGTCCATGATGATCAGGCCGGTTATGGCCGCCATGACCACGACTTTGGCGGCTTTTGCGCCCATGTTACTCATATCGGACACGATCGGACAGATCATCGGCGTACTGCCGCTGGTCGTGATGGCGGTCATTGTCGCCAGCCTGCTGGAATGTTTCTACGTTCTGCCCGGACACCTTGCCCATGCCCTTGAGCGGCAGAGCGGGCTGCGCTGGTCCTACTGGCGCCAATTCTTCTTTGCCTTTGTCATTGTCGTGGCTGTTGCAACAGTCGCCACACCCTATTCGCCGCTCCATGGTTTTGTGCCGGACGGCTCCACAGCCCGGTCATGGCTGGATGGCCTGTCGGGCCTGCCGATGCTGATCCAGGCCTTGCTGATCGGCGGCGCTGCGCTTCTCTTAGCCACGGCACTGGAATTTGTCATTCTGGGTATCCGAAGGCGCTCTGGCAGTGCAAAACGCGCAGCAGAGGGAGCGCAGGTCAAGGCCGGCGGGTTCCGTGGCTGGTTCGACGGGAACTTTGCCCGCTTCCGCGACGGCCCGTTCAACCGGTTCGTCGCGCTGTCCTACAATTGGCGCTATGTCACCATTTCGATTGCCGTTGGCTTCGTTCTTATGTTTGCGGTTGGCCTTATCCAGGGCAAGCGGGTGGAGTTTGTCTTCTTTCCATCGCCTGAGGCCGAAAACATTCGGGGTAATGTAAGCTTCATTGCCGGCCTTCCGGAAGAAGACGCGCTAAGAGCAGTTGCGCGCGTGGAAGAGGCATTCAGGGATGTCGAGCAGGAGCTGACCGGTGGCGGGGAACCGCTTGCTGAATCCATCTTCATCATGTTCTCAAAGGCGAGCCGGTTCGGCGGCACCAGCGCGACAATCAAGGTTCAACTGACCTCCTCCGAGACGCGCACCGTGCGCACGCCGGACATCGTGCGCGCCTGGCGCAACGCAGTTCCCGATCTGGCCGGCGTGTCCCGCTTCTCGATTTTCCAGTCGCGCGGCGGCCCCCCGGGGCGTGATATCGATATCGAATTGCGCGGCGACCGGATCGCCGACCTGAAGGCTGCCGCCACGGAAATGATACCCATTCTGGGCTCAATTGCCGGCGTATCCGGTGCCGATGACAATCTGCCCTACGGCAAACCTGAACTGGTTGTCGAAATGAAGCCGCGCGGCGCTGCGCTTGGCTTCACCGCCGAAAACATCGGCCGGCAGCTTCGCAACGCGTTTGACGGGCAGATCCCGTTCCGCTTCGCGCGCGGCGATGACGAGGTCACAGTGCGCGTCTCGCAATTGATGCGGATTGGTGGGACGGGAGCACTGCGCAATTTTGAGCTCAAGAGCCCCGCCGGCGAGTTTGTGCCACTGACCGAAGTCGCCACGCTGGATGAGCGGCAGGGTTTTGCCTACATATCGAGGAAGGACGGCAAGACGAAAATCTCCGTCACCGGCGACATCGACAATGAAGTCAACACCACCGACGGAGTGATAGAAGAGCTTGAGGCCAGCGGCATCATCGCCGCCATCGCCGGACGTTACGGCATAGACTATCAGTATGGCGGCCGTTCACAGGAACAGGAAACAGCCTTTGCCGACCTCCGGCTGGGGATGATTGTTGCGCTGTCGGTGATCTACATCATCCTTGCATGGGTCTTTGGCAGCTATTGGCGGCCTTTCGCCGTCATGTTGATCATTCCGTTCGGGATCGTCGGCGCGGTTTTCGGTCACTGGGTGATGGGTATCCAGCTGACCATTCTGTCGTGGATCGGCCTGCTTGGATTGTCAGGTATTCTGGTCAACGATTCCATCATTCTGGTGACACGGCTCAATGAGCGGTTGAAGGCAGGGCAGGATCTTGCCCACGCTGCAATAGGTGCGAGCCGTGACCGTCTGCGCGCCGTGTTGCTGACATCGCTGACAACCATCGGCGGCCTGTTGCCGCTGCTGTTCGAGACAAGCAGGCAGGCGCAGTTCCTGCTGCCCATGGCGGTGACGATTGTCTTCGGCCTCGCCATGGCGACCGTGCTCGTCCTGTTCCTTGTTCCGGCGCTGATGGGCATCGGCAACGACATACGCGCGGCGTTCATATCCGTCTTCGGTCACCAGCATCACCGGTCGGAAGCGACCGGCTCCAGCTAACTCCGCCAGAAGCGCGGCAGGAAAAGAACCATAATCGTGAAGAGTTCGAGCCGGCCGAGCAGCATGCCTGCCGAAAGGGCCCATTTGGCAGGATCGTTCAGCGGAGCGTAGGTGCCGGCCGGTCCGATGATCGAGCCGAGCCCCGGACCGACATTCGAGATGGCCGAGCCGGCGCCGGACAAAGCCGTGGTTGTGTCGAGGCCGGTCAGGATCAGGACGATCGAGAGGACGCCGAAACTCACCACGTAGAGGAACATGAAGCTCATGACCGATGCGATCACCCGCTGATCGATCGGTCGGCCGTTAAAGCGCGGTCTGAAGATGCCGTTCGGATACATCACCTGATTGATGTGCTGGCGGATCGCCTCGAAAAGCACCTGGAAGCGGAAAATCTTGATGCCGCAGGAGGTGGAGCCGGCGCAGCCGCCAATGAACATGATGACAAAGAAAAACGAGATCGCGTGCGAGCCCCACAATCCGTAATCGGTGGTGGCGTAGCCGGTGCCGGTCGTGACCGAAACCACGTTGAAGGCGGCAAAGCGCAATCCCTCGATGCCGACGTGATATTCGCCGTAATGGGCCATCAGCCAGGCAATGAGCGTTGCGATGGCCAGGAGCCCGATGAAGACGCGCACCTGTGAATCGAGGAAGATCGGGCGAATGCGGCCCTGCAGCGCCTGCACATAGAGGATGAACGGGATCGAGCCCAGGATCATGAAGGTGATGGCGATCCAATCGATGGCGGCACTGTTGAAATAGCCGAGGGACTCGTTCTTGGTGGAAAAGCCGCCGGTCGCCACCGTCGTCATGGCATGAATGACGGCATCGTCGATCGGCATGCCCGCCGCCAGATAAAGGATACAGCAGGCTCCGGTAAAGCCGATGAAGACAAGTGTAATCGAACTGGAAATCTGGGTGGCACGCGGCAGGATCTTTTCCGCCGTATCGAACGCTTCCGCCTTGAAGAGCTGCATACCACCGATCTGAAGCATCGGCAGAACGGCGATCGCCATGACGATGATACCGAGGCCGCCGAGCCACTGCAGGAGACCGCGCCAGAACAGGATCCCCGGCGGTGCCCCGTCGAGATCGGTGATCACCGTTGCCCCCGTGGTGGTCAGCCCGGACATGGACTCAAAAAAGGCATCGGTATAGGTCGGAACCACGCCGGACCAGACGAAGGGCAACGCGCCAAAAGCGACGAGCGCAAGCCATGAAACGACGGTCATCAACAGGGCCTGCCGGGTCGACAGTCCGCGCGGTGTACCGCGCGTCGCGGCAAACAGCGAAAGACCGATCAGCGTCGTCAGCATCGAAGCTGCGACGAACACCATCCAGTCGTTGTTGTTGGCGGCAAGATCGACAATCGCCGGCAGCAGCATTGCCACGCCCAGCGTTGCGATCAGGATGCCGGTGACAAGCGCCACCGGTCGGAAATCGAGTGCTCCGTTCAATTGAGCGTTCTCGTTATTCCCGGTACGTCGAGAGAGAAGGCCGGTATGTCGACCATGAAGCTCTTGCCGTCCTCTCGCTCCATGCGGTACTGGCCGACCATCATGCCGGAGGAAGTGTCGAGCGGACACCCGGACGAATATTCGAACTGTTCCCCCGGCTCCAGAACGGGTTGCTTGCCAACAACCCCTTCACCGCTAATTTCGTCAATCTGGCCGGCAGCATCGGTGATCTGCCAGAAACGGTCACGCAATTGGACCGTCTCGTCCGAATGATTGACGATGACAATCCGATAGCCCCAGACGAACCTGTTGTCGTCCGGCTCGGATTGCTCTTCGAGATAGAACGGTTCGACCGTTATCTCGATATCGTGTGTCAGCGCCCGGTACATTGTGATCGAGCCTTCCCGCTCATTCTCCATCAATCCTACCGCCGTCTGTATAAAACATCATCTTGCGCAGGGGAATCCGGTTTTCTCAACAGGCTTAAGACGTGCAATGTCCAGGCGATGGGTTTGGAGCGTATCTTGTCTGAGATGCCCCACATCGCGCCGCGCGACGCGCATTGCCGAATGGGCCGGTTTTCCGCCATCAAATGTTTCCATTTAAACAAGATAGGCTCTAAGGCTATGAACAGCGGCTCCGGGTAAATTCACGGTGACGCGATTGTGAGAAATGATGGCTTTCACGCTTCCGCGAAAGCTGTATGCATGAACACAATTAAGGTCCGCCGATTGTACGGTTGCGCACGTTTCGCTGGAAGGAGACATCATGCTGGACGGTGCGGTTCGGGAGATCATCAATCCGCCTCTCGATGCCTGCGGAAGGCGGGTTGCCGCCTGGGGTGTCACGGCCAACACGGTAACGGTTGTTGGCTGTGTGATCGGCCTCGCCGCAGCCTTTGCGATCTGGCAGAACGCCTATTGGGTCGGCCTCTTTCTCCTGCTTGTGAGCCGGTTCTGTGATGGTCTCGACGGCGCGATCGCCAAGGCGACCGAATCGACCGATTTCGGTGGCTATCTCGACATCGTCCTCGATTTTGTCTTCTACGGCTCGATACCGCTGGGGTTTGTGCTTGCAGATCCGCAGGCCAATGCGGTTGCCGGCGCTGTCCTGATCCTGTCTTTTTATGTCAACGGCTCAACGTTCCTGGCCTATGCGATCATGGCCGAACGCTATGATATGCACAGTACGGTCCGCGGAGAAAAATCGCTTTATTTCACGACCGGCCTTGCCGAAGCGACCGAGACCATTGCCATGTTCGTAATTGTCTGCATCTTTCCCTCGGCCTTCGTCGTCATCGCCTATATCTATGCCGCGATCTGCTTTTATACGGCCCTGTCGCGCATTGTGCTCGCCGGCCGGGTGTTTAGCCGGCGATAGAACGGCATCAGACCGATGACAGCGCCCGGTCGATATCGGCGATCAGGTCGTCCGCATCCTCAAGCCCGACCGAAAGGCGCACGGTTGCATCGGTGATGCCGAGTTCGGCGCGGGCCTCTTCGGCCAGGTTCTTGTGTGTCGTGGTCGACGGGTGGGTGATCAGGCTCTTCGCATCGCCGAGATTGTTGGAAATACGGACAATCTCCAGTGCGTTTTCAAAGGCAAAGGCAGCCGGCTTGCCGCCATCGATCTCGAAGGCCACGAGCGTCGAGCCGCCCGACATCTGCCTTGCGACGATATCCGCCTGTGGATGGTCCGCGCGCCCCGGATAAATCACCCGCTTGATTGAGCTGTGACCCGCCAGATAGTCCGCAATCCGTCCGGCGCTTTCTGTCTGTTGGCGCACCCTGAGGGGCAGGGTTTCCAGCCCTTTCAGGAGGGTCCACGCGTTGAAAGGGGACAGGGACGGCCCGGTATGGCGAAAATAATCGTGCAGGTGTTCCTCGATCCAGTCCTTCGTGGACAGCACGATCCCGCCAAGGCAACGGCCCTGACCATCAATGTGCTTGGTGGCCGAATAGACAACGATATGCGCGCCAAGCGCCAATGGTTTCTGGTAGAGCGGCGTTGCAAAGACATTGTCCACCACGACCTTTGCGCCGATGGCGTTGGCAATCTCCGCAACTCCGGCAATGTCGATGACCTCCAGAGTCGGGTTGGTCGGGCTTTCCAGGAAAAACACCTTGGTGTTGGGCCGTACGGCTCCTTGCCAGTTGGCAAGGTCTGTGCCGTCGATCAGTGTTGTCTCGATGCCGTATTGCGGCATCAGCGTTTCGACGACCCAGCGGCAGGAGCCGAAGAGAGCCCGGGCTGCAACGACGTGATCGCCCGCCTTCACCTGGCACAGCAGCGCTGCCGAAACGGCTGCCATCCCGGACGCCGTCGCCCGCGCATCTTCCGCGTCTTCCAGGGCGCACATGCGCTTTTCGAACATATCGACTGTCGGGTTGGCGTATCGTGAATAGATAAAGCCGCAATCCTCGCCCTTGAAACGCGCCTCGGCAGCTTCGGCGCTGTCATAGACAAAGCCCTGCGTCAAAAACATCGCTTCGGACGTTTCGCCGAACTGCGAACGGCTGGTGCCGCCATGGACCATCTGCGTCGCGGGACGCCAGTTTGACGTGTTTTGCGGTTTGTTCTTGTCCGTCATCGTTTTTACCCAACAAAAAACCGGCTTGCGATCATCGCCAGCCGGTTACACACCCGACCTTTTAGCGACTTGTTTAACGTGGCAGCAAGCCGGTCGGCCAAATCACCACGGGATAAGGCTTCTTTACAGACCGGACCTTCTTGCGTCAATCGTGCCGCGCTGTATTTGATACAAGGCGACAGCAGGGGATTGAGGCATGGCTGCAGAAGGAATTTTAGCCGATCTGGATATTGCGGCGCTCTTTGACGGCGGGAGGCTGAAGGCACCCCGTGCGCTCGATGACGACCAGATCCAGCCGGCAAGCCTGGACCTGCGCCTCGGAGAGACGGCCTACCGGGTCCGTGCCAGCTTCCTGCCGGGGCCGGATCACGGGGTTGCCGACAAGCTTGAACGTCTGAAACTGCACGAGATCGACCTGCGAAATGGTGCGGTTCTGGAAACCGGCTGTGTCTATATCGTGCCGCTGCTGGAAAGCCTTGATCTGCCGGATGAGATTTCCGCCTCGGCCAATCCGAAAAGCTCGACCGGCCGCCTCGACATATTCACCCGGGTCATGGCCGACAGGACGCAGGAGTTCGACAAGATTCCGGCCGGCTACAAGGGGCCGCTTTATCTGGAAGTCAGCCCGCGCACGTTTCCCATCGTCGCGCGCACCGGCTCGCGCCTTTCGCAAATCCGTTTCCGCAAGGGCAGTGCCGGGTTGGACGAGGCCGCGCTTGCCCGTCTGCACGAGGCCGAAGTGCTGGTTGCCTCTGATACGCCCAACATCTCCGGGGGCGGCATCGCTCTGTCGGTCGATCTTGAAAGCGGGCCGGACGGGCTTGCCGGATATCGCGGCAAGCACCACACCTCCGTGATCGATGTCGACCTCAAGGCGCAGCACGATGTTCTCGATTTCTGGGAGCCGGTCTACACGCGCGGCAATGGCTATATCATCCTCGACCCGGACGAGTTTTACATCCTTGTCTCGCGCGAGGCAGTGCATGTGCCGCCGCTCTATGCCGCCGAGATGACGCCATTCGACCCTCTGGTTGGCGAATTCCGGGTCCACTATGCCGGTTTCTTCGACCCCGGCTTTGGCCACTCCGATGCCGGCGGCTCCGGCAGCCGCGCCGTCCTCGAAGTGCGCAGCCACGAAGTGCCGTTCATCCTCGAGCACGGCCAGATCGTCGGGCGGCTCATCTACGAACACATGCTGGAACGCCCCAGGGCGCTTTACGGTTCCGACCTCGGCTCGAACTACCAGGCCCAGGGCCTGAAGCTCTCCAAGCATTTTCGAACGTAACTCAGCCGCCTGGATGCCGCCCCGACCCGCTTTGCTTCAGCGGTGATGTAAGCTCACTTTGTTTGACGAACTTCCCGAGAAAGCCGAGCAACGGAAGAGCAGTCAGCACGATGGCGATCCACATCAACACGGATACGACCGGCTCAACCTGGCCGATCCGGCTGATCAGAAAAACCAGCCAGGCCCATGGAGCCAGGGCGAGGCTGAGCAGATAATATCTGGCATAGCCGGCTTCACCCTTGCTCGGGCCGAAGTCCACGGCACGATAGACAGAGTTCGAGGCATCCCCGTTCGGTGGTTGTTTCCGTTTGACGTTGGCGGCCGGATAGTTGCCCTTGTTCCGGAAGATGACATCGAACAGAATTTCGATGACGTTGTAATTGTCGAAATAGGCATTGTGGGCCGCGCCGGGGTTAAAATAGGTCAGGCTGTTGACCTGAACGTTATCAACCCGCGCTTCGGTCCACTCGCGCGCCGCGGGCGAATGCAATGGGCCGGAGATGATATCCATCTCGTCCCATATGTTGACCCAATGAATATGCGGTTGCCTGCCGGATTTCGAAAACGGCGATGTGCCGATATCTCCACGCAGTTCTTCGTAGATCTTGAGATATCGCCGGACCGGGCTCTGGAAGCTCTCAAAGAAGTAGGAAATCTTGTCAATGGGCGAGGCCAGGGTGACGAAGTGGCTGACCTTGTTAAAATCAACCCGCCCGGTCATCGTCTCCTGAGCATTGACGGCTCTGTTGGCATGAACCGCGGCCAGGAGCGTATCATAGGCAACACTGGTCCCCAACGAATGGGCGACGACCACGACGCGTTTGCATGCCGGTTGTTGAACGACATGCGTCAGCAGGTTCACGGACTTGTTGAGGATCGCTTCACGCTTTCGAAATTTCTCATCCGTTTCCGCATATGTCGACCACGCTTCCACATCAGCCAGCCGGTTTACCAGAAAGTCCCGAAGACCAAGAGCAAGCAGGATGCCAAAACCGATCCCAAGCGCATTCTTCCAGTTCGGTTCCATCACATCGGGTAGCGATATTTTGTTGGCCAGGCCGAACCAATCCAGTGCTGTCGGCACTTGCAGCAACGCGGCCAAGACGCCGGCGGACAGAAGCAGAACGACCAGCACGATCGCAAGCAGAAGGCTGCACATGAATGCGAAATTCCGGACCTCGCGCCAGACATATCTCCGCCGCCAGGCGCGCGCCAGTTTCGTGAGGCGTTCGATCCGATCGGGCTTGCCGCGGTTTCGCACGTCGATCATGTGCAGGAAGCCGGTGAAATCTGACGTCCCGGATACGCCCTGATTTGCAAGGCGCGCGGCCATCCGGGTCCATCTCGGATGGTCAAAGTCGTTATAGTGCTTCAGCAGCCTCTTGAAATCCGTTTCGATTGTGCCTTCCGGCCATTGGGTTTTTTCCTCCAGCAACTCAACCAATGATGCACGTTTGACACGCTGTCTTTCCCCCCAGGGGGTCCAGACCATCGTTATGGGGCGCCAGATCTGCCGGAGGATCCACTTGATGACCGCATAGACGGAGCGTTTCTCCTGCATCTCATCGGCCCAATATGCCTCGTAAAATTGCGCCTTTGTCGGATTCTGGCTTTCCGATTCGTCTCCGGGAAGATGGATTGCGCGAATGAACGTGACGTCCGGGTCGTTGGGCGTATTGCCGGTCTCTGCACGCGCCCGAATGCGTCGCAGTTTGCCGAACGGTTTTCCTCTTTTGAAGACGCTTTCCAAAAACCTGTCAAGCCGGTCAACCAGACGGCTGGTTTCCTCAAACCGGCGCTGGCTTCCCATGCCGTGAAAGTAAACGATCGAGATATGGCCGTCAGAGCCGTTTGTATCTTGCGTCATACTCGATCCCTCGGAAAGAAATGGACGAAAATAAGAGGTAATATCCCAAATATCACTTGTTTTTGCAGTTCTTTGAAGCTCGAATGTTCAGCAGGACAATGATATGTATTTTGGCAGCCTGCCCGATGCGGGCTGTATTACTTTCTTTTACAATGGGGGCGGGGCAGCAAACAGGGTCAGCAGCAGGATGCGGGAGCGCATAAAGATATTTGCGGCCTGTCCCGATGAAACGGCCTACCGGGCCCGGACCATGGCGTTGCTGACAAACTGGAACGCTTGAAGCTCTCCAGGCACTTTGACCAAGTGACCACAGAGCCCTTTGACCCTCACTGCAGTGATGGCCACCTGCTGTGCAAAACTCTTGCATATGCGGACAAAGCGGACCTTCGGTGTTACGGTCGGGTGCGACGCGGCCCACCGGGCCATAATGTGTGGACAAAACAGTTGGGTAAAACACCCGCATCCGGCTCGAACAAAAACCGGTCCTACCTGTTGTGGTCGGGAATCGGCGAATCGGTTTCCGACATCGTTGCCAGTCCGGGAATGGTGTTGCCGTTTCTCTACCTGGCGCTTGGTGCGCCGCAATTCATTGCAACGCTCCTTCTTCCATGCGTGAAGGCCGCGCGCATGATCATCGAGGCTCTGGTCTCGCCTTACATAAAGATCGGCGCGCGCGCCAAATATGCGATGATGCTTCCAAATCTTGTCATCGCCGGCGTTCTGGCACTTGTCGCGTTGTCGGCGGAAAGCCTGCCCGTCTGGATTGCGGCGGCGCTGTTTATCGTCGTCTCCATTGTTCTGGGTCTCTGCGTCGGGATCTGGGCCCTCGGAAGCAATCAGATCTACGGATCTGAGCTGGGTGAACGCGACCGTGGCGAGATTGTTTTTACCCAACTTGCGGGCAGTTGCGTCGTGGCGATCGTGGCCGTCTGGCTCACCCGCGACTTCATGGCGGGCGACACACCCTACCAGCGCCACCGCGTTCTTTTGTGGATGGGTGTCGTTTCGCTTCTGATGGCCTGCATGTTTCTTTATCGGGTTGTGGTGACAAAGACGCCGCCGTCTGAACAAGCCGCCGAACCTCAATCGGAGGATAAGCTCGGCTTCATGGCCGAGGTCGCTCGCGGATGGGCGCTGGCGGTCCAATATGCCTGGTACAGGAAGTTCCTTGTATCCCGCATATTCTTTTTGTCGGTCGAGCTTGCAACGCCGTTCTATACGATACATGCCGCCACCTATCACCTGTCGACGCCCCATATCCTGAGTATATTTGTGACCGCGACGAGTGCCGGCACCGCGCTTGGAGCGCTGCTTTGGCGAAAACTGGTCCGGCACCCGATCCGGTATACGATCGCCGGCGCATCGGCCATTGCGTCCTTTTCAGCATTGACTGCGATTGTCTTCGACCTGTTCGGGCTCGCCAGCAATCCGTGGGTCTATGCCACGACAATCTTCTTTTTGTCGTTTGGGATCGGTGGCGTTCAAAACGGACGTTATCTTTACCTCCTCTCGATGTCGTCGGAGCAGGATCGTCCCTATATGGTCGCCCTCGGTGATGTTGTTGCAGGGATTGGCGGCATCATCTTCGCCGCAGGTCTCGGTATGCTTGCTCAATTGCACAGCGTGCTTTTGTCGCTGGTGGCCCTGGCCGCACTCAATGCGTTTTCGGCGTATCTGGCCGTGAGAATGCAAGACGATTCGGAGCCCAAAGCAGCCTGACATGAAATCCGGAATCAAAAATCGGGAATCGGATTTGACCCGAATGTGCTCTGGCTGGCCGATGCGATGCCCTTGAGGCTCCGCCGCCAAGACCGCTACCGGCTGCGCGCAATGCGCAGCGGCGGCTCGAGGCAGCCTCAATTGATCGGCTGCTTGTCACTCTCCGTCCTCAAAAATCTCTTCAACGGTTTTTCCAAATAGCCGTGCGATCCGAAACGCCAGTGGCAATGACGGGTCGTATTTCCCGTTCTCGATCGCGTTGACGGAGTTCCGTGACACGCCGAGTAATTTCCCGAGGTCGGCCTGGGTCCAGCGTCGTTCTGCGCGCAAAACGCGGATATTATTCTTCATGTTCGCCTCAAACGACCGCGCTCCTCACCGTTTGGATACCCACCACGCCAAATGACTGATGAAAAAAACGGCGCACAGCACAATAATGGTGAACGTTACGCCCATGCCGAAGCCGATTGCGGCTGAAGACAAACCGCTTCTGCCGAACATCGCGATATGTGTGATCATGCCCTGAATAGCCGGCGTGGCGATCATCAGCACGACAAATGCGATAGACAGCGGAACGCCAACACCGCTGGCTGTTGCCATAGCGTACCTTACGCTCGCTGAATAGGGTTCATCTGTGCCCCGGAAGATCGAGATGAAAATCCACCCCGACCACAGGATACACAGAATTGTGAAGATGACGGTCACGAAAAACGGGGGGGCAAAGGTCCAGATGTAGGCGGCGCCGAGAAAAACGACGATGGACGCAATGATTTGTGATTGTGTGGAAATGGTCATGAAAAGCATCCTTATCATTATGTAAAGTATACTTGTCATTTTTTCGTCTGAATGTAAAGCGCCTTGGCGTGGCTGCCCGCAATTACGATGAGGACGAGCTCGGCTTTATGGCTGAGGTCGCCCTCGGTGATGGTGTTGCAGGGATCGGCGGCGTCATCTGCGCCGCAGGTCTCGCTGTGCTCGCCCGGCTGCAACCAAATTGTCAGGTCTGTCTCCCGTGTTAAAAAACCAGATCTGCCAAGCCGATGAACAGCGGTATGCTAAGGATCGCCACCGGCGTGCCCAAGCCAGTGGAAGTTCCGACATAGGCCGACGAGTTCGCCTCAGGCAGCGCGCCACGTATGGTCGGTGGACCTGAAATATCCGAGCTCGATGCCGCCATGAGCGCCAGCAGGATAACGCCGCCTTCAGAAAACCCTGTCAGATGATGTGCCGCCAGTCCGGCGCCAAACCCCAACAGTCCATGAAGGATCGGGGCTACGAGGCCGTAGAGGACATAGGCATGCGCGACCTTGCGAAGTTCCGCCAGCCGGGTCCAGGCTTCCATCCCCATGATCAGCATCAATATGGAAAGCAGCCCCCGGAACAGCGGCTCATAGAAGCTCTTGTAGACGGTTTCGGGGTCCGACAGCACACCCAGTGCAAGTCCGGTGATCAGTGCGGAGATTGCGGGACTGCGCAAGGTGTCGACGAGGATCTCGCGGATAAGACCTGAGCCTCCCATACTGGCGCCAATCGGTGTGGGCGCGCCCGTCGATCCTATCGAAGCAGCGCCGTCACGCCCCGGGTAGACGGTAACCGCCGCTTGCCGCGCGGCGCTGAGCTTTGCCAACATGATTGCGGTAACCAGGGCCGCGACATCCATAAAGGGATAGAGAGCCCCAATGAAACCTTCGTAATAGATGTTGCTGTCATCAAGGACCGCCATTCCGGCTGCGAGCGTGGAAGCCGAAACTGCGCCGAAGAGACCCGCGGTGGCGAGACCATCGACCCGGGACACACCGTTCCAGCGCGCCAGCGACCGGCTGCCCAGAAATACGATCGCGATCCCGACAAGAATCGCCAAGCTGGCCGGAACGAGGAACGAGAGAGTATCCGCGTTTCGGATGGATATTCCCGCGCTCATGCCCACCTTGAGCAGGAGCAGTATGACGATGAACTTGTAAATCGATTGCGGAATCTCGAACCTGGCGCCCAGGGCAGCCAACATCATTCCGGCAATGAGAAAAGCAAGCGTCGGCTTTTGTAACTGCTCAACAACAGTGCCAGCGATCATCATCAAAATTTCCATGTGGTGGTTCCCCTTAACGTTGCCGCTTGAGATAGGGGAGTTGCAGGCAGAATAAAAATATATCTTTCTGATATTTTTGTTCTATAAAAAAGAATGATTTCTCGACTGAACTACCATCATCTTCGCTATTTTCGCGAGGTCGCCACCGAGGGGCATCTGGGGCGTGCGGCCGACCGGTTGAATGTGGCTCAATCCGCCCTGTCGATCCAAATCCGGCAGTTGGAAGAGAGCCTGGGCGTGGACCTGTTCGAGCGCGTTTCGCGCAAGCTGGTTCTTACCGAAGCAGGACGGATTGCCTTGGATCATGCCGACCAGATCTTCAATGCCGGTGATGAACTGTTGGCGACACTGCAACAGAACAGCTCTGCCAGGACGCCCTTGCGCATTGGTGCAATGTCCACATTGTCACGCAATTTTCAGCTACAGTTCCTCGGTCCGCTGCTGGCCGATGCCGACTCTGGTTTCTGGTTGAAATCAGGAAGCCTTGAGACACTGCTTCACGATCTGGACACGCTGACACTGGACGTGGTTCTGACGACGCAGGTGCCACCGCCTCGTTCCGATTCCGCCTTTGCGGCACAGAGGATCGCCGAGCAACCAGTGCGCATACATGGCAAGCCGGATTTTTTCGGGAGCGAAACGCTGGGCGAGCTTTTGCGGAACGCGCCCGTTATCCTGCCGACCGAAAGCGTGATCCGCGCCGGCTTCGAGAGTCTGGTCGCCCGCCTGGGTGTGCAGCCGCGTATCGTAGCCAGCGTGGATGATATGGCCATGGTCCGTCTGCTCGCTCGCGAGGGCGTCGGGCTGGCCGTCGCGCCGTCGGTCGTGGTCGCTGACGAGATCAAAGCAGGTATCCTTGAAACGGCCGCATTCGACCTTGGAATTTCGGAACCGTTCTTCGCGGTCACCATTCCAAGAAGGTTCCCGCATCCCGCCCTTGCGGATCTTCTTCAGCAACAGTCTTCGTAAAGCAGACATTCGCTGCCCCCGCTTCACAAGGCCCCGGGAGCAGCTCTGGTTTAAACTCATTCATTTGACCGCGGCGATTTTTGATCGCTGACCAGGCGGGTCGCGCGCTATTGTGCAGTGGTCGCCGGCGCGCGCCACGCGGTTTCTATTTCCGGAGCTTGCATTTCCAGTGAAACTGGATCACCAGATGATCGTAGGGGCGGGATGGATTCAATGCCCGATTGAGGCTTGTTCTGAAATGGTTGGAAAAAACAAAATCATGGATCGCACGCCAGTGCTTCAAAATTCGATAACAGTGAACCTGTTGCGGAGCGATCGATGACGGACATCGGATTGGCCCTTGGCGGCGGCGGAGCCAAGGGGCTGGCCCATATCTGCATGCTCGAGGTGATCGACGAGTTCGGCATTAAACCGAGCCGCATTGTCGGCACCAGTATCGGGGCGATTATCGGGGTGATGTATGCATCGGGCATAAGTGCGCGCTCTTTGCGGGAGGAAATCCAGAACATCTCGAACAAGGAGAACAGCAGCTTTATTGACGCAATGGGCAATGTTTTCACCTGGCTGCAGCTCGCAGGCGTCAACTGGAAAGGCGGAAGCTTGCTGAAGGCCGACGCGTTCCTCGATGATTTGATGAAATATGTGAAGGTCAAGGATTTTGAGGAACTGGACATTCCGGTCAAAGTCGTTGCGGCGGACTTTTGGCGCCGTAACGAGGTGGTGCTTGAAACCGGCGACATCCGGACAGGGGTTCACGCGAGCATGGCGGTGCCGGGGGTGCTGGAGCCGGTGGTCGTCAACGGGCGTGTTCTGGTCGACGGCGGTGTCACCAATCCCGTTCCCTACGACCTGATCATGGACGAATGCGACATGACCATTGCGATAGATGTGCTGGGAAACAGAACGGAAAGCGAGAGCCTTATTCCTTCGTTTCAGGAGTCGGTTTTCAACTCGTTTCAGATCATGCAGAAGTCGATAGTGCGCCAGAAGATCGCGGCGCGGCCGCCGGATATCTACATCTGCCCGGAAATCGTGGACATTCTGATGCTCGAGTTCTACGAGGCGTCGAAGGTTTTCGCACAGGCTGCGCCGGCCGCCGATCAACTGCGCAGGGAGCTCGAACGGCACCTGGAAGAGGCAAATCGTCGGCCTTGAAAAGCGCTCACATCAATCTCGTTCTGGCTATCGCTGAGCCAGGTTCGGCAGGCGACTGACATGTTTCTTCTGGATTTCGAAAGCGGTGTTGTTCAGTGGGTTCTTTCCGCGCTCGCAATCGTGCTTTCCATTATCTGCGCCGGGCATGCGCTGTTGTGGAAGCGGGATCCGCGTGCCGCGGTGGGCTGGATAGCGGTCTGTCTTCTTCTTCCGGGCCTTGGCGCGCTCTTGTATTGGCTGTTCGGCGTGAACCGCATCAGGGCGCAGGCGCAGTATCTGCGGCGCCGCTGGCCTCTGCCGGACAACAGCGATCTGGACGATCCGTCCTTCACTGCGGAGTGGCCGTCCGAACATCTCGGTTTCACCCGGCTCTCGCGCAAGGTAACGCGGCGCCGGTTCGTTGAGGGAAATCATATCGAGCTTCTGGTCAATGGCGAGGAAGCCTTCCCGGCCATGCTCGATGAAATCCGCAACGCGCAGGTTTCGATCGGCTTGTGCACCTATATTTTCGACAGCGACCGGGTTGGTCTCCAGTTTGTCGACGCGCTTGCCGATGCCGTCGAACGAGGTGTGGAGGTCAAGGTGCTCGTCGATGGTTTGGGCGAGCTTTACTCCCGGCCCCGCATCTCAAGGTTCCTGAAGGAAAGGGGCATTCCGACGGCGAGGTTCATGCCATGGAACCACTGGCAATGGTTCCTCAATCTGAATCTGAGAAATCACCGCAAGATCATGGTTGTGGACGGCAGGCTCGCCTTCACCGGAGGGATGAATATCGGCGTTCGCCATCTTGCCGAAGCGGTCGATAATCCCAAGAAGGCGCTCGATCTCCACTTCAAGGTCAGCGGACCGGTTGTTGCGGATATCGAGTGGGCATTTCTGGAAGACTGGTCCTTTGCGACGGGAGCCAACCATCTGCGGACGGAGCCGCTGGACTTGCCGGGCACGGGTGATTTATTGGCGCGTGTGATCATCGACGGGCCGAATGAGGACTTCGAGAAGCTGCGGTGGATGTATATGGGTGCGACCAATGCCGCGAGGCAGAGCGTACGTGTCATGACGCCCTATTTCGTGCCCGACCGCGAGCTCATGGCGAGCCTGAATGCGGCCGCAATGCGCGGCGTGAATGTGGAAATCATCTTGCCCGAGGAGGGCAATATTCCGTTCGTGAGTTGGGCGACCGATGCGATGCTCTGGCAGGTTCTCGAACGCGGCGTAAAGGTTTGTCGTCAACCCGCGCCGTTCACGCACTCCAAACTCTTCATCGTCGACGATAGCTACGCGATTGTCGGTTCGGGCAATTTTGACGACCGGAGCCTGCGCCTCAATTTCGAGTTCAATCTGGAGATCTATGACAAGGACTTCGTCTCAGTGCTCGTTCGGCACTTCGACGAGGCCAAGGCGCGGTCCGCCTCGATCACGCTTGCTGAAATGGATGCGCGTCCATGGGCCGTCAAGTTCCGCGACGGCTTCGCGCGTCTGTTCGCGCCCTACCTTTAGAACAGAGGTCCGTGTGAGGCTTATTGAATGGCCTCATGCCGGATAATCACCTTCTCTTCCTTGGCCAGACACGTGACGGTGAATCGTGTCGTCCCGTCTTCGCTGATGAACGTGCTTTCCAGCACTTCGTCGGTGTTTGTGCTGTACTCCGCCAGTTTCCCGCTGACCGCCCCGGCAAGTGTCTGCAAAATCGCCCTGCATTCGTCGAACCGGGCCTGTTTCTCAAGCACTCCCGTTTCGGCGCTTAAAGGCGCTGGGAACAAGACAAGAAAGGAGCAACAGGCACCGGCGGCTGCGTATTTCATTTTTTCCTCGCCATTTCAGGACCGGCTTCAAAACTGGGACGACGATGGATGCGGTGTCAAGCGTCTGCCCCTGTCTGGCATCTATGACAGGCGTGGCAGGGTCGCCCTACGATGCCGGCAGACCGCGGTCTGCCCATGCGGAGCGTGGAATGGGCGCTCCGACTTCAAAGTCAAAGGAAACGACTCGTGTTGCCTCCTCGTCGATTTCGCAACGGAATTTCAGATCATACCACTGCGCATCGGACCGAAACGCACCTTTCTGCACCACGATCAACGTGCCCTCATCGAGCCGGTAGGCCGGCAGGAGGTTCGGTCGGTAAGGCGGGATGGAGGCGACGAGCTGGCGGCGCAGCTCCGTCGCGCACAGATCGCCGGCACGCACGCCACGCGGGATGTCGTTCTTGGCGCTTGTTGCAACTGCGCTCTCGGTGTCGTGTACGGAACGCTCTGTTTCGGCCGTTTCTTCAGGTGGTTGCGGCGCGTCTGCTGCGGCTGTTTCCTCTGCCTGTTCGGCCGTCGGCGCCTCGTCCAGATCCGCGGTCTGCTCGGCCACATCGGGTTCCTCGGACGGTGTATCCTCAGACTGTGTCTCGGTAGTCTCGGACACCTCCGGCGTGTCGCCATCGATGGTCTCGCTTGGGCCTGCATCCTCCTCCCCGAACTGGTAGACAGGAAAAAGTGTGCGGATCGGTTGCCCACCTGCCGGGTCCGATGACGCGACCTCTTCCTGCCCGGAAGGCGGCGGAACCGTTTCCTCCAGGGTCTGTTGCAACGCCGCCAGGATATCCTGCTGTGAGAGCACAAGTTCCACCGGGATAACCTGCGGTTCATCCGCGTCCCGCGACAAGTCCGGCAGGCCAAAAATCAGCACAGCCGCAATGATCGCGTGCGCCAGGGCCGACGCCGCCGCACCCGGGCTGATTTTTCGGCTGTATGTCCTGACCTTCTGCAACATGGCAACGGTTATATAGTGTGGCGCACAACAGAAAACACCGCGCCAACTCTACTGCGTCTTTTCTGTTTTCATTGTGGCAATCTGGGTATGTGCGGCACGTTTTCGTTGCAGTCACTTCTCCGCCGCAAGGGATGGAGCCGGCTTTGATTGGGCTCCGAGACGGCCATGCCTGACCATTTACCATGAAGACAAAACACTAAACGATAAGGTTGAATCGATCACTCTATATATCCAAATGGTATATGTGACAGATTATTCGACATTTGGTGATGCGATTGCGAGCGTTACGTCCGATCAGCGCATGGACAAAGACGATTGGAGTGTAGATCTTGCTCAAGAAGCGTTTGGCATTCTGGAAGCGGCTTTTCCAGGAATATCGCGCTATCAGATTTCGGTTTTGCATAATCCGGCCCACGCAGCGTTTACCGCTGACGGCAATCATATCTTCCTGACTCGGACCTTGCTTGAACTCTGCGCGACCGTGGAGATGGCCGCGTTCGTGATTGCCCACGAGATTGCGCATCATGAGTTGGGTCACATCCCACGTGCTTCGAAACGACTAAAAGGCCGGCTGCGGGTACTGGCATATATTCTGCAGAGTTTTGTCTCACCCATCACTCACGCACGCAGGGAAATCGAGGCTGATACTTTCGCGATCGATATGTGCATGGCGGCTGGCTTGTCCGGCGAAAAGTGTGTTCAGACTTTCCAAGTGCTCGAAAAGGCATCGTTGGATCGCGGGGGTGTCGGTTCCGCGTACGGAATTCATGCTTTCTATTGCGATGAAATGACATCAATTCAAAGGCGTTGGAGGATCGGTTTCTACCTCCTGCGTTATCATGGGTATTATCCGGTAAGAGTTCGCAGAGTATTGGCTGAAAAACACGTCGGTATGGATGAACCCCCATACAATGTGTTTCTATTTTAGCTCGAGTTGCGCTGACTTTCGCTTTTGCAACGATTATAAATGCGCTGCTATGGCCAGACACGCGGATCATTGGTTAGAGAAACTTCAGTCTGACGAGCAAATGCCGTCGGAGTTCAGGCACGCGCGCTCGCGAATAATGCAATTTGAAAACAAGGCTGGCGGTTTGGAAGGACCTGCTGTGGTCGGTCGCGTCTATTTCTCAAAATCCGGCAAAACCCTCTATTGCAAGGGACTGAAGTTTAAAGGCCTGAGCGGATCTGGTTTCAAAGCAAACTACTTCGAAACGCATAGTGGAGATCACTGTTGGATTTCCGGACCGCGTAAAGACCGGCAGGATCGACTATACGGGGGTTATCTCGGCGTCCAAATTGATGAGGCCGTTCGGGAAGAGTATTTCAAGCTTATCAGCTGAAGCGAGCAGCTCAGTTTCGGCCGAAATCCGCCTTCAATGCCGTTGCAAACGGAAGTTGTGCGAAAGGCCGGCGAGGTCCTCTGCTCTTCATCAGGGTGTGGATTTGCCGCAAGCCTAGAACTGTCCAGATGCCTGTGGTTGGTTATCCTGATTTGTCGGCCTTCATTGCGGCGACGTCCGCCCGCAGGGCACGGATTTCGTTGAGGATCATTTCCTGTTCGTTCTGCAGCAACTCCCGGTCGGCCGAAGCCTCGGCCTCATGCTCGGCCTGCATGGCCGAGACGATGATGCCGATGAAAAGGTTCAAGACCGTGAAGGATGTCGTCACGATGAAGGGGACGAAAAACGCCCAGGCCATCGGGTAGACGTCCATCACCGGCCGCACGATGCCCATCGACCAGCTTTCCAGCGTCATGATCTGGAACAGCGAATAGGCCGAGGCCGGGATCGAGCCGAACCATTCGGGGAAGCTTGCACCGTAAAGTTTGGTCGCCATGACCGAGAAAACGTAGAAAACCAGCCCCAGCAGCAAGACGATCGAGCCCATGCCGGGCAGGGCGGCGATCAGCCCGCCGACGACACGCCGGAGCGACGGCACCATGGAGACGAGGCGCAAGACCCTGAGGATACGCAGCGCCCGCAGCACCGAAAGACTGCCGGTGGTCGGAAGCAGCGCAATGCCGACAATGATGAAATCGAAGATGCGCCACGGATCCTTGGCGAATGACAGCCGGTAGACCGCCATCTTGGCGACAAGTTCAACCACGAAGACGCCAAGGATCGTCCGGTCCATCGCGTAGAGCAGCGGACCGAAATGCTCCACCGCGAACGGGATCGTCTCAAGGCCAAGCGTGATGGCATTGATGATGATAATGGCCGTGATGAACCATTCGAACTTGCGGTTTTCGAGCAGATTTTTCAGTTGCAGCATAAGGTTGGAACCGGTGATCACAATCCACCTGCACATGGCAACGGGCCGGGCCCGAGTCAAGCTGCGCTTGACAGAAAAGGCCGTTGCTTCGATCTTGAGCCAAAGTTCGATGCAAATGGCGCAAGCGGGTATGATGTAATGGTAGCCTGCAAGCTTCCCAAGCTTGACGCGCGGGTTCGATTCCCGCTACCCGCTCCATATGTCAATTGTTCGGGGATAGCGTGCTGCTCTTCAAGACCATGATCCGTCTGCCTCTTGTGGGGCTTCTTTGTGTGCTGGGCGCATCGATTGCCCTGCCGCAAACCATATCCTCGCCCAACTACTGGGACCCGCGCGAGCGTGTCGAGGTGCCGGATCTGGCGGCCCGCAACCGTATCCGATTTCTGACGACCTATGATTTCCCGCCCTTCAACTTCATCGACCAGCAGGACCGGGTGGCCGGCTTTCATGTCGATCTGGCGCGCGAGATCTGCAACGAACTGAACATCTCGCAGAAATGCCAGATCCAGGTTTTGCCCTGGAGTGAATTGTCGACGGCGATTGCCAGCGGGCAGGGTGATGCGATCATCGCCGGTGTCGGGATCAACTCCGTCAGCCGCGATTCCTATCTCTTTACCCGGCCTTTCCTGAAATTTCCGGCGCGGTTCGTGCGCTCGGACCGGGTCGAAATTGACGGGGACGATGCGTCGGCCCTTGACGGGCGGCGCGTCGGCGTGATCACCGGCTCGGCCCATGATGCGATGCTCAGGGCCTATTTCCCGAACATCCAGCCGGTCAGCTATGAGCGTGACGAATGGATGTTCGACGGTCTGAAAACCGGTGAAGTCGATGCCGTCTTCGGCGATGGCGTGCAGCTGTCCTTCTGGCTGATCAGCAATTCGGCCAATGAGTGCTGCTCCTATTTTGACGGACCCTATTTCGCTCCGAACTTCCTCGGCGAAGGACTTTCCATCGCCGTCAGCCGCGAAAGCGCCGACCTTGCGGACGCCTTCGACCATGCGCTTCTGGCAATCAGCAAGGATGGCCGCATGCGGGAAATCTACCTGCGTTATTTCCCCAACGGCCTTTATTGACCGCAGCTTTTTCTATTTGCGGAAGGGCAGCAACAGCGACCAGCCAAGCTTGGTCGGCGCATCGCCGCGGTAATTCGTCAGCCCGATGTCCATGTCCTGATGGCCGAGGCGCGGCTGGGCGTGATAGGTTCTGAAAAACCTGTCCCAGAAGGGGAAGTTGAAGCCGTAATTGGTATCGGTCTCGCGCGGATCGCTGGAATGGTGCACCCGGTGCATATCCGGCGTAACGAGGACCAGCCGCAGATAACGGTCGAGGGTCTTCGGCAGTTTGATGTTCGAATGATTGAACATGGCGGTGCCATTCAGAACGATCTCGAACAAAAGCACGGCGACTGCAGGCGGACCGAGCGCGAGGATAATCAAAGCCTTCCACAGCATGGAAAGCACGATCTCCAGCGGATGAAACCGCAGCGCGGTCGTCACGTCGAAACCGGGGTCAGCATGATGCATGCGGTGAATGCGCCACAGGATGTGGAATTTGTGGCTGACGACATGTTCCAGCCAGACGGCGAAATCGAGCAGGATGAAAGCGATGATGCCGGCGACAATCGGCGGTGTGCCGAGAAGGTTGAAAAGGCCGTAGCCCTTTTCGTTGACCCACAGCGCCGTGCCGACGGCCGCAAGCGGGAAGATCACCCGTAGCGCCAGCGAGGATAATACGAGGATGGAAAGGTTGGTGAACCAGCGCCGCGCCTTGACCGCGCCGATAAACTCCTCCCGTTCAAGCCGGGGGCTGGCCAGTTCGAAGATGGCCATCGACAGGAAGATCGCGCCAAAAGCGATGAGACGCACCACGGGTTCCGAAAGCCCGAACAGTTCCATGAGCAAACTCCGGTAGTTCGCCTCTCAATATAGCGCCGATGGACGCCAAGGCACGCTTGAACGCCGCTGACAGACCTAGTGAGTGCGGTAGCGGGCCATGGCGCCGCGTTCGATGGCGGCGCAAGTCAGTTTGTCCAACGCCAGACGGTCACGCAGAATCTGCAAAAACCGCAATTCTTCCTGCTCGACGTGAAGATCGGCGGCGGCAATCTCTACGGCGAGCGAATAGGCTGTATCGTAGAGGTTCGCCGGCAGCGCGTCGTGAATGATCAGCAACACCGTATCCAGCCCGTCCTGCTCGCTCAGGATTGCGCCGCAATCCTTCGACACGCGAACCAGCCGCTCTTCGTTGAAGTCCTGGAAGATCGGCAGCGTGCGTGTGACATTGCCGATTTGTGCGAGTTCGGCGTCGGTCATTGTCCTGTCGACGGCAGACATGGTCACCATGACATAGATAAGCGCGTCCTGGATTGTAATCGGGGATGACATGCAAGGTCCTTCTTGGTCTGCGTCCTGTTGATGTGTCCGCGCTTAAATTATGAAGCGGCGCGGCATAGCGCAAGTTGGTTGTCTGCTGGTTCTATAGAGTGCGGGCGGCCTGTTTTGAAGTAAAAATCGACTGGCGCATTTGTGAGTGCGCGCGAGCGGCGCCAAACGCCTCATTGACCTTGGGCCGCTGTCGGCATAGGTTCCGCTGCGCTGCAGCAAACCGAAACCGCTGCGCACCGGAATCAGGCCATCCGTTGCAATAAAACAGCGCCCGCGCGGGACGGCCATCCATTTATCAAAAAACCGGTCGCGAAGACCCTGAAAGTGAGACGATGAACACCACGGCCCTGACCCAGATCGATCTTGACGAAGATATGATTGCGGCGGCGGCTGAGGCGAAAGCCTGGCCGTTCGAAGAGGCCCGGAAGATCGTCAAACGTTACGAGAAGTCCGGCTACCCCGAAACAGTCCTGTTCGAAACGGGTTACGGGCCGTCCGGCCTGCCACATATCGGCACCTTTGGAGAGGTGGCGCGCACCTCCATGGTGCGTCATGCCTTTCGCGTGCTGACGCGCGATACGGTCAAGACCAAGATCCTGTGTTTTTCCGACGATATGGACGGCTTCCGCAAGGTGCCGGCCAACCTGCCCAATCAGGAGATGCTGACGCAATATCTCGGCATGCCGCTGACCAGGGTACCCGATCCGTTTTCCAACGAGTATCCGTCCTTTGGTGCGGCCAACAATGCCCGTTTGCGGGCCTTTCTGGACCGGTTCGGTTTCGACTACAAGTTCGTTTCCTCCACCGACGTCTACACCAGCGGCCGGTTCGACGCGGCGTTGCTGCGCATGCTCGAAGTCTATGACGAGGTGATGAAGATCATCCTGCCGACATTGGGTGAGGAGCGCCGCGAAACCTATGCGCCTTTCCTGCCCATATGCCAGCGCACCGGCAAGGTGCTGCAGGTGCCGATGGTCTCGCGCAATGCCGATACCGGCACGGTGACCTATGCCGATCCGGAAACCGGCGAGCATGTTGAAACGCCCGTGACCGGTGGCCGGGTCAAGTGCCAGTGGAAGGCCGACTGGGCCCTGCGCTGGTTTGCGCTCGGTGTCGACTATGAGATGGCCGGCAAGGACCTCATCGACAGTGTGAACCTTTCGTCGAAAATCTGCCGCGCGCTCGGCAAGCCGGCTCCGGAAGGCTTCAACTACGAGCTGTTTCTCGACGAGAACGGCCAGAAGATCTCAAAGTCGAAGGGCAATGGCCTGACGATTGATGAATGGCTGACCTATGCGTCCGAGGAAAGTCTCGGGCTTTACATGTTCCAGAAGCCGAAAACGGCCAAGAAGCTTTATTTCGACGTCATTCCGAAGGCCGTGGATGAGTATTTCACCTTCCTTGCGGCCTACCGGAAACAGGATTGGAAAAACCGGCTGGGCAATCCGGTCTGGCATATGCATGACGGCAACCCGCCGGATATCGACAATCCGGTGCCCTTTGCCATGCTGCTCAATCTGGTCAGCGCGTCGAACGCCGAAAACAGCGATGTCCTTTGGGGCTTCATCTCGCGCTATGCGCCGGGTGTCACGGCGCAGTCGCACCCCAAGCTCGACGAACTGGTCGGCTATGCGATCCGTTACTTCAACGATTTCGTCAAGCCGACAAAAGTCTTCAGGGCGCCCGATGAGGTGGAGTGCGAGGCGCTTGCCGGGATCGACGGAAAGCTCGCAGGCCTGCCGGAAGATGCCGATGGCGGGACGATCCAGGATTCGATCCTCGACGTCGCCCGCGCCATCGAGCGCTACCAGGATCCCAAGCGCAAGAGCCCCGATGGCGGGCCCGGCGTCTCGGTCGTCTTCTTCCAGATGATCTATCAGGTGCTGCTCGGTCAGGAGCGGGGGCCGCGTTTCGGTTCCTTCGTCGCCCTTTACGGCATCGGCGAAACGCGGGCGCTCATCGCAAAGGCACTGGCAGGGGATCTGTCGGAGAGCTGACACTGTCGGGCGAAACGGCGACATTGCTGTCGGGCACGGCAGGCAGGCCGCGCGGATCGTTCCCGAAAATGCCGGCGCCTTCCTTTTGAGCCGCCTGTTCCAGCTCGGCATATTTGCTGCCGACGAAAGTGCGCACCCAGCCACTGCTTGCAAGCCAGGCCGCGGGGTCCTGCCGGCCGACAAGGCAGGAGACGACGAGAATATCCTTCCATCGGTCGTCCGTCAGATTGCACGACAGGGACCGCCCGCCGATGAAATTGCGGAACGCCGTGCGGGCGATGATCCCGCAGGGCCACAGCTGTCCGTCCGGGCTCGTGCAGGTCTCGTCCGGATCGGTCACGATAATGCCCTTGAGGCGAAGTCCGCCCTCGGGAAAGACGATCTCGCCGGCGGCGATCACCAGGGGCTTGTGCAAAAGGGTCGGACGCGGGCCTGTCTCCGGCTCGACCTGGGGGGTGAGCGGTGCGCGCGGCGCGATGCGCTCGAGCTCTGCGGCGTTTTGCGCAAAGGGCGTTGCGAACTGTTGCGGCGCGATGGCCCGCGGCGACATGGCATCGGTCGGCGATGCGGTTTCGACCGGCGCGTCGCCAGACCAGAGCGGACCCGATGCCCGACGCTCTTGCCGCGCCGATGGATCAGGGGCGAAATGGTAGAGCACCCATGCGGCCATGAGCACGACGATCAGGATCGAGGCCGGGCGCGCAAGGGCGTTGAAGCGTTGCAAAAACATCATTGGCTTGCCCACACAATGCGCGCGATCCAGTCAATCTCGCTGACGGTAAAATGCCGGTCCGCATGGTCCGGATTGAGCGATGCAAGCTCCACCAACTCGGGGCCGTTGCGGCGCAGGATTTTTGCCATGATCTCGCCGTCGCGAGTGCGGGCCACGACCCGGTCGCCCCGACGCACCCGCGCCTCCGGGTCGACGATCAGCGTATCGCCGTTGCGGTAAAGGGGCAGCATGGATTCTCCCTGAACCTGCAGCGCATAGGCCTGACGCGATGCGGTCGCCGGCATGTCGACCACATCCCAGCCATGGCCGGTCGGAAAGCCGCCATCGTCGAAATAGCCGCCATCGCCCGCCTGGGCAAAACCGAGCAGCGGGACCGCCTGCCGTTTCGGGGACGCGCCGGTTCCCGCAAGATTGGCAAAATCGCTGATGGTGCAGCCCGTCGCTTCCAGAATGCGCGATATGGATTCTGTCGATGGCCAGCGCTGCCGCCCGTCGGAACTCAGCCTTTTCGAGCGATTGAAAGACGTCGGGTCCAGCCCCGCGCGGCGCGCCAGCGCCGAGACGGACATGCCGTTATGTTCGGCAAGCGTGTCGATGGCAGACCAAATCTGCTTGTGCGAGAGCATCATCCGGCCCCAATCCGGCTGTTCCTGCCGGACTTTTTAAACCAGCCGCGGCGGAATTTGAAGCGCTAGGGGGTGTATGGCGCGCGGCCGGTCTTCAGCGCATGCTCCAGAAGGTCGATACGATCCTGTCCCCAGAACACCTCTCCGTTGAGCACATAGGCCGGTACGCCAACTGCATCGGCCGCCACCGCGTCTTCGGAATTGCGGTCCCGGATCGCGGCAATATCGTCCGAGGCCGCGCGCTCAAGGATCGCGTCGGCGTCAAAACCGCAATCGGAAAGCATGCTTGCGACAACGGCCCGGTCGGACAGCTCGCGTTCATCGGCCCAAACGCCGGCAAAGACCTTCTGCATGTAATCGGCAGGGTTCTCGCCCGCCTCGACGAGGGCGATCACCGCCTGATCGGCAAGCGACGTATCGGTTGGCCAGAACTTTGGCTTGGTGTTGATGGGCAGGCCCCTGTATTCGGCGATCCGCTGCAACTCGACCAGCCGGTACCGCTGGCGCACCGGGGGGCGCTGTGCCGGCGGCACCGCGCCGGAGACAGCCCATATCGTCATCAGGTTCACCGGCTTGAAGACAATCTCGGCGCCCTGGCGCTCAGCGGCCCGCATGAGGGCGCCATGCCCCAGATAGGTGAACGGCGATGCTCCATAAAAATAGTAGTCGACCACTGCCATGCGAATTCCTCCCAAATGAGCTTGGCGCTCATTGTGCCGCTGAATTTTCAACTAGCATCCGGCCAGTCCCGGAAAAGAGGCAGGACAGAAAAAAGCGGGCCGCAAGGGCCCGCTTTAAAGTGCATGTTGATCCGGTCAGGCTGCTTGTCCGATGCCCGCGCCCTGTCCGAAACGGCTGTAGAAACTGTCGCCCTTGGTGGCCATATCCTTCAGCAGCGGCGTCGGTTTGAAATGCTCGCCATGGCGCGATGCCAGATCATCGCACATCTCTACGAAGTCCTTTGCGCCGATCTCATCGATATAAGACAGTGCGCCACCGGTATAGGGCGCAAAGCCGAAGCCGAGGATCGATCCGATATCTGCCTCGCGCGGGTCGGTCACGATGCCTTCCTCCACGGTCCGAGCGGCTTCGAGCGCGACGGTGACGAGGAAGCGGTTCCTTATCTCGTCCACGCTGACATTGTCAGGATCCTGCTGCGGGTAAAGGTCTTTCAGGCCCGGCCAAAGATGCTTCTTGGCCGGTTTCGCCGGGTAGTCGTAAAAGCCTTTTCCACTCTTGCGTCCGGTCCGCCCATGCGTATCGACCATCGTGTCTATGAGCTGGACATGGCGTGGGTCGACGGCCTTGTCGCCGAGATCTGCGATGGTGGCGCGGTGGATCTTCTGTGTCAGATCGATGGCCACCTCGTCATTGAGCGCCAGCGGTCCGACCGGCATGCCGGCCATCTTGGCGATGTTCTCGATCATCGCCGGCGGAATGCCTTCGACCAGCATGCTGTAGGCCTCGTTCATGTACCGCATGACGCAGCGATTGACGTAGAAGCCGCGCGTGTCGTTGACGACGATCGGTGTCTTCTTGATCGCCTGGACATAGTCGAGCGCAACGGCGAGTGCCCTGTCGCCGGTCTTTTCTCCAAGAATGATCTCCACGAGCATCATCTTGTCGACCGGCGAGAAGAAGTGGATGCCGACAAAATCGTCGGGCCGCTTGGAGTTTTCGGCAAGACCCGTGATCGGCAGTGTGGAGGTATTCGACGCAAACACTGAGCCCGGGGCCAGAACGGCTTCCGTTGCCTCGGTGACGGTCTTCTTGATCCCGCGATCCTCGAAAACGGCCTCGATCACCAGCTCTGCACCCTCAAGATCGGAATAGTCCGTGCTGGGCGTGATCAGAGAAAGCAGCTTGTCGGCGTCCTCCTGGCTCATACGCTTTTTCTTCATCGCTGCGGCGACAAGACCTTCGGAATGGGCCTTGCCCTTGTCTGCAGCCTCCTGGTCGCGGTCGATAAGGACAACCGGAATGCCGGCCTTGGCGGTCACGAACGCAATGCCTGCACCCATGAACCCGGCACCGATCACGCCGATCTTGGAGAACTTGGTTTTCTCGATACCGGCCGGCCGCCGCGCACCCTTGTTGAGCTCCTGCAGCGACACGAACAGCGAGCGCACCATCGCATAGGCTTCCGGCGTCTGCAGAATCTCCGTGAAGTAGCGTTGCTCGATGCGCAGGCCGGTGTCGAACGGCACCTGCAATCCTTCATAGACGCATTTGATGATGGCGATTGCCGCCGGATAATTGGCGTAGCTCTGCTTGCGCAGATTGGCCGAAACGGCTGGCCACAGCTGCGCGCCCTGCGGGCTCCAGATTTGGCCGCCCGGCAGTTTGAACCCCTTTTCATCCCATGGCTGGACCGGTTTCAGCCCGTCGCGGATCATCTGCTTGGCCGTTTCGATAAGCTGATCCGGCTCGACGATGTCGTGGACGAGGCCAAGAGCCTTGGCCCGCTTCGGGCTGAGATTTTGACCGGTGGTCATCATCATCAGCGCGTCCTGCTGATTGGTCAGGCGCGGCACGCGCTGGGTCCCGCCCGCACCCGGGAAGATACCCACCTTGACTTCCGGAAGCGCCATCTTGACGTGACCGGCATCGGCGGCGACACGGCCATGGCACGCAAGCGACATTTCAAATGCGCCGCCCATGCACACGCCGTTGATTGCCGACACCCACGGCTTGCCGCAGGTCTCAAGCTTGCGGAAGAGACTTGTCATCTGGCCGATCTGGTCAAACAGTATCTGCGCGACGCCCTCGGGGTTCTTTTTCCTTTCCTCATGGATGCGCTCGAAGATCGAGGCCATGATCGTCAGGTCAGCGCCGCCAGAGAAAGTCGATTTGCCGGACGTGATGACCGCGCCCTTGATGGCTTCGTCATTGGTCACCTTGTCGACAATAGCGTCCAGTTCCTCAAGCACCTCGAGGGTAAACACATTCATGGTCTTGTCGGTCATGTCCCATGTGACGAGGGCGATGCCGTCAGAATCGGTTTCGAGTGTGAAGTTCGTGTAGCTCATCTGGTCAGTCCCCGTCCTTAAACGCGCTCTATGATGGTGGCGGTGCCCATGCCCGCGCCGATGCACAGTGTCACGAGCGCTGTGTTGAGGTCCCGGCGCTCCAGTTCGTCAAGAACCGTTCCGAGGATCATCGCACCGGTCGCGCCGAGCGGGTGGCCCATGGCGATGGCCCCGCCGTTGACGTTGATCTTGTCGTGCGGAATGTCGAGTGCCTGCATGTACCGCAGCACCACCGACGCGAATGCCTCATTGAGTTCGAAAAGGTCGATATCGTTGGGTGTCATGCCGGCCCGCTCGAACAATTTTTGCGTCACGTCAACCGGACCGGTCAGCATCAGGGCCGGATCAGAGCCGATATTGGTGAAGGCGCGGATTTTGGCGCGTGGCTTAAGCCCCATCTTCTTGCCGCCCTCGGCCGATCCCATCAGAACCGCTGCGGCACCGTCGACGATACCGGACGAGTTGCCGGCGTGATGGACATGCTTGACCATCTCGACATCGGGATGCGCCTGAACGGCCACCGCATCGAAACCGCCCATTTCACCCATGATCTCAAACGAAGCATTGAGAGAGGCAAGGCTCTGCATGTCCGTTTCGGGGCGCATATGCTCGTCATGGTCAAGGATCATCAGGCCGTTCTGATCTTTCACCGGAACGACCGAGTTCTTGAAATATCCCTTCTCCCAGGCATGGGCGGCGCGCTTCTGGCTCTCGACCGAATAGGCGTCCACATCGTCGCGGGAAAAGCCGTATTTGGTGGCGATCAGGTCGGCCGACACGCCTTGCGGCATGAAATAGGAGGGCAGGTTGACCGAAGGGTCCATGAACCAGGCGCCCCCCGACATGCCGATGCCGATGCGCGACATGGATTCAACGCCGCCGGTGATCACGATGTCGTCGGCACCCTGGCCGATCTTCGCCGCGCCCATATTGACCGCATCAAGGCCCGATGCGCAGAACCGGTTGATCTGCATGCCCGGCGCTTGCGTTGCATAGCCTGCCTCGAAGATTGACGCGCGGGCAATGTCGCCGCCGGCCTCCATAACCGGATCGACGCAGCCGAAAATGACGTCGTCAACTGTCGAGGTGTCGAGTTCGTTGCGGTCGCGGATGGCCTCAAGCACTTTCGCGCCGAGACGCGCGGACGGAACCTCATGCAGGCTGCCGTCCTTTTTTCCGCGTCCCCGCGGGGTGCGCACATGATCGTAGATAAAGGTGTCAGCCATGGTCGTGGTCTCCTTAAAGGCTCCGTGCGATGAGCAGTTTCATGATTTCATTGGTGCCGCCATAGATCCGCTGAACGCGTGCGTCGCGGAACATGCGGGCGATGGGGTATTCGTTCATGTAGCCATAACCGCCATGCAGTTGCAGGCATTCGTCCATGACCCTGCATTGCAGATCGGTCAGCAGGTATTTCGCCATCGAGGCGGTGGTCGGCGTGAGCGCGCCGGAAAGGTGCTGTTCGACACAGTGATTGACAAAAACCCGCGCCATTGTGGCTTCCGATTTCAGCTCGGCGAGCTTGAATTGCGTGTTCTGAAAGTCCAGCACGGATTTGCCGAACGCCTTGCGCTCGCGGACATAGTCGATGGTCAGCGCCAGGGCGCGTTCGATCATTGCAATCGCCTGGTTGGCTATCAGCAGGCGCTCCTGTGGCAGTTCGGTCATAAGCTGGACGAAACCCTGACCTTCTTCCGCACCGATCAGGTTTGAGGTCGGAATGCGCACATCGTTGAAAAAGAGCTCCGACGTGTCGTTCGCCTTCAGGCCGATCTTGTCGAGGTTGCGGCCCCGCTCGAAACCGTCCACCTCGTCGGTCTCGACAATCATCAGCGACGTTCCTTTGGCTCCGGCGGAGGGGTCCGTCTTTGTGACCACAATGATCAGATTGGCGTTTTGACCGTTGGTGATGAAAGTCTTCGACCCGTTAATGACGTAGTGGTTTCCGTCCTTCTTCGCCGTTGTCTTGATGCCTTGAAGGTCCGAGCCTGCGCCCGGTTCCGTCATGGCGATGGCGCCGATCAGTTCGCCGCTCGCCAGGCGCGGCAACCAGCGCTGTTTCTGCTCTTCCGATCCGTGGTGAAGAATGTATGGCGCGACAATGGCGTTGTGCAGGGCGATGCCGAAGCCGTCGACGCCGCTATGGCCGATTGCCTCGGTGATGACGGCTTCATGGGCATAGGTGCCGCCGGCACCGCCATATTCTTCCGGCATGGACGCGCAAAGGAGACCGGCCGCTCCGGCCTTTTCCCATGCCTCCCGGTCGACGATCTCTTCCCGTTCGTAGCGCTCATATTCAGGCGCGATCTCGCTATTCATGAACCGGCCCGCCATGTCCTGCAGCATGGAGAGATCATTACTCATCCACTCAGGTGTCGGAACCTCCAGGATCTGTGCGGGCGGGGTGTTCATCAAATATCCTCCGGAAAGGACCGGCAGCGCCGGACCTCTCATGACTTAAATGTGGGGCGGGCCTGCAGGGTCACAAGCCCTCAGGGTTTAAAATGCCTCGGCATCAAGCGCCATGACCGCTTCGGCCCCTGCTTCGACACGCTGGCGGCGCAGCGCGGTTTCGGGCAGCATGCGCTCAAAGAAGAAACGCGATGTGATCAGCTTGTTTTCAAGATAGGCCTTATCGTCGCCGGCGCCTTCGGCAAGTTTGTCCTGTGCGACCTTGGTCATCTGCGCCCACATATAGCCGAGCGCCACAAGGCCGAAGAGGTGCATATAGTCGGTCGAGCCGGCGCCGGCATTGTCGGGATTGGACATGCCGTTCTGCATGAACCACATGGTCGATGCCTGCAGGTCATTGAGGCCTTTCTTCAATGCTTTGGTGACGGGAGCCATCTTCTCGTCGTTGCGGTGCTCCTCGCAGAAGTCGCCGACTTCCTTGAAATAAGCCATGACCGCGCGTCCGTTATTTGCGCCGAGCTTGCGGCCCACCAGGTCAAGTGCCTGGATGCCGTTTGCGCCCTCATAGATCATGGCGATACGCGCGTCGCGCACATACTGGCTCATCCCCCATTCTTCAATATAGCCATGGCCGCCAAACATCTGCTGCGCGGCAACCGCATTGTCGAAACCGCGATCAGTCAGCACACCTTTGAGGATCGGCGTCATCAGGCCGAGCATATCGTCGGCGGCCTGTCTGTCCTCTTCGGCGTCGGAGCGGTGTTTGAGGTCCGAGCGCAGCGCCGTCCAAAGGGCAAGTGCCCGGCTTGCCTCGTTAAAGGCCTTGTTGGTCATCAGCGTGCGCCGGACATCCGGATGAACGATGATCGGGTCAGCTTTCTTTTCCGGCTCCTTGGCGCCGGTCAACGCACGGCCCTGAATGCGTTCGCGTGCATAATCGCCGGCGTTCTGACTGGCGATCTCGGACTGGCACAGCCCCTGGAGACCGACACCGAGCCGCGCTTCGTTCATCATCACGAACATGGCGGCAAGGCCCTTGTGCTCCTTGCCGATGAGATAGCCGGTCGCCTCGTCATAGTTCATCACGCATGTGGCGTTGCCGTGAATGCCCATCTTCTCTTCAAGCGACCCGCAGGAAACGCCGTTCGGGTCCGTGACATTGCCCTCATCGTCGACCTTGAGTTTCGGAACGATGAACAGAGAAATGCCTTTGACACCTTCCGGCGCGCCCTCGATACGGGCAAGCACCAGGTGGATAATATTGTCCGACATGTCGTGTTCGCCGGCCGATATGAATATTTTCTGACCGCTGATCTTGTAGCTGCCGTCGTCCTGGGGGACGGCCTTTGTCCGCAAGAGGCCGAGATCCGTTCCGCAATGCGGCTCGGTCAGGTTCATCGTGCCTGTCCACGAGCCCTCAATCATCTTGGGCAGCCATTTGGCCTTTTGCTCGTCGTTGCCATGTTCGGTGATCGCGGCAATCGCGCCCTGGGTCAGCCCCGGATACATCATCAGCGCCATATTCGCCGAGGACAGATATTCGCCGATTGCCGTGTGCAGGACGAGCGGAAGACCCTGGCCGCCATATTCCGGATCGGCCGAAAGGCCCATCCAGCCGCCGGCGCGATACTGGTCGAATGCGTCCTTGAAGCCTTTCGGGGTCCTTACCGAGCCGTCGTCATGGCGCACGCAGCCTTCCTGATCGCCGACCTGGTTGAGCGGCAGCAGGATCTCCTGCGCGAATTTCGAGCCTTCCAGCAGAATGGCCTCGACCACATCCGGGGTGGCATCCGAAAATCCCGGCAGGTTGTTGTAGCGCTCGTAACCGAGCACATCGTTGAGAATGAACAGCGTGTCTTGAACGGGGGCCTGATAGCTTGGCATGGGGCTCTCTCGTTTGATCCGAAGGGTCTGGAGGGTGGTTGACGTCCTATACAATTAATTGACGTTTGCGTAAACGTCAAAATTTTTCCGATCAAGCCTTTTTGACACAGGATTTAAGCAGCCTCGTGACACTGACAGCAGGCGCTTTCAAAGTGATAGGGGTGTGGGTTGTCGAACAAGGCTCGCTTCGCCGGTCGATTTACGAAGGTAAATAAATTGCAAAAATCTGACCCGGGTTAACGGGTTGTTTACCACGTTTCTAGAAGGTGCGGGTGACGGCGGTTAATCCCGATTCCCTTGTTTTTCGTTCATGACGGATTGCCATTTACATCGGGTCTTCCGGTCCCAGCGACCCTGGCAAGCCCGCATGTGGCCATGGAAGGGGACAACCGTGCTTAATTCGATGCGGACAAAAAGATGAACAGATCGAGACCTCCGAAAAACTGGCATGACGCCCGGCAAAATTCCTCTGTCGACGTATTGAACCAGTCAATCGCCGATCTTGAGGCGCGCATTGAAGCGCTGAACCATCGCAACCGGCACCATAACCGCAGGCAGGAAACGCCTCAGCAGGCCCCGGAAAGGGACAGCTGGCAGCAGCGCCAGACTGAAAGGCAGCAGCTTCAGTCGGAAAGATTGCGGCAACCCGTGCGTCAGCCCATGCCGCAACGCGAGCCATCCGGTCATTATGACAGCGGCAGGCAGCAGGCTGCAACGAATGCCGCGTCCCGCGAAACCGGCAATGCCATGAGGGAGATCGCTGACGCATTGGTCTCCCTGCGCAACGACATGCGCCGCGACGTCGATGAAATCAAAACCATCACCGGCTCATCGGCAATGCCCGGCGAGGTGCGCGAGGATCTGGCGCGGCTCGCCGACCAGATTGCGGCATTCGAGAACGCCAGGCCCGATCAGAACGCCCAAGTGCTGCACCACGAGCTCGACGAACTGCGCACCATGATCAACGAGATGGCGCGCGAGGACAGCATGCGCCGGCTCGAAAATCGCTGGGAAGGGTTTGAAGAACGCATCTCCGATCTCGATCCGGCGGCGGTCCGTGAGGAGCTGATCACCCTGTCCTATCGCCTGGACGACATCAAATCCTCCATCGGCCAGTTGCCGTCAGCGCTGCCGCTGCATGCGCTTGAGGACAAGATCAAGATGCTGGTCAACGCCATTGACGTGATGGCGCGCCAGCCCGCTGCCGCGGATCCGGAAGTTGCCCGCCAGTTCGCCCTGCTTGACGAAAGACTGGACGAGATCAGCCGCGCCATCGTCGCCACCCAGTCGGCACAGGCCAACAGTGTCGATCAGGAGATCGTTGAGCGGCTTGAAAGCCGTATGGATGCGCTTGTCGAGCGTATCGGTGAGATCGGCCAGTCCAACCAGACGCAGATCGGTCGGACCAGCCAGGCCCATAATGAAATGTCGGAGCGTATGGAGGCTTTGACACGGCGGGTTGAAGAACTCGCTCACGAGGAGGCCATTTCCGCCGTTGCCGAACGGCTGGACAACCTGACCCATACCCTGGTTCAGCAGTTTTCCAATACGGATCCGCACCTCATTGCACAGCTTGATGAACTGTCGCGCAAGGTCGATGCGATCGACGTCGAGGGCGTCAATGCGCAGCTTGCTTCTCACCTGAGCGATCTGACATTGCGCATCGACAATATCAATTCGGACCTGACGGCGACAAACGGCAATCAGGATATGCTCTACAGCCGGATGGAAGAGCTTGCCAACCGGGTTGAGCACAGTGTCGGGCGCGAGCCGGTGGTAGACTTTACGCCCATCGAGATGCGTCTCGCGGATCTTGCAGCACGGCTCGATGAAAGCCAGTCGCCCAACTATGTCAGCGATGATGCCATCCGCAATCTGGAGGACCAGGTTTCGGGCCTTTCGCAGATCCTGAACAACCCTGACACGGACGGCGAAACCGCCGCGGTGCTGGAGCCGAGGCTCGCAGCCATCGAAGATCATTTGTCCGTCAGTCGCGCAAAAGACGAGGATATGGTGATCGAGGCGGCGCGCCAGGCCGCCGAGACCGCCGTTGCCAATTTCCAGCATCGCGGTGCACCAGCTGCCGATATGGCGGCCATTGAATCGCTTGTCAGCGACCTGCGCTCGCTGGAAGATCTAAGCCGTCGCAGCGAGGAGCGCAGCAGCCGGACCATAGATGCCGTTCACGACACGCTTCTCAAGATCGCCAGCCGCCTTGAGAGGCTGGAAGAATCCGCGCAGCATCATGTTTCGCCCGCTTCCGGACCAGTGAACTTCGCCATGGATGACCGCTTCGGCGACCAGGAGCGGACGCCGGCGCCACCCTTGCAAACCGCGTCTGCTGTCTATCCGCCAGTCGACCGCGACCCGGTGCGGGACGATATCCACACTCCGTCGGAGCGTGATGAGCCGGCACTTGAAAATGCTGACGATTTGCTGCCCGGTGAGCCGGAAAGCCGCCGCAGCAGGTCGCTGCTCTCAGGCCTGAAGGATCGCATGAAGCTCGGCTCCAGCGCAAATACCGCAGCGGACCGCCTCAATCACGAGCTGCAGCAGATTGATCCGGCACCGTCTATCGATCCGGTCGGTGATCTCCCACAGGAGAATTTCCAGCCTGGCGAAGACGACCGGGACGGCGATGCCGTGGAGCCGGTGATCGAGATGGAGCCGGAAGGCGGGATCGATCCTGAAACCGCCAATACGCCGCTGGAACCCGGCTCCGGTGCGCCGGACATCAAACGCATCATGGCAAAGGTCCGTGAAGCGCAGACCCTTGCCGGCCAGGAAGGAACCTATTCGGCTGAATCCGAACACGGAAAAAGCGACAAGGCGGATTTCATCGCAGCCGCCCGGCGCGCGGCTCGCGCGGCGGCAAGTGAAGCGGCCGATCTGGAGGGTGAGGCGGACCTTGCAGGAACAAAACGCAAGTCCGGCAAGCGGAGCGGCAGTCTTGTACGCAAACCATTGCTGATTGCTGCCGGAGCAGTGCTTCTGGCCGTGATCTCTTATCCGCTGCTCTCCGGATTTATTGGCGGCGGCGGCGAAAGGAATGTCCAAAACGCGGCGGTTGAGAAACCCGCCGTGGTCGAGCCGGTAACCGAACCGGTGACCGAACCGGTTGTTGCCGTGGCACCTGATCTCCCCAAGGTCGAGGTGATCAATAAGGAGAGTGTCGAGGAAATCGATCCCAATCCCGTTCCCGCTTTGGGCAACGATGCATTGATGTCGACGGCGCAGACCATGTCGGCCGACAACGAGGTTCAGCCAACCTCTAGCTTTCAGTCTTCGGCTCCCGCACCCTCTCTCGAGCAGGTTGCTTCGGTAGATTCCGACACAACGCAGATTGCGGCAGTTGATCCGGCACCAAGTCTGGAGCCGATTGCCCTGCCTTCCGAATCCGTCGGGCCGTTGGCTCTCAGGGAAGCTGCGGCGGACGGCGATTCACTGGCTCTCTTCGAGATCGGCGCCCGCTATACCGAGGGCAGGGGTGTTCCGACCGATCTTGGCGAAGCGGCCAGGTGGTACAAGCTCTCCGCGGACCGCGGTTTTGCGCCCGCTCAATACCGCCTCGCCAATTTCTACGAAAAGGGCACAGGCGTTGAACGCGATCTCGATATCGCGACCGACTGGTACAACAAGGCCGCTGAGCAGGGCAACGCAAGCGCAATGCACAATCTCGCCGTCCTGAGCGCAATCGGCCACAATGGCGAACCGGATTACGCCGCCGCCGGTCAATGGTTCACCAAGGCCGCGGATCTCGGCGTCAAGGACAGCCAGTTCAATCTGGCGATCCTCCACGCGCGCGGCACCGGCGTTTCGCAGGATCTGGAAGAAACCTATAAATGGTTCGCCATCGCAGCAAAATCCGGTGACAAGGATGCGGCCAACAAGCGTGATGAGGTCGCCAAAGCTCTGCGGCCCGAGCAACTTGAAAGCGCGCGGGCGAAGGTTGAACTCTGGAAAGCCGCGCCGCTGGTTGAAGCCGCAAATGTTGTTGTCATCCCACCGGAATGGCGTGGCTCTGAAACCCGCACGGCTTCTGTGGATATGACCAAGGCGGTCAAGAACATTCAGGCGATCCTGACAAAGAACGGTTTCGATACCGGGGGAGTTGACGGCATCATGGGCGACCGCACGGTCAGTGCCATCAAGGCCTTTCAGGAATCGGTCGGGCTTGAGCCCACCGGCGAAGTCAATGATGCGCTGGTCAAGGAGCTGATCGCCAGAAACAACTAGGGCAAATCCGGCCTTCCGGTCTTAACCAAAATGACAAAGCGACCGCCCGTCCACTGGACCGGGCGGTCTGTTCGTTTTAGGGTTCATTGAGACGACGAGACGGCTGAATCTGGCCATAAAAAACAGGCGCTTCTGGTCCCAAGCGCGGCAATTGACTTGGGTAAACTTAAAGCGCATGACAGGATAGGGTGCGCATCGCACCCGTTCTAACAAATCGGGATGCGCCACTTCGGCCTGACATGAGCATTTATCTGCCCATAGCGGAACTATCCGTAAACGCTTTTATCATTCTCGGAATGGGCGCTGCGGTCGGGTTTCTCTCGGGCATGTTCGGTGTCGGCGGCGGCTTCCTCATCACGCCGCTGCTGATATTCTACAATATCCCGCCGGCCGTTGCCGTTGCGACGGGTGCCAACCAGGTTGTCGCGTCTTCTTTCTCCGGCGCCCTTTCGCATTTCCGGCGCGGAACGCTTGATGTCAAACTGGGAACGATGCTCCTGATCGGCGGCCTGTTCGGCGCGTCGGTCGGCATTTACCTCTTCACACTGTTGCGAAGTTTGGGTCAGCTGGATCTGATCATTTCGCTGTTTTACGTCACGTTTCTCGGGATTATCGGCAGCCTTATGCTGATCGAGAGCATCAACTCGTTGCGCCGGGCGGCGGCGAACCAGCCGGTTTCTCTGCGCAAACCCGGTCAGCACAACTGGGTGCACCGCTTGCCGTTCAAGATGCGCTTCAAGCGCTCAAAGATTTATCTGAGCGTCATTCCGGTCATCGTGCTCGGCTTCGGCATCGGCGTGCTGACGTCCATCATGGGTGTCGGCGGCGGTTTTATCATGGTTCCGGCCATGATTTATCTTCTGCGCATTCCCACCAATGTGGTGATCGGAACCTCGCTGTTTCAGATCATCTTCGTGACCGCCTTTACCACCATCGTGCAGGCGACGACGAACCAGTCCGTCGACGTGTTCCTGGCCGGACTTTTGATGGTTGCCGGAGTCATCGGCGCGCAATACGGCGTGCGTGTCGGGCAGAAGCTTCGCGGTGAACAGTTGCGCGCGCTCCTGGCGCTGCTGGTCCTTGCGGTCGGCGTGCGGTTGGCGCTCGACCTCGTCATCCAGCCCGACGAGCTTTATTCGGTCTCGATCATCAAGGATGGTCTGTGATGGTGGGCAAGATCGGCATCGCGCTCCGGGCGCTCCTGTTTCTGGCTGTCATGGGCAGTCAGGCAACGCGCGCGGATGACGAGCAGCTTGAAATCGGCATCTCGACCAACGAGATCGCCATCACCTCCGACTTTGCCGGCGCCGACCTGACGGTCTTCGGTGCCCTCGACAATGCCGACGATCTGCTGCTTCAGCTTGGGCGTTATGACATCATCGTTGCTTTGGAAGGGCCGGCGAGGGAAACCGTTGTCCGCAAGAAGGACCGGGTCTTCGGCATCTGGATCAACCGCTATTCGATGAATTTCGAGCCGGCTCCCGCCTCCTATTCGATCTCAAGCACCTTGCCGATCAACCGGATCGCCAAGCAGATCGAGTTGAGCGGGCAGACGATCGGCATTGAGCACATCCACCTGACGCCCTCGGGCAATGTGGGGGATGCGACGCGGGTGCCCGAGTTCAAGGAAGCGCTCCTGCGTCTGCGGGTCGAGGACGGGCTTTATCAAAGCGAGCCGGTCGGGGTGGAATTTGTCTCCTCCAGCCTGTTTCGCGCAACAATCCGCCTGCCGGCCAACATTCCCGTCGGGGAGCACAAGCTGCGCGCCTTCCTGTTCAAGAACAATGAATTCATGATGGAACGGCAACTGCGCATGCGCGTCGTCAAGACCGGTCTTGAGCAGTTCATTTTCGAACTGGCGCAGAACCATTCCTTCATCTACGGCCTTTTGGCCGTGGCCCTTGCCATGATAACCGGCTGGCTGGGCAGTGTGATTTTCCGCAAGGACTAGGCTCTGGACCTATAAACGGGCAGAAATGAAGACGACCGCTTGTTACAATAGCAGACATTGGCCAAAAAATTGGCCAATGACCGAGATGCGGACAGGGTGAGCCTTAGCCGTTTCTTCTCTTATGCTCGCTTTACGAACCTAGCATTTTCTTTACTGCGCTTAGCAGAAATTCATCTTGATAGTGCCCGGCAGCAAATGAAAGGCCAACCGGGCATCCGTCCACTGTGAGAAGCGGTGCTGAAATCTCCGGCAATCTGCCAACGCCGGAAAAAGCCGTGATAGTCATTGTCCTCCCATAAAAATCCAATACCGCCTCCATTGAATTAAGAGTGTTTTTGAGGGGAGCAATTACAGGAGTAGTTGGGAAGCAGATCACGGTTCCGGAGATCATCACCGCCTGGATAGCCTCAAAAAAACGCTCACAAAGATCAAGACAATTTATCGCTTCGTGTCGATCCAAATGACGCACGTTTTCATATGCCATTGAAAAGGAAGTGCCGATTTCCGGCGCGTTGTTCTCAATCCAACTTCCCACTGTGTTTTGAAATTCCAATGACTGCAAGACACGTAAAGCATTTTCATTGCAGTCACTTAGAGGGGTGTCATCCCCTACGATCTGCGCGAAACTGACCGTTTGCAGATCAACTCCGGTGCGGTGGGAAATTTCATTTAGCGCAACTTCCGCGGCTGCACGCACCGGATCATCGGCAGTTTCCATTGCATCCGATAGCACAAGGATGCGCTTCAATGGCGCGGCAGGACGCGCATTGCTGCGCAACAAGACGCGGACAACTGAATTCAGTTGCTCGTGGCTGGAAGCAATAACACCAACCGTACTGACACTGGGCATAAAGGGCAGCACTCCAGCCTCAGATATCCGGTGCAACGATGGGCGCATCCCCCAAACCCCGCAAAGGCTGGCCGGGACGCGGATCGAGCCACCTGAATCGGTTCCAATTGAAAAATCGGATACGCCGTTCGCAACTGAAGCAACAGACCCACTTGATGATCCGCCAGGGATCCGATTGGGTGCCTTTGCATTGCGAGGCGTGCCAAAATACTGGCTTTCTCCATCAAGGCTGTACGTAAACTCATCAGCAACAACCTTGCCCACACAATGTCCACCGGCAGCTAGAAGCTGGTCAACACAAAGGGCGTTGTACTGCGGAGCAGGGTGTCGATCTCGCCAGGTCGGATTGCCATAGGAAGTCTTTCGACTCGCTATATCGATATTGTCCTTCACCGTGAAGCTAAGACCATCGAGAGGACCAGATGCAATTGGTTCAAGCAAAAATTGCTCGACCAAGGAGCCAGATGGGTCAAGATTGGAATGATCTGGCATGGAATTTACTGACTTTCGAAGAAGGCTCATGTTCCCCCGGGAAATACGATCTGATATTGATCGCTACAATTAAACCTGTGCAACTGGGTACCCAAAGCCGCCATTTGTCGCACGGTAGGAACCCGTCGAAATGGGCTCCAAGGAGACGTTTGGAGGTTTTGACGAACAACCGGTTCGCGGTCATCAGCGGACGTTACGATGGGCGCTTCCATTCATGGCGGTGTCATGATTCGGGGGAACGTCAGCGACTACATCGGTGCGAGGGCGCTGTTGGCCCCGCTAACCGCTGAGGATTGGATGCTCGCGGATCGAGGCTACGACGCCGACTGGTTCCGCGAAGAATTGAAAGAAAGGCACATCGAACCCTGCATCCCATCGCGTTCGCGGCAACAGTGTTGTTTGGTTATGAGCCAAACCCTGGCCATCTACCTTAAATAGCCTATCCGATGAGCCGGCCGAACGGCACGGAATAGATCCGTTCGCGTCCCAAAAGATGGGCGGTCAGGCTTTGAAGGTCGAACAGGCCGTCAAAGGCCGCGTTTCGAATATTCAGACCGCCAGTGGTCACGCCGAAGGCCGGCATGATGAGGCGTTGGCCGTCGGTTGCGAAACAGGGCCTGCGAACGCCCTTGCCGCGCCGGACGACACGCGCCGCCGGGTGCAGGTGTCCGGCGATCTCGCCGGTCGCATCCTCGTTCTCCAGCGGCTCGTGACGGAAACACAGCCCGTCGAGATAAAGCTCCTGCACACAGTCGCCCGCAAGACCGTCCGGATGGTCCGGGTCGTGATTGCCGGCGATCCAGAACCATTCGCGCCCCGCCATCAGCGCCCGGATCTGTAACTGGCTGGCCTCGGGCAGGGCGCTTGCCCCGCGGCGATCGTGAAAACTGTCACCGAGGCTCACCACGCGCGCCGGCCTGTAGCGCTCGATAACACTGGTCAAAAGGGTAAGCGTCAGCGCGGTATCATAGGGCGGAAGCATCATGCCGCGGCGCGCATAGGCGGCGCCCGTTTCCAGATGCAGGTCGGAGACCACCAGCGTATCGCTGTCCGGCAGATAGAGCGAGCCGAGCGGATCGCACACGGCAAGCGTATCGTTGATGACGATTTCGGCTGTGCTGATCATATGGTCGGCGACCAAAGCCTGTGCGGTGTTTGCCCTGTTCATTCCCCGTACCGTCTCCTCAGACCGTCACGCATCGCTCCGGCCCATGGCCTCGGCAATGATCCCGTCCGCCGCTTCGGCCAGAATGTCGTCCTGCGCCTCTCCCACCACCGGTTCCTTGCCGATTTCCAGCATGACCGGAACGGCGAGCGGTGAAATCTGGTTCAGGCGACTGAGTATGATTCGGCCTTTGATTCGCGACAGCATATCCGCTAGCCGCCGAATATCCAGTAGCCCGCTCGCCGCGTCGGCTCGTGTTGCCTGCAGGAGGATATGGTCCGGTTCGTGGCTGCGAAGAACATCGTAGATCAGATCGGACGACACGGTGATCTGCCGTCCGGTCTTTTCCTGGCCCGGATGGCGGCGCTCGATCAGCCCGGCAATCAGGGCGCAATAGCGGAAGGTCCTTTTGAGCATGAAGGATTCATCGAGCCAGGTTTCCAGATCGTCGCCCAGCATGTCCTCGTCGAAAAGCGTATCGAGCGAGAGTTCGCCCCGCTCGATCATCAGCCCCATGTCGCGCAGGCCCCAGATGGACATGGCGTAGTCGGTCGCAACGAAGCCGAGCGGGCGCGCCCGCGCCCGTTCAAGCCGCCGGGTCAAAAGCATGCCGAGCGTCTGGTGCGCCAGCCGGCCCTCGAACGGATACATCGTCATGTAGAACCGGTCGGCATTCGGATAGGTCTCGATGAGCAGTTCGCCACGCTTGGGCAGAATTGATTTTTCCTTTTGGATTTCAAGCCATTCGCGAACCTGTGCGGGAAGGTTTTTCCATCTGTCGGGCTCGGCGAGCATGGTACGCACCTGGTCGGCAAGATAGGTGGATAGCGGAAACTTGCCGCCCGCATAGGCAGGGATTTTCGGGTTGCCTGTCCCGCCCTTCGACACGATGCACTCATTTTCGCGAATGCCCTCGAAGCGAAGAACCTTGCCGGCGAAAAGGAACGTATCGCCGGGTGACAGCATCTCGACAAAATACTCCTCGATTTTTCCGAGCACCGGTCCGCCGCGCACATTGGCGCCCCGGCCTTTGTGCCGCGTCAGGCGGATTTTCAGTTCCGGCATCTCGATGATCGTGCCGATATTGAGGCGGTATTGTTGCGCGATGCGTGGATGGCTGACGCGCCAGGTCCCGTCCCTGGTCAGCTTTATCCGCGCATACCGATCATAGGTCTTGAGCGCGTAGCCGCCGGTTGCGACAAAATCGACGACCCGATCGAACTGTTCGCGCTCAAGCCTGCTGTAAGGGGCAGCGCTTGTCACCTCGCGGTAGAGTTCATCTGCCCGGAAGGGTTCGGCGCAGGCCATGCCCAAAATGTGCTGCGCAAGCACGTCGAGCGTCCCGTCGCCGATTGGCGGCGTGTCCTGCGCGCCGAGATAATTCGCATCCAGCGCCGCGCGGCATTCCATGACCTCGAAACGGTTCGCCGGTACCAGAATGGCGCGGCTTGGCTCGTCCATGCGGTGATTGGAGCGGCCGATTCGCTGCGCCAGCCGGCTTGCCCCTTTTGGCGCGCCGATATGAACGACCAGATCGACGTCGCCCCAGTCGATACCGAGATCGAGTGTCGATGTGGCGACCACCGCCCTCAGCCGGTTATCGGACATGGCCGCCTCAACCTTGCGGCGCTGGCTGGCATCGAGTGAGCCATGGTGCAAGGCGATCGGCAGATGCTCCTCGTTGATGCGCCATAATTCCTGAAACAGCAGTTCGGCCTGGCTGCGCGTGTTGACGAACAGCAGCGTGGTGCGGTGCTCTTTGATGGTCTGGTAGACGTCGTCCATCGCATAGCGGGCCGAATGGCCGGACCAGGGAACGCGTTCTTCAGTCTCAAGAATGGTGATATGCGGTTTTGCACCGCCCTTGACGACAATGCGCTTTGAAAGCGTCGCTGCGTTGAGGTCGGTCTGCGGCATGAGCCAGGTCTGCAGGGCTTGCGGATCGGCGACCGTTGCGGAAAGCCCGATCGTCTGAAGGGCGGGCTGATGCCGGCGTAGCCGGGCAAGCCCGAGCGACAGCAGGTGGCCGCGCTTCGAGGTGACCAGGGAATGCAGCTCGTCGAAAATCACAAACCGCAGATCGTTGAAAAGCAGATCGGCTTCCCGGCTGGCGGTCAATAGCGCAATCTGCTCCGGTGTCGTCAGCAGAATATCGGGCGGGTTGAGTTTTTGCCGTTGTCGCTTTGATTGCGGCGTGTCGCCCGTGCGGGTCTCGATACGAACCGGCAAGTCCATCTCACCGACAGGAGCTGCGAGGTTGCGCTCGATATCGACGGCCAGCGCCTTCAGAGGCGAAACGTAAAGCGTGTGGATGCCGCGCCGGGCCGATGCGCGTGCCGCGCCGGGCTGCCTTTTGGCCTCTCTGAGCGAGATGTCGATCAGCGACGGCAGGAACCCGGCAAGGGTCTTGCCGGCGCCCGTGGGTGCAATCAGGAGCGACGAATGGCCGGCTTCGGCATTGTCCACAAGATCGAGCTGATGGCGACGTGGGTTCCAGCCGCGCGAGGCGAACCAGCCGCTGAACGGCTCGGGCAACACAGTGCCCGTCTTATCGGTTTTCTTTTCAGAATCATCATGCACATGGAAAGGTTAGACCAATAAGGATCGCTGAAAAACGGTCTTATGGCTCCGACCCCGGCTGTTGAACCCTGGATGATTCGCGATTACCTATGACGCAATACCAATCGGAGTAACGCCGCATGTCCGGAAATCTCAACCGGTTCCTCGGAGACACGCCGGGCCGAACGCTCATAAAACTGATCGTCTTGTCCTTTATCGTCGGTGCGGTAATGGCCGCATTCAACTGGTATCCGATGGATGTCGTGCGTGCGATTGTTGATTTTATCCGCAATCTTTGGGAACTCGGATTTGCCGCCCTTGGACGTTTCGGCGATTATCTCGTCCTCGGTGCGGTTGTGGTGGTGCCCGTCTTCCTGATCATCCGCATCATGAGTTACCGGCGTTAGCGCGTCATACGTTTTAGATTCCCCCATGGACGGATCGTCTCTTCGCTGCCGTGCCGGCTGAACTGGTTTGGACACATTAAATGACACGAGAACCGGAACAGGCCGGGCCGGCTCAACGGCCATTTTCCGTAAGCCACCGGCTTGTGCTGTCCATCGCGGTTCCCATGACGCTCGCCTATCTGACGACACCTTTGCTGGGTCTCGTCGATACCGCCGTTGTCGGTCAGCTCGGACAGCCGGCCTTGATCGGCGGTCTGGCGGTTGGCGCGATCATTTTCGACCTGGTTTTCACGACGTTCAATTTTCTGCGCGCCGCCACCACGGGGCTCGTGGCGCAGGCTTTTGGCCGTGGCGACGGCACGGAAGAGCAGGCCGTCTTCTGGCGCTCCTTGATCATCGGTATCGTATCGGGCGCTATGATCCTGCTTTTGTCGCCCCTGATTATCGTATTCGGTCTGTGGGCGATGGCGCCTGGAGAAGACGTGCGCGCCGCAACGCAGCTCTATGTCTCCGTGCGCATGGTGTCCGCTCCGATGGGGTTGGCGAACTATGCCATCCTCGGTTTCGTTCTGGGGCGCGGTGAAGCGGTTGCAGGACTGCTGCTGCAAACGCTCATCAACGGTATCAATATTGTCCTGTCAATCTATCTCGGGTTGATGCTGGAGTGGGGTATTGCCGGGGTCGCCTGGGCCACCGTTATCGGCGAAACCGTCGGGGCGCTCGTCGGTTTTACCTTCGTCGTCGCCCGTTTTGACCGTTCGGTCCGGCCAAGCTGGCGGCGCGTCCTGGACCGGCCGTCCATATCCCGCCTGATGTCGCTCAACCGCGATATCATGATCCGCTCCTTTGCTCTGCTTGCAGCATTTGCCCTGTTCGTGCGGCAAGGTGCACAGTTCGGTCCCGTGACGCTGGCAGCCAATGCGATTTTGATGAATTTCTTCCTTGTCGCCGGATACTATCTCGACGGGTTTGCAACAGCAGCGGAACAATTGGCCGGCCGGGCCATCGGTGCGAACTACCGTCCGGCTTTCGATCGTGCGGTCCGGCTGACACTTCTATGGGGTTTTGCTCTCGCGTCGGTAACAACAGTTTTTTTTCTGATATTCGGTGGAATGGTCGTTGATATCCTCACCGTGTCTGAAGATGTTCGCGCCGAATCGCGCCTGTTTATCGTCTGGGCCGCGTTGACGGCGGTGGTCGGCGTCCTGGCCTTTCAGATGGACGGCGTTTTCATCGGAGCGACCTGGTCGAATGACATGCGCAACATGATGCTGGCATCGCTTGCACTGTTTGGATTTCTTGTGTGGCTGCTGGTTCCGATGCTTGGAAATCACGGGTTGTGGATTGCGCTTCTGGCCTTTCTCGGCGCACGCGGCATCACGCTTTACCTGATCCTCGGTAAACGCGTCGAGAGGGCATTTTGAACGCCGCAATGGGCATGCCGGCGCGAATTCGAGACTCAAGACGGGCTTGGATGCAATGAATTAATTGCAAATTGTGATCGTTGTTTTTTTGGTTAATGCGATATAATTCGCGGAATTAAGCATTGATATTCAATATGTTGTATAAAATATGCGGAAAAAGGCTCCCGTCAATTTTTACTGGGGAGTTGCAAAAACTGTTAAAAATTTATTGCCGTACATATTTTTTATAGGTTTTGGCGCTATAAGGTGGGCTTGATGAGGAACAACACAGCACACACGCACCTGGATGACAGCGTCAGCGCGGTTCGGCAGATGGTGGCAGATATCCTGCTCATGCCGGTAGAGCGCGTGGATTGTCATTGTGAGCTTGCGCAACTTCCCGATTGGGACAGTATCGTTCATCTTACACTGCTGATGGTTATCGAAGAGCGGACAGGCACCGAGCTCGATATCCGTAAACTGAAGAGCACCAGTTCGGTCGCGGAAGTGGCCCGCATGCTTGACCGGCCGGCAGCAACCCTTCACTGACGTGAACCGTCATTCCGCCGGTCTTGCGGTATATCAGTTCAGTGACTTTCCCGCCCATTCGTTGAGATGCAGATCGCGCAGTTCGTTGACTGACGCTGCCCCCGTCCTGTCCATCACATCCACAAGACCGCTCAGGATTGACGATATGATGCCTGGACCCTCATAGATGAGGCCGGTATAGAGCTGTACAAGGTCAGCGCCGGCCCGCATTTTCTCCGCCGCTGTTTCCGCGCTGTCTACACCGCCGAGGCCCACGAGCGTCATGGATGGACCGACAAGACGCCGCAGCTTGGCAAGAACTATTGTCGAGCGCTCGAACAATGGCCGCCCGGAAACCCCGCCGGACTCGCCGGCATGGCGCGAGGCACTCAGCCCCTCGCGCGCAAGTGTCGTGTTCGAAACCATAAGCCCGTCCAGCGTGTGAGAATGAGAGAGCTCGGCAATATCTTCCAGGTCGCCCTCGTTCAGGTCCGGCGCAATCTTCAGGAAGATCGGCTTGTAGGGATCGGCCTCCCGATGGCGATCGTCGCGGGCTTTTTTGACCGCCGCCAACAGCGCCGTAAGGCTGTCACGCGCCTGCAAATCCCTCAAACCCGGTGTGTTGGGCGAGGAGATGTTGACGGTGAAATAGTCGGCGACCTGATAGAAAACATCGATTCCGAGCGCATAATCGGAAATGCGGTCTTCCGAATTCTTGTTCGCCCCGACATTGACGCCGATCGGCCCGGCCCGGCCTTTACCGAGTGCCATGAGCCGTTGCAGCACCGCCGAGTGGCCCTCATTGTTGAAGCCGAGCCTGTTGATGACGGCACGATCCGAATGAAGCCGGAAGATCCTTGGTTTGGGGTTGCCGGTCTGTGGCCGGGGCGTCACGGAGCCGATCTCGGTGAAGCCGAAACCCAGCCGCAGAACCGCTGCCGGCACTTCGCCGTTCTTGTCGAAGCCGGCGGCGATGCCGACAGGATTGTTGAAGTGCAGGCCTGCTTTGGTCACGGAAAGGCGTGGATCACGCACAAGCGGCGGGCGCGGCATGAGGCCTGACTTCAAGGCCTTGATGGACAGACGGTGCGCCGCCTCCGGTTCCAGCCGGAACAGGGCATGGCGAAGAAGGGGGTAAAGAGCCTCCATCTGCTCACTCGAGCCCGGGCAGGATATGAATGCCGTCCGGGCCAAGCGGCATGTCCTTTTCCCAGGCAACAGCCTCCATGTTCAGAGGGCCGTAAAGATGCGGAAACAGATCACCGCCGCGTGACGGCTCGTATTTGAGCGCATCGCCGAGCGCGGCTCCATCGACGGCGACCAAAAGAAGATCGTCCTGGCCGCCAAAATGCAGGGCCGCTGTCTGTGCTACCTGCTGCGCCGTGGAAAAGTGGATGAAGCCGTCTTCGACGTCGACCGCTGCGCCATCGAAGCGCCCCTTGTCCCGCGCCGGCCGCCACAATTCTCGCGGCACGATCTTGTAAATGGTTGTTTCAGTCGTCACATCATTCTCCATGCAATATGGCGGGGTAACGGTCGTCCGATCGCGATATACCGTATTTTCGGCACCTTCCTCGCTTAACTACACTGTGGATGTCGAATTAACACCCGGGGGCAGGCCCAAATGAACTGGTTTTTTAAAGGTGCACGGCTTGGAGCGGCAGGTCTTGCCATCGGGTTGATGTGCATGCCCGCCGGCGCCCAGGAGAACCGCTTTGTCATGTTGCCGGGCGATGACGGCTTTGTCCGCCTCGATACGTTCACCGGTGAAATGTCCGCCTGTTCCGAGGCCGACGGGCAGATCGTCTGCCGTATGGCGGCGGATGAACGAATGGCGCTGGAAAAGGAAATTGACCTGCTTGAGGAGCGAATCGCTGCGTTGGAAAAGGCGCTTGAAAATGATACGCCCGGTCTCAGTGAGAGCTTCCCCACAGACGAGGAGATCGACAAAACATTTGGTATGATGGAAAAAATGATGCGCCGCTTTCTGGGTATAATCGAAGATTTTGATAGTAAAAACAAAGAATTAGATGAAGATGAAGCAATTCCGGACAGGACGTGAGCCAAAAGAGGCCTTACTGATGCGATCACTTGTAAAGGATTGTTGATTGGCGGTTCAAACAAAACAGTGTAGGGATGCAATCCGTGCGACATGCACAACAGCGGGCGGACAGTAACAAAAGGCCAAGCTCCCGGTATTATAACAAGAGAGCTGGCTAATATTGGAGGAAGTGTCCGGTTGGCGAGTTATTTTCTTGACGAAGTCCTGAAGGACGGCGTGTACGAAGTGCATGCTGAGCAATGCCCGAATTTACCCGATAAATATCACCGGCTCTATATTGGAGAATATCCGAACAGCAGGCTGGCACTGAAGAAAGCGGAGCGCTTGAAAAACTGCGTTTCCCTGTGTCCATCCTGTCGTGACGGGAACAAGCGGCCGCAAGTGCTCATCTCATACCAGCGCGCCTCTTAGATCCCGCATTTGTCGGTATCTGCAAGTCGGACCGGTTAAGCAAAAAAGAAATCTCTTTTCGTCCAACCACAAGCCCGGTAGCATTATGCGGCGCGGCGCGATATGCACTGCGTTATTGATCGGGCCGGGATGGACGGGCGGGAGAAACGAATCCTTCCAGACGCGGCTGCCTCTGGGAGGGGGCGTTCGAATTGTCGAGAACATTTATCATAGCAGATGATCACCCGCTTTTTCGCGGCGCATTGAGGCAGGCGCTAACCGGGATTGAGGATGGTCTGGAAATTGTTGAAGCCGGAGATTTCAGCGCGGCGCGCAGTGCGGCCAACGAGCACCCTGAGGCCGATCTGTTGCTGCTTGATCTGACGATGCCCGGCGTGAGCGGTCTGTCAGGTCTGATCGCACTGAGAGCCGAATATGTCAGCCTGCCCGTTGTGGTGGTGTCGGCTTCGGATGATCCGACGACTGTTCGCCGGGCGCTCGATCTCGGCGCATCGGGGTTCATCTCCAAATCCGCCAGCATCGAGGAAATCCGCGATGGCATCACTGCCATCCTCTCGGGCGATGTCTGGACACCGAAGGACTTCGAGCTCGGACCCGAGCAGGATCCGGAAATTGCTGACCTTATCGCGCGGCTGCAGACCCTGACGCCCCAGCAAAGCAGGGTTCTGGGCATGTTGGCCGAAGGGCTTTTGAACAAGCAGATCGCCTACGAACTTGACGTGTCGGAGGCGACGATCAAGGCCCACGTATCGGCCGTGCTTCAGAAACTGGGTGTCGACAGCCGGACACAGGCTGTCATTCAACTCTCCAGGATCGGCTCCGACGCGCTGGATCGAGAGGCCGGCGCGGTTCCCTGAGCGGTACGTCCCGGCCGTTCATAGCGTCACGGTTCAGTCTACTCTGCGGCCGATTTGCGGGACGCCGCGATCTGGTTGAGAAACGCGCGCAGCGCCGCCGGCCGCAACGGTTTGTTGAAAATCGAAATCGAGCGCTCTTCCGCTCGGTTGCGCACATCGAGAGTGCGGTCGGCCGTGACCAGAACAGCTGCGGTGTCCACATTCCAGTGGGTGCGGATGAGCGTGATAGCCTCAATGCCGTTGCCGTCGTCGAGATGATAATCGGCAACGATCACATCCGGCGGCTCGTTGCGGTCGGCCAGAAGCCTGTCCAGATCGGCGATCGAGCCTGTGCTGACGACCGAGCAGTTCCAGCCTTTCAGGAGTATTTCGAGACCGTTCACAATATCCGGTTCATTGTCGATGCACAGCACATGAAGCCCGTCGAGTGCGGCCGGCGATTGAATCGGTGCTGGCGCCCGCGTTGTCGGAAGAACCCGTTTGATATTTGTCTCGATCGGGATTTCCACACGAAAATCGGTGCCCCTTCCTGGCGTTGACGCCAGATGAACCCGGTGTTCGAGCACCCGCGCGATCCGGTCGACGATCGACAGGCCAAGGCCCAGACCGGATGCCGTCTTGGCGCCATCGTCCAGCCGGGTGAATTCCCTGAAGACCATTTCGAAACTGGATGATGGAATGCCGATGCCGGTGTCGACGACTTGAACGAAGGCCTTGCTGCCACTGTGACGAACGCCGACAAGAACGCGGCCGCTTCGGGTGTATTTGATGGCGTTGGATACAAGATTCTGGATCAGCCGCCGCAGGAGATTGGGATCGCTCCTCACCAGCACGGACGTCGGAATGACCTTGAGTTCGAGATTGTTTTCCGCCGCCAGAGGCGCGAAATCCGTTTCGATCCGCCTCAGAAGGTCATTCAGCGGGAAACTGGAAACCTGCGGTTTCATCGCGCCTGTATCGAGGCGGGAGATATCCAGCACGGCGCCGAGGATCGATTCGACCGATTCCAGTGATGAATCGATGTGCTGGACCAGTTCCCGGTCCGATGAGCCGCCCAGCCGCTCGACCAGTGACGAGGAGTAGAGCCGCGCGGCGTTGAGCGGCTGGAGAATGTCATGGCCGGCGGCCGCCAGGAACCGTGTCTTGCCGATATTAGCTTCTTCTGCGTGCGACTGTGCCTGCGCCAGTTCGCCATTGACCCGCACAAGCTCCGCCGTGCGCTCGGCAACTCTTTGCTCCAGCGTTTCGTTGGCCTGCTTGAGCGCCTTGGCTGAAGCCACTCTCTCAGTGATGTCCGCATAGGTCGTCACAACACCGGAATCGGGCATTGGATTGGAGCGAATTTCGATAATGCGGCCCGATTGCGCCAGGGTAATCGTCCAGGAAATGTCCATCGTCAGGAAGCTGTCGATGATGTTCTTGACCTGGTCGCTCCGTATATCGCCGCGTTTCGCCAGGATGGCGACAATATCCTCAAGCGGAACGCCGACCTGGCCAACCGATTCCGGCAGGTCCAGGAGTGAGCGGAACCGGCGGTTCCACACACTCAACCGGGTGTTCCTGTCGAACACGGTGATGCCCTGATCCATTTGTCCAAGTGCGCTCTGAAGCAGGTCGCGGTTATATTGCAGCGCCTCCGATGCTTCATCGAGCAGCCGCGCCGTATCCGAGGATGTGTCATCCTCTTTCTGAAAAAGCAGCGACAGGACAAGCCGCGCCGACGCCGATCCGATGGCGCTTCCGAGCAATTGTTCGGAATAGCGCACCAGATCCATATCCGCGGGGGCACTGGGTTCAAGCCAGCGCCCGCGTGTTGTCTCATAGGTATGGAAGGAGCGCTCCGTGCGCTCCGCCCCGAGATATTTGGTGATTGCCTGCTTGAGCTGTTTGACCGTGATGCCGGTCTGCCAGTCATTGCGCGCCGGTCTGATCATCGAACGTTGCGGAATGAAAACGCCGGCCTGCATGCGCTCCAGCGGCCTTGCCGGGCGCGACAGCGATCCGATGACAAACAGGGCCAGATTGACCAGGAGGCTCAGGATTACGCTGTTGACGAAGGGGTCCGCCCTCGCGCCGGCAAAGACATCCGTTCCCGGCACCAGGAAGTTCAGCACATTTGCCGCGATATCGGAATTGTCGGGACCCCCGAGGCTCGGCACAAACAGGAGATAGGTCCAGACTGCCATGCCGCCGGCAAGACCGACGATTGTGCCGCGGGCATTGGCGCCCTTCCAGACGAGACCGCCAAAAAGCGCCGGTGCAAACTGCGCGATGGCGGCGAAAGAAAGAAGGCCGATGGACGCGAGCCCGCCATCAAAGTTTGCCGACCGGTAGTAGGCATATCCCAACAGTAGGATGCAGACGATCGCAGTCCGTCTGATCTTCAACAGGGTTCCGGTGAAATCGCCGCCGTCCGAGTCGCGTCGGATAACATTTTGCCGAAGCAGAACAGGCATGACGAGGTCATTGGAGATCATGATCGCAACGGCCACGGAGGCCACGATCACCATGGCGGTTGCCGCGGAAAAGCCGCCGATAAAGGTCGCAAGAGAGAGCCAGGAAAGATCGTTGACCAGCGGCAGCAGCAGGACATATTGATCACCCGCCCCGCCGCCCGGCAGTGTCAGGAGACCGGCGACCGCGATCGGAATAACGAACAGGTTGATGGCAATGAGGTAAAGGGGAAACAGGTAGCCCGCGGTCTTGAGCTCGCTTTCGGTGCGGTTTTCGACCACCGTTACGTGAAACTGCCTTGGCAGCACGACGATGGCGACGGCAGAAAGCAGTGTCAGCACGATCCAGCGGGCAGGCGAGGTCTGATAGCTCAGGGCATCGGTGACGGTCGCGCTTTGGCGTGCCTGCTCGAGCAGATGGCTTGGCCCGTCAAAGAGCAGGAATGTTGCGAACAACCCAACGGCCGTGAAGGCAAAGAGTTTCACGACCGATTCCGTCGCAACCGCAAGGATCAGCCCGTTCTGGTGTTCGGTCGCATCCGTATGGCGTGTGCCGAATATGACCGCAAAGCCGGCAAGCAGGAGCGCCACGATCAGCGATATGTCGTTCAGCAGGAACGAATCCGTTTGCGCCTCGAATGGCGCATTTTCCATGATGATGGCCACCGATGCGGAAACCGCCTTCAATTGCAGGGCGATATAGGGGATCGTTCCAATGACTGCGATCAGTGCAACAATGCCCGCAACTGTCGGGTTCTTGCCGTAGCGCGCGGCGATAAAATCGGCAATGGAGGTCAGCTTTTCCGCTTTTGCCAGATTGACGATGCGGCGCAGCACAGGCATGCCGAGCGTGAACATCAGGATCGGCCCGATATAGATGGCGAGGAACTCGAAACCGCGCTGGGCCGCAAGGCCGACGCCGCCGAAATAGGTCCAGGATGTACAGTAAACCGCAAGGCTCAGTGCATAGATCAAAGGCCGGCCGGTGCCGGCGCCCCGTTCCGCCGCCGTTTTCCTGTCGCCATAGCTGGCGATAGCAAACAACAGCAGCAGATAGAGCAAAGCGGAGGTGACTATGACCCAGCCTGCCAACATGGCCTTGCCGATCCTTTCGAGCCGGTCCGGAGTGGCAGGTAGCATAAACGCTGTGACGGCACAGGCAAATGCGGACAAAGTTGTAGGTTCTGACGACGGTTAATGGGACGGCGCGGTGCTGGGCCGTCTCCTGTGGGAAGCTGACCGCCTGTCAATATTAGTGATTATCACAAAGCAAAAACCGGTTTAGGCTCCGGTCTATGAAAGTATTCAGCAATACAACAAGCAAAGGGGAGTCATCATGCTGAACGAATTCAAGGAGTTCATTGCCAAGGGCAATGTCATGGATCTTGCTGTCGGGGTCATTATTGGCGGCGCGTTCGGGCTGATCGTGAAATCACTGACCGATGATGTGATTATGCCGGTGGTCGGCGCGATTTTCGGTGGTTTCGATTTCTCCGACTTTTTCATTCCGCTCTCGAGCGCCGTGACCGCATCCACGCTCGATGCGGCGCGGGAGCAGGGCGCGGTGCTTGCCTATGGCAACTTCATAACCGTAGCGCTCAATTTCCTGATTCTCGCCTGGATCATTTTCCTGATGGTCAAGGGCGTGAACAATATGCGGCGCAAGGAGGAAGAAAAGCCTGCCGCTCCGGCCGCGCCGCCCGCTGACGTCCAGCTTCTGACCGAAATTCGCGATCTGCTGAAAAAATAGAACACAATGCATCAGCGGCGTCGATCGGATCATAAACGATTGTCGCGTGATTTTTCCGTTTGCTGCCTGTATGCCGTCAGACAGCAAACGGAGATCCGAGTTGAGTTTTCTTGATTCATTAAGTCCGCAGGCACGCAGTGTGCCCGAAAGCGAGATCGTTGCAGTCGTCAACCATGCCCGGCTGAGGGAGGATGTCGTTCCACTTTGGGTGGGTGAGGGCGATCGCCCGACACCGGCCTTCATCTGCGACGCGACGGAACGCTCGCTACGCGCAGGCGAAACATTTTATACCTGGCAGCGGGGTATTCCGCCGCTTCGGCAGGCGCTGGCAGATTATTACGGCCGGCACTTTGGCACCGGCGCCGACCCCGAAACATTCTTTGTGACCGGCTCGGGCATGCTGGCTATCAGAATGTCAATCGAGGCGGTGGCGGCGCCCGGTGACGAAATCATCTATCTGTCGCCGGCATGGCCCAATATCGTGGCGGCCCTGCAATTGTCGAGCACCCGCGCGGTTGGCGTGCAACTTGATTTCACCGATGGAGGCTGGCATCTGGATATGGACCGGCTTGCAGCGGCAATCGGGCCAAGGACACGTGCGCTTTTCATCAACACCCCGTCCAATCCAACCGGCTGGACGGCCAACAGCGAAGAGCTCTCCCAGATTCTGGAGTTGGCCCGAAAGGCCGGAATCTGGGTCATCGCCGACGAGATCTATGCGCGCTTCTTCTATTCCGGCCATCGCTCTGACTCCTTTCTGGATATCGCGGACGAGAACGACCGGATCATTTATGTGAATACGTTTTCCAAGAACTGGTCCATGACCGGTTGGCGTATCGGTTGGATCAAGGCGCCGGCGGAACTCGGGCAGGTTTTTGAAAACCTTGTTCAGTTTTCCACCTCGGGCGTTCCTCAGTTCACCCAGCAGGGCGCACTGGCGGCCATAAGCCAGGGAGACGACTATGTCGAAGAACTGAAGGAACAGGCAAGGCGCAATCGCGATATCCTGTGCGACGCGTTGCTTTCGACCAATCGTGTGAGACTTTCAAAGCCGGATGGGACGTTCTACGCCTTCTTCGCGATTGACGGCATGGAAGACAGCCGCGCGGCCGCCTATCGCATTGTCGATGAAACAGGGATCGGTCTTGCTCCCGGATGTGGCTTTGCGGAAGGCGGAGAGGCCTTTTTGCGCGCCTGTTTTCTGCGCAAGCAGGACCATGTGGAGACGGCCGCTGACCGTCTCTCGCGCTTTATCTCGAATATCTAGATGGGAGGCGGCGGTCAGCCGCCTGCCTTCGATACGGTCAGCTTGACGATCCGGTCGGATTTCACCGTGCCTTCGTCGGAACCGGTTGCAAACGGTATTCCGAGTGTATTCCAGACTTCCGTAAGCGCCGAACACAACTCGCCGATAAGCTGATCGTCATGGAACGGGCTCGGCGTGATCCGCAACCGCTCCGTTCCGCGCGGAACGGTCGGATAGTTGATCGGCTGGATGTATATGCCGTGAACGTCGAGCAAGCGGTCGGACGCCATCTTGCACAGTTCCGGATCGCCCACCAGAAGCGGCACGATATGCGTTTCCGACGGCATCACCGGAAAACCGGCACTGGAAAGAATCTCTTTTGTTGCCTGGGCCTGGCGCTGATGCGCGGTGCGCTCGTCCTGTGATGTCTTCAGATGGCGGATTGAGGCCGTGGCAGCCGCCGCGATCGCCGGCGGCAAGGCGGTGGTGAATATGAAGCCCGGTGCATAGGAGCGCACGGCGTCAATAACGGCCCGCGAACCGGTGATATATCCGCCAAGCGCGCCGAACGCCTTTGCCAGAGTGCCCTCGATGATATCGATGCGGTCGGACAGGCCGTCACGGTCGGTAATGCCGCCGCCGCGTGATCCATACATGCCGACGGCATGGACTTCATCGATATAGGTCATCGCATTGTATTTGTCGGCGAGATCCGCAATGGCCTCGATGGGGGCGATATCGCCGTCCATGGAGTAGACCGATTCGAACACGATCAGCTTGGCGCGCTGAGGATCAGCTGCGCGCAGCAGTTCTTCAAGGTGATCCAGATCGTTGTGACGGAATATTTTCTTTTCGCTGCCGGAACGCTTCACGCCCTCGATCATTGAGGAATGGTTGAGTTCGTCCGACAAGATGAGGCAGTTGGGCAAAAGCCGCGCGATCGTTGAAATCGAGGCTTCATTGGAGATGAAACCGGAGGTGAACACCAGCGCGGCTTCCTTGCCGTGCAGATCGGCAAGTTCAAGTTCAAGTTCGACAAGCGGATGGTTGGTTCCGGATATATTGCGTGTTCCGCCCGCGCCCGAACCCATCTTTCCGGCTGCCGTACACAGGGCGTCAATCACCATGTCGTTCTGGCCCATGCCGAGATAGTCGTTGGAGCACCACACCGTGACTTCTCTTGCCGTTCCGCCTGAGCGGTAGACAGCGCGTGGAAACTTGCCGACCATTCGTTCGAGATTAGCAAACACACGATAGCGTTTTTCCGCGTGGAGCTGATCCACTGCGTCTTGAAAAATGCCCCGATAGTCCATGGAAAACTTACTCCAACCTGCGGAATTCGTTTCACTTTGTCAGCGATCGGCGTTCCGCGTTCATCCCTGTTCGATTCAGTCCGAAAAAGCACCCGGTCACACCATCGTCCTATCAGACTTTAGACGGACTCTAAACAGCTAAAATGACGCATCATTGATCACGATCAAGCAACCCGCATTATTTTTTCGGGTTCCGGCGGTTTGCACATTGTCCGTACGTGTAAAACTGCATCAGACAAAAGTCTCATAGACTATAGTCTTATAACCGAATGGATTATTGCGCCCGCCCCGATCGTGTTTAGCATCTGCGTCGTTCCGTGATGAGGAAACGGGACGCTCGATCAGCGACATTCGGGAGGAATGACATGTCCAAACTAACCATGACACGTCGTGGTCTGCTCAAGGCAGGTGCGGCGTCGGGTGTGGCACTAGCCGCTCCGCTGAGCTTCGTGCGCGGTGCCCATGCGGAAAGCTTCTGCAACATGCCGACAGGCAGCACCGTGACGCTCGGCTTCAACGTGCCGCAATCCGGCCCTTACGCCGATGAGGGCGCGGATGAACTGCGTGCCTATCAACTGGCCGTCAAGCACTTGAACGGTGAAGGCGACGGTGGCCTGCTCAACACGTTCTCTTCAAAAGCACTCAAGGGTAACGGAATTCTTGGCAAGAAGGTCGAGTTCGTCACCGGCGATACCCAAACCAAATCCGATGCCGCCCGCGCATCGGCCAAGCGCATGATCGAAAAGGACGGCGCTATCATGATCACCGGCGGATCATCGTCCGGTGTTGCTGTTGCCGTGCAGGGTCTTTGCCAGGAAATGGGTGTGATCTTCATGGCGGGCCTGACCCACTCCAATGACACGACGGGCAAGGACAAGAAGCGGTTCGGTTTCCGCCACTTCTTCAACGCCTATCAGTCAGGGCTGGCACTTGGACCGATCCTTGCCGATCAGCTCGGCACGGACCGCACAGCCTATCACCTGACGGCTGACTACAACTGGGGCTGGACCCAGGAAGAGTCGATCAAGAACACCACCGAAGGCCTGGGCTGGCAGACGGCAAATGCAGTCCGCACGCCGCTTGGCGCTGGTGACTTCTCGCAGTACCTGACGCCGGTCCTGAACTCCGGTGCCGACGTGCTGGTCCTGAACCACTACGGCAAGGACATGGTCAACTCGCTGACCCAGGCCGTTCAGTTCGGCATGCGCGAGAAACAGGTCAACGGCAAGGACTTCCAGATCGTTGTTCCGCTGTTCTCCCGTCTCATGGCGCAGGGCGCCGGTGAAAACATCAAGGGCATCCTCGGCACCACCAACTGGAACTGGTCGCTGCAGGACGAGGGATCGCAGGCATTCGTCAAGTCCTTCGGTCAGGAGTACGGCTTCCCGCCGTCCCAGGCTGCTCAGACCTGCTACGTCCAGGCACTGCTTTACGCCGATGCTTGCGAGCGCGCCGGTTCCTTTGAACCGCCGGCAGTCATCGAGGCTCTCGAAGGTTTCGAGTTCGACGGCATGGGCAACGGATCGACGCTCTATCGCGCTGCGGACCACCAGTGCTTCAAGGAAGTTCTGGTCGTGAAGGGCAACGAGGCCCCGAGCTCGCAGTTTGACCTGCTTGAAGTCGTCAAGATCGTACCGCGTGACCAGGTCACCTACGATGCGTCCATCTTCGGCGGTGATCTCGGACCGTCCGACGTACGCAAGTGCTAGTAGACTGAAGCTGCTTGAACTCAGCGGCTAACGCACCGGATCGCCGTCCTTTGACGGCGGTCCGGAAGATACCATGCATCGCGCAGGGGAGCGCACAGGGATATGGATGCAATTCTGCTGCAATTTCTCAATGGTCTCGACAAGGGCGGCGCCTATGCGCTGATCGCGCTGGGGCTGACGCTGGTGTTCGGAACGCTTGGCGTCGTCAACTTCGCCCATGGCGCGCTGTTCATGCTCGGCGCATTTTGCGCGGTGACCTTCAACAAGCTGCTCAGCCTGGAAAAGGTTGTCGCACATCCGACCGAAAAGACCGCCTGGGGAACGCCGGTTGAAATCAGAACGCCTTATGTTGAAGCGTGGCTGGGCGATTTTGGCGCTTTCCTGGTCAATTATTCGGTTCCCTTCTCGATTATCGTCGCAATCCCGGTGATGCTGGTGATCGGCATCGTCATGGAACGCGGGCTGATCAAACATTTCTACAAGCGGCCTCATGCGGACCAGATCCTCGTTACCTTCGGTCTGGCGATCGTCCTGCAGGAAATCATCAAGCACTATTTCGGTGCCAACCCGATCCCGCAGGCCGCACCTGCCGTTGTTGCCGGCAGCGCTGATATCGGTGCCTGGCTCGGCCTGGGCGACGGCCTCGTCTATCCCTGGTGGCGGCTGGTCTATTTCGGCTTTGCAGCGGCGGTGATCGCCGCGGTCTTCGCCTTCCTGCAGTTCACCACCTACGGCATGGTGGTGCGCGCCGGCATGCGCGACAGCGAAACGGTCGGCCTGCTCGGCATCAATATCCAGAAGCGGTTCACGGTCGTATTCGGTATTGCAGCGGTGGTCGCCGGCCTTGCCGGCGTCATGTACACGCCGATCCTGCCGCCCGACTACCACATGGGCATGGATTTCCTTGTCCTGTCATTTGTCGTCGTTGTGGTCGGCGGCATGGGCTCGCTGCCGGGCGCGGTTCTCGCCGGATTCCTGCTGGGTATCCTTCAGTCATTCGCGTCGATGAATGCCGTCATGAGCATTTTCCCCGGCATCAACCAGATCATCATCTATCTGGTTGCGGTTGTTATCCTGTTGACCATGCCGCGCGGGCTTCTTGGCCGCGAAGGCGTGATGGAGGAATAGAACGATGAAGCAGATGTTCAACAGGGAACCTTTTGCGCTGGCGGCGTTTTCGCTGGTCATCCTGCTGATGCCGATCTGGCTGACGCCATTCGGCGCCAACTATCCCGACCTGCTGCAGAAGTTCGCGATTTTCGCCATCTTCGCCATGGGCTTCAATATCCTGTTCGGCCTGACCGGGTATCTGTCCTTCGGGCACGCGGCGTTTCTCGGTGTCGGATCCTACGCGGCAGTCTGGTCGTTCAAACTGTTCACGATGAATGTCCTCCCGGCGATCTTTTTCGGCGTCGCTTTTGCGGGCCTTTTCGCCCTTGTCATTGGCTATGTCAGCCTGCGGCGTTCGGGGATTTATTTCTCCATCCTGACTCTGGCCTTCGCGCAAATGTCCTACAGTCTTGCCTATTCGGTGCTGACACCCATCACCAATGGTGAAACCGGCTTGCAGCTGACGCTGCAGGACCCGCGCATCCTCGACCGGCTGACGACGGAGGCCGGTGACGGCCTGCCTTCGACCACGCTGTTCGGACTGTCGATGAGCGGCTATTCCGGCTTTTACTTCTGCGCGGTTGTGCTGATCATCTGCTTCTTCATCACGCGGCGGATTTTCAACTCGCCCTTCGGCCTCACCCTGCGCGGCATCAAGTCCAACCAGAACCGTATGGGCTATACCGGCTTCAACACACGGCCCTACACCCTGACTGCCTTTGTGATCTCCGGCATGTTCGCCGGGCTCGCCGGCTCGCTGATGGCGGTGACCGACCCGCTCGCTGGAGCCGAGCGCATGCAATGGACGGCCTCGGGCGAGGTCGTGCTGATGACCATTCTCGGTGGTGTCGGAACCCTGGTCGGCCCGATGATCGGTGCATGGGTCATCAAATATTTCGAGAACATCTTTTCGTCCTTCAACAAGGCGACGCTGGAAAATTTCTACTCGTTCCTGCCGGAGAGCCTGCAGGAGATCGCGGTATCGGTTTCCGGTCTCTTCGTCGGCGAGGGCTGGCACCTGACACTGGGTGTCCTGTTCATGTTGATCGTCATCTTCCTGCCAGGTGGCATCATGGAAGGCTGGAGGCTGCTTCTGCGCCGCTTTGGCGGCGGGAGCGGTAACAAGTCCGAACCCGCGGCCGTAGCCCAACCGGCCGAATAGGAGGAGCCCGTCATGACAAACAGTGTTTTGCACGTGGCCGATGTCCACAAGAGCTTCGGCGGCTTAAGAGCCCTCAGCGATGTTGATCTCAACGTGGAAGAAGGAACGACTCACGCGATCATCGGGCCCAACGGTGCCGGCAAGTCGACATTGCTGAATGTGTGTGTCGGCCGGATCAAGCCGGACAGCGGCCATGTCGTGTTCAATGGCGAAGTGCTCGACAACCACACGCCGGACGAAATCAACCAGCTCGGGGTCTCGCGGGTGTTTCAGACACCTGAGATTTTCCCGGACCTGACCCTGCTCGACAATGTGATGATACCGGCTTTTGCCAGCCGTGACGGCTCGTTCAAATTGCGGCCTTTCGCCAAGCTGCGGCACGAGGCAGCGGTTCGAGATGAGGCAGAAAAAACCCTTGCCGATGTCGGGCTCGGTGTCATGGCGGAGCGCGAGGCCGCATCGCTTTCGCGCGGTGACAAACGGCGTCTGGAGCTTGCCATGTGCCTGATCCAGCACCCCAAACTCCTGCTGCTCGACGAGCCGACGGCGGGCATGTCCAGGCACGACACGAACCGCACGGTGGACCTTTTGAAGACCATCAAGGAGCGTGGTATGACTAAGGTGATTATCGAGCACGACATGCATGTGGTGTTTTCGCTGGCTGATCGCATTTCTGTCCTCGCACAGGGTCGGATCATCGCTTCGGGAACACCGGATGAAATCAAAGGCAACCCGAAAGTACAGGAAGCTTATCTTGGTGGAGCGCACTGACATGCTGAAGAAAACCGACGCAAGCGACCTGCAGGTCGCCGAGCCCGACAGCGCCCGTCCCGACCCGCGCGATTCGTTTTTCGCCGTGCGCGATATCCACGCCTATTACGGCGAATCCTACATCGTTCAGGGCATTTCGCTCGATCTCAACGAGGGTGAAATCCTGGCGTTGCTTGGCCGCAACGGCGCCGGCAAGACCTCAACGCTGAGGACAATTGCCCGTGTTGACGATCCGCAACTGCGAACCGGCGAGATCTGGCTCGGCGGCGAGAGCCTGCATGACAAGCAGTCCTATCAGGCCGCACAGTTGGGCGTTCAACTCGTGCCGGAAGACAGGCGCATCATCGGCGGCCTGACAGTCGAGGAAAACCTGATGCTGTCACAGGTGGCGGAGCCGCTTGGATGGGAGCTGGAACGCATCTACGAACATTTCCCGCGCCTTGCCGAACGCCGCGCCCAGATGGGCACCACGCTGTCCGGCGGCGAGCAGCAGATGCTGGCCGTTGCCCGTGCCCTTGCGCGCGATGTGAAGCTGCTTCTTCTCGATGAGCCCTATGAGGGTCTGGCGCCCGTGATCGTTCAGGAAATCGAAAAGATCGTTCGCCAGATCAAGGAACTCGGCATCACCACGATCATCGTCGAGCAGAACGCGGTTGCCGCGCTCAAGCTTGCCGACAAGGCGGTCATCGTCGATATGGGTGAGGTTGTCTATTCCGGCATCGCGCAGGATGTCCTTAATGACGAGGATCTGCGCAACGAGTACTTGGCCATCTGACCGGTCAGTCCCGTGTGTCTTGTATGACCTGCCCGACGGCGCTGATCGTGGTGGCGGTTGAACGGCTTCGCCAAATCTGATTTGCTCGACTGCAGATCATCTTTATGGAGCCGCCCATGTCGCTCGAATACCTCATCACGTCGCTGATCGTCATCCTGCTGCCGGGAACGGGCGTCATTTACACGCTCGCCTTCGGCCTTTCACGGGGATGGCGCGCCAGCGTGCTGGCGGCGTTCGGCTGTACGCTCGGCATCGTGCCGCATATCGCCGCCAGCATCGTTGGCCTTGCAGCGCTGCTTCATACCAGCGCGCTTGCATTCCAGATCGTGAAATATCTGGGCGTCGCCTATCTCATCTACATGGCCTACGGAGTCTTGCGCGAGGGCGGGGCGCTTGATGTGAAGCCGGAGAAGTCGTCTTCATCCGCGCCGAAGATCATCGTCAGCGGCTTCCTGTTGAACATCCTCAATCCGAAACTGTCGCTGTTCTTCCTTGCTTTCCTGCCGCAATTCGTGCCCGCGGGCGCTGCAAACGCGACGGCGCAAATGCTGGTGCTGGCCGCGATCTTCATGGCGCTCACCTTTGTTGTTTTTGTCGGGTACGGCGCTTTTGCCTCGGCAACCCGCCGGCATGTCATATCGAGGCCGGCTGTGATGCGCTGGCTCAAGCGCGGTTTTGCCGGCGCCTTCGGAGCACTCGGTCTGCGTCTCGCCTTGGCTGAGAGGTGATGGTCCGGTCAGTGCCGGACCGTTATCTTGTCATCACCGGCATCAAGGTCCGGCGCCGCGGCCGGCTTTTCCGGTCCTTTGGGTGCAAACAGCTCGATTTCCTGTGAGACACCGGCGAGCCGATGTCTGCCGGTCGATTCCCATTGGCCGGGTTCACTATCAGCGATTTTCCTGGTGACCAGGGCATTTGCGTTGATCGCCTTGGTCAGGGTTTCGATACGCGACACCTCATTGACGGTCGGGCCAATCACAGAAAAGGTCAGGCGTTCCTCCACACCGATATTGCCGAACATGACCGTTCCGGTGTTGAGGCCGATGCCGAAGCGAATTGGCACACGGCCGTTTTCCTGGCGTTTCGCGTTGACGTCGATACGCAAAGAAAACGCGTCACGCAGCGCCTTCGTCGCCGCAGAGGCGGCCCGTTTGAATTCCCGTTCGCTTCGGTATGGGAAGATCGCCAGCACAGCATCGCCGATGAAATCGAGGACCTCGCCGCCATGTTTGATGGCCGCACCCGCTGTGCACTCGTAATAGTCGTTAAGCAGGTCGAAATAGGCGTCGGCAGCCATTGTATCGGCGAGCGCCGTCGACTCGCGCAGATCCGACAGCCATACAACCGCTTGCGTCTGCTGGCCGTCGCCGCGCTTGATGGCGCCGTCAAGCACCTGTCTGCCGGCCTGCCGGCCAAGATAAGTCTCGACGATATTGCCGGCGATGCGCGACTGAATGGCCGCCTTGCAGGCAACGGCCATACGGCGCTGGATTTTCTGCAGAGCCGCAACATCGTTCTCGGTAAAGCCGCCGGGCCTGTCCGACGTCCAGGCCGCCAGAATGCCGAACAATTTCTGATGCATTTCATCGGCAGTGCTGTCGAAGGACGTTGCGATGGTCAGATAGTCCGTCATGCCCTGTTCGATCAGGTCCTCAAGGATCGGGAAGTCCACGAGCTTGTCCGGTCCTTGCAGCTTGCGGCGCAGGACATAGACATTGTGCTCGAACATGAAATGCATCGGGCTCGCGAGATAATCCTCAGACTCTTCTTCCTGGTGCCTGAATTGCTCGAGCTCTGGAGGCTTGCCGCGTTCCCACAAAACCGTTTCGGCCTGAAAAAGCGGATGCAGGGTCGGCCAGGACAGGCGTGCGCGCCCCAGCGGCACGCCGGCCGCGTAAAGCCGCTGGCAGACAGCATCGAACATCTCGACGATATCAGGCTCGCTCAGAGCCTGGTCGATCAGCCATTCGCCGATGCCTTTAATCAGTGTGCTGTCAGCCATTGTTTTCGCTCATTTGGTGCATTCAGAGGCTATAGATTGTTCCTGCACCGACAAATTGCAAGCAATCACTGTGCCCTGCTGACAACAGGTTGTCAGGAAGCGCGATCCTCCGCGCCGTCCGGATGACCTGGCGCTGTCTGCCAGCCGAGCTCCGGAAGGCCGATTATCCGGTTGCCGCGCAGATCGCTGGAGCACGACAGGAAACCGTTTTCTTCCATATATCCGATCAGCCAGCGTGCCCGGCCCGGCGAGCGCGTACCGTAGGCCGTGGCGATCTCCATATTGGACGGACAGGGCTCGCCTTGAGCGGCCGCCCTGGCAATCAGCAGGAATGCGCCCCGCATCGTGTCCGGCAGACCTGAGGCGATCTGCGTTGCCCTTGGCCAGTCTTCCGATGCCGCCTCCGCCACGTCTCCGCCTGCTCTTGCGATTGGCAGAAGCTCCCGAAAGCCCTGCAGGTCGGGTGGCCGGTTGATCCGGGCAATGCGGCAACGCACCTGAAAATCCTGGTAGAGCAGAGAAACCGGACGGTAGGCAGCCTCTGGATCCTCCATCATCTGCGACAGGATATCGATGACCGCGGCGGTGATGTCGGCTTCATCATGTTTATCCTCCGCTTCTCCCGGCGGTTCTTCATCGGCCGGCGGGCTGCTGACGGCAAGCTGTCTCAAAACGCCTTGTGTGTCGACCGGTCGCGGCCGGGACTTTTCCACCGGCGGCATGTTCCCCTCGGTAGAGGCGTAGAGCAGGTCCTGCAGATCCTGGCCGGCCGGTTGCTCGGGAAGGGGCATGAGTTTGGGGCTTGATCCCATGCCTCGGGTTTTGACCTCGCCGATGGCGATTTGAACCGGCCGTCGGCTGAGGGCCGGACCGAGCGCCACGAACTGCCCGCGGTCAAGGTTGCGGAAGGTCTCCGCCTGGCGGCGTTCCATGCCGAGCAGGTCGCTGGCGCGTGCCATATCGATATCGAGGAATGTGCGCCCCATCAGGAAGTTCGACGCTTCCGCCGCAACATTTTTTGCCAGCTTGGCAAGGCGTTGGGTGGCGATAATGCCGGCAAGGCCGCGTTTGCGGCCACGGCACATCAGATTGGTCATGGCGCCGAGCGAAGCCCGCCGTGCATCCTCGGTGAACTCACCGGCCGCCGTTGGCGCAAAGAGCTGCGCTTCGTCGACAACCACGAGCGCCGGATACCAGATCTCGCGGGCGACCTCGAACAGACCGTTGATGAACGCGCCGGCCGCCTTCATCTGCCGGTCGGCGTCCAGGCCCTCCAGATTGAAGATCACCGAAACACGATGCTGGCGCACCCGCGCGGCAATCATCTGCAGATCCCGCTCCGATCCGTCGGCTTCGACCACAACGTGACCGTATTCTTCGGCAAGCGAGACAAAATCGCCCTCGGGATCGATGACCACCTGCTGAACCCATTGTGCACTTTGTTCGAGGATACGCCGCAGCAAATGTGATTTGCCCGATCCGGAATTGCCCTGCACGAGCAGACGCGTTGCCAGAAGCTCTTCCAGATCCATTTCCGCCGGCAGGCCGGTTTTCTGTGTGCCGAGTTCAATCTGGACGGTCATGCGGCCGGTGACGGGCTCTCATTTCAGATGGCGATGGATAAGGCGTTGCCGGCAATCCGACCGTGCCACTTAGCAGGACGAAATGATTCGGCGCAACCGTTCAAAGTCGGTTGCTGCGACTTGTACCCAACGGCGTCAGCCTGTGGTTTTAGGCGGATCGTCACCCATCAGGTAACGCGGCCCGCTGCCATGGACGCGTGCACTGTCCTGTGGATTGTAAAGCGCGCACTTTCGCAGCGACAGGCATCCGCAGCCGATGCAGCCGTCGAGATTATCCCGAAGGCGCGTGAGGCTTTCGATCCGGGTATCGAGTTCGTTGCGGAAGCTGCGGCTGATCTTTGTCCAGTCCGCCTTGGTCGGTGTGCGTTCCAGCGGCAGGGACTGGAGCTGTTCGCGGATTTTCTCCAGCGTGAAACCGAACTGCTGGGCAATCAGAATGAAGGAGAGCCGCCGGATATCGGAGCGCAGGAAACGCCTTTGGCCGCCGGCATTGCGCTCTGCTGTCAAAAGACCTTCGGCCTCATAATAGCGGATCGCCGAAACGGCCAGTCCGGTCCGCCGCGCCAGCTCACCGATCGACAACCTGTCACTCGCTCTCATGCGATGCTCCAAAATGAGTTGAAAAAATACCTTGACCTAAAGTTAACTTGAGGAATTAGAATGTCAACATCAACGCTGAATAATCGAATTTGAAAGGACAGGGCTATGGCAACGGCAACTCTGGAACACGTCAACCTCACCGTGGACAATCCGGAAAAAACGGCAAAGTGGCTGTGCGATCTATTTGGCTGGCATATCCGTTGGCAGGGAGAAGCCATTCACGGCGGCAGGACTGTTCATGTCGGCGGCGACAACAGCTATCTCGCGCTCTATTCGCCGGGCAAGCGACTGGCCGGCAGTTCAAGCAGCTATGTGACGACCGGTGGCCTCAATCATATCGGTGTTGTGGTGGACGACCTTGATGCGGCGGAAGAAAAAGTCCGCGCATCAGGCTTCGAGCCGCACTCCCACGCCGATTACGAACCCGGTCGCCGGTTCTACTTCCAAGACGACCAGGGCATTGAATACGAGGTCGTCAGTTACGCCATGGCGCCTGCCAGCTGACACGACTGCGACACGGACGGGACTGAAGGGAGCCTGATATGGCCTTGCTCAGACAAGCCGCAGGACACGGGAGTCTTGTCGGAAATCACTTACATCCTAAAGCCTTGGCGCAGCGCCTGTCCAGGCTGCTTCGGGTCATCGGAAACCGCCGACAGATTGTCCGCCTTGAAGCCTTCGACGACGCGCAGCTTATGGATATCGGCCTGACACGAGATGATCTGCGCCACGCCCTGCGCAGCGGGCTGTTTCATGATCCGTCGCTCGATCTCACCCGCTCGGCGTTGCGCCGCTGCGATTGGCGCAAGCCACAACGGACAGGCCTTTAGAGATCCATCTCCCCAAGCGCTGCATGTGCATGCAGCGCATTCTTCCCGGCGGTGTGTTGGCACTGCCGGTTTTTTTGGGAACGGTTCAGACCCTGCGACCCGTTGAAGCGTCGAACAGGTGAAGCGATTGCGCCGGCAGGTGCGCAAACACCGTATCTCCGTCAATCGGATGCTCATTATCGAGATGCGCGACGAATGGCGTACTGCCGATGGTCGAATGCAGCAGTCGCCCGGCGCCGAGTTCCTCAAGAAAATCCACCTTGATGGCAATGGAGTGTTCGGCCTGATCCTGGTGGATAACCACGTTTTCGGGACGGATGCCGACGCGGATATCGCCTTTGATCTCCGGCGTGTGATCGACGGCGACATGGCCGAGATCGCGGATTTCCAGACCGCCATTGCCGTTATAGTGACCGTCAAGGATGTTCATCGGCGGCGCGCCCATGAAGCTGGCGACAAAGATGCTGGCCGGCGTGTGATAGATCTGCGCCGGCGTGCCGATCTGCTCGATCGTTCCGGTGTTCAGAACCGCGATCCGGTCCGCCATGGTCATGGCTTCGATCTGATCATGCGTCACGTAAATCGAAGTGACGCCGAGCTCGCGTTGCAGTTTGCGGATTTCAATACGCATCTGATTGCGCAATTTGGCATCAAGGTTCGAGAGCGGCTCGTCGAACAGAAACAGCGCCGGGTCACGCACGATGGCGCGGCCCATCGCGACCCTCTGGCGCTGGCCACCGGAAAGCTGGCTTGGTTTTCTCTCCAGGAACTCCTCGATATGCAGCAGCTTGGCAGCCTTCTGAACGGCGCTGTCGATATCGGCCTTGGCCATGCCACGGTTCTTCAGCCCGTAGGCCATGTTTTTATAGACCGACATGTGCGGATAGAGGGCATAGTTCTGGAACACCATGGCAATGTCGCGCTCCGCCGGATCGAGCGTGTTGACCACCCGGTCGCCGATCGAAATCGTCCCCTCGGTGATGTCCTCCAACCCTGCGATCATGCGCAGAAGGGTCGATTTTCCGCAGCCCGAGGGGCCGACAAGCACAATGAACTCGCCGTCATCGATGCTGATGCTGGAGGGCGACAACGCCTCCGTTCCATTGGGATAGACCTTGCGGACCTTGTCGATAACGACCTTTGTCATTCCATTCACCTACTTGTCGGACTCAACCAGGCCCTTGACGAACCACCGCTGAAAGAAAACCACAATCGCGACCGGCGGAAGCATGGCAATGATTGCCAGCGCCATGGCCTCGCCATACTCGGGAATCTGTGAGCCGATGAAGACCTGCATGATCTGCGAAATGCCGCGAACCATGGTGAAGAACCGCTCGTCGGTCGTCATGATCGTCGGCCACAGATACTGATTCCATCCGAAGACGAACATGATGATAAAGATCGCCGCGATCATGGTTTTCGACAGTGGGACCAGTATGTCGATAAAGAACTTTACGGGTCCGGCTCCGTCAATGCGCGCCGCCTCGATCAGTTCGTTCGGCACAGACTTATAGAACTGGCGGAAAAAGAACGTGCCTGTTGCCGATGCAATCAGCGGTACGATCAGGCCCGTATAGGTGTTCAAGAGGCCAAGCCCCTGAACGATCTCATAGGAAGGCAGGATGCGCACTTCCAGGGGAAGCAGCAGCGTCGTGAAGATCAGCCAGAAGGCAAAAGTCGCGAAGCGGAAACGGAAATAAACGATCGCGTAGGCTGCGAGCATCGAGATGATGATCTTGCCGACCGCAAAGCCGATACCGAGAATGAACGAGTTCATCAGCATCCGCATGCCGTCGACCGATTTGGTGAAGCCACCCGGGACCAGCATGGCGTTGTAGTAGTTCTTGGCGAGATCGTCGCCGAGCGTCATTTGCAGACCGCCGCTGTGGACCGTGGCGCTGTCGTGGCTCGACGTCAGAAAAGCCATCAGCACCGGAACCAGCATGAAGAGCGAGCCGCCGATCAGGACCGCATGATCGACAAGGGTTGATAATCTCAGCCGCCGCTTGTGCACGACGGGTTCAGCGGCGGTGGTGGTGGTCTCTACGGAGATGTCGGATGTCGTCATCGCCGGGCCTCAATTGTAGTGAACGCGACGTTCAATCAGCCGGAACTGAAAGACGGTCAATATGAGCACGAGAACCATCAGGATCACCGACTGGGCCGACGATCCGCCAAGGTCGCCCCCGCGGAAACCGTCGAGGAAAACCTTGTAGACGAGGGTCACCGGGTTGTTGCCCGGCTCGCCTTTCAGCACAACGTCGATCACGCCGAACGTATCGAACAGCGAATAGGTGATGTTGATGATCAGAAGGAAGAATCCCGTCGGAGCGAGCAGAGGAAACGTGATGGTCCAGAAACGCCGGGTCGACGAGGCGCAGTCGATCGCGGCAGCTTCTTGAACGGATTTTGGAATCCCCTGCAGGCCCGACAGGAAGAAGATGAAATTGACCGGGATCTGTTTCCAGATCGACACGGTGATCATGGCAAAGGCCGTATCGAAACGGTTCACACCGAGTTTGAAGTCCCATCCAAACGAGCGGAAAAACTCTGCGATCGGCCCGACGAGATTGTCGAACAGCATGATGCCGATAAGGCCGGCAACAGGCGGGGCAATGGCATAGACCCACATCAAAAGCGTTTTATATGTCGACGCACCCTTTATGACCCGGTCCGCCGTAACCGCCAGTAGCAGGGCGGCTGCCAGGGAAAAGAATGTGACGAGAACCGAGAAGATAATGGTGAACCGCGCCGAGGCGACATAGTCGGAGCGCGAAACCATATCTTCGAAATTATCGAAACCCACAAATGTGGATGAGAAGCCGAAAGGATCTTCCAGGTAAAAGGAAGACCGGATGGCCTCCGCCGCCGGCCAGTAGAAGAAAATCACCACGATAGACAGCTGCGGAAGCAGCAGAAGATACGGATAAAGCGGCGATCGGAATTGTGACTTGTTCATGCGGCGGACTGCCTCTTAAGAAATGCGGGGCGCATGGCGCCCCGCATCATCAAAACTAGTTGCCCATGGATCTGGCAAAACGCTCGAGCAGTTTGTTCGACTCGATCTCGATAGTTTCGAAAGCTTCGTCGACCGTCTTCTCGCCGGCGAAGATCTTGCCGTATTCGCGGTTCATCACGTCACGGATCTGAACGTAGAAGCCGAGGCGATAGCCCTTCGTCCAGTCACCGCCCGGCAGCGAAAGCTGCTTGATACCGACTTCGGCTTGCGGTGTTTCCTTGTAGTAACCGTCCTTTTTGGCAAGGTCATAGGCAGCTGTCGTGATCGGCACGTAACCCGTTTCCTTGTGCCAGAAGTACTGCACTTCAGGTGAGGTCAGGAAGCGGAAGAACTCGGCGACCGCCTTGTTTTCGTCTTCCGAATGGCCAGCCATGGCAAAGAGCGCGGCACCACCGATAAAGGTCTGTGTCGGATCCTTTGTCAGCGACTCCCAGTAAGGAAGATAGGTGGCGTTGAAGGGGAACTTGGCAGCCGACTTGACGCCGCCGAACGAACCCGAAGAGCCGAGCCACATGGCAACCTGGCCTTCATTGAACGGCTTCTGGTTATCCGTCCAGCCCGTGCCGTACCACGCAAAGAGATCGTTATCCAGCCACTCTTTCACGGCCGCGAAGTGGCCTTTGATCGGATCCTGGTTCAGCAGCATGACCGGCGTGCCGGATTCATAACCATTGTCCATGGTGGCGAATTCAAGATTGTGCCGGGAATAGAAATTCTCGGTGAAAATCCACGGAAGGTGCGACTGGGAAAGCGGCACGTAACCGGCGGCTTTCAGTTTCGGCGCAGTGACCGACTGGAATTCTTCCCAGGTTTTCGGCGGCGTGACACCCGCCTTCTTCAGCGCATCCTCATTGTAATACATGATCGGCGTTGAGGAGTTGAAAGGCATCCCGATCATTGTGCCGTCGGTGTCGGCATAAAAGTAGCGGACGCCGGAGATGTAATCATTGATGTCGAACGGGACACCATTGTCTTTCATCAGTGTCTGAGCCGGGATCACCGCGCCCTTGGCGCCGATGAGCGTCGCAGCGCCCGCGTCGAACACCTGGATGACGTTCGGCTGTTCACCACCGCGGAATGCCGCGATGCCGGCCGTCATTGTTTCTTCGTATGTACCCTTGAAAACCGGAGTGATCTTGTAGTCCGATTGTGATGCGTTGAACTTCTCAGCGATCTCATTTACGGTCTCGCCAAGTTGACCGCCCATGGCGTGCCACCATGTGATTTCCGTTTGAGCCAAGGCCGGAAGAGCCGTTGTGACAGACATGGCGGTAGCCATGGCGCCGACGATATAATTGCGAATTGACATGATTCGCCTCCCCAAAGTTAAGCTGAACGACCGCGAGTCGGCAATGCGCCATGCCGGTCCCGGACGCCGGAAACTAGGCTATGGCAAGTAACACGCACATGTCAAAAGAATGAAGGTTTCATGACAGGATTTTTGGTGGAAACGAAAGTGGTAGTGTATGTGCGATAGGGCTGGACAATGTTCCATCGCCGCGCGGACAGGCCACTGCGCCTGCGTGCACCCGGCCAATTTTAACCTGCTGGAGAGCCCCCGATGCGCAAGCTGACGGACCACCTTGTGCTGATTGCCGGATCCCTCTTCATGCTGGTTCCGGTACTGGCGATCTTTCTGACCTCAACGCACCAGAATTCGGTCATTTCCAGTGACGGTGTCCAGTTCACATTTGGACCTGAATTCTCCAATGTTTATAGCGAGGTACTGACCCGCAAATCCGGCTTCAGCCAGACGATCACAGCCGGGGGCATGGCCATCAACTCGACGGTCCTGGCGCTTGGCTTTTCACTCGGAAAATGCCTGTTGTCGATCCTCTCTGCCTACGCGCTCGTTTATTTTCGATTACGGTTCGCTTCGTTTCTTTTTTGGGTTATTTTTGCAAGCTTGCTGCTGCCCATCGAGACCCGCATTTTGCCGAGTTTCATGGTTGTCCACACCTTGGGCCTTCTCAACAGCTATACCGGTCTCATCCTGCCCCTGCTGGCCGCCGCGATCGGTACGTTTTTCTTTCGTCAGTTCTTCAAATCCGTTCCGGCGAGCCTTCATGAGGCGGCGCGTCTCGACGGTGCCGGCCCCACGCGCTTCCTGATCGACGTCCTCATTCCGGTGTCATGGCCGATGATCCTTGCGCTGTTTGCCGTCACATTCGTGCAGGGCTGGAACCAGTATCTTTGGCCGCTCATGATCACCACGACGGGGGAGGGGTATTTTACCCTCGTGCGCGGAATAGAGCGCTTTGGAACCGCAACCAATTACGGCATGGCTCTGGCCGTGTTGGCAATGCTGCCGCCGATCGCCGTGGTTCTGGTTCTGCAAAAATGGTTGATAAAGGGGCTGGTCGGTGAACAGCGTTGAGCGGGCCGGCCGTTCATTTCAACGTATGGTTAATCAATTCTGACTATCCTGCCCGCAATCTAGGATTCGATTGAGGGTATGACAGTGTTCAGAACAATGACGTGCGCGGCCGCGCTTGCGGCCATAGCCAGCAGCGCCCTGGCAGCCGATATGGGGCGGCCGGCAATATCCCCCGCTCTGCCGGGCGCGCCTCTGCCTCAGCAGCATGTCATGGGCTACGTTGAAGGTGTCTACACCTATGGGCAGACCGACGGCGCATTTGGCGATCAGAACATCGGAACGATCCGCGGCGCGATCAATGTGCCGACGGCGGAAGGTTTCAACCTGCAGGTCGACGGGCGTTACAGCCACGAAGCGTCGGAAGGTTTTCACCACGATGTGGTGGGCGGAGCGCTGCACGGGTATCTCCGCGGCCCGGTTTATGCCGTCGGCGTCTTTGTCGATGGCGATTATGTCACCGGAACCGGCAACACGTTTCACGGCTATATGGGCGGTTTGGAGGGCGCTTATTTCCTCGACAATATCACGCTGCTTGCAGCCGCCGCCGTTGGCCAGTCCGTCACACCCACCAATGACAGCACAGACTATTTTGCGAAAATCGGCGCGCGGGCCTATGCCAGTGACAATCTGCGCTTCGACCTGGAGGGCGGTGCCAAATGGGTCGAGCTTGCGGGTGGACGCAGGGACAAGCTTTTTGTCGAGGCCGCGGCAAACTACCGGCTGACCGCAATGCCGGTCACGATGTTTGCAGGCTATCGCTACGATCAGCTTCAAAAGGGTCTCAACGGCTTTACCGGCGATACCGACAGCAATCACTATTTTGCCGGCCTTCGCTACAGCTTCGGTTCACAATCTTTGAAGGAAGAAGAGCGCGCCGGCCCGCTCTGGTAGGACGCTCTAAGCTTCTATTCGAAAACGCGTTCCGGGCGCTGGAGGAGTCTCCGGCGGCCCGGCAAAACACTGCGCATTCTCCATCCATTCGCGGGCAATCGGGCCTTCGATCGAAAGGTCCGTATCGGCGACGTTACGGGTCTGCGTGACCACCTGTGCGAAGGCCACAGCCGATCCGGCAATTCTGTTGGCGTTGCCGCTCTCGCCATATTCGGCGGTTGCTCCGGATGGCAGTGTCAGCGTCAGATGAGGCATCTCGTCCGGGACCGGCGCGCCTCGTACCTTGAAGGCCCAGCCAAATGTGTTGACGCCGAGCACGACGATATTGCGGATCCGGTCCCGCTCTTCCCGCTTGAAACCCAGAAGGTCGAATATCTCCTGTCCATGGGCCCAGGTTTCCATCTGCCGCGCGGTCATGGAGGACCGCACCGACATGTCGGGTCCGACCCATTTGACCCTTTGTTTCGGATCGAGGGCTTCCCAGCGTGCGCCCATGTCGCGATAAAGCGTCTGCCAGGCGTTGAGCAGGTCGGTCCCCCGCTCGGTGATCTCGCCATTTTCAAAACCGCGCAGGCTCGATCCGGCAAGCGCCTTCATCAGCCTGCCCGTCGCCGCCTCGAAGGCCGGTGGGTCGGTCAAGGCCTGATCGGCGCCGCGGTTCCAGAAATGCAGGTGGACCAGCACGTCGTTGATGGTCCAACCCTTGAACTGGGTCGGCTGTTCGAAATCCGCATCGGCAAGGCCGGTCAGGATGGCCGCCAGCGCCTCGCTCTCATCAAGAAAATCCCGAGCCTGTTCCATACTGGTACTCCCTGGCTTGTGTTTTCTAGAGATCTTCCGGTGTGATCTCGATCATCAGATCGCCGGAACCAAGCTGTTCGCCCATCGCTGCGCCGACGCGCTCGACAGTCCCGTCCACCGGCGCCGTGATCGGATGCTGCATTTTCATCGCCTCCAGAACGGCCAGTACCTCGCCTTTCGACACGTGCTGGCCTTCCGAAACGAGCAAGTCGACGACAAGGCCCGGCATGGGCGCAAGCACGCGGCCTCCGCCGCCTGCCATATCGTCCGTTTGTCCAGCCAGCGCGCGCTGAAAATAAAGACGCTGCGGGCCCACGGCCAAAGCAAGGTGCGTGTCGTGGACAACCGCGACCGCATCGACTGTCCGTCCGTTGATGCGCGCCCGCAAAGCAGGTCCGTCTTTCTCGGCGATCTCGACCGCGAATAGGTCATCGCCCACTGTGATGGACCACACATTTCGGCGGTTGAGTGCACTGACCTCGAATGTCCCGCTTTCGGTGGTTAGTTGTAGCGGGATCGGTGAAAGCGGCGCGCTTGACCAGCCAAGCTGCGACCGGCTGATATAGGCAGCGGTTTCGAAAGCGGCCTCGCGTTCGGCCTCCAGAAACAACGATGCCGCAAGCGCCACATTGTGACCGTTCGGTATATCGCCGCGGATGTCGTCTCCATAAGTCTCGGAAATGAATGCCGTTGTCGCCTCGCCATCCGCAAAGCTCGGCTGCCGCAAGACATTGGCCAAGAACCCGGTGTTCGTGGCCGGGCCGAGAAGCACCGTTTCTTCCACGGCCCTGAGCAGCCGCGCCCGTGCGACCTCGCGGTTCTCGCCCCAGGCGATGATCTTGGCAAGCATAGGGTCGTAATAGGGTGTGATCTCCTGGCCGTTCCTGATGCCGGCGTCGATGCGTATGCCTTCACCCGAGGCCGGACGCCATAAATCGACGGGACCCGTTGCCGGAAGAAACCCGCGTGCCGGATCCTCGGCATAAAGGCGGACTTCGATCGCATGCCCCTCCATTTTCAGGTCTGACTGCTCAAGCGGCAGGACCGAACCCTGTGCCACGGCAATCTGCATCGCCACCAGATCGAGCCCGGTGATCAGTTCAGTCACCGGATGCTCCACCTGAAGGCGGGTATTCATCTCAAGAAAGTAAAATGCGCCTGAAGCGTCGAGAAGGAACTCCACAGTGCCCGCGCCACGGTAGTCGACTGCCTTGGCGGCATGGACGGCCGCCGCACCCATTTCAGCTCGCAAGGGCGGTGTCAGCACCGGACAGGGCGCCTCTTCCACCACTTTCTGGTGGCGTCTTTGAACCGAACAATCCCGCTCGCCCAGATGAATGACGTTGCCATGGGCATCGGCAAAGATCTGAACCTCCACGTGCCGCGGCCGTTCGACAGCCTTTTCAATGATCAGTTCGTCGGAGCCGAAAGCACTTGCGGCTTCGGCCCGTGCCAGCGCCAGTGCTTCATCAAGCTGCGCTGCGTCATGAACAAGCCGCATGCCGCGTCCACCGCCGCCGGCTGCTGCCTTGACCATGACGGGGTAGCCGATCTCTTCGGCTGCATCGGCCAGCGCCGCATCGCTCTGATCTTCATCCTCATAGCCAGGCACGCAGGCAATACCCGCTTCCATCATGCGCCGGCGCGCTTCCGCTTTGTTGCCCATCAGATAGATCGCCTTTGCCGGCGGGCCGATGAACACGAGTCCGGCATTGTCGACGGCCTCGGCAAAGGCTTCGTTTTCCGACAGGAACCCGTAGCCTGGATGGATTGCGCCCGCACGCGATGCCTGTGCGGCTTCGATAATGCGGTCGGAGCGCAGATAGCTCTCGCCCACCGGTGCCGGGCCGATCATCACCGCCTCGTCGGCCATCGCCGTATGCGGAGCACCGCGGTCGGCCTCCGAATAGACGGCTATGGTTCTCAGTCCCAGACTGCGGGCGGTCCGGATGATGCGGCATGCGATTTCGCCGCGATTGGCAATGAGGATCGAGTCGAATGCCACGGTGCTCAGCCCTCCGCCCAGTTCGGCTTGCGCTTTTCAAGAAAACTCGCAACGCCCTCGCGCGCTTCGTCAGACATCATGCGTTCGGCGAAACTGTCGGCCGCCATCTCTGCCTGATCCTTGCGCGCCAGATGCGGCAGCGTCAGGATGAGACGCTTGGTTTCCGCGACCGCCCCTGGCGCACAGCGCCTGACCTGTTGCCTGATGCCGTCAATCGCGGCGGTCATGTCCTCTGGCCCGGAGACGATCATGTCGACAAGACCAGCGGTCTCGGCTTCTTTTGCATCGAGCATGGACGCAAGCAGCATCAGCTTGCGGCCTTCGCGCGGCCCCAGCCGCTTCAGGACGAACGGCGCGATCTGCGCCGGTGTAAGGCCGATGGTGGTCTCTGTGAGTGCGAAACGGGCCTGATCGTCCGCGAGGACAACATCGCCGACACAGGCAAGGCCGAAACCGCCGGCCATCGCCGCGCCTTCGACGGCCATGACGGTGCATTGCGGAAGTGTATTCACGCTGTCGAAGAGTGACGCGGCTTGAAGGCTCATACGGACGATGTCGTCACGATCGCCGCCACCCTGGAAGGCGGATTTGAAGCTTTTCAGGTCGCCGCCTGCGCAAAACACCCCGCCTCGACCGCGAAAGGTGACCCCGCGCACGCTGCGGTCGTCCCTGATCGCATCGCACACAGCCTGAATGTCATCAATGCGCTTCGCAGTTAGAGGATTGCGTGATTTGGGTTCGTTGAACCACAGGGTCAGCCAGCCATCGTCAAGGTTGAGATCGAGCGCTGTTGTTGCGGGAAGTCCGGTCATCTCAGCCCTTACATACGTGCCACGCCGAAGGCGTTCGGCTGCAGTGTCCTGTTGCGCGCCTCCAGGCAGGTCTCGAGGCAGAAGCCAAGAACCTTGCGTGTGTCGCGCGGATCGATGACGCCGTGATCGAGACAGCGGCCGGACGTATAGAACGCATCCGACTGGCGGTCGAAATGCGCGGCGATCATCTTGTGCTGGCCGGCAAGCGCCTCCTCGTCAATCTCCTCGCCCTTCCTCTTGGCCGACATTCGCGCCACCATCGTCATCGTGCCGGCTGCCTGTTCGCCGCCCATCACGCCGGTCGTTGCATTTGGCCATGCGAAAAGGAAATCCGGCTCGAAAGCAACGCCGCTCATGCCGTAATTTCCGGCACCGAAACTCGCGCCGATATAAAGGGCGATCCGTGGCACACGCGTGTTGGCGACCGCCTGGATCATCTTTGATCCGTGCTTGATCATCCCTGCCTGCTCATATTCGGTGCCGACCATATATCCGGTCGTATTGTTAAGGAAAATGAGCGGCATCTCGGCCTGATCGCAAAGCTGGATGAACTGCGCGGCCTTGGTTGCGCCGTCCGGGTCGATCGGCCCGTTATTGCCGATAATGCCGCAGGCGATGCCGTGAATGGAGGCCTGCAGGCACACCGTGGAAACGCCGTAGCGCGCCTTGAAGCCCTCGAATTGCGACCCGTCGACAACACGCGCCGCGACCTCGCGCATATCATAGGGCGTGCGGTAATCGCAGGGAACGACACCGGCGAGTTCATCGGCATCGTAATGCGGTTCCTCGAAGCGGCGCTCGCGCGTCGGGGCAAGCCGTTTGTTCCAGTCCAGATGCCGAACGACATTGCGGGCGATTGCGATGCCATGGGCATCGTCGTCAGCAAGATATTCCACCAGCCCGGACTTGCTGGCATGCATTTCCGATCCACCAAGTTCGCGATCGTCCGCTTTTTCGCCGGTGGCGGCGTGCACAAGCGCTGCGCCGGCGAGCGCCGCCATACCATTGTTACGCACCCCGATCACATAGTCGGAAAGCCCCGGCATATAAGCGCCGCCAGCCGTTGACGGGCCGTGAAGCACCGTCACAGTCGGGATGCCGTCGGCGCTCAGCAGCGCCAGATTGCGGAACAACGCGCCACCCTGCGCCCAGCCCTCCACCTTGTATTCCATCAGATTGGCCCCGGCGCTTTCGACAAGGTGAAGCAGGGGAAGCCTGTGCCGCCGCGCCAGGGCTTGAATGGACAGAACCGCCGGAAGGCTCATCTTGCCCATCGCGCCGGCCTTGATGCCGCTATCGTCGACCCAGACCATGCAGCGCACGCCTGCAACGAATCCGACACCGACGATCAGAGACGATCCCGGAACGCTTTTTTCCGGATCGGAGCTGTCGACGAGATAACCGGCAAGAGAATGAAGCTGGACGAACGGCATGCCCGGATCAAGCAGCCGGGCGAGCCGTTCGCGCGGTGTGATCTGGCCGCGTTCCTCAAAACGCGTGCGCCGCTGTTCCGAAAGGGCAACGGCCCGCGCTTCCAGTTCGCGAAGCTGCTCGACCAGCGCCACCATATCAGCGCGGTTTGTCTTGAAGGTGTCCGATCCGGTGTCAATATTGCTGACAAACGCCATCAATGGTCCTCTTTGGCAATGCGATCGGCCAGGGCCGCGGGAAGCTCCACCGGCAGCGCCAGCAGGGTCTGGGCAAAGGCCTTTGCCTGCGCATCATTGCGCAGGCTCGCAACGCCGCCACCGCCCAGCGCATTGTGCATGAGAATATTCATGGCATGAATTCCCGGCAGAAAGAACCGCTCAACGCCGCCTTTAAGGTTCGGCGCAAAGGTCGCTGCGATGGTTTCTTCATCCAGGGCCCGCCAGATCCAGGGAAGAAATTCCGGCTGGCGCGCTATGACGCCGATATTCGCATCGTCGCCCTTATCGCCCGACCGCGCGAACGCCAGGTCTTCGAGACGGCACGATACCGGCTCATTTACGTCTTCTGAGATGGATATGGCGGGACGGGCGGGAGCATTGTCCTCACGCCGGGCGGGAATGGCGACATCGCTTGCAATATCCCGCCCGTCCAGATGAATACTGACCGGGACTTTGTCTGCGTCGATCAGGAAGGAAAAAAGCCGGACCACAGGCGAGGGACGCGGGCGGCCCGCGCCGGTGAAAAAATGCAGCCCCGGCGGCGTTGCGAGCGCCGTGCCTGTCATTTCCTTCAGGAACAAACCGACGGCCCGTGCATCCGCGTGGCGCACCGCGGCTTTTACGCTGATTTCTTCCGTACGGCCGTTTTTCGGCACGCCGCCGAAGAGTTCGACGGATGTCTCGGCAAAGTCCGGCGCGCCCAGCCTTTCAAGCGTCCCGCGTGTGCGTTTCAGCGCTGCATTGACAAAGGCAACGGCCTTTTCACGCGCGTTGCGGCCATTGAACTGCAGGACCTGGCCCGCCCGGTACCCGTCCATATGGGTGGCAGACACCTTGAGCCGTCCGGTCGGAGGACGGCCTTTTACTCCGGCAACGTGCACCCGGTCGGCTGCGGTTTGCGTCAGCGTCACCTCCGAGAAATCGCAGATCACATCCGGCAGCACATAGCCCTGCGGATCGCCGATTTCGTAAAGCATCTGTTCGCCGACCGATCCGGGTGAAACGATCCCTGTTGTCGCTGCCGGCTTGACGATGTCGAACGTGCCGTCGGCTTCAACCTCGGCGATCGGATAGCCGATGTCGGCAAGGTCGCCCGACTGCTCCCAATCGGTGAAATTGCCACCTGTTGCCTGCGGTCCGCACTCCAATAAATGGCCTGCGAGTGAACCGGCCGCCAGCAAGTCATGATCGTCAGGCGACCAGCCGAAATGGTGCATGCAGGCGGCAAGCGCCAATGCACTGTCGGCGCAGCGGCCTGTAATTACGATATCAGCGCCGGCATCGAGAGCGGCGACGACGGGAAGCGCTCCAAGGTAGGCATTGACCGAGGCGACGGACTTTGCTGCTGGAAACGGCACGCCGGTAAACATTTCCCGGGACTCGGCAAACATCTCCGCCCGGTCCATCAGGTCGTCACCCTCGACAACGGCTATTTTCAGATCAACGCCTGCCTTGTCGATCGCCGCACGGAGCGCATCGGCACAGGCCGCCGGATTGACCCCGCCGGCATTGGAAAGCACCTTGACGCCCCTGTCTGAAAGGGCGCCGATATGGGGCGCTATCGCATCGCTGACGAAATCGTTGGCGAACCCGAGCGAAGGGTCTTTCAGACGCGCCCGCGCCATGATCGACATGGTGATCTCGGCTAGATAGTCATAGACAAGGTACTGAAGGCCTGGATGGGTCAGCAACTGTCCGGTCGCATGCGGTGCTTCTCCCCAGAAACCGCTAGCTCCGCCGATGATCAGTGGCTTGTTCGCCATATATCCTCCGCGCCGGTCATTATAACAGACCGAACATTCTGTTTCTAAAATCTTGCTCAGCCGCCTGTCAAGACGATATAAGAGCGCGCAAACAGCTTCGAGGAAAGTCCTGCATGCCACAAACAGCGGTGGAGGATCGGCCGGTCAAGGTCACGAAGAAGCAGATGAAAGCCGAAGCGATGAAGCGGCGCATCTGTTCGGCCGTCGTCGCGTGTCTGGACGAGTGTGGATATGCCGAAATCTCGATAAACAGGATACAGGAGCGTGCCAGCGTCTCACGCGGCGCGTTGACCCATCATTTTCCGACCAAGCAGGCGCTTGTCGCAGAGACCTGCATGCGCCTGCTGCATGCCGCAATGCGGCCGGTCCATGCGGTCAGGGATGACGGCGAAAGCCGCCCGGTTGCCGCCGACGACCTGCTGACCGGATCCTGGAACGACATCGTCAACACGCCTGAGGGCCGGGCCTTCGTGGAAATTCTCGTGGCATGCCGTACGGACAGGGATTTGTACAACGTTCTGTGCGAAGACCTGCTGGCCTGGGATGCCGAGAGCGCTGCGGCCGTCAGCGAACTTTATCGCGGATCCGGCGCCGACGAGGACGACGCCGCGCTTTTGTGGAGCATCTGTCGCACCTTCCTGCGCGGGCTGTTGATGCATGAGCGCTTTGTTTCCGATCCGGCCTATCTCAATCGCATGATGGATCGGTTCGCCGATATCATGAATGCCCATCTCCTGGTGCGCGATCAGGTGTGACGCCGCCACACGCTCGGCTTATTGCCGGGGCACGGTGGTGCATGTTCAGCAAGCACAGGATTAAGCCATGGCAGATGATCTGCAACAGGAACGCGATTCCTTTGCCCGTATGATGGCCGCCGCGGGCGGCGCCGACGATCCGCGTTTCGAAGCGGCTGTTCGTGCGGTCCCGCGGGAGGCTTTTTTGGGGCCGCCGCCCTGGCGGATCGTGGCAATCGGGCGGCAAAGCGATCCGCTGGTCGACGATCCGCGATGTCTCTACCGGAACGTGCTGATATCGCTCGATGAATCTCTCAGGATCAATAATGGCGAGCCGTATTTGCATGCGCGCTGGATTGTCCGCGCCGATCCGAAGGCCGGAGACTTGGTCACGCATATTGGTGCTGGAACGGGTTATTATTCGGCAATTCTCGCGCGGCTGGTTTCGCCCGGCGGGCATGTTGACGCCATTGAGATTGAGCAACATCTGGCGCGTGCCGCGGCGGAAAACCTCCGCGGATATGAGAATGTTTCCGTGAGGGCGGACAACGCGGTGGTGGCATCACTGTCACCCTCCGATGTGATCTATGTGAATGCGGGTGTGGTGGAACCGCCCCTCAATTGGCTCGACGCCTTTAAGGATGGCGGGCGGATGATCCTGCCCTGGTGTCCATGGGAAGGCTGGGGCGTGGCGCTTCTGGTGCGTGCGCGGGGCGGCCGATTGAATACCGAGCCCTTTATGCCGGTCGGGTTCATTCCCTGTCAGGACGCAAGCGACGTCGGGGAGGGCGCGCAGCTACCGGGTCGTGACACGATCTGGTCGGTGCGCTCCATCCGTCGCACCAGCAAGGAGCAGCCTGATAAAACGGCCGTCGCCAGCTTCAAGAACGTTTGGTTTTCAAGCGAACCCGCATAAACAAAAAAACCCCGCAAGAAGCGGGGCCTTTTGCCGAATGATCGGGCGATCTCAGTTCTGCAGCACTTCATTGCCGCCGAGACCGATCTTGCAGCTTGCCTTGAGCGGGACCCAATTGCTGAGCTGGCCGAAATTCGGCGCGGATGCCCGGTACTGCGCATCGATCGGCTGATGGATCGACAGTGTGCGCGAATAGGTGCCCATAAACTTGCCATTACCGGTTGCCTTGGTTTCGACCATGTAAGGCCCGGCAACATTGCCGCCATTGCGTGCGATGTAGATCGGCACGGAGCCAGCCTTGTTGGTAAACACCCAGGCCGTCAGCTTTGCATCGGCCGGGCAGGTATTCGTGGCCGGTGATTTGATGCCCATCTGCAGTTTGGTGACTTTAAGCTTCGGCTGGCCGCCCTGCTGGAGATCCAGCGCTTGAGCGTTTCCTGCGATGGTTGCCAGTGCGACTGCTGCGATCAATGCGGTTTTCATAACGTTCCCCCGTCGGGTTGAAGTGTTGATGACGACCCTAACATGGCAAACCCGCTCTGAACCAATTTTGAACTCCGCGTTAAGCCGGCATTCATCTTGCCAGCCGTTTGTCCAAAGCCCTGCGCCAGCCTATAACGGCGCCGTCGTGCAGGCCTGTCTTACGGGGATCAAAGCGCTCTGCTAACGTCCTGACAAATCATCGCAACCGGTTGGAAATCCCATGGATACGCATACCAGACTGGAAAAGAAGGCACTGGCAGGGCTCGCCGACGAGGACCTCATCAACCGCCTTGAAACGCTCCAACCGGATGAGGCGGCAAGATTGCTGAGGAAACTGCCTGCCGCACGGCGCGGGGCGGTCCGCGCTAAGATCGCGGCCGACCGGCGCTCCGAGATCGGCCGCTTGGCCGACTATTCGGAGGAGGTTGCCGGCGGCCTCATGAATTCGCGTTATGCCGATGTCGAGCCCGATACGCTTTGCAGAGACGCCGTGCGGCAACTTGTTGCCGAGGACGAGGCGGAAACGATTTACGTTGCTTTCGTCGTTGATGGTGATCGTCGTCTCATCGGGCGCGTGGGGTTGCGGGAGCTGCTTTCGGCTCCCAGGGAGGCAGTTGTCCGCGATATCATGGCAAAGGCGGTTGATGCGCTCAATGTCGACATGCCTGCCGAGGTTGCCGCCCGCAGCGTCTCGCAAAGCGGGCTGTCTGTCCTGCCCGTGGTCGATGCCGCAGGCCGTTTGATCGGGATTGTTTCCCATGCGGACGCGTCGGCGCGGCTTGAGGAAGAGGCATCGGAGGATATGGAGCGGTTTGCCGCCGTGACCGGCGAGACGCAGGCGGACTATTTCAGCGTGCCCATCTGGCGCGATTTCCTGCGCCGCGCTCCCTGGATACTCAGCCTTGCTATTGTCGGTTTGCTTGCCGGTTACGTGGTCCATGTCTATGAAAATGCGCTCGATGCGCTGGTGATCCTGGCGCTCTATATGCCGATGGTCGCCGATACGGGCGGCAATGTCGGCACCCAGACATCGGGCCTCCTGATCCGATCCATTGCGATGGGCCGGGTGACCGTGGCGAGCGGGTTTCGGGTGCTCGGACGGGAAATCAGGGTGGCGATGATGCTGGCGGCAATGCTGTTTGCCTTTGCCTGGCTGAAGGTGATGTTCATTTCCAACAGCGCCGATGTTCCAACCGGGCTGACGCTCAACACAATCGCATTTGCCATCGGAGTCGCTATCGCCATACAGGTGATTACCTCCGCCCTGATCGGTGCCGTTTTGCCGCTTTTTGCGCTGACGATCCGTCAGGATCCGGCGGTGATGGCGGGCCCGGCGCTGACGACGATCGTCGATACGACGGGGTTGCTGATGTACTTTGTGATAACCACATCCATTCTTGGACTCTAGAGTATGGCCTTAAAACCGCACACAATGATGCATATCTCTAGCAGTACTGAACCCTGATGGGAGAGAACATGCGTAGCCTTTTTGCTGGACATCCGAACCGCCGGCGCGTCCTTGCCGGACTTTCCGTCGCGGTATCAGGCATGTTGCTGCCGTCCCGCCTGTTGGCCGCTGATGCAATCGGCGAGGTCACCGCGCTGACAGGAGAAGCGACTGCGGAGCGTGGCAAGGAGCCCGTTGCCCTGCGCATCGGCGCAGACGTTATGGTTCGCGATCTGATCAAGACCGGCAATCAGAGCTTCCTTGCGATGCGCTTAGGCGATGAAACGGATATGCGGCTTGGCGAGGATGCGGAATTGCTCATCGATGAATATCTTCTCGATATTGGCGGCACGTTCGACCTTTCCAATGGCGCGATGGTTTTCGACCGGCCCGAAAGCGCGCCCAAGACAGCAACGACCATCCGCACGGTGTTCGGCCAGCTCGGCGTGCGTGGAACACGGTTCTTTGCCGGTCCGAGCAATGGCGTGTTTGGCGTTTTTGTCGAGCGCGGCGCGCTGAGCGTGACGGCTGCAGGCGCAACGCAACTCCTTTCGTCCGGCGACGGAGTTGATATTCCAGCCCCCGGTGCGCCGGCGTCCGACATCATCCGCTGGTCGGATGAACGTATCGCGAGTGCTTTTGCCAGCGTGGAGCCGCGTTAGGCGTTGTCGGGTTTCAGGCGTATGCCGTAGGCATGGATCGTTCCGATCCCGCGCAACTCGATCTCGCCCATATCCTCAAAGTCTCCCGTGAGGCTCTTTCGTACGCCCGGGCCAAGCAGGATCGACGTTCCGAAACGTTTGTTGGCATCTTGAAGCCGGGCGGCCGTATTCACCGACGAGCCGAAGGCCGTGTAGTCGACGCGGTCCGCAACCCCGACATCGCCCAGCACCACATCGCCTGTTTCAATCCCGATGCGGGTGCGGCCGAAGCTCGCTTCCTTGGCGAAACCTTCTGAACGAAATTCCTCCGAGAAAGCAAGGATGTCGCGCGCGCACGACAGCGCCGCCTCTTCATGGTTTTCCAGATCGACGGGCGCATTGAACAGCGCATGGATGCCGTCGCCGATGGTTTTGTCGATCATCCCGCCATAGCCGATGATTATGCCCGTCAACCCTTCGAAATACCGGTCGAGAAGCTGGATCATATCCTGCGGGCTGACGCGTTCGGTCGTTGTGGTGAAGCCTTCCACATCGGTAAACATCGAGGTGGCGACACGCTGCTCGCCCTTCAGCTTCAAAAGATCGGGTTCGGCGACGAGCTTCTTGACCACCGCGCCCGGCAGCCTTTGTTCAAAGCGCTGGCGAATGACGGATTCAGCCCGCCTGACCGCCGAGAACTGAGCGGTGCTGGCAACGATGGCGCCGACAATCATCGAAAGGGCCGGTACGACCGGATCGAGCATCAGGTGCGCGCCGTGATAGAGAAAACTGTACAAGCCCAGCCAGCCCGCAACGGCTGCGAGCGTGAAGCCGGCCGCTGCGAGCGGCCGTGTCATGGCGCCGAGAAAAGCCAGACCGATTCCGATCACAATGGCGGCGCCGAGCGAAGCACTATCGCCCCACGCCGGTATCACCGGGCTGTTGCCGAGCAGAAGATTGGTGGCAAGGTCGGCCTGTATCTGCACGGACGGTTTGACCGGATCGCCGGGAACAGGGCGAAGGCCGCCCAGTTCAGCGGCGCTCGAGCCGACAAAGACAATCTTGCCTGAAAGGATGTCGGGCGGATGCTCGCCGCTCAATATGTCGGCTGCCACTATCGTACGGGCATTCTGTTGCGCCGACGATGAGTGGCGCAGCCGGACATCGCCGGCACTGTCGAGGCGCGCGGTAAGGTCACCGACACGCAGCATCGGAGGGTCGCCAAAAAGGATGAGCGCGCCGGTGCGCATAGCGAGGCGCAGCGCATCGACGCCAAGGGACGGGAAGGGCTGGTTGCCGACCGCCACCACCGCCGGGGCGGTGCGGATCCTGGCATCGAAACCGCCGGCAAGCGAAGCGGACGAGAGACCCGATGCCGCCTCGACAAGACGCGCGCAGGTGGTTTCGGCGCCCGCCGCTGTCCAGGCTTGCGGCAATCGTACATCCGGGCTGACGGCGACCGGGCTTTTCTGCGACGGCTCGGCAGACGGGTCGCTCGACAGCAGGAAGCCCATTGTTGCCGGGCGGGCTGCCAGGGCTGCCTGCAGGCGTGCGACATCGGGATCGAACTGCGAGCACGGCGGCTCCAGAACCAGATCGATAGCAACCACCGCCGGGTCGAGCCCATCGATGGCCTCGAACAGATCGGCAAGACGGCGTCGAGACAAACGCCTGCCATCGAAATCCCTCAGGCTGGCGCTGTCGATATCGACAACCACGATCCGGTCGGTTGACGATGCCGGCCAGAACCCAGCGATGGCGTCGGCCGCAGGCTGGTTCAGCCGCTCCCGGACTGACGGCGGCGCGGCCCATAGCAGCAGCGCAACAAGAAGCGCTGCCAGCCCGCCAAGCAGGCCGGACCGCACCTCGCGCCTGCCGATTTTGACGGGCCCGCTCAATGTCCTGATTTTCTCCTGTTGTTTGCCGCGGTCAGGCTAACCGAACCGCTCAAGGACCGCAATTTGCGTTCGTGTGTTCATGGTCTTTCGTCGTGATCGCCGTCCTTCAGCTTGTTGACGATCTTTTCAAGCACCTCCGTCGCCTTTTTGCGTTCGGATGCGGTCATGGCTTCCAGATCAACATCAATGGTCAGATTGTCGCTCCGCTCGCTGATATAGTCGGTACCCTCCGCATCATCGAAAAGCGCCAGATAGGATTTGACGGGGTAGGCGAAGCCTTTGATTTCCAGTGTTTCGTGTTCCCGGCACGGGATATCCTGGTGCACCAGGTTGCGCGTTTCCGCCGAGATCAGGATCGAGCCCGGCATCGCCGCGGTCTCCAGCCGCGATGCAAGGTTCACCGGACTGCCGATGATGGTGTAGTCCATGCGGTCCTCGCTGCCGAAATTGCCCACCGTGCAATAGCCGGTCGAGATGCCCATACGGCATTGCAGCTGCTCGGAAAGACCGGAGGCGGCCCATTTCGGCGCCAGTTCCTCAAGCCGTTTCTGCATGGCGATGGCCATGCGCACGCAGGCGAGAGCGTCTTCACGCAGCCCGCGCGAGACCGGGTCGCCGAAAAAGGCAATCACCGCATCCCCGACATATTTGTCGATGGTCGCACCGTGCTCCAGCGCGATCTGCGACATTTCCGTCAGATATTCGTTGAGAAGATTTGACAGGTCTTCGGCCTCCATCCGGTCGGCCTTTTCGGTAAAGCCTTCAAGGTCGGAGAAGAAGACGGTGAGCTTTTTGCGTTCGCTGGCAACAGTTGCGGCCTGCTGGCCGGAGAAGATCGACTGGTAGATCTGCGGCGACAGATATTTCGACAATTGCCCGGATAGATCTTCGAGCGCCTTGGACTTGGCCGCCAGTTCGTTTTCCCGCTCCTTCAGCTCGGTGATGTCGGAATAAACGGCGACAATCCCGCCCTCGGCGGTCTGGCGCTCGCTGACCATGATCCACATGCCGTTCGACCGTTTCATCAGATGCGGTTGGCCGGGATTGCGATGCACGGCAAGGCGCTCGCGCAGCCACTCCTCTTCACGGCCCCGCGCCTCCTCGATCAATCCCTCATCAAGCGACATGCGTACGATCTCTTCGAACGTCATGCCCGGCTCAACGCGGTCGGCGATTTCGGGATGCACCAGCTCGCCATATTTGTCGTTGCAGACGACAAGCTGGTCCTCGCCGTTATAGAGCGAAAACCCTTCCGATATGCTCTCGATGGCATCGTGGAGACGCCGCCTTGCGGTCTCGATCTCGCGCAGGTTCGACTCTTGAACCTCGATTGTGATATCGCGGAAGACTTCCAGCGCCCGGGCCATCCGGCCAATCTCGTCACGCCGCTCAAGGCCCGGAATGGCAACATCCGTGTCGCCGGCGGCAAGCCTCGACATGGTGTTTGTGGTTTGCTCGATCGGGCGCACCAGCCGCGGTCCGACAAAGAGGATGAGCATCAGGATTGCAAAGCCGACGCTTGCCACCGAGATCGCGGCGATAGCGGTGTGCCCGCCGCCGATAATGTCCCGCGCCCTTGCTGCGGTCTGCCGGCTTTCATCCTCCGCGGCCTGTACGAGCTCCGCCACTGCAGACGAAATGGCCGCCGACTGAATGCGTATGTCGCCAAGTGCGGCTTGCGCCGTCTCGGCCTGCTGCAACTGAGTGCGCTTGAGCTCGAAGATATTGTCTGTCCCAAGGCCGGATCCCGTCAGGATTGATATGTTTTGCTGCAATACCGTTCGGTCAATGGTTGCGGGAACGAGGGGAAGGGTCCTCTCAAGCCGCTCGGAAACGGCGCGAAACCGCTCCGCCATGGGCGTCAGAAGAGCGAGATCGGATGTGTCGGCCACCTCCCGCAAAATACCAACCGCCAGATTGCCGTCCGCCTGCAGCGTCAGGAGATGCAGAAGCGACATCACGCCCGTGTCGATCAGTTCCGACAGGTCCTGTCCATTGCTGCCCGACCCGCCGGTGGCGCTCTGCTCACCCTCGATCACAACCTCGAAGACGGCGTCGTCTATCAACGGTTCCAATGCGTCGAGAAGGGCGGTGTGGGTCTTGTCGAGAACGGCGCTGCGTTCGTTGATGGATGCCGCCCGGTTGAGCTGGTCCTCCACGGCCCGGTCGGCAATTTCGATCTGCCGGGCGATATTGTCCGCCGCTTCCGACAGGCGCGCGGCAGCAGAGAGAGCGACCTGCTCATGCGTCCATTGGCTGACGAGATCGCGCAGGCGGGAACCGTCACCGTCCAGCCTGTCGCGCCGCCGTACGCGCTCGTTCTGTGTTCGGCTGGCGGTGATCGTCGGCGCGAAGGCCGTGATATCGGCTCCGACATCGGCGATTTGTGTTGCCAGAGTGATTTCAGGAATACTGTGTTCGGTTATCTCGACAACCGTGTGCTCGATCTGCTCAAAGATCAGCCAGGCGACAGCGCCCACAAGGGCAGTCATCGCTGTCATAGCGATAAACGCGAGGGAGAGTTGCGGCTTTATGCCGAAGCGCGTCGCCGGCATACCGGCAAGCGCATCCGTTGTCCCGGCATTGTCACTCATAATCCGGCATCCAGGGCGACAAAGCTGCCGTCTTCGCCGATCGCCGTCAGGAAGACGCGGTCGGAGCCCTGATTGTCACCTGGGCCGAATTCCAGAACCATGCCATCTATGTCGAATGTGGCAGGCGATTTGAAGAGATCGAGAAAAGCGCTTCGTGTCGGCTGCGGTCCGAGCCGGCGCAGCGCCTCGGCAACCAGCCTTCCGGCGATATAACCTTCAAGCGTGACAAAACCTGCCTCGGCCTGCGGATTGGCTGCAGTCAGCGCGTCGAGGAAGTTTTTGGCAAGGGGGAGGGTACGGTCGTCAAACAGCGGTACGACTTGCGAAACGACGACCGCATGATCATTCGGATGGAGTTCCGCGGCCAGCGCCTTGCTGCCGACAAAAGACAGCGCCGCGAATGTCGGCTCGAAGCCGATTTGTGCAGCCGTCTTGATGAATACAGCGGCGGGCTCGTATGGCCCGACAATGATGACGGCTTCCGGTTGTGAACGGCGGATAGAAAGCAGCGCGCGCTTGACGGCGGTAGTGTTGCGCCGGAACGTTTCTTCCGAAACCGGCGCCATATCCCGCCGCTTCAGCGCCTCGCGCACCCCATTCAGCCCGACCCGCCCGAACGTGTCGTCCTGGTAGAGGACGGCGATGCGGCTCATATGCTCGCTACCGGTCAGATATCCGATCAGCGCTTCAGCCTCCTGAGCGTAGGAGGCGCGCAGGTTGATGGCAGTGATAAGGGCGGGATCACGCAGGAACGAGGCGCCGGTAAAGGGCGCAACGAAGGGAATGCCCGCCTTCTCCGAAAGCGGGTGGGCGGCGCGCGATGTCGGCGTGCCGACCTCTCCGATCAGTGCGAAGACCGCGTCGTCGTCGATCAGCTTTTTCGTGTTGGCGATTGCCTGTTCCGGCTCATAGCCGTCATCATACCCGATAAGCCGGATATGTCGGCCATGAATGCCGCCCGACCGGTTGACCGCTTTGAAGGCGGCGTTCAGTCCGTCCCGGAACGCGGTTCCGAGCGAGGCGGCCGGGCCGTTGAAGGCCGCCGATTGGCCGAGAACGATCCGGTCTGAATGAACGCCGGTTTCCGCCCGGCTGTCTGCGGAGGAAACAAAGCCGATCGAGAGTGCTGCAAGCAGGATGCGAAATGGACCGCGCAGAACGTCCCTCCGGTCGATGAGGCGGAAGGTCGAGCCTGTGACGAACCGCCGGTTGAGTCGCCGGTTCATATTAAGCCCGCATGTGCGAATAATGGCAAGCGCCCTTGATTTCAGGCATTCGGTGGCTTCCGGGACAAGGCTCCGGAAGCCGGTTGTATGGAGGATCAGGCGTGAGCGCTGTAGAGACGTCGGTTGAAAAGCCGGCTGTCCTTCAGATTATCCCAGTTCTTGGCGATGGCGAGAATGCCAAGGTCAAGCACCGGCTCAAGGATGATCACGCTCATATAGGCGATACCGAAGGTTCCGATCTGCGCCAGGTTCTCCGCTCCGAAGCCGCCGCCGTAGAAAGCCCAGAAGGCGACCCAGACAACGATGCCGCCCTGATAGGTGGTCGAAAGCGCGAGCGCCTGTTTGTAGGAAACGTCTTTGTAAGCCGTGTGCGACGGAATGATCTTCCTGGCCAGAAGGCTGACGGCAAAGAGAGGCAAGACCAGCGTCGTCAGGTTCATGCCGTATTGCGGCAGGTCGAATGGCGCGAAGAAAACGCCCTGCGCCAGAAGGCCGAGGGCAAGGCCGATCGCTGCCGGGCCGGCGCCGAAGACCAGGTAGAGTGTTGCGCCGAGAATAAAGTGAACCTCCGAAACCCCGACGGGGAAATGCGGGAAGATCTCAAAGAAGCTGAAGACCAGCACGGTCGTCGCCACGCTGCGTATGGCCAGCGCCGCTACGCCTCCATTGGACTTTACGTCGTCAAAGGCCATTTTCAGCATCAGGCCGCCTGCGCCGGCGGCGGTGGCGTAGCTCAAGGCCAGTTTGGCGCCGTCAACGACGCCCGGTTCAATATGCATGGTCTTTCCTTTCCTGCACCCTTCGTGCATTGCCGACGCAGCTGTGCTGCGCCTGTTCAGGTTATTCGGGCAGGTCTCCTGACTCGCGCTTCATCGCCTGGACTTCCGCCTTCCCGGGCTTCCCCAGTGGCATAGTGGAAGCGGCTCGCGCTCACAGTTGCGAGGGCAGTCACGGATCAGGCCCGCATTTGGTCGTCCCTACCGTGTTCCCATTTAATCCGGCGGGCTTTGCCCGCCTGGAACCCGAATGCCGATTGTTACAGCCACATCCGAGGCCGGGCAATGCCGTTTGCGACCTCGATGGTGAATATTTACGGCGTGTCGGGCAGGAAATAGGTGACGCGGGCCGGATGGAAGAAATCTTGGGCGTTGCCGGCGATTTGGTCTCATTCCACCATGAATTTCGAACTGAAGGGCAGGCTCGCGGCACCTATGGCTTTGGGGGAGACTTCCAGTGAGCCGGCAATGGCACGAATGCCATCCATCCGGTCTTCCAGCCGTTTTGATATTTTCTCGCAAATATCTTTGGGCGCATAAGATGACAGTACGATTGTGGTTACAGGCACAAACTGAGATAGCGCGGTCATGGACTGCTCGAGTTGTGAAACGCATGTGTCGAACCAGTCGGCCTCGACTGTTCCGAAATCTGGCCACAGGGCGCCTCTCTCCCAAAGCGCGCTGGTGTCTAAGCCGTTTTCCTCAAGACGTTTCTGAAGATAGAGCAGCCCGACGTCGTGGCTCTGGATGGCGTTGCTGTTGAATATCTGGTGATTGAGAACCAGCCGATTGTGAAGTCGAGCCCCCAGATAGCAGAACAGGTAATCTGTCAAGGGCTTGGCTGCGCCAAATAAGCTCTCGCCGCCGGCCGCTGCCGATATGTCGTTTTGAACGTAGACTTCAACACCTAAATCAGCCTCGATCTCGGAACCCAGAGTTTCATATCTTTCCGCGGCTCCATAAGGCGCCAGGTTCAACTCGTATCGATCTTCAGGAATAGCCAATCCAACGCCTGCAATCCTTTCGCGATTGCTGGGAAGCGCCTGAATGGCTGCACGGACCGTTTCCAGGAATTGCGTGTGGTTGCTGCCTTCCGTCCTGGAAGAGTTGGGAATTGTGGTGTGGAACTTCACAGCCCCGACGAAATCGATCAGCACAACGTCAGTTTGCCGATGGCCCAGACTTATGCCGACGGAATAGGCACCTTTCGCATTCAGCGACAAGGGAATAGCCGGTGGGCCGACACGGCCTTTCTGCGCTTTTCCCTTTTTGACGAGGCCTTCTTGCTCGAGAGATCTGACGATAACAGAGACAGTTTGCGCAGATAGCCCTGTCCTTTGGCCAATTTCCATTCGCGATATGCCGTCATTCTGCAACAAGAGTGACAGGACAAGCCGTTCGTTATAACTGCGAACACTGATCGAGTTCAGACCACTGGAGCGGTCAGCGATACGCAATGGATTTGGAGGAGCGAACCGCATATCAGGCAAAATACACCTCCTGAACCGCATGTGGTCTCGTTATTGTCCGCATCTCAGCCATTGTCGACCCACCCGATTGCCACAATTTCCTGCGCCATGGAAACGCCGAGAGCCTTGTGTGCGTTGCCGCTTAGATGGAACCCGTCCTCAGGATCACATTCGATAATGGAACCTGCATCAAAATAGTGCACCTCAAGCGAGTCGGCCATGATCTCAAATTCAAGGGCCAGCCTGTGGCTCTTTTCCTGCGCGCCGGCGAAAATCGAACTCCACTCCTTGATATCGTCTTGCATCGGAGGAGGTGCAACGATCATGATCTCGGGAACATTGCCGCCGGGTCCCGGCGCCAACTCCTTGATGTCATGAATAAGACAACCCATTCCCATAGCCACCTCGGACGGCGGCTGCCCAAAGCGGGCCTTCAGGTCGTTTGTTCCGAGCATAACAACAACAACATCGAGTGGCGCGTGACTCATCATGCAGGGTCTGAGGTAAGTGCGCCCGTTTTTGATCGCGCCTTCGATAGGGTCGTCGTGAACGGTGGTGCGGCCACTCAAACCCTCTTCAATGACGTGCCAGCCGTCTCCCAATTCTCGTTGCAACACGCCCGGCCAACGCGTATCCAGGCCAAAACGATCCAGGGGGGTGCCTCCGGGTATCTGTCCGTGCGTATTTGAGTCGCCGTAACACAGAACTGTTCTCATCCTGTCTCCACTGTCAGAAATATCCTTCTTATTCAAGATATTAGCCTGTGATGGCCTGTTGAGTTTTATCTGCCTTACTGCGGTTGCCCGAGATGATCATTCGCGAAAGATGACATTGGATCAGCCTTCAGGCAAGTGAGGATAAATATTCATTCAACATGAATAAATGTTGACATGAGATGACTGCTTGTGTTTCCTGAAGGTCGGGAGGAAGACTTGAAGGTTCCGGCTGTTCCGGCGCGTGGGGCATTCGAAAGAATGCGGAATTTCGCCGCCTATACGAACGAAACCTCGGGTGCTGTTCTCCAGAATCATCGTCTGCGAAGCCGGCAGCCAAGCCGTTCGGAGTGCGTGTGTAAGGATCGAACTTGTCAATCCAGATGGAGGCAAACCCATGACGAAACTAGCCACAGCAATCACCGCTGGTGTGTTATTTGCCACAACAACTCTGACCTTTCCGGCCTTTGCCGAGGATGTGAAAATCATGGACGGCGTAACCGAGCGACCGGGCGACAATCCTGTTGTTCCTGCCGGTAAATTTCAGAAGCCGTGCGGCTGGAAAATCGGAATGAGCCATTTTGGCGTCAATGCGAACACCTGGACAGTGCAGGTTGCGCATGAATCGGAGGGCGCAGCGGCTGCCGTAGATTGTATTGAGAAATTTGTCTTGCTCGACGCCGGGTTTGATCAGAAGAAACAGGTTGCCGATATCGAGGATCTGATTGCGCAAGGCATGGACGCGATTATCGTGCAGCCAGTGACATCCACATCAGCCGACGCTTCCATTGAGAAGGCCGTGGCTGCGGGAATTCCGGTCGTTCTGCATACGGGACGCATTGAGAGCAACTCGTTTACAACCGAGATCCAGGGTGGGGCGGAGCACTTTGGAAAGGTTATGGGTGACTGGCTTGTCGATGCGGTTGGAAACGATGCCAAAATATGGGTTCTTCGCGGACTGGCCGGACACCCGGAGGACACAAATCGATACAACGGTCTCCTGCAGTCGCTTGAAGGTACCAATATCGAGATCCTAGTCGAGGAGCATGGTGACTGGCAATACGACAAGACCAAGAAGCTATGTGAAACGCTGTATCTGAACAATCCCAATGTCGATGGAATCTGGTCGTCGGGCGCGGATATGACACGCGCATGTGTCGATGTATTCAAGCAGTTTGGTGCAGATATCCCGCCAATCTCCGGTGAAGGCAATAACGGTTTCTTCGGTCAGTGGATTAAGGACGGATTTCAATCGATATCGGCTGAGTATTCGCCGGCTCAGGGGGCGGCCGGTGTTCGTGCCGCCGTTGCTCTGCTTGAAGGCAAGGAACTCAAGAAACACTACGATTACAATCCGGAAGGCTGGGACCTGGACAAGACCAGGCAATACTATCGCGATGATCTGTCGGCGAATGTTTGGTGGCCAACGGAACTGCCGGAAGAGAAATTGCAGGAACTCTACGGCAGGAATTAGTCTCTCCCAGGACCATGTCAGACCAACTTCTGTGGGGATGAATCCACACATCCCCACAGAACGTGTTGACGACTATCCGAATTGGCAGCCGCTGTGGTGGAGATAACGTGAAACCACTGATCGAAATGTTGAGAATCTCCAAAGCCTTCGGCGGAAGCGTTGTGCTTCGGGATGTTTCAATTGACCTTTACCCGGGTTCCATTCACGCACTGATGGGTGAAAACGGAGCTGGTAAATCGACGTTGATGAAGATGCTGGCGGGTGTACATCAACCGGACAGCGGTGAGATATACAAGAGCGGCAATGCGGTTGCTTTCGCCAATCCCAAAGAGGCGCTTGAATTCGGAATATCGACTGTCTTTCAGGAATTGTCCCTTCTGCCCAATCTGACCATCGCCGAAAACATGTTTCTCGGTCGCGAGCCTGTTACGCGTCTTGGATCGGTTGACTACGCGAGGATGAATGGAGAAACCGCGAGGGCATTGTCAGAGTTGGGACTGGATTTGAATCCCAACACGCTGGTCTCCGAACTCAGCATTGCTCAGCGTCAGTTCGTGGAGATATCTCATGGTATCAAAGCAGATGCCGACATCTTCATCCTCGATGAACCCACTGCGGCCCTCAATGCGGCTGACGTCGAAATTCTGAACAAACACATCCGCCGGCTCCGCGATTCAGGTAAGGCAATTGTCTACATCTCGCATCGCATGGACGAAATTTTTGACCTTTGCGACACGGTAACCGTCTTGAAAGACGGCGAACTGATGGCCACGCAGTCGCTTTCGGAAATGACTCCGGCATCACTTATCGCGATGATGGTGGGCAGAGAGTTGGAAGACCTTTTTCCGCCCCGTGCCGCGACCGTAGGGGAGCCGCTTCTTGAAGTTACCGATTTCAGAATTGCGACCGATTCACAACCTTTTTCCATTACCGTCGGTCGCGGTGAAATTGTCGCCATAGCGGGATTGGAAGGACAGGGGCAGCAGAAGTTCCTCCGCTCTCTTATCGGCCAGTTCGAACCTCATTCCGGCTTGGTGGCCGTAAAGGGCAAGAACGTCAGTCTCCCGCTAAACACGGAGAAGGCCATTCGTCAGATGCAGTCGTTGGGGGTCGGATTTGTTCCCGAAGACAGAAAGGACGAAGGCCTCTTTCTCAGGCTGACCATCGGCCACAATATCGCAATAGGTCTGCATAGCCGCAGGTCGGATTTCACCCTTGCCCACAGTTACCGGGACAAGGTCAGGGAGATGATTGCAAGCATGTCCGTTCGCGCGGCGGGACCGACCGAGTTGGTCGGTGCGTTATCCGGCGGCAACCAGCAGAAAGTTCTTCTGGCCCGGTATCTTGTGGCGCAGATGGACATCCTTCTGGTTGAAGAGCCGACGCGCGGCGTCGATATCGGGGCCAAATCCGAAATCTACAAATTATTGAGGGACTTCGCCGAAAGGGGCGGTGCGGTGGTCGTGCTGTCGCGGGAAACGATTGAACTCATTGGCCTGAGCGACCGCATTTACGTGGTTCATGACAATACCGTTGTCGCGGAGCTACCGGCCGCATCGGCCACTGAACACAGTATCCTGGACGCCGCCCTGAGCCGTTAAGTGCCCGTCTCGCCAACAAAGAACGCAGACATGAAAACAACACTCATCAGATTGATTAACGGACAGGACAGGCGGCAAGGCCGTTGGGTCTTCGCATTCTTGATCGCCTTGGCCATTGTTGTGTGGCTTGGATTGTCCACCGGGCAATTCCTCACAGCGGAGAATCTGCTTAACCTCGTGGCGCAGGCCATGCCGTTGATCATAACCGCCATCGGCATGATGCTGGTGGTTTTGGTCGGCGGCCTCGATCTGAGCGTCGGCTCGGTCATCAGTTTTACGACCGCCGTACTTGCGCTCGGTGCGCCCGGCATTGTTTCGATCCCCGGCGTCTTTATCCTCGCTGCCCTGATTGGTCTGGTCAATGGAATCGCGGTCACTCGCCTGAATGTCCATCCAATCATCGCGACACTGTCCATGTCTTACATTGTTCTTGGCATTACGCGGATTCTGCGTCCGGTGTCCGGCGGTGACGTTCCACAGGTGGTGATTGATGCCGTCGCCGGATCTTTTCTGGGCATTCCGCTTCCTGTTTTCTGGGGTGTCCTGACGATCCTGCTGGCCTGGAAAATAATCCACGGATCACGCTTCGGGCTGCACTTGTTTGCAATTGGCGGCGGCATTGCCTCGGGCACGGAGGATGCGGCCCGAAACTTCGGCGTAGCCGACAAACGCGACACTCTGCTTGCCTATGTCGGCTGTTCCTGTTTCGCTTCGCTTGCCGGTATCTTTCTGGCTGGCCGTATCGTTTCCGGTGATCCGAATGTCGGCCTGCTTTTCGAGTTGGACGCAATTACGGCGGTTGCGATTGGCGGCACTCAGTTGTCGGGCGGTGTCGGCAGTCTTCACGGGACAATCATCGGTGCCGTGGTTATGGCCCTGCTGGCCAACGGCATGAATCTCGCGAATATCTCTCCCTTTGTACAAACGGCGATTAAAGGAGCAATTCTTCTTCTCGTCGTCGGCCTTCAGTCGCGTAAGAAGATGGGGCTTTAGCATGGCGGTGCTGACAAACCATCCGATCTACAAGCGGATTTCGCGCATCCCTCCAGCATATTTCATTTTCATCGGACTGCTGGTCCTGCTGTGGATCGCCCGGCCGCACATGCTCAATGTCAATATCATGGGCATTTTTATAAGACAGGTCGTGCCTCTAGGCATCCTGGTACTCGGGCAATTGCTGGTCATCCGCGTCAATTCGATCGATCTTTCCGGCGCGGGCGTTCTGCTGCTGATTAACTTCTATATTTCGTCCGGAATGTTTGCGGGCGCTTCGCTGTCTTTCTTCATAGCCCTTTCCCTAGCAACAGGTTTGACCGTTGGTCTGCTGAACGGCTATCTGGTCGGCAAGCGACGCGTGTCGGCAGTGATCGCCACGCTTGCCGTGAACATTGTCCTGGTTGGAATCGTGCAGTTTCTGGCCAGCGGAAAGCCTCCGGGCGACGTGCCGTCGACCTTCAATGAGATCTACAATACCAAGGTCTGGTTGGTTCCGGCACCAGTCGTTTTCTGGATTGTACTAACAGCACTCATGTCGATTTTCCTGTCCCGTTTCGTCTTCGGCCGAAATGTTGTTTCCGTCGGTGCAAACCCTGTCGCTGCGCGGTTTTCAGGCGTGCCGGTCGAAAGGACCGTCATACTGTCCCATACCATTGCCGGCCTCATGACTGCCCTGGCTTCCCTGGTTCAAACGGCATCCATTGCCGTTGGCAGCGTCAGGGTTGGCCATGATCTGCCAATACTCGCCGTTGCGGCGACGATTCTGGGCGGCGTGGTCTTTGGCAGGGGCGAGGGCGGCGTCTGGGGCCCCTTCTTCGGGGTTTTATCTTTTGCGCTGCTGTTTGTCGTCATGACGACGTTCGGCATCGGAGAACCCGGAAAGCTGGTTGCTCAGGGCGTCATCATATTAGCCGCTGCTATCTTCTATGGCGTCAGAACCGCCGGATCGCAGTCTTAATCGCTCGATTGAAGGAGGAATTCATGTCCGACACAAAGTCCATTCTCTGCTTTGGAGATTCTCTCACATGGGGTTGGATTCCGGTCGTCGAAGGCGCGCCGACCTATCGTTACCCTTTCAAGGATCGGTGGACCGGTGCGATGGCCGGTCGTCTCGGCGACGGGTACTCCATCATAGAAGAGGGCTTGAGTGCGCGCACGACAAGCGCCGACGACCCCAACGAACCAAGGGTCAACGGCAGCGCCTATCTCCCGTCCGCCCTGGCCAGCCACCTGCCGCTTGATCTTGTAATCATCATGCTCGGCACCAATGACACCAAATCCTTCTTCAGGCGCACGCCCTATGAAATTGCCTACGGCATGTCGAAGCTGGTTGGCCAGGTGCTGACAAGCGGTGGAGGCATTGGGACACTTTATCCGGCGCCAAAATGCCTTGTCATCGCGCCTCCGCCGCTGACGCCCATGCCGCATCCCTATTTTCAAGGCATGTTCGGCGGGTCGCACGAAAAGTCAGCCGAGCTTGGCTCTCAATATGAAGCGATGGCCGACTTCCTGAAGGTCGAGTTTCTGAACGCGGGGGATGTCATCACAACAGATGGCTGCGACGGGATTCACTTCACCGCCGAAAATAATCACGATCTCGGTCGCGCCGTTGCTGCTAAGGTAAAGGACATATTCGCTCGGGAAACGGACGATGCCGGGTGAGCAGGGTTAAGCAGGCGTCCGGCCAAGGGCATGAACAATGCGGGACAAATCGCGAAGACAGTATATCATTATGCATAACTTCAGGAAGCTGCCCAAGGTTGGGCATATCCTGCTTTTTGTAGTCTTTTTTCTTGGCGTTTTCTTTGCCGCCTGGCTCGCTCAGCGGATGGGCCTTTGGCCCGAAAGCTGGTACGGGAATTTCGATGGTTATGGCCAGTAGCCTCAGCAGAAAACGTCCACGCGAATCCACGCGCCGGTGCGCAAAATAAGCAGAAATGAGCGCGGCCTCCCGGCCGCGTTTTCTTGATCGTTGCTTGCTACAATCGACCGAGCCGCTTGTAGAGCTTGCGTTCCTCGACCATCATCGGGTCTTCGCGCATCTGTTTGTATCCCGCTTCAAGTTCGGCCGAACCGTTTTCCTGCACCTCGGTCCACTTGGCGGCAAAGCGTCCGTCCTTGATCTTGGCGATCACCTCGCGCAGGCGCTCCTTGTCCGCTTCCTCTTCTCCCGGCGAGGGGCGGCCATAGACGATCTGTCCGTACTGGCTGGTGCGCGAATGCAGTTTCATCTGTTCGAAGAGCCCGAGTTCCATCATGTAGTCCGCCGCCTCGCGCAACTCTCCGGAGGCATAGAGTTCCAGCATGACGGCTTCGGGGCTGCAGCCGGCTTCGGTCAGGGCCTCGTAACCCCGGCGCACCGCGTGCAGATAACCCGATTGCTCGGCGAAGAGATCGACAACGGTCTCTTCCTCGAAGCTCGATTCGATAACGCCCATCTTTGTCGAGCCGATCGCCTTTGAAAGCGCGATCAGAATGTCTTGCGCGTTTCCGCTTGCATCCTGGTGGACGGCGACAAGGCTTGGATAGCCAGTGCCGTCGAGGAATTTCTCGCGCACTCCGCGCCCGATCATCCGCGGCGCGATCATCACCACATTGACGTCGGCGCGCGGTTCGATCTTGTTGAAATGGATATTGTAACCGCTGGCAAAGACCAACGTGTCGCCGGCCGAAAGTCCAGACGCGATATGCTCAGCCATGACCTGCGGCATGATCTCGTCGGGAACGAGGATGAAATGGATATTGGCCCGCGCCGCCGCTTCGCCGAGAGGCAGCGTTTCGAACCCGTCTTCCCGGGCCTGCTCGGCGGAGGAGTCGGAGCGCGAGCCAACAATGACTGTCGCGCCCTGATCGCGCATATTCAGTGCCTGGCTGCGACCCTGATTGCCATAGCCGAAAATGCCGATCGTCTTTCCGTCAAGCAGCGACAGATCGCCATCTTCGTCAAAATACCACTGTGCCATATCGTCCTCCGGTTCTTATCCTGAATAGTGGTAACGACCAGAAGCCCAGCCGACAAGTCCGCCACCGTAATTCCAAATATGTCACCTATTTTGCGATTTTCCGGTACTTGGATCGAATGCCGGTTTCGTGGCATTCTGGACCGATAACGAGGGATTCGATTGATATGATCAGATATTGCCTTTTTGCAACCGCCGCGTTGGTGGCTACGGCCGAGGTGTCGATTGCGCAGGTTGCGGTCGATGTGCAGCGCGGCCGTCTTCTCGCGACCACCTATTGCGCCGAGTGCCATTCCATCGAGAAAATCGGCTCAAGCCCGCTCTCCATTGCCCCGCCTTTTCGTGAACTGCACGAAAACTATCCGGTTGAAGCTCTGGAAGAAGCGCTGGTCGAGGGCATCGTCACCGGCCACCCCAGCATGCCGCAATTCAGTTTCGACCCGGATCAGGCAAGCAATCTGATCACGTTCCTGAAGTCGCTGGAGTGATGCGGCTCATTGTATTTTCCGATCTTGATGGCACGCTCCTGGATCACGAGACCTATTCCTGGGATGACGCCAAACCGGCACTTAGACGGCTTGCCGAAATGGGCGCAATGGTGGTCCTTGCGAGCAGCAAGACGGTGCCCGAGATCAAACCGCTGCAACGGGCGATGGGGTTGGAGGCTTGCCCGGCAATTGTTGAAAACGGTGCGGGCATTATTGGTCTGGAGCGTTCGCAGCATGATGCGGATGAATACAAGGAGGTCAGGGGTCATCTCGATAGCCTTCCCGACCGCCTGAGAAGCTTGTTTCTCGGTTTTGGTGACATGTCGGTTAATCTGGTCGCGGAAAAAACCGGCTTGTCATTGGCTGAGGCCGAACGCGCCAAGGCGCGATCTTTCTCCGAACCCGGCATCTGGGGCGGGAGTGATGTGGAGCGCGACCGGTTTGTCGCGGCATTAAACGAGCAGGGCATCAAGGCTCAACAGGGCGGCCGGTTCCTGACCCTTTCAAAGGGCCGGACAAAGGCCGATGCCATGCGGGAAATCACGGCAAGATATAGGCCGCAGCACACGATCGCTCTCGGCGATGCGCCCAACGATGTGGAAATGCTGAAGGCCGCCGATTACGGTGTCGTCGTTTCAAATCCGCAAAATGCGCCTTTGCCGCACTTGCAAGGTGAAAACACCGGACGCATCTTACGTACCACATTGCCGGGACCACGAGGCTGGTCCTGGGCAATCGAACATTTGCTGCAAACGCTCTCAATGGAATAGGTCCGGACAGGAATGGTTGATTTTCATCAGAACGGCAACATAGCAACGCTGCACAATTTGCGCACCCGTTCGCTGGATCAAATGACGGCCGAACTGGAAAGTTACGCGCTATCGCGCAAGATGTCGCTTGTTCTGCCATGCCTTTATTCGGAGCTTGAAACCGACGCGATGCCGCGCATTCTGGCCGAGCTTTCAAAGGTGACCTATCTGCACCGGATCATCATCGGGCTGGACCGTGCGGATGAAAATCAGTTCCGCCATGCCTGCTCCTTTTTCAAGGGCCTCAATCAGAAACATGTCGTTATCTGGAACGACAGTCCCCGCATGCTGCAGGTGGGTGGGCGCCTTCAATCCATGGGGCTCGCACCGACGGAACCGGGCAAGGGCAAGAATGTGTGGTCTTCCATCGGTTATCTGATCGGCTGCCAGGACAGCGCCGTGATGGCCATTCATGATTGCGATATCCTGACCTACTCGAATGAGATGCTGGCCCGGCTCATATATCCCGTAGCCAATCCGACATTTCCCTATCAGGTCGCCAAGGGGTACTACGCCCGAATTGGCAACAACAAGCTCAATGGCCGTGTCACGCGGTTGCTTGTCAGCCCATTGCTGATTGCCTTGAAAAAAGTGGTCGGCGAGCGTGATTACATCGATTATCTGCGCAGTTTCCGTTATCCGCTGTCGGGCGAATTTGCCATGCGCACCAGCATATTGCCGGATATGCGCATCCCTTCCGATTGGGGTCTCGAGATCGGCGTGCTTTCAGAAGCCTGGCGCAATCTTGCACCCCGCGCCGTCTGTCAGGTGGAGATCGCAGATGCCTACGACCATAAACATCAGGATTTAAGCCCACAGGATGCCCATGCCGGCCTGAACCGCATGTCGACAGATATCTGCAAGGCCATATTCCGCAAGCTGGCTGCCGACGGCACGGTGTTCACAAACAACATTTTCCGCACGCTCAAGGCAACCTACTATCGCAGCGCCCTTGATCTGCTGGAAGCTTATCACAGCGACGCACAGATGAACGGTCTGACGCTGGATCGCCACGCCGAAGAGATCACAATCGAACTGTTTTCCGAGAGCATCATGCGGGCCGGTCAGACCTTTCTGGACAATCCGCATGAGACGCCGTTCATTCCCACGTGGAACCGCGTGCACGCTGCGGACCAGGATCTGATCCGCGATCTGCATACCGCCGCCGCCGCTGACCTGGAAGAGTTTCAGTAAGACTGATTGCTGATCCAGCGGCATTGATAGGGCTTGAGCGTAATTTCGTCTGAAATCACGTCGCCATTCAGCACATCGACCCAGTTCTCATCGGCAATCAGGTTCAGGACAGTTGCCGGTAGTGTGACGGTGTCCGCGCTCACATTGTGCAGGGCGAATATGGATTGCTGCCGGTCCAGGCTCTGCCGCCAAAGCCCGAAGACCCGGTCATCGGACGTCATCAGGGTGAACTGGGTTGCATTGGGATGAAAGGCAGGTTGGTTCTTGCGCACAAGCAGCCGGTCGCGCAGGGCGTTCAAAATGCTTTTTTGCCGGCTGTCGGGATCGTCCAAAAGGCTTCTAAGCTTCTCATAATTCCACTGATGCCTGTTGATGGCCCTGTTCATGCCGCGTTTTTCGACCGCTTCGGTGTCATTCGGCGTGGCCAAAAGCGCATGTATGTAGAATGCGGGAATACCCTCAAGCGACATCACAATCGTCTGCGAGCATAAAAACCGCTCCCTGTGATGGCTGTCCGGACCGTTGAATGTCTCGGTCAGGGCATCGAAGAATGTCGTGTTTAATTCATAGGGTGCTTCGCCGCCGTCCGGCAGCGCCCGCATCGAAACAAGCCCGCCGGTTTTTTTCACCGTCTTGATCATGGCCGCCTGATCGCCTTGCGTTAGCAGGCCCTCAGCCGGGCGCATGCCGATACCGTCATGGCTGGCCGTGAAATTCAAATAGGCGCATCCGAGCGGGGCGGGCGGCATGGCGCGTTGCCATGTTGCAAGGTGTTTGGCTGTCCCGGCCATCAAGGCATGGAGAATAAGCGGCGGAAGGGGGAAATTGTAAATGACATGGGCTTCGTCGCGGTTGCCGAAATAGCTCAGATTCTCTGCCTTCGGAACATTGGTCTCCGTCAAGAGGATAACCGGTTCAACGGCGTAATCGCACAATGCGCGGATAAGTTTCACGATCTCATGGGTTTGCCGCAGATGAATGGAGGGTGTTCCTGCTTCTTTCCAGAGAAAGGCGACGGCGTCGAGCCGAATGATCTGCACGCCATTGTCGATGTGCAGCCTGATGATGCGCAGGAATTCCAGCAGGACCTCCGGGTTGCGGAAATCGAGGTCTATCTGGTCATGGCTGAACGTGCACCAGACATGGCGCGGACCGTTGACCGTCTCGACCTCCTGCAGCAAAGGCGTTGTGCGCGGGCGCACAACCTGGCTGAGGTCCTGGTCGGGCGATGCTTCGAAGAAAAACCTGTCAAACGGAGCCTTTCCCTGCCTGTAGGCGTTGAACCATTGCCCTTGGCTGGAGACATGGTTGAGCACCAGATCGGACATCAGCTTGAAATCATCGGCAATCCGGTTGATGTCGACCCAGTCTCCGAGCTGCGGATTGACCTTACGGTAGTCGGAGACGGCAAACCCGTCATCCGATGTAAAAGGAAAGAAGGGCAATATGTGCACGCCATCAATCGCGCCCTTGAGGTCGTTGCGTAAAAAGTGATGCAACAGATCAAGTGGTTTGTGCTGCCCGTCGATCAGCGAGTTTCCATAGGTGATCAGCAGCGCATTGGTTTGGGACCAAAGCATGTTGCCTGGCCGCCGCGCGCGTTTGCGGCGATGGGTCCCTTCAGGCCAGAACGCATCGATGATCTGGCTGGCCAGGATATCGGCGTCAATATCGGGATAAATGGATGCAACGCGTTGCGCTATTTCGCTGCCAAACACTGGTGGTGATCTCGCCTGGAATTCGAACTCTACTCGATACCACACAAGCACATGCCGGACAGGAATGACAATTGCGATTTTGCCGGATCATGCGTTCGGCCCCGCCTGAATAGCGCGATTTGTCCGTCCGTGTCTGATCCGTGCTAGTCTCCTGCGCTCCTGGGAGGGGCGTATGAACAACACCGATGCATTTGAGAAAATGGAGCATGATGGCTGGGCAGACCCGCAAATCGCGCAGGGCTATGCGGATGGCTTTGATTTTGCGGCGCGCCTCGCTGCGAAGCAGATGGCGGATGCCGTGGAAGCCGGGCCCGGCGTCGGCGTGCTTGACCTGTGCACCGGGCACGGCGTCGTCGCTGTTGAGCTTTTGAACAGGAAAGCGACTGTCACCGGACTTGATTTCTCCCCGGCCATGATCGCACTGGCGCAAAAATCCGCGCCCGGCGCGACATTCGTTCAGGGCGATGCCATGGCGATGACATTTCCCGATGACGGTTTTGACGCGGTGACAATTGGGTTTGGCGTGCCGCATTTTCCCGACACCGGGCAGGGCCTGAGGGAGGCCGCGCGTGTTCTGAAGCCGGGCGGACGGATCGCGTTTTCGATTTGGCGGGGGAAGGGCTCAAGCGGTGCTTTCGGCTGGTTGTTCGATGCCGTTGAACGCCTGGGCGACCCTTCGGTGACACTGCCTGCCGGGCCCGATGCCCATATGATGGCGGATATTGCAATCGCCGAGCCGATATTGACGCGTAGCGGGTTTTCCGGCGTCAAAGGGACCGGGATCGCAAGCCAGCTTCTTGTTTCTGCGCCAGAGGCGCTGTTCGATGCTTTCGACAAAGGAGCCGTCCGCGCTGCATCGCTGCTGGGCGGTCAAAGCAGCGAAAGACGTGACGCCATCAGGGCCGACCTGGCGCAGCGCGTACGCTCGGACGGGCGGGAAACGCAAGGCGGATTTCTTGTGCCGGCCCCGTCCGTGGTGATATCGGCCATGTGCTCCTAGGTTCGGGCCTGTGTCGGGCGTTCGTTTTTCTGACGACCGCCGCATGGGCCTCCTTCAATAGGCTGCCTGATAAATCGCCAAGGCATCATCACGTGTGACTTCGCGAGGATTGTTGACGAGCAGTCTCGTTTGATTCATCGCATCGTCTGCCAGTTTCGGCAGAACATCCTCGGGGATGTTCATCTCTCGCAAGGATTGCTGCAGTCCGCAGGCTTGTGAGAGCTTCTGCAGCTCGTCACAGAACGCAAGCGCGCGACCCTGTTCGCCGATCTCGGCCAGTTTCGGAAAAGCAAATGGAGCAATGGCCGCATAGGGTTCCGGATTGGTCTCACAGTTAAACCGCAGCACATGCGGCAGAACCAGCGCGTTTGATAAGCCGTGTGGAATATGAAAATGCCCTCCCAATGGGTATGCCAGGGCGTGCACCGCTGCGACGGGAGAATTGGAAAACGCCTGTCCGGCCAGCATCGAGCCTAAAAGCATTGCGGAACGTGTTTCGATGTCGGAGCCGTCTTTCACCGCGGTCAAAAGAGCGGCGCCCATGAGCTCGAGTGCTTTCTCGGCAAGCATGCGCGAAATAGGATTGTTGTTTGCGCTGGCCGAGGCGTAGGCTTCGATTGCGTGTACCATCGCGTCGATACCCGTGGCGGCCGTAATGTGTGGCGGCAATCCCAGAGTCAGCTCCGGATCCAGCAGGGCGATATCCGGGATGATAACGGGCGACACGACACCCATTTTTTCATTGGTTCCGGTTGTCACAATCGATATCGGCGTCACTTCTGACCCGGTGCCGGACGTGGTTGGAACAAGAACAAGCGGAAGACGTGGTCCCTTGGCGTTGCCGACACCGTAAGCGTCTTTCAGGGTTTCGTTGCCAGGCGCCAACAGCGCGGCAAGCTTTGCCACGTCCAGGGAGGAACCACCTCCGAGACCGATGATGCCTTGAGATCCATGCTCGATTGCCGCTGCGGCGCAGGACATGACCACTTTTTCCGGAGGGTCCGCTTGCACATCCTGAAAAAGGCTGACGTCCACGCCCGATGCTTTCAGGGAATAAGTGGCCTTATCGACAATTCCGGTCGCCATCATGCCTGGATCGGTCACCAGCAGAACGCGTGAACCGATGCTTGTTTTGACCATGTCACCAAGCTGGGAAACAAGTCCCGCGCCAAATCTGATGCTGGCGGCGGTATTGAAGTTAAATGGATGCATGGCGGTTTCCTCCTCGGCGCGCTGGGGGAATATCGGCCGGATATTCGCTGTGTTGTCAATATCGCTGCGACCGAATGTGCAAGGCGATATGATCGAAGCCGATCGACTGGTTCTTCAGCGCGTGGCAGGTGGAGCCAAGCGCTTTGAAGCGCGGTGGAATGGATGTGAAACGGGTCACGCTGAGTGTCAGGTTTATTTCACCCGGAATTACTTGCAGCGGGCCCGGTAGTACTCGACCAACTCATATTCCCGAAGTAAACCATGCGGCCATTGATCAATCGCTGATTTAGAAGCTTTTTTAGAATGTTAGCTCATTATTTGCGTGATTGGCGCATGCCGGCGCACCCGAAAGTGGCGCGGCATGCCGACCAAGACCCCAGCGCGGTTTTAGTATTTGACATCGGATAAACAAACACGCTGCAGCATTTTCTGCTTCCAGCCCGCAAAAGGACTACGCATATTGTGCATTGTGTGAGTAAGAACATGAATATATTTCACAAATTTCGTGGACGATACGTGGAAAATTTGCGCAAACTGCATAACAAGGTATGCAATTTGCGTTTAACGTGCGGCAAGGAGAGACGAAAGGGCGGGACATACTTGCAGTGCCAACGGTACCTACTTGCAGACGCGACGCACGTTTGTCTGGCTTAGTTGTGCTGCCGTTCTCACTCGGCGCGGATTTGGGTTGGTCATTGACGTGCGCGCAACCGACCGCGGTGTTTTCAATGACCCTTTGTGTCGGCATCGCCCGACAGGGTGCTTTATGCGCGATCGCTCACACAATGCGCCTGTTCACCACCCTATCAATCAAATGCGGCGCGCTCGGGCGATTTTGCCATCGCGCCTGCACAAGGGGCCGTTCCATTCATAATTTCCAAAAACGTTCCGGGGAAATCATATGGGCTTGAATGGATCAGAGTTTTGGTTTCCGGACAAAATTCATACCGCACCGCTCGATTTTGTTCTGGACTCCTCACAAAGAGATTTTGACGCCCAATCGTCCCTGATGGCAGAGCTGAACATAAAATACACGCAGCTGACACCCGGTCGGTTTGAGGGCCGACTTTTTCGCGCCGATCTTGGTCGCCTGGCGATTTACATGGAGTATTGCAACCAGGCAATCGAGAAGGATATCGATGTGCCGCCGGGCCATTTTGCGATGTGCCTGGGGTTGCGTGAGACCTCTTCCTTCATTGCCAATGGGATCACCAAATCTATGGATTGGCTTTACGTGACGCCGCCAAACGGCGAGGCGATCTGCATTTCCCCGCCGGGTGGCACTATGTTGGCCTTCACGATTGAGCGCGACGCGTTCCTCGAGAATTCCGGCATGCTGCCCGACGTCGCGGATTGGCTCATGGCCATCGGCAAGTACGGCGAGATGATCAAATCAAGGAGCTTCGTTCAAGGCATTCGCGCAGGCGCACTGGCAGCGCTTGAAAGCGTGGCGCACGCTACGACACCGCAAAAGCTCGCCGTGATCGACGAGGCGGTGTTGTTTAGCATCGCGTCCGCCTTCTCCCTTGAATGGCTGAAGTCCGATACGCTTCCGATACGCCAGCTCCCGCGTGGTTTCGAGCGTTTTCATCACGCTCGAAACGCGCTGATGAACGACATTTATAGTGTCCATATGCACAAGGCCCGGCTGCTAAACGGTACCGGTTCGTGGCGATCGGTCGAACAGGCTTTTTCCGAACACGTCGCCATGGGGCCGCTCGCCTATTCTCGTTTGTTGCGCCTGCACAATGCCCGTCGCAAGCTGCTTGACCCGGGACGGATCGACGAGAGCATCGGCGACTTGGCCGCTGAAGAAGGTTTTTGGGATTGGAGCCGGTTCACGAGCTACTACCGCAAGCAGTTCGGCGAACTGCCATCGCGGGCACGTGAGCGGGTTTCTGTAGCAGCGGTATGAAAACGAACACCCTTGGCCGGCGGCCAATTTAAACCACAACGAGACATAAAATTGGCAGCGGGGGCAATGATGAATTTGGAGACTGCAAATCTTTGGTTTCCGAAATATGCACGGCAGGAGCCAAACGACTTTGTCATCGACGTATCGCAGAGCGATTTCGAAATGCAGACTTCGCTGTTTGACCAGAGCAACGTCGTCCACAGGCAGCTCACGCCGGGTATATTTCAGGGTCGGGTTCTGTGTGCGATGGTCGGACGTGTCTCCATCTTCATGGAGTTCTCCTCACAGGCCATCGAAAAGCAGTTCTCAACGCCCCAGGATTTGTTCAGCTTCTGCCTGGTGCTTAACGATACCAAGCAGTTTGTCACCAATGGCAAGCTGAAGAGCAAGGACATGCTCTGCGTTACCCCGCCGGGTGGGGAGACGACTATCGTCGCACCACCCGATGCCATAACGCTGGCATTTGCCGTCGATCGCGATGCGCTTCTTGCGAGCCTTGTCCTCGAACCGCAGCTGGCGGACTGGTTGATGGGGCTGGGCCGCAACGGAGTGCTGATTCGATCGGTCAATCTGGTTCAAACGCTGCGTGACCGCATGTTTGCGGCGCTGGAAATCGCGCTCGGTACCAGAGATCCGGAAAGGCGCGCCGTTATCGACGACATCGCATTGACCGGCATCGCCTCCGCGCTGACCCTGGAATGGCTCAAGATCAACGGCCTGTCGACTGTGGATCGTGCCCGCGGTTTCCAGCGCTTTGAGCGCGCGCGCACCATGCTGATCAACGATAGCGGCTTGATGGATCGGGTCAGGGCTGGCCTGACGCGGGAGCTCGGTTCGCAAAGATCGCTGGAGAAGGCCTTTTCGGATTTTGCCTTCCTGGGGCCTATGGCCTATCTGCGCGTCGTACGCCTCCACAATGCCCGCCATAAATTGCTCGATCCGGAGCGGGCGGACGAGAGCATCGGCGATATCGCCGCCGAAGAAAGCTTTTGGGACTGGAGCCGGTTTACCAGTTACTACCGCAAGCAGTTCGGCGAGTTGCCGTCGCAGACCCGTCAGAGGGCGTTTGAAGGCAAAGCACCACCGGCCCGAAGAAGCCTGACCAGCGGCGTTGTCTGATCGACCAGGTTCTTGCAGTTCTGAGGCTCTTTTCGGCTCCGCAGTCCGGCGTGCTGCAAGGCCTGCGCAAACTGCGCAGTAACAACTCAAGCCATTGTTTCCATGTGAAGAAATCCGAAAGCATTGCTGCGCACTCTTCGCTGTTTGCATAACGGACCCGCCCGCAATCCTGTAAAACCAAAGGGCATGGCGCGAATGCGGCGGGCAGGCAGTTCGACGCATGTGACGGAAGGCTGTGCGGTCACATGCAATTGATCGCACTGCTTTTTCGGCTGGCTGTGCAACGCGGGTAGGCGTGACATAGAGGGGCATGGCGTGCAGCGACTCATAGGATGGATGACAAAGGCGCTTGGTCGGCGCGAAGCGACTTTTGCGGCCGGAGACGTCTGCGGTGCATGGCCGGCAAAGCCTGGCCGCCTTCACCGAAGGTCCGGGCGAGGTGGGCCTGTGACATCTGCCCGGCCTGGACATGCGCATACGATTTCGAAACCCGTGGCATCCTGCGCGCGAGGGCGCTGCGACCATGTCGTCATGCGCAGGAGAACTGCCTGGCTTGCACTGGTCTGGCTGGCCCTGTCGCTTTTCGGCGTCGGTGCTCACGCTGCGGCCACCGTGCAGATATCGCCTGCGTCCGGAACCGGGAACAGTGTTCTCCTCGCCGATGGCGCAGCCGTTTCCGACGTACACGATCAGGTGCGCAACCTAAATTATGCGGTCACGGGTGAGAGCCAGATAACGATCACCTTTGATTGGTATGCTGACCGAATCCCTCTTTACGGGAATACATGGAACAATGGGATTCACATAAAACTCTTCTACTATGACGGCTCCAGCTGGTCTGAGATATACTCGGAGCTGGTAGAGGGGGATCAATTTGTCGGCGTTGGGCTCACGACCCGGCTTCTCAATATCTGGCAGACGAGAACAGTCGTCTTCGATATTCCAAACCCCACCAGCGGGGTCAAATATATCAGGGCATCGATAATTGACCGCTTTTCATCAAACGATCGTCTCAACCAGACACGCGGATGTGAAAGCTGTGGTTCTGATCCCGGTGGTAGCACTTTTGAGGGCTCGAGGCACTTCGACAACGCCGATGTGTCATTTGAGATGGAGGTCACCGGCACGGGCCTCGATCCGGTCGACGTAACAACGGGCCAAATCGGCGCATTCACGGAAACACGCGGCCGGCTTATCCTTGAAAACCAGCCGCAACTGGAACGGCGGCTCGACCGCCTGAACGGCACGATAACGAACAATGGCGGGGTGAGCGGTTTCGGCTTTGCCTATCGCAATGGCGCCCTGCCTTTCGAGGCGACGCTTGGCAGGGAGCGTGCATCGCTTTCCTACAGCCTGCTGCGCTCACGCGCGCCAGCTGAACTGCAAGGCCTTTCCGGCGACGTAACCGGCCTTGCAAACGCGCTTGTCGGCTCGCCCCCCGACGAGGCCGGCGCTTCCACCGTCACCAACGCGTTCGATCGCGCGACGGTGGAAGCGCTGGACAACAACCCGCCTGGCGCCGATCCCCCGCGGCAGCGTTACGACATTTGGGCCGAGGGCACGTTCAGCCGTTTCAACGCCGCCGCTGGTGACGGCAATTTCGGCGTCGTCCACACTGGAATGGACTATCTGTTCACCGAGAACATACTTCTTGGTCTGGGCAGCCAGTTTGATTGGACCGACATGAACGCGCCTGACGGCACCGGCTCGGTGACGGGCTGGGGCTTCATGGTCGGCCCCTATGGCACGGCGCGGCTGGCCCCCAATCTCATTGTTGACGCAAGGGCGGCCTGGGGGCGGTCCTACAATGAGGTCAGCCCGCTTGCGACCTATCAGGACGATTTCGACGCTGGACGCTGGCTCGCGACGGGTGCGTTGGTCGGTGAATTCAGCACCGGCGGCCTGACCATCCTCCCGGAGGCAAGGCTGTCCTGGTTCCGCGAACAGTCCGATGCCTATGTCGACAGCCTTGGCGCTGTAATCCCGGAGGTGACGGTCGAGACCGGCACGTTCGAATTCGGGCCGACGATCAGCGCGGCGATGCCCCTGGACAACGGAATGACGTTCGTGCCTTTTACGACAGTCACCGGTATATGGACATTTGCTCAACGCAACACGGCGACAACGGTTTCCGGTCAGCCGAGGCTTGCCGAAGAAGGCGTCAGGTCGCAGCTGGAGATCGGATTCGACGCAAAGGGCGAGAACGGGTTCAGCCTGTCAGCCTCGGGCTTTTATGACGGTCTTGGCGATGAAGATTTTGAAGCCTACGGCGGAACAATCGGCCTGCGGCACTCGTTCTAGGCCGCGGCGGCTTTTACTTGTTGTCCAAAGCCGTGACCGGGATTTGCCTGGCCGGCAACAGCGCCAGCAGGGCAAGCGGCAACACAAACAGGACGCTCGCGAAAACCCACGGCCTGACCGCCCTGTTCTTTTTGATGGCAAGATAGTGGGCGGAAAGTCCCACCATTGCCGATATCGCCGCCGCAATCGCCAGAAAAGCCAAACCAAATCCGTCCTTGTTATGAGCCTGTTTCAGACATGGTGCTGGTTGAGGCCGGTTGCAAGACTGACCGAGAACCTCACCTGAAATCACGCTTTTGGATCAAAATTCGGGATTGAGTAAACGGTCACCGTTATTCCAGCCAGGGCACGCGAGCCTTCTTGATGGCTGTAGGACCCAGGATTTGCGGCACTTGATCATACTGCAAGTCTTTGAGTTGATTCCTGGCGAGCTTCACAAGTTGCTCGAATGTCACCTTCTTGCCCTTTTGTGTTTTCCGCCTGAGTATCGAGACAAGCGAGTAGGTAAAGGCTCCGTAACTCGTGACGCCGTCAACATATTCGTAGGCTAATTCGTTTTCAGCACAGGCCTGAATGATAAGGGGCAGATAGGGTCCGACAGGCTTGTCCTTCTGCTTCTTCTTCGCCTTCTTGTATTCGCCGACCGACATAGTGCGCAGCATGGTCGCGCGGCCAAGTCTTTCGGTGGCGCCGTCTTTGCCGAAGAAAGCGGCGCTGTCCCTCGCGCTATCTGAAAAGTCCTTATTGAGGCGCCTGAAGCTCCTGCTCACCCACATCTTTGTCTTGCGGTCCCATTTCAGCTCCCGGTGCCGAATGTCGTCGGGTGGTGAAAGACCTTTGGGTCTGGAAGAGCCACTTCGCGTCATGCCACCTGAGTGGCAGGCATCAAAGATCAGTGCCAGCCGCATGTCATAGGGCAGTTGGCTGTACCACTGGAAGATGCGGTCGTCGGTGATCGCTGTTTCCCGTGTCCAGTCGAAATCCCACGGCACCAGTGTCTCCAGGAGCCTGTCCGGTTCGTGATGTTCGCCATATTCGGGTATCTGGGCACCATGGCCGCTGAAGTAAAACACCCGTTCCGCGCCGGAGGCCGGCTCGTCCAGCAGCCATTCCAGCCGCTCCAGTATGCCATCAGCTGTTGCGCGGCTGTCCAGACATGTCCGTATTTCCTCCGGCTTGAACCCGCATTCCTGCAGGACGGCGCTTATTTTGAAGACGTCGTTCACACATCCTTCAAGCCGGTCCTGTTCGTTGGGGTAGGCATTGATGCCGACCAGCAAGGCGCGGCGCGACGGACCGCTGACACCGGCAGGCCTTGCGCGCAGCGCCCTGACGCCGCTGAACGATCTCGCGATCCTGCGCTGATGGCATATGGGTCTCCAGATACCGTCGATCGCGGCGGGATGGGAGATGTAGCTGTCCGCGGCGTGGTCCGCTGCTCCTTCAATATCGAAGGGTGTATCGGTTTGTTGAAAATTGTCGGCGTTTGCCAGGTTGATCGGGCGGGTGAAGACGCTGTCGTGCTTGTTGTAACAGTGATGCCAGAATGCAACCGGGAGCGCGTCCAGCCGTCCCGTGGTCAGGTTTCCGATCACAAACGGATTGCCGACCTGGGAACCGATCGTAACCAGGATCATTTTGCTGACCACGGATGACAGCTCGGGGTTGTCCCGCGCAACAGCATGGGAAAGAGCATTGTAGGCAATGAGGGAGCCCAGGCTGTGTGCGATCAGAACATCCGGTTTCTCTTCAATGATGGTTTCAAGCAACCGGCTCCGTGTCTTTTGCTGGAACTCATCATCCTCAACCCACGCGACCACGTAGCCGGCGGACTTTTGGACCCAGTAAGCCACCTTGTCCAGAAAGCCGCGGTCGCGTCTTCCGAAACTGCCGATCCCGCTTTTTGAAAGCTTCCACAAGGCACGGGCAATCTCGAATCCGCTGAGATCCGTTTCATCAAAGAATATGTCGTCATAGTTCAGATAGTCACATCTGACCGCGTCACCTTCGACCAGGGGAAACGATTCTTCGATCGCCTTTGTCCATCGCGGCATCCAGGTCCCGTCACGATGATCGCCCAGACCATGCACACCCAACACCTTGATTGTTCGTCCAGTCATCGGGTTTCTCCCTGTCTTGCACCGACGCCACTATAAGTAGTGCATTTGTTTTCTACTTTTGGTAGTAGGGAAAATTTCTGGTTGTGGACAGTTGTATATTTAGTAGAGCAAACAGTAATTTAGCCTGTGGTTTATGAAAGTTCTTCGATGTTCTCTTGTTTCAGAATACTATTATGTCGCGTATATTTGCTTGCCTCTTGGAAGTTGTTTGATAGCGTACAGAATAAATTGTGCCGCCGATCGTATTGGCGCAGTTGGACTGCGTGACGCGGTGAAATCAGACTGGAGCAGGATGTAGCAAGCCATGAGATGTTGCCGGAATTCCAGACAGTGGTCCCGCATCTCGCAAAGGTGCCGGTCGGTTTCCAAGGGAAAAGGCCGGGTGCCGGAGATCAGCTCGTTGACGATACCGGCCGGCCTTTACTGTGGTGCTGGGAAGGCGGCGTACGGGTTTCGCAAATAGGGGTTGAGTAAACTGTCACCGTAGTTCAAGGCCACTTCCCGCAGACTGCTGATGCTGTCATCGAAATGGTGCTGCCGGAGAGAATTGAACTCTCGAACTCTGCCTTACCAAGGGAGTGCTCTACCCCTGTTCGCTTTACAGCTCACGCAGAAAGACTGAATAAATTCAGCTGCATAACGCAGTTTATAGTCTTTCTTGGAGCTACGCAATGTCGTATTTGAAGACAACCACGCTCTGTTGTTGTGACCCTATTGTGACAGACTCACCCCACCAGGGGGCTAGTAGTGGCGACGGGCCGATAGGGGTAGCCATATTTAGACACGCCCCAAAATTTGAGATTTGAGCTTGTTAACCGTTGCCCCCAATGTTGGGCGCACGTTCCGGTTGAGTCAGTCTGTGTAGAGGACAATCATAATATAGAGAATAGGGAGGCTATTATCTCTGGGAGTCAATCAATGCGTGCATACAGTATATTGATTTCGGTAATCCTTCTCGCGATTACTAATCCTGCACCCTCTTTCGCCCAGCAAATAATCAATCGAGACGATGCTGGCAGAGCCGCGACATGGTGCGCTGCAAGGAATGTAACTGGAACACTTGAACAGTTTGCGATTTGCACTGCAGGCGCAATTAGTGATGCCGAACTGAGGCGGTGTGCACAAGGTCGATCATGTTTCGGCATAAACTTTGACGACATCTTGAGATTTGGTGGATGTGGAGGCCGAAATAGTGTTGCACGCCGGGTACTGGGCGACAGTATCTGCGGTGGCGACCTGTGTCAAGGTAACGTCTCTGTCGTAAGGTACTATAACAAAACGAACAGGGATATTCGGCCCAGGATAAAAGGACAATGTGACTCCCGGGAGGACCGGGGCACATCCCCGCCAGGCTACTGGATGGAGTGGCGGGATACTGGGGAGTCACATTTTTGGGCATGGTCTGGCGGTGTTTCCAAGCCGCGAGATAGATGTGGATCTGGCGGTCGAGAAGCCCGATCATACACGAGGGTTACCGGCGGAAAGTACGGTGAGGACCCGCGAGCGGGGAAATGGAAGTTATTGACTGGTCGAGTTTATGAGTTCCGCAACATGAGTGGCTGCGTAGTTCCCTTTGACATAACACCGGTTTTCCAACGTTGAGGAAATACGTTTGACCGACGAGTCTCCGTTTGATCCAGCTTGGACATGGATAGTTTCGGGAACCGTATCTTTTGAATTACAGTGACAGTTTACTCAATTCCTTTTTTTATCGGTTTTCTGCCCCGCCTGCGCGGAGAGAGCGTGCGTCCCGTCTGCTGCTCAAGCTTCATTAGCCAATCGGCATCTCCGATTGGCCGGCCAACTGTTTCGGCGCGGCGCAGGGCTCCATAGGTTTTTGCCTCATCGACCGGTTCATCCAGAAATGCCGTGAACCTGCCGGTTCGCTCAAGGACAGGGGCAACGGTGACGACATCATCGTCCTTGCCCGCAAGATGCGCCCTGGCGCTTGACCATTTCCAGTCCCGGGCACGCTTGACGAGCTTTGCCCGCACGGGATTAAGCGTCACATAGCGGATAGCATTCAGCAGGTGTCCTTCATCCATGACCACGGAGCCATAGCGCCCTTGCCATAGATGGCCGGTGACCCGCGCCCGTGCATTGATGAAACCGGTGTAGCGGCGATGCAGATCGGCGAAAGTCCGGCGTAGTCCGTCCTCGTCCGACGGCACTAGAATGATGTGTACATGATTGGGCATCAGGCAGTAGGCCCAGACCTTCGTTCGCGCTCTGGCGCTGCTTTCAGCGAGAAGATCAAGATAGAGCGCATAGTCGCCGTCTTCGAAGAACGTCCTCTCCCGCCTGTTGCCCCTTTGGGTGACGTGATGGGGAAGACCGGGAACGACGATGCGAGCGAGGCGTGCCATGGGCGGAGTTTGATCCAAATTGGGGATTTAGTAAACTGTCACCGTAATTCGAAGCTGAATTCGGGCCACAGCCAATAGGCAACAGACACTCAGGCCCCTGCGCAATGCAAACCTTTCCTGTCAGGAGATGGTATTGGTTTGCTGTCATGTTATCCGACAGGTCAGTCAGAAGCCCATAGTTTTTCCAAGTTGACATCACTACTATCTGGGGACCTCTCTTCTGAGAGCTTGTCAACCTGTAACAGCATAGGAATGTCAAATGTCGTCCCTGTCACGACGCAACCGCCTTGCGGTAAATTCGGAATTTGACTTCGAGAAACACTGTCCAGCGTAGTTATTGTGTTTTCTAACAAAGCTAAATCGCGATCGTTAACAAGCCGATGAATGAAGTAATTGTGCAGTTGAGATATGATGGTTGGTGAAATGTCAGCAGGCCGCTGACTTGCGACGGTAATATATACTCCGAATTTTCTACCCTCTTTTATGATCTCTTCAAACAACTCTAAGCGGTAGTCTTTCCAGCTCTCTGCTTCGCGTGTCGATTGTTGCGATAGTATATTATGGGCTTCATCGACAATTAAATGCATCGTTGTTTCAGGTGGAGAAGCCACAACCTCTTTATGTTGCTCATAATAATACTTTGCGATGAGGATAGGCAGAATTTTCTTGACCTCAGATCGGCATTCACGCAGTGAGATGACGATAACCGTATCTCTGTCTTCTTCTTGATCTGATACAGAAATTACTTTTGAAAAAATATTCTTCAATGATCCGAGCCGGTTCATGAGCGGGCGAATATGTTCGTATTGCACTGATCCATACAGAAGGTCTGAAATTAACTTCAATTCAGCTCTTATCTGAAGTTCGTCAAAACCTTCAATTTGCGCGATAGTTATCTCATTTACGAGATTCGCAAAGAACTGGTCATAAGCATCGTGATCTGCGTCGAAGAACCTCTTGTTCGCTCCGTCTTGATAGTAGAAGCTTGGGTTTTTTCTCATGTAGCCAACGCTATGAAGCGCAACAACCAAACCTTCGGACAGTTCTAAGTGTTTTGAGAGCGATTTGAGTAACTCAAGAGCTTCTACGTTAGGGTCTTCCGATGTAAGCACCCTTCTGAGTAAGAACTTCAAGTAAGCGGAGAGGCTGTCCGCATTTTCTTGAAACTTTTTCCGCTCTGCAACCACTCGCCTCAAAAATGGCTTTTGAGTATTGGTAGTCGCTTGAAACAAGATTCCCAGAGTCTCAGGATCCCAGAACTGTGACTCCGAAAGTCGAAATTTATCCCCATCATTGGTTCGCGTATTAAGCTTAAGGACTTTCTTCTTATTAACTCCAACTAGCTGCTCTCCGGTGTACTCGCCATTGAAGTCCAAAAACACAAAGGTACTTTTGTCATTGAAGTGGTCATACTTGTTATCGAATAGTACGGTGTAGAGTTTAGTCAGCGTGTTAGATTTTCCGCTGCCTGTATTGCCAAAGATGCCAAGATGAGAATTGAAAATTTTTTGCCATGGCAAAGATATCTCAATTTCTTCTTTCATTAATTTGCCGATTGAGAACTGAGCGTTTGCCGTTCTCTCGAAAATTCTCCCGACCTTATGGTCGGGAAGTAAGTTTGCGCTGTCACCGATCTTAGGGAGATATTTGATGCCTTCTTTGAAATCGCCGTCTTGAAAATGGCCGATAGGGCGGGCCTTCAATTTACGAATATAGCTAACTCGCGCCCCTTCATTTTCCGTAAAGCGCTCATCAAGATATTCGCCTTCAACAACACAAATTATCTCTCTGAAACCATGTTCAATTGAGATAAATTCGCGAATAGAAATGCCTTTGTAGCGATCTCCGAGATAGAAATGAGTTTCAAGATTTGAATTCTCATATGCTCGCAAAGTGACCTCTACGCCCATTACAGCGGTAACTTCGCCAACTACTACACTCATTCATCGATACCCGTTCGAAGCTCTGCCGAGAAAACCTCATCGTTCAAAACTTCGAAAGTGAGATTTTTGTCGACCTGAATAAGCTCGACTGTCGGGTGTCCACGAAATTTTTCGTTTAATTCCTCGTAGTTGCGTTCATTGAAGCAGCAAATAAATACTTTCAGAGTGGGATTGGACAGAGAGCGCTTGACGAGGTTCAAAATATGTTCGTCAGCAAAGGAAAAACCAAATACGACAAAAACTGTATCTGGCTTCTCCAACTCATAACTGAGAAGTCTTAGTGACTGGTAGTAATGTTCTTCAAATACAGTCTCGTTGAACTTCCATTTCGTTGGGTTGACAATAGGAAGCTTGTCGTAGGCCTCCCAAAATTTGGAAATTTTGTCCTCGCCCAATTCACTATCAAGTTTACGAAGGTCATTCTCATCTTTGTCTTCGTTGTCTAACAACTTGTCCAGTTTGTCAGACGAAAATGTGGGAACCTCGTCAATTCTTTTTTCCGCGCGTGCAAGATCGTACGAAATTTCAATGTCTTCGCCATCCTTGTACCAGTAGACCGAGCCATGAAGTTGCAACAGATTGATTTGTGTTACATCAACGCTGTGTCTGTCAAAGACGCCCTGATGGCGATAGTATCTGCTGAAATTTTGTATCCCCAAAGTCCGCTTTCTGAAGCCATTGCCACCATCGTTGAGCACAAAGTCAGCAGTCCCTTCATTCAGCATTTTTTCTGCTACATGTGCGACAAGGCCATCGTAGTTGGTTGTAAAGATATTTGCCTTTTTCTGACCTGGCCGCTTGCTAAGCATTGTGAGAATGGTCATCAAAAATTTCTGATAATTTTCGATTACCTGTTCTTCAACTGTCGAGTGAAAAAAGTCTTCTAAATCGAATTTCGATGATGGGGCGATGACTTTTCGTATGTACCATGAAAATAATTGAGCATGTATCTTGGGATCATCTTCAAAATGGGTTGCAAGTTCTTCTAATGAGAACGGCTTTTTTGTCTTGCTGTTTTTGAGTTTCAGTCCGAGGGTCGGAAACAATCCAAAAGAAGCGCCAGAACCGATTAAAAAATTCAAATTCTTATCAAATACTTCGCTACGGCTAATCTTGGACAAAATACCTCGCAGAGCACTACCGGAGTTGGTTCAGGGAGCCGATCAATAAATCAAGCATAAGTTGTTAAGGCAGACTACACCTCACTCAGCCAACTCGTCTATGAGTTTTTTGGGAGTGTCACTTCGATCCAGTTAATCGGAATTGGAAAATCAAAGTGGTGCTGCCGGAGAGAATTGAACTCTCGACCTCTCCCTTACCAAGGGAGTGCTCTACCCCTGAGCTACGGCAGCTTAAGGCGGTGTCCATGCGGACCGCGCTGCCTATTGCCATAGAGTGTGCGCCGGTGCAAGGACCAATCCGCACCCGCCCGCCGGCTTTTTAACCACCAACGTAAACCATTGCAGCTGAAAGCCGCCATTCGCCCCATTTCGGCCCTATAATTGCCCTTTGCCTCGCAAACGTGAATGGGGTATGTCACGGCGATGGGACAACAAAGCGACAGCGCGGCCAATAAAAGCCCCGCCGAGGCCCGCAAGGACCGGCTGGCGGCTGAGCTGCGCGCCAATCTTCAGCGCCGGAAACAGCAGACCCGCGCCCGCCGCAAGGGCGCGATGGACGAGGCATCCGGCCTGCCGGCTTCGCCGGAGCCGAAGAGCAGCTGAAGCAAGAGGCCGTCGCGGCCAAAAACGGAAGGCGGGCAGCGGCCCGGGAGAGCGTATGGATCGGATCAGAATAGTCGGCGGCAACAGCCTCAACGGCGTCATCCCCATATCAGGCGCGAAGAACGCCGCCCTGCCGCTGATGATCGCATCGCTCCTGACCGACGACACACTGACGCTCGAAAACGTGCCGCATCTCGCCGATGTCGAGCAGCTCATCCGCATTCTCGGAAACCACGGCGTCGATTATTCGGTCAACGGCCGCCGGCAGGCGCAGGACAGTGCCTATTCGCGCACCATTCATTTCACCGCCCGCAACATTGTCGACACCACCGCGCCCTATGAACTTGTCTCCAAGATGCGCGCCAGCTTCTGGGTCATCGGCCCGCTGATCGCCCGCATGGGCAAGGCGCGTGTGTCGCTGCCGGGCGGCTGCGCCATCGGCACGCGGCCGGTCGATCTCTTCATTGACGGGCTGAAGGCGCTCGGCGTCGAGATCGAGATCGACGGCGGCTATGTCAACGCCAGCGCGCCGAACGGCATTCAGGCCGGGCGCTACGAATTCCCGAAGGTCTCCGTCGGCGCGACCCATGTGCTGCTGATGGCCGCCTCGCTGGCGCGCGGCACGGTCGAGATCCACAATGCCGCCTGCGAGCCGGAAGTCGCGAACCTTGCCGATTGCCTTAACGCCATGGGCGCACGCATCTCCGGCGCCGGCACGCCGACCATCATCATCGAGGGCGTCGATGCGCTGTCGGGCGCCCGCCACCGTGTCCTGCCGGACCGGATCGAAACCGGCACCTACGCCATGGCCGTCGCCATGGCCGGCGGCGATGTGGTGCTGGAAGACACCAATGCCAGCCTGCTTGAAAACGCGCTCGACACGCTGCGCCAGGCCGGCACCGAGGTCATCCCCACCAATTCGGGTATTCATGTGCGCCGCAACGGCGCGGGCCTTGAGGCCGTCGATGTGATGACCGACCCGTTCCCCGGTTTCCCGACCGACCTGCAGGCGCAGTTCATGGCGCTGATGACACGGGCGAAGGGCACCTCGCAGATTACCGAGACGATCTTCGAGAACCGTTTCATGCATGTGCAGGAACTCGCCCGCCTCGGCGCGGATATCTCGCTGTCCGGCCAGACGGCGACGGTGCGCGGCGTGGATGCGCTCAACGGCGCGCAGGTCATGGCGACCGATCTGCGCGCTTCTGTTTCGCTGGTCATTGCCGGCCTTGCCGCCGAGGGCGAAACCATCGTCAACCGCGTCTATCACCTCGACCGTGGTTTCGAGCGGCTGGAGGAAAAACTCACCCGCTGCGGCGCCACCGTCGAGCGCTTGAGTTCCTGAGCGACCCGTCTTTATCCTGATCGGCGATTGCGCCGCGCGGCGCGAATGATTATCTACCCTGCGAGAATTCCGTCCGATCCGGACAGCGCAGCAAAGGGCCTCCGATGGAGCTTTTGAAACTCATGGCGATGGACAAGGAAGACCTGTCCATCATTTCCGCCTACATGCAGGATGCGGTGTTCAAGCCCGCCGATCTCGACTTTCAGTCCCGCGACGGGCGTTTCCTGCTGGTCGGCAACCGGTTTGTCTGGGAAGAATCAAACGGCAAACGCCGGCGCGGTTTTGAGCGCCGCCGCTCGGCGCTGCATTTCAACCGGGTTGGCGCGGTGCGTTCGCGCGGCGTCAATCGCCGTGACGATGATGCGGTCCTCTCGCTGCTGACGGTCAACTTCGTTCCCGGCGAGGATGAGCCGGGCGGGCGGGTCGAACTGATCTTTTCCGGCGATGTCGCCGTGGAACTCGATGTCGAATGTGTCGAGGCGCAGATGAGCGATCTCGGCGCTGCCTGGGAAACCGAATTCAAGCCCGCGCACCCCTTGTCAGACGTCTGAACGGGCCGGCCGGCAGGAGAACACCAGTGGCCTTGAGACTGAACTTTGCCGACAGCGGATTTTCCGACGCCTTCACCGCGCTTCTCGCCATGAAGCGGGAGGTTTCGCAGGACGTCAACGATGTCGTCTCGGCCATCATTGACGATGTGCGGGCGCGCGGCGATGCGGCGCTGATCGACTATACGCGCAAATTCGACCGGCTCGATCTGCAGGAAACCGGCATCGCCATCAGCGCCGAGGAGATCGAGGCGGCGATGGGCAAGGTCGACGGCGAAACGCTCGAGGCGCTCAAATTCGCCCATGCGCGCATCCGCGCCCATCACGAAAAACAGATGCCGACGGATGATTATTATGTCGATCCGGTCGGCGTCGGCCTCGGCTCGCGCTGGACGGCCATCGAGGCCGTCGGCCTTTATGTGCCGGGCGGGCTGGCGAGCTACCCGAGCTCCGTTTTGATGAACGCCGTGCCGGCGCAGGTCGCCGGTGTGGAGCGCATCGTCATGGTCGTGCCCTGTCCGGACGGGGAACTGAACCCGCTCGTGCTCGCCGCCGCGCGTATCGCGGGCGTTTCCGAGATCTACCGCATCGGCGGCGCGCAGGCCGTCGCGGCGCTCGCCTACGGCACCGATACGATTGCGCCGGTCGCCAAGATTGTCGGCCCCGGCAACGCCTATGTCGCCGCCGCCAAGAAGCAGGTTTTCGGCACGGTCGGCATCGACATGATCGCCGGCCCGTCAGAGGTGCTTGTCGTCGCCGACGGCAACAACAGCGCCGACTGGATTGCCGCCGATCTGCTCGCCCAGGCCGAACATGACGAGGCCGCGCAGTCGATCCTGATTACCGACGATGCGGGCTTTGCCGATGCGGTGGAAGCCGCCGTCGAAAGCCAGCTCAAGACACTGAGCCGCGCCGAGATCGCCGGCGCGAGCTGGCGCGATTTCGGTGCCGTGATCCTGGTGCCGGATTTTGTCTCGGCAATGCCGCTCGTCAATCGCCTCGCGCCGGAACATCTGGAATTGGCCGTGGACGATCCCGATGCGCTCTTGCCGCTGGTGCGCAATGCCGGGGCGATCTTCATTGGCCGGCACACACCGGAAGTGATCGGCGATTATGTCGGCGGCTCCAACCATGTGCTGCCGACCGCCCGTTCGGCCCGCTTTTCCTCCGGGTTGTCGGTGCTTGACTATGTCAAACGCACCTCCGTTTTGCGGCTCGGCACCGAGCAGCTCGAGGCGCTGGGGCCGTCCGCAATTGCCCTGGCGAAGGCAGAGGGCCTTGACGCCCATGCCCGCTCTGTTGCAATTCGAATGAACAGATAGGGGCGGCGTCCTTCGCCTCCCTGGTTGCCTCGACGGTTTGTCCGTGCGACCGGCAGGCGCCGCACCGTGTTGTTCAGGAGTACGCATTGCCATGGCTGATGCCGGCGCATTCAGGCTTTCGGAGGTCACGCTCGATGAATCCATCGGACGATCGACCCCCGATGTCGAGCATGAGCGCGCCGTCGCCATTTTCGATCTGATCGAGGAAAACAGCTTCGAGCCCGTCGGCCATGGGGGCGGCCCCTACAAGCTGCAGCTCTCGCTGGTCGATTCCAAGCTGGTCTTCACCATCACCCTGGAAGATGACGCCGCCGTTGCCACGCACATCCTGTCGCTGACACCCTTTCGCCGCATCGTGAAGGATTATTTCATGATCTGCGAAAGCTATTACGAGGCGATCCGATCCTCAACGCCAAGCCAGATCGAGGCCATCGATATGGGCCGCCGGGGCATCCACAATGAGGGTTCGCAAACGCTGATGGACCGGCTGAACGGCAAGATCACAATCGATTTCGACACCGCGCGCCGGCTGTTCACGCTGGTCTGCGTGCTGCACTGGCGCGGCTGATTTGGGTCCGGTTGAAGATACGGAGCCGCAAGGGTCCGCCGCCGCACCCTCATCGGTTCTCTTCATGTGCGGAATGAACTCCATCCGCTCGCCCATGGCCGAGCTGCTCGCAAAGCGCTACCTGCCGAACGGAACATTCATCGCCTCGGCGGGTGTGCGCCCCGGCGAGCGCGATCCCTTTGTCGATGTGGTGCTGGAAGAGGTCGGCCTCGAACTCGGCCGCCGTCAGCCGCAGACCATCGACGAACTGGAGGACGATTATTTCGATCTCGTTGTCTCCCTGGCGCCCGAGGCCCATCACCGCGCCCTCGAAATGACCCGCTCGAGCGCCGTCGAGGCGATCTACTGGCCGACCCCGGATCCGACGGTCGCCACCGGCACACGCGATCAGATTGTCGACGCCTATCGCGGCGTCCGCGACTATATCGACAAAATGCTCAAGCAGCGTTTTGCCGGCTGAGAGAGGGCGCGGCGCATTCGATTTGCACCTGCAGACCGGTGTTGAAACAAGAATTGAGGTGGGTTCGCTCAATTGTGTTCACAAACCGCAAGCGATTGTGTAGGTTCCCCGCGCAATCACGGGTGCCTGAAGGCCGCCCTTGCCACAATAACAGGATGACATTGACTATATGGCTAAGGAAGAAGTCCTCGAATTTCCGGGCGTCGTGACCGAACTGCTGCCGAACGCGACATTCCGGGTCAAACTTGAAAATGAGCACGAAATCATCGCCCATACCGCAGGCCGCATGCGCAAGAACCGCATCCGGGTGCTGGCCGGTGACAAGGTGCTTGTCGAGATGACGCCCTACGATCTGACCAAGGGTCGCATCACCTACCGTTTCAAATAACCCGCACTCAAGCGCCGATACGCTGCAATCATGGTCCTGCCGCACAAACTCATACTGGCCTCCGGGTCGCCGCGCAGGCTCGAATTGCTCAAGCAGGCCGGTATCGAGCCCGATCACCTTCTGCCGACTGACGTCGATGAAACGCCGCGCAAGGCCGAGCATCCAAGAACGCTCGCCCGCCGGCTGTCGCGCGAGAAGGCGGAAGCGGCGCGCAAGATGCTGAAGGGCGATCCGAACTGGCCCAACCGCTTCATCCTGTCGGCCGATACGGTCGTAGCGATCGGCCGCCGGGTGCTCGACAAGACCGAACTGGTCAACGAAGCCTCCAACGCGCTCTACATGCTGTCGGGCCGCACCCACCGCGTCTATACCGGCATTTGCCTGGTCACGCCCAATGACGGGTTTCGCCAGAAGATCGTCGAGACGCGGGTGCGCTTCAAACGCTTGTCGCGCATGGAGGTCGAGAGTTATCTCGCCTCCGGCCAGTGGCGCGACAAAGCGGGCGGATACGCCATTCAAGGCCTTGCCGGCAGCTTCGTCGCCAAACTCGTCGGTTCCTACAGCAATGTGGTCGGCCTGCCGCTGCTCGAAACGGTCAATCTCCTGACGGGAGAGGGTTATGATGTGCATGCCGGCTGGCTGGAGCCGGGCTGAGATAAGGAAGGGCGGGCGCATGAGCAGCGAAAACAAAAGTGCCAGCAATGTCGAACCGCTTCGCAAGACGCGTCCCTGCCCGGAATGCAACAGGCCGTCCGTTCGGGCAAGTTATCCCTTCTGCTCCGAGCGTTGCCGTAATGTCGACCTGCAGCGCTGGTTGACCGGCTCCTACGCCATTCCGGTAACGGAAGAAGAGGAAAACCTCACCCCGCCGCAGGACGGCGACTGAGGCGCGGCAACGGCTCCCGGCAAAAATCCGGCAAACCCGCGTCAAACCGTCTGGACACGGCGCAAGGACATGCTATAAACCGGCTCGCCTGACCGGGACGGCCAACGTGTACCGGTTGATCAAGGCCCTGCCCAGATAGCTCAGTTGGTAGAGCAACGGACTGAAAATCCGTGTGTCGCTGGTTCGATTCCAGCTCTGGGCACCATTCCGCTACTCAGCACATTTTACAGGTCCGAAGCGCCGCTGGATGGCCTTAATTGTCTTCAGGTCCCGTACATCCGACGACCCGCAGGACGGCGGCGTCGGAATTGGCATAGGCCATCTCGGCAATACCCTTTGTCACCGAGCCGTTAGGCAACACGGCAAAGGCATGGGTGTTTTGGACAGTTGGACATAGCCGCGTCCCGCCAATATGTTACATTCAAAGGCAGCGGACTTACTTGCCGTTATTGTTGTAGCCGGAACATCTTGTAAGCTCACTGGCCAGAACTATTTATACGTTAAAGAAGAGTTTGGCCTATTGCGTAACCAATAGGATGCGGCGCGGATCGGCCAACAGTTCTGAGCACTCCCCGCCACTGCTATTATCAGGAAAAAACTTCATTGAGAGTGTAGAATTCACCAACCTGGAAACTCATCCATGAACGCTGTAGTAGCGGAATTCGAACGCAAATATAAATCCATGCATGCGGAGACGATCGATGAGGTCTCTGACTGGTATACGGGCACGGGCGCGGGGTATGAAATGCTGCTTCGCGCGGATAAAGGCGATGGCCCGGTGGCGTCGGTGTCCACTACGGATATCAGCGGATTTGAATTGAGAGTGTTCAACTGGGGTATCCCCGTTCACGGGCTCTTGGTTGCTGATACATCCACCATCACAATCAATACGGCGCTTACCGGAACGCGCAACGTCCGCGATCAGCATTTCGGCAACATCTCGTGGGAAAGGAATCAGGCCGGTATCTACAGTCTTGAAGCAGGCACCGAGATTGCCTCAAACAAGCCGCACTCCTTGCTTCATCTCGTACTGCCGGTGAAATTGCTGGAGGCGCGGGCGCGCAGTTTTTTCGACAGGGAACCGGATGAACCCTTGCGGTTTTCGCCAGTAGTGGATTTGTCACGAGAGGGAAAAGCGGTTAACAGCTTGTTTGATTATCTTCTGGTACAGGCGGTTACCGCTCCTGATGCATTGAGATATCCCGCAGTTGAGTCCAGCCTTCGTGAGTTGATCATCTCAACAGTGTTGGGAACGCTTCCAAACAACTACGAGCAGAGATCTTCTTCCAAGGTGGATTGCACTGTACCGCGGTCGGTGAAGCGCGCCGAAGAGTATATGCGGGCACATGCGGACGAGCCGATATCCGTTGAGCTTCTTGCTCGCAATGCCGGCTGCAGTGAACGTGCGTTGCAAAACGCGTTCAAAACATTTCGCGGCACGACACCGATGGGTATGCTTCGAGACATCAGGTTGGAAAAAGCATATCGCGATATGAAGGAAGCGACCGGCACCATAGCCGAGATCGCCTTCAAATGGGGCTTTTCCAATTTGGGACGGTTTTCGGCGCAATATGCGGCCAAGTTCGGAGAGACGCCGTCACAAACCCGCAAGTTTTGCTAAGCGGTAAGCCGTATATGGCGCCGGACAGCTTCCAGACCTGCGGTGCGGCAGGGCTTAAAGGCCCATCAGCTTGCATCACAACCTGATCACAATCAGTTGAACCAGGCCATCATCAGGAATAAACGCGCGATACGCACCCCTTTCCTGGTCAGAATAGGTTGGCGCCTGGTCAGATACGCGCGTCCTTGCGTCCATCGCCTGGCTCCTGAATCCGGTGGGCTGCCGGATCATAATATTAATCATTGGAAGATCGTATCGTCGGCTCGTCATTGTGAACATTGGAGCTGTTTTGGCCGTATTCGCGGGAAATTTTCCAATATCTCAAGACCGGAAGGCTGTTTCGATCCGTTTTTTTTCCCTCAAAAAGAGATAAAAATTGGCTGTGGGTTTTGACCTGGTTCGAGTGACAGAATTCTCGCGAATTCAGCGACAGGATGCGAATCTGCCGCCGGTGCGTTTTTAAATACCCAATTTTATATACCCAGTTGCAGTGATTCATATTGCACGCTGCCATCGGTATTTTCCTCCCATGGCAGTTACGCCCGCTGAGTGTTCACTCAGCTGCCATAGAGCCCGCGCCAATTCAGTGTGTGTGTTGGATTGGTGCGTCAGTGGAAGTTCACGCGCTGTCTGTTGGCTCAACTGGACGGCTGGTGTTCCCTCATCAATTGAGCACCAGCCGCTCCAACCCGTCAAAAGGGCTCTGGTGGATATCCATGGCGATGAAGCGGTCTCTCCGTTCTTCCTCGGTCAGTTTCGAGGTGCAGTTTGCGCGATCGCTTGGGTCCGGTTGTTGATTGGAGTCGCCAACATTCATGAGATTGCATCTCCGAATTCATGGACAGCACGAGCAGCCGCTGTCGCATCGAATACCGAACACCGTCGATAGCAGTTTTCTTCGAAATTATTGGCAAAGGTCATGGAAGTGACCACCAAATTCAGAAGCCCGCTTCTGATGGCAACACATGAGTTATTCAATAGAAAATTTGGAGTTTCGGGCGTAAGGACGCTCGAAGATGTGGGGGAATTTTTTTCCCGCAGATCTGGCAAATATGAAGTGCTGCCACTCGACGAACAAGGATATGGCGCCGCCAGTCTGTCAATTGCTGAAATTGACGACATCGTTTTGATCGGGACAGAATGGAACAATTCAGCTTCCAGTATCGCCAATACGTCAAGAGACAAATTGTGTATCAACCTGGTTTTGAATGGAGATACGGAAGCCGAACACCCTGATCTCGGAAAAATAGTAACGCGCACCAATCAGGCCCGCATTGCGAGTATGGAGGCGGGTACGGTGTTGAAAAACTTTGGCAACAAGCGAACCTTTGAACTCGCTATTCCTATGAGCCAGTTGGAACATCGGGCGAGAGCAATGTACGGGGTTGATACTGAACCGGCTTTGATGTTTGACCCGGTAATCGATCTTGGCAGCCCGGCAGGGCGGGTCATATCAGACCTTGTATCCTTGTTGCAGTCTCAGGCGATAGAAAGCCTGGAGCTTGTTTCAAATCCGATCGTAGCAGCAAATACCAAGGAACTCGTATTTACGTCAGTGCTGAATTCGCTGCAGCACAACTACAAAAAAGCGAGGCCGAATAGAAGAGAAACCGCGGTTCCAAGAGCAATCTCGCGCGTTGAGGACTTCATGCGTTCTTATGCTGACAGACCGATTACAGTTGAAATGCTTGCGAAAGAGGCAGGTTGCAGTGAAAGGGCACTATATTCGGCCTTTAAAGAAGTGCGCGGCACGACACCTATGTCAATGCTCAGAGAGATTCGCCTGGAACAGGCGCGTTTGGCCTTGATATCCGGCAATATGTCCATAACTGCATGCGCAATCAAGTTCGGCTTCACCAACCTGGGGCGCTTTTCAAAGGCCTACAGGGAAAAGTTCGGTGAAAGACCTTCCGAAACCGTACGAGGTAGCAAACTGTATTTTTTCGAGAACACGGAATAGCTTCCCATTGGCGATTTCGCGGCAATTGGCCGGACGTTTGTAATTGGCTGACGCCAGATCCAGGCAGGCAATTGTCTCTCAAAACGTCAGCCCTCCGCTTATGCGACATTGTTCTCCAGAAGCTCGTCCACAAATCTCCCGAACAGTTCGCCTCTCGAGGAAACACCCAGTTTCAGGTAGATGTTCTTTATGTGACTTTGTGCGGTGCCCGGACTTATCTGCAGCTCGCGGCCCATCGACTTTGCAGACTCTCCGGCAAGCAGAAGCCTCAGGATTTCCTTTTCGCGCGGGCTTAGGGCAATTGCACCGAAATCATGCATTATCAGATCGGCCTGGGTTTGCTTTTCTTTATCCGGATTTGATGCAGCGGCCTTTTGACAGGACTGCTTCTTGACCCAAATCAGCATAAGCACCGCCCGCACAATTTGAGCCGCCTGGCGGAACTCCAGTTTCTCACAGGCCCGAAACGGTTTGAATTTTCCTGAACGGCCGAGAACAAGCATGCAGGTTTCTTCCCTGTCCACCGAACAGATATAGGCAACCTGATCCGAAAATCCCGACTCGGTTTCAAGGTAGTTCTGAAAATAGGTGGATTGGCGAAAGAACCTGGGTTCGATACTATCCAACGTCATGAATTCGGATGGAAATCCATCCTCGATTGCCGCGAAAAAGGGATCGTCCCGAAAATACGTTTCAGCATAAGCCTCGCTGGACCTCAAATTATCCCGGCAACTCATAATCTCGGGTTTGTGCCCGGATTTAAAATGCACAAGCATCCACGAATCAAAACTGGCGATTCCGGCCAGTGTCGAAACCAGCTTCCTTGTAAGGTAACCCTCATCGTTGTCAGACAGGAAGCTTGCAACAGAAAAGATGAACTGTCTCATTGTTTTGCTCCTCGATTTTGAAGAGCGAAAATACCCTGACCTAACGATTATTACTGGCCAGATCCTGCAATAATAGGACAGATCCCGCACAAATTTGTCCTTTTGGTTCTGCTTGATCACCGGAACCGAAACACAAAGGACAGGCACACGATGTTCAGAAAAAAAGGGGATGGCCGCGTGGACAGCCATCCCCGGCTGGCAGGAAGCAAGTGGTGTAGTGCCCTCCAGCCCTGAAGTCAGCAAGCGTTTTCGAGGAGCTGCTGACTACAGCTCTTCAATGATATAGGGACGCATGGATTTGGCGAGCGCCGGCGGGTTAGGGGGAACACGCGTCGTCGTAGCGCCAAGTGGGTTTCCTGTACCGCCACCCTGGCCGTAATAGTAGTTCACATAGGTTCCGCTGAGTTGCAGGGTTTCGGAGACGAAACAGACAAACCCGCAGTTGCCATTAAGCAAGAACGCGGATACTTGCACGTCAGTATCCGGTGCGTAAAAGGTCCCATGCGAGTAGAACCGGGTGCCGGATTTGATACGGTGTACATACGGTGCTTGGCTGCCTCTGGTCGAGAAAAAACTCACCCCCGCATGTTCCCCGGTTTTCGGTCCGCTGAAATAGAGATTTCCACCTTCCGTGTTCATTTGGGCAGCCCGTCCGTAAAAGTAGATCAGGACGTTGTCACCAAATATGTTTTTGCCCTGCATTGAACTGTCGATAGTCAACGGACCATACAACATCGTGTAGGTACCGGGCCGGAATTCAACCTGTTCAACATCCTTGATGGTCAATCCGCCGCAATAAGTGCCGGGGTTCAAAACGGTACGGGAACTGGTTGTGACAAAATTATAGAAGTTACAGCTTCCGGACATTTTTGGATCAGGCAGATCCTGGAGAAAATCCGCGATCGGAAACTGGTTTTCGGAGATTCTGTCAGTCTTTCGCCCCGCGACGGACCCGGCAGTAAAGACGTTAGATGTTCCGATATTGCCGCGCCTGACATTATTTAAAATAGATCCATTTCGATTTGAGTTTATCTGTGCAGAGGCAATGTCTATGTCCGAGCCGTTCAACAACTGCAACGCACCGTATTTGTTGGGAGACAGCATGTGAAAACTTGGAGGAAACGGGAAAACGGCCATCGTTTCGACCTTGATGTCCATGGATTCCTTGAACATCCTCCCGAGAATGGTCGGAACGGCATTTTTACGTTCGGAACTCAAGGTCGCGGTTATCCTTACTGCGTTGGTGGGAAACGCAGTCGGGCTTGAATTAAACTGCTGTGTGTTGAAATTCCAGTTTCCAAACTGGACATCGTTGCTGGTAACAGCAACACCTTTGCTGACCGGCGGTGCATTGTCATTGACGGCGTCAATAATCCCTTGCGTGTATGTTCCCGCTGCACGTTGAGGTGTTAGCTGGTATAGGGTAAATGGTCCGGAATCTTCTTCTTGAAGCGTCGTCAAACCGGTAAGGGCTGCAATATCGGCTGCCTGCTGAAGCTCTGTTTTGACCTTGTAGAAATGCCCGACATCCACGGCCAACGCTCCCATGCCGAGAAGGACAGGCAAGGAAACCGCGGTCATGATCGCGACCGAACCCTTTTTCTCGCCGGAAATTGCACTCATCAACTTTGATATCGCTTGCATCTCTCTACTCCATACATCTCAGAGGCCGGCGTTCAGATATTTGCCGGATTGAACTGCGTGATACGCGGTGACGTAACGGTGACCCCGATTTCGTTGGTGAGGAGGTCGGCTGAAACCAGTGGCAAAGGCATCAGGGTCGAGGACTTTGCATCCGCCGTAATCGTAACGGTGATGTCATTGGTCGAAGAGTTTTCGCGTACTACAACCTCGAACTCTCCGTAGAGGCTGTCCAGCTCGTCCGTTGCCTTGTTGGCCGCGACCGATGTGTCAAGTTCGCCATATATGACAGACCTGAGCGTGTCGCCGGCAACGTCCTGCATGTTGTGATGCAGAAAGATCAGGTATCCGAAGTTGATAAGGCCTGCGAACAGGAATATGAAAACCGGAAAGATGATCGCAAGCTCAATCGCAGCAACTCCTGAAATGCATTGATCGAACGATTTCAGTTTCCGGCCTTTATTGTATCTTACAAACATTTTTTGCCTCCATGTCAGATGTTGCTCCTGGCAAATTCTGATGGAAGGATAAAAAGCGCCCGAACAATAATAAATCTCAATGATTGTGTATATTGAAATAGGGAGGCGAAATATTAAAAGTATAAAATCAAATAAATACTTGATTAACCATAGTGAAGACCATTGAGAGTGAATGATCACGATTAAGTGTTTGGCGAACATCTGTCGCCTGTTACAATGCCCGTTCAAAATTTACATGTGTAGGGTTATATTCATCGCTCAAGATTCGTGGGTAGGAGAAAAGCTATGGCTTTCTCATTCACATCATTCGACAAGTTCTGCCGGCTCCACGGCGTGGTTGAAAAGGGCAGGGTTGAAGACGTCGGCGAAATGATTTCCCGGAATGTCACGGCTTACGAAGCCAGGCCGCTGGGAAAGGTCGACGGCAATATCGAAGCCAGAAGCGCCAGCGTAACAACCCAGGACATGAGCCTTGTATATCTGGATTGGGGTGCGCCGACCGTGGGCACGTCTCTTGCGAAAGATGAGGCGTTCAATCTTCGCATTACACTGGAAGGTCAAGTTTCCACGACCGATCCAAACTTTGGCGAAATCTCCGCTGAAAAGGAAAAGGGCAATGCCCGCATTTTCAGTCTGACCGAGGAGACGAATACCTATAGCCACGGGCACATCGGGCTAAATCTGGTGATTCCGCACAATGTATTGGAGAACAGGGTAAAATCGTTCTACCAGCATGAACTGGGCAAGTCTCTCAGGTTTGCACCTTTGCTGGATCTTTCTACGATCAAAGGACAATCGATTCTGTCATTGTTGGAGTATTTTAAAACACAACATACCGAAGCTCCGGAGGTGTTTGACAATCCGATTTTCGGCACACAGTTTCAGGAGCTGATGCTCTCAAACATCCTCGCCGGCATGGATCACAACTACAAGCAGATCCTGGACAAAGGCGCCATGGATGTCGCCATACCGCGCGCCGTCAAAAGAGCTGAAGATTTCATGCGAAGCAATGCCTACAGACCCATTACCATTGAGCTTCTGGCACGCGAGGCCGGCTGTAGTGAACGTGCGTTGCACAGTGGTTTCCGAAAGTTCAGAAACAAAACTCCCTTGTCTGTGTTGCGTGACATCAGGCTTGAGCATGCTCATAGCGATTTGATGGCGATGACCGGTTCGGTGACCGACATCGCAATGAAATGGGGCTTCAGCAATTTGGGTCGGTTTTCGAAGTCTTACGTGGAGAGATATGGCGAAAGACCATCCCAGACCTTGAAGGTCGCACCCTGCCAGATCTTCAAGGCCGCTTGACTCAATTTATCTCCCGAAATCACCCGATGGTCTTTGTTGAATGCCCCGGACAGGGAGATTAGGTGCCAGCTCCGGGCATCATTCTACCTCCCAAAACATGTTTTCCGTTCAAAGTGCCGTCGCCTGACATCAATCCGCTTCGGGTCTGGCGCACCCGATCACCCGCAGAACGGAGGCATCGAGATTGGAGTAGGCCACCTCGGCAACGCCTTTTGTCACCAGATCGTCAAGCAGCCCGTCAAATGTCGGGGCGTGGAGTGTTCTCGACAGGTAGATATAGTCACTGCCCGAAATGACCGGCGCGCAGGTATCTGCAATGGTTCCGCTATCAAACAGTGCCTTGGCGGCATCGTATTTCGGCCGTGACGTGTCCCAGTCCGTGGCGCGTGGTGTGACATAGGCCGGGCGTCCGGCAATGATCGGCGCCCAGGCGTCCAGACCGCCGGCAATCGTATTGAGCTCCGGGTATTGCAGGATCGCTGCCTGTGGCGGCGTGTTCTGCTGCATCCATTCAAGCGCTTTCATATCGGCGGCTGGTATGATGGTCGCGTGTTCGGGGTTTTGAGAACGGTGCCAGATCATGTCAACGACCGGCGTTGTCAGTCCGATCGCCGTCAACAGGGCGCCGAGGACGATCAGAAGCGCCCGCGACAGGCGGGCGAGGGATCGCGGAAGCGGAGACGGCGCCGCAAAAACCAGGGCGCAGCACAAGGTCAGGCCAATCCAGACAACGAAACTCGCCTTCAATTGGACTTCAAGTGCCAGCCGCTGGCCCAATAGGATCTCCGATACCAGCATCGCGCCGAACCCGGCGCCGGTCAGGAAGATCGCACAGGCCGTGATCTCGAACTTGTCCAGCAGGAACCTCGGAGAAACGGTCATCAGGGCAAAGGCCCAAACCATAAAACCGCCGAAAGTTACGAGGAATTGCAGTGACGACCAGTAGAGTACCGTCGTAAAGGCGATAGTTGCCGCGCCATCGCCCGCGAAGCTGGGGTTGCTCATGAAGGAAGCGGATGGCCCCTGCGCCAGGCCGCCGATGAGGACACCGAGTGCAACCGACAAGACCGCCGCGGCACCTGTCATCAAAAGCTCTGTCGCTGACCGGTCGCGCAGGGCTTTCACCCAGGCCGTTGCGAGGATCGCTGCAATGCCGACGACGCCGACAAACGTGCTCGTGATGAGCATCGGCACGATCAGCACCGCGCGCAGGACAGGAACGCGAAGGGGAATGGAACCGGCGCATATCCAGGCCAGGATCAGGCACAGGGCCAACTGATGCTGTTGAATGTAAAAGAATGTGCGCAGCAGTGAACTCGCCGCGACCATGCTCGGAGGATCGAACAGACGGGTAAGGTTCACGGCCTCGATATTGTAGATTTCCGCGAACTCCCGCCAGCTGAGCGAAGCGGACGTAAAGACCGCGATGCCGTCGAGCGACGGTGTCAGTATGGCAAGGCAGGTCAGCAGGACACTGCCTGCGCGTCCCAGCCCGGCGCGGCGCAAGAGAGCATAGAGCAGGACAGAAAAACACACGCCCTGTATCAGCCCGACGGCCAGCAACGCGTTCTTTGCGTCCACGGCGCCCTGAGATGCTGTCAGGACGGTGGCCGACAGCACATAGAACAGCCAGTAGTAGTCCAGCCTGTCGCCCGCGGCGAAGGGATCGAGAGCCGGAACGCCCGCACTCGCAATCGACTGGACAATGGCGAGATGCTTGAAGAAATCGGCATCGAAGAAGGTATTGAAAACAACGCCTTCATCCACCGGTGATCCGACACCGGCAAAAACGCTTGCCGAGATGAGCAGGGAAAGCAGCGCCGGTATCGCGTAAGCGAAATACTCACCTTTCTCGTTGCTGATCATCCTGCCGGCAGCCGCAGGTCGGCTCGGGACGAGCGCGGCGGCTAGTGAGATTGCAGCCGGGAGAACAAGGATCGAGACAGGGCCAAGCGGCACAGCAACGCAAACCAGCGCGACGATGGACAGGCTAATCGCCTGACCGATCAATGCCGCGGTAAAGAACGGCATGATACCCTCAAAGGCAATGCTGCGGCAGACAATCAGTCCGGGCGCGGCAAACAGCAGCCATATCGCAATGGCCCAGGGCAGAGCCGGTCCTGTACCTGCAAAGAAGCCGGCAAGGATCAACGCGAAAAGGAGGGTCAGCATGGGCAGGAACGGGGTCGTCACGGGCCGGTGCGCCGCGAACCTCAAGCCGTTCGTGTCTGAAGTGTCAGTCATGACCTGACGTCTCCCAAGAGGCTTTAGCCGGGCAAGGCGGTCTTGCACATCCAAAGCAGTCCATGCCGTCGCGCACTTACCGCCCGGTTGCGGCGACAGGCAAGCCGCCCTGCTGCTCAAGCACAGGACGATAATCGGACAAGGCTAATACGAGGTAAAAACGTCGGTAGCGCCGCTTACGGCTGGTTGTCGTCCCAGGCCAGAGACGGCTCTGGCTCCGTGGAATGTTTTGAAAGCCGCAGTCCGACCGCCCGCGCAGGATCGGTCACGTCTGGTGCAAGCGGTCGCTCAGCCGGATACCGTTTGGGGCGACCGCTGGTATGATAGTGGGCTTCTTCGCCTAGATGCGCGGGTGTCCGACGGTCTTTCTCTGGGCTTCGAGAATATCCAGAAGTGAAAATGCAAGAGACATAAAAACAGCAATAATGAGGGCAATAATTCCGATAGCGAACATGCAGCAATTCTCCAACCAGTCATCATGACGGACACCGATACGATTGTGCTTCAATATCCTGCGCCAACCGTCGCAGGCAAAACTTGCACGAAGCTTGCCGAGCGTAAGATCGGCTTTTTGCACAGTTGCCCGTTCTCAGAAGTCAACACGCGGCTACATTTTTTAAGGTTTATTAACTTTAAGGAAACGAATTACCCATAGCGTTTGGCTGCGGCGGAATGGATAACGCATTCGCGTTCGGTCCATGGGCATGAGGCTGTTCCGCTGAACCGGTTATACCCCGGTATTTCATGAAAATATGTTTTTCGACTGGAATTTCGGTCCTGCGTGCGCTTCGCGGGCACCGGCCCAACATGCTCCATGGGCCAGGACTATCGTGTTTTTTGGGATTGCCAGGGCGAAATAACGCGTCGCCAATTTTCAGTATCGGCGAAGGATTGTTCGGGGAATCCGCGTGCACAGGCAGACGTCGACAAGGGGGGATCGGGCTTCGGGAAAGCGCAGGCAGCGCGATTTCCTGATGCTTGCCGAGTCGGGCGCCGATGCCGGATCCCGGGTGGGCGCCTGGGTCGGGACGGCGGCCTCTGACCTGCGTCCGGACCTGATAGCGCGGCAACTGCCCGGAGAACTGACGCGCGAAGAGGCCGACGGTCTGCGCCGATTGATGGCCGAGATCGCGGCGCAACTTGAAACAGTCGCGGATCTTGGCGACCCGATGCGCCGCGCGGCCTTTGAAGAACAGGCGCGCGAACTGGGCCGTAATATCGCGGCGAGCGGCTTCGATCCGCAATGGTGCCTAGCCGTTGTCAATCTCGTCTTTGCAAATGCCGCCGAACTCGGCCTGAAACAGAACTGGCCAAAGGGCGTGTTTGCCGGCTCCAGGCAGCACAGCCTGAACAGCGCAACGGCGGAGATGGCGGATCTGTTCGCGGTGTGCACGCGCTACACCGATTTGTTGTGGAACGGATACAGCCAGGAGCAGCGTTCAGCGTCTGAAAACGCGTTCGAGCAACGCATCGCCCAGGAGCGCGAGGCCATCAACCAGCAATTTGGCCATGCGTTGCGCGGACTGATGGTCGGCGATCTCGGCGACCGCATTGAGGGCGCAGTCCCCCCGCAGCACCGCGAGCTTGCAGCGACATTCAACGTGGCGTTGGACAGGGTACAGACGACATTCTCGGCAATCGTCAAAACCCTGCTGGCGGGTAATGAAAAGGCCGCCGCGGCAGCGACGGCGTTAACCGGCTTCACGGCCGAATCTGCGCAGGCCGCCGAACGGATCGAAGACATCACCAACGCGCTCGATGCCGCCCTTTCATCGCAAGAAAGAGCCGCGGAAGGCGCGGATGGTGTCGAAGGCGTGATTGTCGACGCACGCCGCAGCGCCGAAAACGGCGGAAAAGTCATGGGCCGCGCCGTTGAGGCGATGAACGGTATCGAGGGTCTGACCGACAGGATCGGACAGATTACAAATGCCATTGACGACATCGCCTTTCAGACGAACCTGCTGGCGCTGAATGCGGGGATCGAAGCTGCCCGGGCGGGTGATGCCGGGCGCGGATTTGCCGTTGTCGCGCAGGAAGTCAGGGCCCTTGCCCAGCGCTCCACGGAGGCGGCCAAGGAGATCGAGGGGCTTGTCGGTGACACCAGGTCCCGCATCGACCGTGGCGTGGAGGCCGTCAACGAGGCGGGAACGGCCATTGACGATGTTGTCGGACGTTTCGCACAGATCGATACGACCGCTTCGCATGCAGCCTCCGAAAACGCTCAAAGATCATCTGAAATCGAACGTTTGAGGGCCAACCTCCAGGCTGTCGGCACACGGGCTGCCGCCGTGTCTTCTCAATCGGTCTCGGCCGAAGCGCAGATGGGCGAGGTGCAAGCCAGCATCGTCCAACTGGGTGAGATCGTCCGCAGGTTCCGGCTTGGCGACGAAACGCAGCAAATGAATCAAGCCACCTATAGTGAGGAATTGGCGGTGCCGGACATTCCGGCTGACCTGCCTGTCAGGAGGCGTGCGTGAAAATGCCTCTGCTTAAAAACACTTCGCAGTTCAAGGAGCCGGGATCAGGGACCGTTCGGTCCGCCGGCGACCCAGGGGAGCATATATGAGACTGAGTATTGCAAAAGGTTTGTTGGTTTTTGGTTCCGTTATTGCGATCGGTTTCATCTGCGCCATCGGCATCAACACGCTGACCATCAGCAAGGTGGCGATCGGTTCGCCGGAATATAAGCGTATCATTGATCTCAATGAGGTGCGCGCTGATATCCAGCCGCCACCGCTGTTCCTGGTCGAGGCTTACATGCTCGCCCTTGAGGCTGAGGAAATACCCAGCCTTTTCGATGAAAATGTCACGCGGCTCAACGCGCTTGAACAAAGTTACTATGAACGCCTCGGTCATTGGCAGGAATCGAACATCGCGCCGGAACTGAAGGCTGCAATTAAGGCCGGTGTCCAGGACGACGGCGCGCGGTTTTGGCAACTGATCAACACGCGCATGATCCCGGCCATTGAAGCCGGAGACAAGGCGGCGCTGGATCCGATCCTCATAGAGTTGCACGCTGTTTACATCCGGCATCGCGAAGACTTGCAGAAAATCATTGCGGACACGCAATCAGCCCTTGCCGCTCAGGAAACGGCCGCCGGCGACATGGTCGACAACTACCAGATGCTGGCATTTTCCGCCGCGCTGATAGCCATGGCGATGTTGCTGGTCGGTATCATGGTCATACGCTGGCGGGTGGTCCGGCCAATCGGCCATATGACTGATTATATGGGCGTTTTGGCTGCCGGATCTTACAATCAGGATGTGCCCTATGTGGAGCGCTCCGACGAGATTGGCGATATGGCACAATCGGTGGAGGTGTTCCGGCAGGCCATCATTGACGGCCAGACGGCGCGCGATGCGGCAGACATGGAGCGTCGAAGCCGCGAGGAAGCGGAAGCCGGTATTGCCAGTCGCCGTGAAGAGGACGACGCGCAGCGCCGCTCGGTCATTGAAGACCTGTCGACTGGCCTGCGAAGCCTTGCCGAAGGCAAACTGACCGTTGAGCTCAAACAGCCATTCATCGCCGAATATGAAGAGTTGCGCAGCGCGTTCAATCAGACCGTCAAAGGCTTGCGCGAGACGCTGGGCGAAGTCGCCGGATCGACAGATATTGTGCAGACCGGATCGACTGAAATTTCGCAAGCGGCGGACGACCTGTCCCGCCGCACCGAGCAACAGGCGGCGGCGCTTGAAGAAACCGCGGCTGCGCTCGACGAGATTACGGCCACGGTTCGCAGCTCCTCTGTGGCTGCCGAAGAGGCCGGCCAGATGGTCGATGAGGCAAAAGACGGCACTCAGAAATCGGGCAAGGTGGTTCAGGACGCCATTACCGCGATGCAGCGCATCGAGCAGTCTTCCGGCCAGATCAGCCAGATTATCGGCGTTATCGATGACATTGCCTTTCAGACCAATCTTTTGGCGCTCAATGCGGGTGTTGAAGCCGCGCGTGCCGGCGAGGCCGGCAAGGGGTTTGCCGTTGTTGCCCAGGAAGTGCGCGAACTGGCCCAAAGGTCGGCCAACGCCGCCAAGGAAATCAAGGAACTGATTACCAATTCGGTGACCGAAGTCGGCGATGGTGTGTCGCTGGTCAGCGAGACCGGCGATGCCCTGCAGGATATCGAACAGCATGTCCTGCGCATCAACGAACGCGTTGCCGCGATCGTCACTTCGTCTCGCGAACAGACTGCGGGTCTGCAGGAAATCAACACGGCCATCAACCAGATGGACCAGGTGACCCAGCAGAACGCAGCGATGGTCGAGGAGACCAATGCCGCATGCCAGAATCTGACCTCTGAAAGCCGCAAATTGCGCGGCCTGATGACCGGGTTCGAGATCGGCAACACGGCTGTGATGGGTTCGGCGATGCCGCACATGCCGCCGGTTGTGAAACCGGTAAGCAAGGGACCTGCTGTCGCCAAGGCCGGTCACAAGCCGGTTGAATCGCCCGCGCGTGGGTTGGGGCAAAAGCTCGCGAGCGCATTTGAGGTGGATACCGCACAAGCGGTGGCCGAACCGCAGAACGACGACTGGACTGAGTTTTGAACGGCCGGAATTTACCGGCAAGGGATACGAACGGGATGGGACCGAAATGAGTGCAGAAACGGAAAATCAAGCCGGGCGGCTCGAGTTGGATGAGAACCTCGACCTGACGGCTGTCGCGCCATTGCATCAGAGCCTGCTTTCAGCACGGGGCGGTGCGCTTGTGGTCGATGCGTCGCAGGTCGATCGCGTCGGCGCCCAGTGCATACAGCTCCTGCTGAGCGCCAAAAAAAGCTGGGGCGATGACGACGTGCCCTTTCACCTGGAGGCGCCGTCCGAAACCTTCCTGTCGGCCCTTGCCTTGCTCGGGGTTGAGCCGGAAAGCCTGCATGTAAAGGAGGCGACGCAATGAAAAAGACGACAGTTCTGACAGTCGACGACTCGCGCACGATCCGCAACATGTTGCTCATGACGCTGAATGGTGCGGGATATGAAACGCTGCAGGCCGAGGATGGCGTCCACGGCCTGGAAGTTCTGGGAGGGTCCGAGCCCGATGTCATCATTACCGACATCAACATGCCCCGGATGGATGGTTTCGGCTTTATCGAGAACGTCCGTCGCAGCGAGCGCCATAGGGCTGTTCCGATCCTGGTTCTGACGACTGAAAGCGACGCCGAAAAGAAGAACCGCGCCCGCGAGGCCGGCGCAACCGGCTGGATCATCAAGCCTTTCGACCCTGAAAAGCTTATCAGCGCGATTCAGCGTGTAACGGCCTGACGGAGAGACCGCGATGGATATGAACGAAATCAAAGAGATCTTCTTTCAGGAATGCGAGGAGCAACTGGCCGAACTCGAAACCGGCCTCTTGGCGCTCAATGACGGAGATCAGGATCCGGAAACCGTCAATGCGGTTTTCAGGGCGGTGCACTCCATCAAGGGCGGCGCCGGGGCCTTTGCGCTGGATGAGCTGGTCGCTTTTGCACACGTCTTCGAAACGACCCTCGATTGCGTCAGGTCCAATCAGCTTGAAGCCACCCGTGACGTGGTCAAGGTTCTGCTGAAATCTGCGGATGTGCTGGCCGACCTGACGAATGCGGCACGCGACGGCGGTAGTGTTGAAGAAGCCCGTTGCAGCGAGTTGGTTGCCGAATTGGAAGCGCTTGCCAGGGGCGAAGTACCTGTGTCGGCCGCGCCGGCGGAAGAGGCGTCTGCTCAAGAAGCGCCCGCGGAAGCCGAGCCCGCCGATCACGACGAAGCCGGGTTTACACCGGTGCCCGTTCAGCTTGACGAACTGGATGAGGAGGACGGGGCAGACGCGGAACCCGAATTCGAGCCTGTTCCGTTCTCGTTCGATGATTTCGGTGCGGAGGGTGAGGAAGCGGCGTCGGGCTTCAAGATCCATTTCAAGCCAAAGCCCGACCTCTATCACAAGGGCAATGAAACGCTGCTCCTGCTTCGCGAACTCGGTCAACTGGGCACACTGGACGTCGATTGTGACATGAGCGCTCTTCCGGCGATTGACGAGATGGACCCAGAGGGCTCCTATCTGGTCTGGAATGCGACGCTGTCGACAAGCGAAAACGAGGAAGCGGTCCGCGCGGTGTTCGAATTTGCCGAGTGGGATTGCGACCTCGAGATCACGCCGCTCGAGGCCGTGAGCGCCGAGCCGCCGGCTGCCGAGCCGATGGAAGAGCCGGTTTCCGATCCGGTTGACGCGCCGATTGCTGAAAATGACCCGGCGCCTGAAATATCTGAGCCTGTTGAGGTCGAACCGGCAATAGAACCGATTGCCGAGCAGCCGGATGCGGCCAATGTGATCGACCTGCAGCAGGCGGCGGCGCAAGGTAAGGATGCGGCTGACGTGTCGGCGCAAAAAACGCAGGCGCGTTCGACCGCGCCGGCGGCACAGGCAACGATCCGCGTTGAACTCGGCCGCATTGACAGGCTGATCAATCTTGTCGGCGAGCTGGTGATCAATCAGGCCATGTTGGCCCAGAGTGTCGCTGAATCGGCCACATCCGGTTCGTCGGCCGTTACGATGGGGCTTGAGGACCTTCAGCAGCTGACCCGGGAAATCCAGGACAGCGTCATGGCGATCCGCGCGCAGCCGGTCAAACCGATCTTCCAGCGCATGTCGCGCACCGTTCGTGAAGCCGCAGAAATGGTCGGCAAAAATGTCCGGCTTGTCACCGAAGGCGAGGCCACGGAGGTTGACAAGACGGTCATCGACAAACTGGCCGAACCATTGACGCACATGATCCGCAATGCCGTCGATCATGGGTTGGAATCACCCGAGGACAGGGTTGCCGCCGGCAAGTCGCCGGAAGGCGTGGTCAAGCTGTCGGCCAAACACCGGTCCGGGCGTATTGTTCTGGAGATATCTGATGATGGAGCCGGTATCAATCGCGAGCGGGTACGTCAGAAGGCAATCGACAACGGCATCATAACCGCCGAAACCGCCTTGACTGACGAGGAAGTCGACAATCTGATCTTCCAGCCGGGATTTTCGACCGCCGAACAACTGTCTGACATTTCCGGCCGCGGTGTCGGCATGGATGTGGTCAAGCGCTCGATTCAGGCCCTTGGCGGACGTGTCGGTATCGTATCGACACCTGGCAAAGGGTCCGTTTTCACCATGAGCCTGCCGTTGACGCTGGCGGTGCTCGACGGAATGGTCGTGACCGTTGGCGAGCAGACACTGGTTGTCCCGCTCACCTCGATCATCGAGACCCTCAAGCCGGAAAGCGAGCATATCCACGGCTTTGGCGCCAGCGGTCAGCTCATCTCCATTCGCGACAGCTTCAAACCGCTCGTCGATGTCGGCCAGATACTGAACTTCAGCAATACGCCGACCGACCCGCTGGCGGGTGTCGCCCTGTTGGTGGATTCGGAAGATGGCGGCCAGAGCGCGTTGCTCGTCGACGCCATCCAGGGTCAGCGCCAGGTGGTCATCAAGAGCCTGGAAGCAAATTACGCCAACGTGCCGGGCATTGCCGCGGCAACCATATTGGGCGACGGACAAGTTGCCCTGATCGTCGATGTCGAGGCGGTGGTCGCTGCCTCGCGCAACGGTGCTTTGAAATCCGAAACGTCACTAGCAGCAGTGGGGTAAGACCATGCAACAGACTTCGAAAAATCTTGCAGAAGGCGCTCGCGAACTGATCGCTTTCAGGATAGGCGAGCAGGAGTTCTGCGTCGACATCATGTCCGTTCGGGAAATTCGCGGCTGGACACCGGCAACGTCGCTGCCGCACTCGCCGGGCTATGTGCTCGGAGTGATCAATCTGCGTGGAGCCGTACTACCCATCGTCGATCTATCCAGCCGGCTCGGCATGAAAGAATCAGATCCGTCCGCCCGCCACGTGATCATTGTCGCCCAGGTGCGTCAGAAGGTCGTGGGACTTCTGGTGGATGCGGTCTCCGACATCCTGACAGTCACCGATGACAACATTCAGCCGACACCGGAAGTCTCGTCCGAACTTGATCGGTCCTTCGCCAAGGGCGTTCTTGCCATCGAAGGAAGAATGATCTGCCTGATCGAGCTTGAATCGGTCTTCCCCGACGACGAAAGCGAAGCTGCATGAGTGCCTTGCCTGCCCAGGGATTAAAGCAGACGGCCGCTGCCTCAACCCGGCGGCCGGGCTTTGAAGCGCCGGACAGCGATGTTCTGGTGGACGCCGAATTTCGCATGACCGCCAAGGATCTGCGAAATATTGCGGCGATGATTTATGACGACGCCGGCATATTCCTCAATGAAAGCAAGGCGTCGCTTGTCTATTCGCGTCTGGCAAAGCGTATCCGCCGGATCGGCATGGACAGCTTTGAAAGCTATTGCAATCTCGTGGCGGGCGCCGACGGTGCTGAAGAGCGGCGGCAAATGCTGTCCTTGCTGACGACCAATTTCACGCGGTTCTTTCGTGAGGAGCACCATTTCGAGCATCTGCGCAACGACGTTCTGCCCGAACTGGTTGCGCGGGCGAAGTCGGGCGGCCGGGTGCGGCTGTGGTCTGCCGGCTGCTCACAGGGGCAGGAACCCTACACGATGGCGCTGACCCTGCTTTCGGTCATGCCGGATGCGGAACGTTATGACGTCAAGATTCTTGCCACGGACATCGATCCGGCTGTCATCGCTCATGCCAGGCAGGGCGTTTATGACGACGCGGCCATTGAAACCGTCTCGCCGCAGCTTCGCAAACAATGGTTCAAGGACCTCGGCGGCGGACAGTGGTGTGTCGATGAGGCGGTCAAGCGCCTGATTGCCTTCCGGGAACTCAATCTCATGCGTGAATGGCCCTTCAAGGGACCGTTCGATGTGCTTTTCTGCCGCAACGTCGTCATCTATTTCGACGAACCGACCCAGGCGCGCATCTGGTCCCGCTACGCGGACATGCTGGCGGTTGGCGGGTGGCTCTATATTGGACATTCCGAGCGTGTGTCCGGAGACGCCAAGGACCGCCTGAGAAGCGCCGGTATCACCACCTACCAGAAAACAGCAGGAGGCGTGTGATGCTTGCCAAGCCGGTGCGTGTGCTTGTTGTGGACGATTCCGCCACAATGCGCAGTCTCATCAGTTCCGTTTTGCAGGCGGACCCCGATATCGAGGTTGTCGGCACGGCTGGCGATGCAGCACAGGCGCGCAGCGCCATCAAACAGCTCAATCCGGACGTCATCACGCTGGACGTCGAGATGCCCAACATGAATGGGTTGGAGTTTTTAGAGAAGATCATGCGTCTGCGCCCGATGCCGGTGATCATGGTCTCCACCTTGACCAGCAGAGGCGCCGAGGCGTCTTTGGCGGCCCTTGAACTGGGCGCGTTCGACTGCATCGGCAAACCGGCGGTCACCGATCCAAACCCGTTTCCCGATCTGGCGGAAAAGGTCAAGCAGGGCGGCAAGTCGAAAGCGCGTATCGGGGCGTCCGCAACGGCGCAGCCGACCGGTGCGAATGGGCAATCGGACACAGCGGTCAATTACCGGCCCGGATCGAAAGTCGTGGCGATCGGCGCATCGACAGGTGGCGTGGAGGCGCTGATTTCACTGTTGTCGACGTTCCCGGCCAATTGTCCGCCGACACTGATTACCCAGCACATGCCCGAGGCGTTTACCAGCAGCTTTGCAGCGCGCCTTGACCGGCTGTGCAAACCCCAGGTCGCCGAGGCCTCAGATGGCGCACCCATTCGCCCCGGAATGGTCTATGTGGCGCCGGGCGGCCAAAGTCATCTTGAGATCGTTGGCAGTACGACTCTCAGGTGCAGGCTTCGCGAGGGCGAGGCTGTTAACGGGCACAGACCGTCGGTTGACGTGCTCTTCAACTCCGTCGCGGCGCACTGTGGGCGCAGGGCGGTCGGTGTCATATTGACTGGCATGGGACGTGACGGAGCATCAGGGCTTTTGCAGATGCGGCAGGGAGGGGCCGCGACGATCGGGCAAAACGAGAGCACCTGTGTTGTCTACGGTATGCCGCGCTCGGCTTTTGAGATAGGCGCCGTTGAAAATCAATTGCCCCTTCGCCGTATCGGCGAGGAGATACTGAATTTGACTACTTCCCACAGAGAGGGGACGAGATAATGTCCGTTGCAACCAGAATCAAAACCCTGATCGTCGATGATCAGGTTACAAGCCGGCTGCTGCTTGGTGAGGCGCTTCAGCAGCTCGGCTTTACGAAGATTACCACCGCAGGCGATGGCAAGCAGGCCTACGACATCATGCAGAAGGACCCGCATCACCTCGTCATCTCGGATTTCAATATGCCCGTCATGGATGGCCTGGGGTTGCTGCAAGCAATCCGCACCAATGCATCGACGAAGCGCGCGGCCTTTATCATCCTGACTGCTCAGGGAGACAAGGCCCTGGTGCAAAAGGCAGCTGCCCTCGGGGCCAACAATGTCCTCGCCAAGCCTTTCACCATAGACAAGATGAAGGCGGCGATCGAGGCGGTCTTCGGGGCTCTTTGATGACGGTTGCAGTTCCCCAAAAACGTTTGCACGTCATACAGGGTAAATATCTGGTATCCGATGATCCGAATGTGGTGCTCAGCACGATCCTCGGATCGTGCGTTGCCGCCTGTTTGCGCGATCCCGTCGCCGGCGTGGGCGGGATGAATCATTTCCTTCTGCCCGGAGAGGCCGGGTCCTCCGGTGAAGCCACCCGCTACGGCGTTCATCTGATGGAGTTGCTCATCAACGGCCTGTTGCAGAAGGGCGCAAAGAAGGACAGGCTGGAGGCCAAGGTATTCGGCGGCGCGCAGACCATGTCGCGCCTCTCCGATGTCGGCCGGCAGAACGGTGAGTTTGCCGAACGTTTTTTGACCGACGAGGCCATTCCGATTGTGAACGCAAGCCTCGGCGGTGAACTCGGCCGCAAGGTGGAGTTCTGGCCGGTCAGCGGGCGGGCAAGGCAAAACATCCTTACCGGAACTGAAACCCTGAAAGCCGTTGCACTGGAAGCGCCTGCCGCGCCCAAGAAACCGGCCCCCGACGATATCGAGTTTTTCTAGTGATGCGTTAAGGGGATCGAAACCGGCCTGCGGCATTATGTCTGGTCGGGGCAGAAGAAGACCCAGCAGGAGAATACGGGCAATGACGGGGATAGCTGGACAAGCAGTCGACATGGGCGATGTCGACCTCTCGGCAGAAGAGACACTGACGGAGCTGTTGCTTAAACTCCAGGTGGAGCTGACCGATATAGCGCAGTTGATCGAGGCTGCAGAACACGTGCTGTGTGGTGACGAGGGCGCGCCGGTCGACCCGCAGGATATCGCGGTTGTTCAAGGCATGGACCTTGCAATCCAGCGGGTGAAGGGACTTGGTGACTTTCTGGCTGAATTATCGACTCGACTGCCCGGTGAGATGCTGATCGACACGACGACGGCGCTCAACGTTCTCAAGCTTGCCGATATGCAGCAGCGTCTGAAGCCGGGGTTGCGTCCGGTGACGCAATCCGAGTCTGTCGCCGGCGACACGGAACTCTTCTAAGCCGCTTTCGGCTGCGACCCGCAGCGGCTGTTTTCACATCATTTTCGCGCAAGCTTCGATTTGTAGCTTGGCCGGGCCGGTGGAAGCTTTTTTCCAGCGGTGCCGCTCCCGCGGCGGCGTGGTGCTGATGTGGAGACAGAATGAGTCTGTTGGACCAACTTTCCAGCTTACCGGGAAATCTGGCAACTCTCGGAACCAAACGCCTTGTTGCGCTGGCCGGTACCGGAGCGCTCGCCATTGCGCTTGTCGCGCTTGCGGCGGTGTTCCTGAACCGTCCCAGCTATGAGACGCTCTATGTCGGACTGGAAGGCAGCGATTCCAACCAGATTGCAATTGCATTGGGTGAGATGGGGGTGCCGTTCGAGGTCAGCTCGGACGGTGAGACGGTCAGCGTTCCTGCCGGTCTGACGGCACGCGCCAGAATGACCCTGGCCGAACGCGGCCTTCCGAACAGTTCGACCTCCGGCTATGAACTGTTCGACAATGTCGGCTCGCTCGGATTGACCTCCTTTATGCAGGAGGTGACCCGCGTGCGGGCTCTTGAGGGCGAGATTGCCCGCACAATCCGCTCAATCAATGGAATTTCCGCCGCACGTGTTCATATCGTCATGCCCGATCGCGGCAGTTTCCGCCGTGGTGAACAAAAACCGTCGGCATCCGTTATGGTGCGGGCTATCGGCGGCGATGGCCGGCGGGCCGCACAGTCGATAAGGCACCTGGTTGCCGCTTCGGTTCCGGGTTTGAGCGTTGACGACGTGACGGTGCTCGATTCGACCGGCCAGTTGCTTGCGTCCGGGGATGACTTCTCCAACAGCACGATGAACCGGTCGCTGAATGTCGTGCAGACGGTCGAGTCCGAGATTGTCGGCAATATCGACAAGGCTCTGGCTCCGTTCCTTGGCATTGATAATTTCCGCGCCAGCGTGCGGGCAAACATAAACACCGATACCCAGCAGATTCAGGAAACCGTATTCGATCCAGAGTCGCGCGTTGAGCGTTCCATCAGGATCACGCGGGAAAACAATGCGTCGAACAGCTCCGAATCGAACGCGCCTGCGACCGTTGAACAGAACCTTCCTCAGGAGCAGGCGGCGACCGCCGCCGGGCCCCAGTCGTCGAAATCGAATGAGCGCAAGGAAGAGCAGACCAACTACGAGATCAATTCCAAGACGATTGCAACGGTCAGGAACAGCTACAGTGTTGAAAGGCTGTCGATCGCGGTCGTCATCAACGAGGGCCGTATAAAGGCCATGCTCGGCGAGTCAGCCACCAAGGCCGATATCGACGAGCATCTGGCCGAACTGCAACAGATTGTTGCCTCCGCATCCGGCCTCGACACCGACCGTGGTGATCAGATCAAGCTCACGGTCGTGCAGTTCCTTGAAGCCGAGTTGCTTAGCGAAGCCGCACAAAGCGAAAATATCGGCCAGACCGTCGGCCGCCACCTTGGCAGCATGATCAATGCCGGCGCCTTTGTTCTCGTGGCCTTGCTTGTTGTCTGGTTCGGGTTCCGGCCGCTGGCAAATGCGCTGACCGCATCGGCGGGCACCGAGGAGGAAACCGGTCCGGATCTGCCGGACTTCAGTCCGAACACCGCCACCATGGAAGGATTTGGTGCCGATTTCGGATTTGATCCCAACGATGAAGCGGGCGCGCCGGATGCCGGCGAGCTGGCGTTGGGCGGTGATGGAGCTGCCGCAGCCGATCCGCTGCCGAATTTCGGTGCCGCTCCAACCGAAGATATCGGGCGGCGTGTGAAGGAAGGGCCGGAGCGGCGGCTTGCACGCATGGTTGAAATCAACGAAGAGCGTGCCGCCAAGATCCTGCGCAAATGGGCTATAGACGACGCCGCCTAGAGCGATCCGATTCTGCACGGCTCATATCGTTTTCGTACCATCAAGTCCCAGCCGACAGATAGAGCGCTTTTGTCGCGGATTACGTGCGCTACTTTCGCTGCAATATTTAATAAGTTGTGTAAAGTGTGAGAAGTTACCATTCGATTTATGCGGTCGTGATGGTACATTGCTGATCATGGCATGACGTTTTCTAGGGGGCAAGAAGCAGCGTGCGGGGACAGTGTTGAATAGGGTTGGCTTTAAAGATGTGCGAGACGCATCGGATAGTCGCCGGCCCGGAACGTGCGAATATTCGAACAGCAACGGGCAAGGGGTGCTGCCATGAGCAGGGCGCGATTGCTCGAGGACGTGCGGGCGGCCAGCCAGTCCGGTGACATCGCCGATGGGCTGAAGTTGATTGCCGATTACGCCGGTGCCGCAAATTATCTTCTGGCCCGCTGGGACGTATATTCGGAAGGCAATCTTGAGTTTGCGGTGTCGGCCAACTGGCCGTTCGATCTGGTGCGCACGCTCGGATCCGTTCTGGTGCGTGCGCAGTTCAAGATCACCGAAATCGAACGCTGCACATCGGCAATGCTGCCGACATTCATCGACTGTCCCAAACCAATATCGATGCCGGCCCATTTGAGCCGTCAGCTTTGCGTGGTCCCTTTCGATGTCGGACCGGCCCGCATGGTTCTTATGCTGTGTTTTGTGGACGGTATGATCTTTTCCCAGAACAGGCTCCATGACATCGCTCAGATCTGCGCCTATCACCTGGCCAGTTTTCAGGAAGACATCTTCGGTGTCGAAGTGCTGCAGGAACTGACCGAGCGCGAACTGGAGTGCCTGTCCTGGATTGCCGAGGGCAAGACCAGCGACGAGATTTCGCTGATCATCGGAATCTCACGCAACACAGTGAACAATTACATCACCAGCATCATGAAGAAGACGTCCACAAAAACCAGATCGGAGGCGATTGCCCATGCCGTAAGAAACAACCTGATATAAAACGCAGATCAGCGGATCTGCATCCGTATTCCGAAACAGACGAATAGTGTTTCGAGAAATTATTTTGTTCGTCAATAACGAGGGCGAGACGTTGGAGACGGCACTTAGAAAATCGGTCAATGACAATCTCGACGCTTGTCAGCCATGGCCAATGAAAACTGATAATGACCCCGAAGGGGCTTCGGATCTTGAGGACGCTGCACAGGAGTTGCGGACGATACTCGGGGCGGATGGATATGTCGTATGCCGGGTGAACCGTTTTGCCTCCAGCGACAGCCAGCGTGTATCGGTCGTGTTGAGTTCGCTCGACCGCGATATGCGCAAGACCGTGTCACAAGTCAGCGCAGCCATTGAAGCCCATATGGAATGGTCCTTGCTTCCGTTTACCTGGGCGGGCGAAACCGGTGGTACAGCGCAGGGTCCTTATGTTGAGGAACTTGCCGCGCACAAAACACCGATCGGTGGTGTCGGTTTCCCTGTAAAGCTGGGCATCATGGGCAATGGTTTTGCCCTGTTCTTCGGCTCGGATCTGGATTTGAGCGGTGATAGAGTGGTGGAATTCCATCGCGATATCTATCGCATCATGCGTGAATTGCTGGCACTGGATGTGCAGCGTATTTCACCGCATCAGAACCTCAATGACCGTGAACTTCAGTGCCTGCAACTGGCTGCGGATGGTCATAAGAGCGAAGCGATTGCCGAAGAGCTTTCCCTGTCCGTCCACACGGTGAACGCCTATCTCGGGTTTGCTGCAACCAAGCTGGATGCGGTCAACAGGATACAGGCGATCGCAAAGGCGATACGCCTCGGCCTGATCGGTTGATCAGGCGACCAAAGGGTTCAGTTTAACCGGGGCTCGCTTACGGCTGTCTGAACCGGGGCGGTTGAAATAAACTCGTTGAATGCACTGGCCCGCAGGCTTTCAGCAAGGAAAGCCGTGTTCTCGTCCGGATCGTCTGACGGATCATCAAACGAGATATGATTGATTTCGACCTGACCATGGCTTTCAAGCAGAGTCAGCCGCGCAAAAACCGTCATGCCTTCAGGTTTGAGCTCCAGATCAAGTGTCACTTCAGGCGTCGTACCCCAATCCAGACGATAATCTCCGCCGACCCCGAAATTGACGGTGCCAGGCTGGAAAAACAGTTCTGCCGCCGATGAGACAAGATCGGACAGATTGCTGTGGCATTCCAGTCGAAGCAGGGCGATCAGATCGGCGGCATCGATCAGCCGGAGTTCGCTGGCAACGGACCGGATCGCATGCGCGACGATTTCCTCGCGCTCCTTTGTATAGGGACAGACTCTCATATTGCCTCATGCCGTTTGACGGCTACACGGGCCGACCGGAGCGGGCGGGCTGTCGGTGGTGTCGCAGGCATCACGCCGCACGAAGAGCGTACCGTCACGGGTGACCGGTTTTGCGTTTTCAGATACATCTGTCTTATCTCGGGCTGTCCTGATTCATTGCTGTTGCCGATTTTGCATAGACGACATGGATTAGTTCGGCGACGGCCTTGTAGAAAGCCGGTGGAATGACGCTACCAACCGAAGCTTGTGCAAAGATGGAGCGGGCGAGCGGCGGATCCTCGAACACGGGGATGTCATTGCCTTCTGCAATTTCACGAATTTTCAGGGCGACAAGATCCTGGCCTTTTGCAACAACGACAGGCGCCTCGTCTTCCTCGCGTTTGTAGCGCAGGGCCACCGCATAGTGTGTCGGGTTGGCGATCACCAGGGTGGCGCGCGGCACATCGGAAATCATCCGTTGTCGCGCGCGGTCCCGCGCCAGGGAGCGCTGCCGTGCCTTGACGATCGGATCACCGTCGGTCTGCTTGATCTCATCCTTGAGTTCCTGCCGTGTCATCCGCAGCTCCTGGCGCCAGTGGTAGCGCGTCCACAAAAGATCGGCCATGGCCAGGACCGCGGTGGCAATCAGGATGATAACGAAGACCTTGCGTGCCAGCCGGGCCATGGTCTGCGGAACCGTAGCCGGGTCTGAGAACATACCCGTCAGGACCTCGAAATAGTCGCTCAGCATCGCCACGGCGACAATGGCCGAAATGACCAGGATCTTGGTGATCGATTTGGCGAAATCCACCAGACCCTGCGCACCGAACAGCCGCTTGAAACCCTTCTTGATCGAGACCCGCGAAAGCTGCGGCTTGACGCGTTCAGCTGCCGGGCGCGGAATGTTCTGCATAACGGAAGCCGCAATGCCGAAGACCATCATCAGGGCAAAGGCCGGCAACAGGAGATGGCTGACTTCCCAGAAGACATGGTTGAAGAGAGAAACCGCATCCTCACCGTTGGATAGGGATATCCGTGACGAGTTGGCGAAGAGGTCGGTCAGCGAAACGGTCAGATAGGAAGCGCCCGATGGCATGAAAAAAACGCAGAACACGAGGATTGCCATTGAGGAAGCGAAGATCGGCACCTCGCGGGAGAAGGGTATGTTTCCCTTCTCGACGGCATCGCGGATTTTTTTCTCGGTCGGTTCTTCTGTTTTGCTGTCCTTGTCCTGTTCTTCAGACATGCTTCAGATCCCGAACCATGGTTGCAGCAAACAAGCCGGTTGACGGGGCGCCTTACGCCGCCTCGCTTTCCTGCTCTTCTGTCAGTTCAATTTGCCCCTGTGAGGCCAGTCGAATGGCTTCCTGCGTGATCGAACGACGTGCGACGGCGATATCCCTTTGCGTGATATTGGGCATGTCTTCGCTCAAATCCGCTTCAATCATGCGCCGTTGCCGTGCACCGATCGACGACAGGACAGCTTCCTTCACCTCATCGCCCGCATTGCGCAATGCCACGGTAATCGTTTCGGCGCCCATATCATCCAACAGCGTGACACGGCTGCGCGCCGGCATTTCCACGATGTCGTCGAACAGGAAGACAAGCGGTTTGACGCGTGCGGCATCCTCGGAATTGATGCTCTCCAGTTCGGTCAGCAGGGCATCGACGACCGGTTTCTCAAGCTCGTTCATGAGATCCGCGACACGGTTTGTCGCCTCGTCGCCCTTTTGATCGTCGAGTTCCGAGACCATTTGCGAAACCCGCTGTTCGATAATCTCGGCAATCTTGGGATTGACGGATTTCATGTTCACGGCACGGTGGACAATATTGGCCCGGTTCTTTTCCGGAACCTCCAACAGGATCTTGGCTGCGAAGGAAGACGGCAGCATGGAAACGACATAGGCGATTGTCTGCGGGTGCTCATTGGTCAGGAAGCGGCCGATGAAGGCCGGATCCGTCTCCTGCAACTGGTCCCAGATCGAGGATTTGGTGCTGCCGGATGTCTTCCCTTCAGCCAAAAGGCCATCCAGCTCTTCAGGCTCCAGCCCCTCTTCCAGAATACCCTGCATTGCCTTGGCGTTGTCCATGAGACCGGTGCCCTCGGTGAACAGGTCTTCAAACTCGCTGACGACATCTTCAAGTTCCTGAGGCGGGATGCTGCGTAGCGATTGTGCGCTTGAGATGATGGTCTGCAGCTCGGTGGGAGAGAAGAATTTCAGCAGTTTGCCGGCCACGGGTTTGCCCATGGCAATCAGAATTGCGGCCGCCTTTTGCGACTTTGAAAGGGGTTGCCCCACCGCATTGCCGCCGGAAAGTTCCTCGTAGCCGTCCATCATTTGCCGGTGCCGAGGATTTCCGTAAGGCGGACGCCGAAGCGCGTCTCGTCCTCTTCCAGGACGGTGATCTCGCCATGCCCGATCATGCGTCCATTGACCATGATGTCCACCGTCTCGCCGATCTTCCTGTCGAGCGAGATCGTTGCTCCCTCGTCAAGGCTCATCAGATTGGACACCTTCATGCGCGTCTTGCCGAGAACGATTTGCACCTCGACGGGGATATCCATGATGATATCGGCATTGGCGACTGTTCCCGTCGCGCCGGTTGCGCCGGCGGGTGCGTCCGACGCGGACTGCGCTGCGAAATCGCCCCCGAAATCGGCTGAGCCGAGGCCGGCGTCCGGAGCCGATGGTTCGGATGCGTCCAGTCCGCCGGAGAAATCGGGCGCGTCCGCCCCGGCTGTTTCGGGAAAGTCGTCCATGGAAAAGTCACCGCCGCCAAAGGGTTGGTCTTCGCTTGCTTCAATATTCGCCGTGCCGGCGGCATCCTGTTCAAGGACACCGCGCAGGTCGTCGATGGCCTGGTCAATCTCTTCCTGGGGTTCTTCGTCGGCCAGACCTTCGTCCTTCATGGCCTTTTTGTCAGACATGGTCATGTGTCCCTTGCATCGTGTCGTCGTGCAGGATCGGTCCCCGAAGATGCCATCTCGTCCCTCATCCTGCGGCCAGTTCCCTCATAAGCTCTTGATCGTGTTTGTGTGGCTCCTGCACGCGAACGGTGTAGCGGTCGCCCGCTTTGCCGAATTCGCACCAGAAAAGCTGTTTGTCGCCGGCCGACAGGAGTGCGCGAACAGCGCCTTCGTCGGCAAACGGCAGAACGTCGCCGATCTGCAGGCGCGCGACATCACCAAGTGTTATCTCGCTCAGCGCAATCCGCGCATCAAGCAGGATATGCGACCGGCTGACCTGGGTCGTGAGCTTGGTCGCCCATTCCGGCCGCTCGCGCATAGGGGGTTTTTCTTCCTTGTGCTCGACGATCGTGGCTTTCAGGATCGGCCGTTGGGCGATAACGGCGCAAAACGGTGCCTTGATGGGCCCGACAGTCAATTCAAAACGCAGCATGATGCTTGGCGGGTCCGCTTCGTCTTCCAGCGGCTCGGGAAGTTCGGCCAGAGCACCGTCGGTAACGACGTCATCGGTCGGCGGTGACGCGATACCCATTCTCACACTGTCTGCGAGTTGGCGGAAGATGACGGTTGCGACATCGAGCTCGATGGCCGACAGTTCGCGTGGTTCAATCTTTGCATCGTCGGGGAGCGAGCCGCCCAGCATGCACTCCATGACGGCAATCACAAAAATGTTGCTGCCGCAAAGCGTGATGTCACTTGTCCACCCGCCGATCTGTGCGGCACACACGGTCACATGATCGGGAAACGAGCCCGTGAGTTCCGATTTGCTTCCGATCTCAAATGCGTCGAATTCGACTTCGATCGGTACGCCGATTGTTTCGGCGGCCTGCAGAGACAGCGACATGGCGGCCACTTCTGCAAGTGTCTCGCACTTCGTCTCCAGGGTTTCGCGGTCACCCGATTGGCCGATCATGCGTTGCAGAAGTGTTCGGTCAAACCCGCTATGTGTTTGGGGTGCTTCGTCAGCCATGATGTCAGGCCGCCTTTTCGCCGCCGCCCGAGCCGGGCGTCATCATTTCCTGCTCGACGGCATCGATGGACGGACGCTCGTAGGAAGAAATGGTTTTGCGGCCATGCTCCAGCGCGACCTGCGGAACCGAGCCGTTCATATAGGCCAGAAGCGTCTGCTTGACGATGACGTAGAGGCGGTTCTGCTTGTCCCTGACGAGCTTGATCTGAGCGGCGATCGGCCCAAGGACCGAGTAGGACAGAAAGATACCCAGAAACGTCCCGACCAGCGCGGCGCCGATCAGCGCGCCGAGAATTTCCGGCGACTGATCGATCGCGCCCATGGCCTTGATAACACCAAGAACGGCGGCGATGATGCCGATCGCCGGACAGGCATCGGACACCGTCACAATGGCATGGTAGGATTTGAGCTTGTCGTGCTCGATCGTGTTGATTTCTTCGTCCATCAGGGACTCGATCTCATGCGGCCTTGCATTGCCGATGATGATCAGTCGGACATAATCACATATGAATGCGGTCAGGTCCTTGTTCTTCAGAACGGACGGCGCCGTCTGGAAAATGCTCGATTCTTCCGGATTGTCGATATGGGCCTCGATTTCATTGCGCGATTTTGACCGCAGGTCGCGCATCAGCCCGTAGAGTACCGACAGCGTATCGAGATAATCACGCTCCTTGGGAACCGCAAAGCGAAAGGCCTCCCAAAGGGCTGTCCCGGAATCCTTGATGGTTTTCATGGGGTTGGCGACCAAGAAGCCGCCAAAAGCTGCACCGCCGATAATGACCAGTTCCCAAGGCTGCATGAGCACGCTGACATAGCCGCCCATGGCCATATAGCCACCGAGGATACATCCGAATGTCACGACGAGACCGATGATGATGTTCATTAGCGGGGCGACTCTATCCAGTGGAAGACGGCCATAGGGGTAAGTGCTCTGGCTTGCGTGAAGCTTGACCGCTGCAGCCAGGAAAGTTTCGCGCAAGGATATTTTTCTAGCTTGCCTGCAACCACCCTGGGCAGCATAGCGCGCGCTGTCGGATGAAACTGGGAGCGGGGCAGGACCGATGGTCACCACCTATATCAACTACCAGACGATTACCCGGGACCTGGACCGGTCGATTGAAATGGTCAAACAACAGCCCGTGACGGCTCGTGAGACGGAGTATTATCTCGAAAACATAAGCAGCGCGAAGACGATCGACGATTTCATGTCCAATGACCGTCTGTACAACTACGCGCTCAAGGCGCACGGGCTGGAGGAGATAGCCTATGCCAAGGCGCTGATCAGAAAAGCGCTGACAGAGGGGATCGATGATCCCAATTCCTTCGCGAACCAACTCAATGACAAACGCTATCGCGAGCTTGTCGAGACCTTCAACTTCGTTCGCCACAACGAGATCACGACCATTTTTACCGCTGCCCAGCAGGGCACAGTCGACAAATATCTGCGTCAGACGCTGGAACAGAATGCGGGCGCGGACAATGAAGGTGTTCGACTGGCGCTTTATTTTGAGCGCAACGCGCCGACAATCACCAACGCCTTCGAGATTCTCGCCGACCCGGCTCTCGCCATTGTCGCGCGGACGATTTTGAGCCTGCCGCCCGAGTTTGCCGGCACCAATATCGACAAACAGGCCGAGTATTTCGAGGAAAAGATCGATTTTACCGATTTCAGCGATCCTGAAAAACTCAACAAGCTGCTGCAACGGTTCACCAGCCTTTGGGAGCTGGAGAACCCCAGCACCACAGTGACCGCGGCCTCGCTTTTCAGCTCATCGTCGGCCGGCATCTCGTCTGATCTCATGCTGGCGATCAACAACCTCAAACTCGGCGGTTAGGGCAGGATCAATGCAATCATCCCTTTATGTCGCGCTGTCATCCCAGATCGCGCTTGTGAACCGGCTCAATACACTTGCCGACAATGTCGCCAATGCGAGCACGGTCGGCTACCGGCCCACCGAAATCCGTTTCGAATCGCTGATGAATGAAGGCACGGCTTTCGTATCCGACGGCGAAACCTATCTGTCGTCGGTTGGCGGGGGCATGACCCAAACGGAAAGCCTGCTTGACTTCGCGGTGCAGGGTGACGGCTGGTTCGCCATCGAGACGCCGGCCGGCATGACCCTGACGCGCGACGGGCGCTTCACCATGTCCGAGGCGGGTGAACTGGTCACCTTGAACGGTTACCCTGTGCTAGATCCGGGCGGGGCTCCGATCCAGCTCAACGGCAATGCCGAACCGCCAAAGGTTTCCCGCGACGGCATTATCCGCCAGGAGGGCGCGATTGTCGGCTCGATCGGTGTGTTCACCGCAGACCTTGAACAAGGTTTTGTGCGGTTCGAAAACAGCGGGGTTGTCCCCGCCGGTGAACCGGAACCGGTGGTCGACCAGACGAATTCCGGCGTGCTTCAGGGGTATCTGGAATATTCCGGTGTGAACGCCATGGCCGAAATGAGTCGCCTCATTATGGTCACCCGCGCATTTGAAAGCACCGCAAGCCTCGTCAAGAAGAGTGAGGGAACCCTTGATGAGGCGATAAGAACGCTCGGGGCGGTCTGATGGGCGCTGCCACGCTGCAACGGGCCGCGATTGAATGAACGAACAGGTGTCTTCGCCCGAACACGGCAGCCGCCGCCAATCCAGCACGCTTGAAGCGCTGGAGCGGCTGGTCAGCCGCTTTTCAAGTCCCGATGAGCTGGTGCGTCGCGGCGGGCTCGTCACCACCATTACGCCGAACAACTATCAGGTGTCCGGGCTGTCGCCCTATGTCTGCCTCGGCGACTATGTCGAGCATCACGGCCAGGCGGGCGTCACTCTTGGGGAAGTGGTCAAGGTCGAGCCGGAGGTTGTCATCGTCTGCCCCGTCGAACGCGGTGAGGCGATCGCCATCGGTGATCCGGTGATCCGTTTCGGGGCGTTCCGCATTGCGCCGGATGAAGCCTGGTGCGGACGCACTGTCAATGCGCTCGGTCAGCCGATTGACGGTCAGGGCCCTCTGGAGCCGGGCAAGCGGCGGCGTGCCGTCGCGGCCGACGCGCCGGCCTCCATGAGCCGTCAGCGGGTCAACCAGCCCTTGAAAACGGGCATCAAGGCGATCGATATATTCTCGCCGCTGTGCCTCGGCCAGCGCCTTGGTGTGTTTGCCGGCTCCGGCGTCGGCAAATCGACGCTGCTTGCCATGCTGACGAGAGCTGAAGCCTTCGACCGCGCCGTGGTTGCGCTGGTTGGTGAACGGGGCAGGGAGGTTCGCGAGTTCATCGAAGACACGCTTGGCGAACAGATGAAGAAATCGGTGGCCGTTGTCGCCACGAGCGATGAAAGTCCCATGGTCCGCCGCATGGCGCCGATGACGGCGATGGCGATCGCCGAATATTTTCGTGACAAGGGCGAGAATGTATTGCTGGTCGTCGACAGCATAACCCGTTTTGCCCATGCCATACGCGAGGTCAGTGTTGCATCCGGTGAACTGCCGGTGGCCCGGGGTTATCCGGCCACCGTGTTCACCGAGTTGCCGAGATTGCTGGAACGGGCCGGCCCGGGTGGTGCCGGGGCGGGTTCTATTACCGCCATTGTTTCGATCCTCGTTGACGGCGACAATCACAACGATCCGATCGCCGATTCCACCCGGGGTATTCTGGACGGTCATATTGTTCTGGACCGCGCCCTCGCCGAGGAAGGACGCTATCCGCCGATCAGTCCGCTCGCATCCATTTCGCGGCTTGCGCGGACCGCTTGGGAACCCGATGAGGAGAACCTTGTCATCCGGTTGCGCGCCCTGATCCAGCGTTTTGAGGAAACAAAGGATTTGCGGCTTCTGGGCGGTTACCGGCCCGGAGCGGATGCCGAGCTGGATATGGCGGTTCGCCAGGTCCCGGTCATCTATGACGTGCTCAAACAGCAACCGGGCGACAGGCTTTCCGGCGATGCCTTTGCGGATCTCGCCGATGCGATGAAACGGGCGGCCGCGGAGCAGCAGGCCGAACAGGCCGGTGCACAGGCGGGCAATGCATGACCAAAGCAGAACTGAACGAAGAGACCGAACAGGCCGGGGTTGAGGACCGAAAACCGGATCCCGACAGGACAGACCGTGTGCTCATCTCTGTGGGGCTCGTGCTGGCAGCCTTTGCGGCGTTCTTTCCCTGGTATGTCTTTCTCAATCAGGACCAGTTCGGTGTCCGGCCCTACACGCTGTCATCCGAACGAGACCTGCCCGGTATTGCCGGGCGAAGCGTCGTCAGCGTGTCGCCGCTTGCAATTCCCGATTCAGGCGATTCCGATGAATTCGATTTCGATTCCATTACCACCGCGACCATCACGCTCGATGGAAACGAGGGTGACAACGAAGCCGATCCGGAAGAAGGTCCGGCGCAGGCCTTTCCCGGTTACAAACCGGTGTTTCGCCTGCTCCATGTCGTGAACGGACGGGCGCTCATTGAAGACGGAAATGGTGTTTATATGGTGCGCGTTGGCTCGATCCTTCCCGATGACAGCCGCCTTGCCACACTCGAGCAGCGGGACGGGCGCTGGGTGATCGTAACCTCCGACGGAGATGTCATCGAGCGCTAGATCAGCCCTGTCGCCCTTTGTTGAGGGCCGGTTCTCGGCCTGTTTGCGATGCGTCCTGACGCGCAATTGTGTGTGTTATCGTCCGGGCGTAAGTCCCGCGCAAGATTGACTTCCTAGTTTGCTCCCGAAAGGGAGAATCGGATGCAGCCGATCCAGCTTTTTGAACTCGCGTCGAGCCAGGCGCATTGGTTGTCGGTGCGCCAGAGCGTGGTCGCCGGCAACATAGCCAATGTGAACACCAACGGCTACGCCGCGAAGGAAGTCGATCCATTCGAGACGGTTCTTCAGTCCACAGGCAGCTCGATGGCCGCGACCCATCCCGCGCATTTCAGGGAAGATTCCTTGCGTAGCGCCGTACACAGCGCCGGTTCCGGCGGCATCGAAGCGGAATCGAACGGCAACAAGGTTGTCCTTGAAGAAGAACTGATCAAGGCGGGCGAAATCCGGCATTCATTTGAGCTCAATGTCGGTATCGTCAAATCTTTCCACCGCATGATGCTGGCGACGGTGCGCAAATGACGGTGATGGATCCACTTTCAGCGGCGATGAAGACCGCGGCATCGGGACTTGAGGTCCAGTCAACCCGTCTTCGGGTCGTATCGGAAAACATGGCCAACGCCCAGGCAACGGCGACCGAGCCGGGCGGTGATCCCTATCAGCGCAAGACGGTCTCTTTTGTGTCCGAGCTGGATGCTCTGACTGGCGCATCGATGGTGCGCGTTGAATCTGTCGGCCGCGATACGGCGGCATTCACGGTCGAATATGATCCGTCTCACTCGGCTGCCGATGAAAACGGCATGGTCAAGCTTCCAAATGTCAACATTCTCATCGAGATGGCCGATATGCGCGAGGCCAACCGGTCCTATGAGGCCAATCTTCAGACCATCAAGCAATCCCGCAAGCTTATCTCCATGACCATAGATCTGTTGAGGGTCTCCACGTGATTGACGCAGTCAGCTCCGCAGCCGTTACCTCTCTGACCCGCGAAGCCGGAAATACGGCAGCGGCTGCATCACCAGCCGTCGTCGCTCCCGGCAAGGCCACGGCGACGCAGGAATCCGAATTTGCATCCATGCTTTCCAGCATGGTTGCAGACATGACCGCCACGATCCGGCATGGCGAACAGATGTCCATGAAGGGCATCAACGGTGAGGCCAATACCAAGGAAGTCGTCGATGCGGTCATGAGCGCGGAGCGGACGCTTCAGACGGCGCTGGCCGTCCGCGACAAAATCGTGACCGCTTATCTTGAAATCAGCCGCATGCCCATCTGAGGAGGCCCGCAATGAAAGCCTTGGCCATCGCTGCAACCGGAATGAACGCCCAGCAGCTTAATCTTGAGGTGATTGCCAACAACATCGCCAACATCAACACCACCGGCTTCAAGCGGGCGCGGGCGGAGTTTTCCGATCTACTCTACCAGGTCGAAAAGGCCCAGGGCGTACCCACAAGCGCCAACCAGGCCATTGTGCCGGAGGGGGCCTATGTCGGCCTCGGTGTGCAGACCACAGCCGTCCGCAACGTCCATGTACAAGGCTCGCTGGTCAACACCGGAAACCGTTTTGATCTTGCGCTTGTCGGGCGAGGCTGGCTCCAGGTTCAAAACACCGATGGTGAGACGCTCTATACGCGCTCGGGCGCCTTGAACACCAACGCGGATGGCGAAATTGTCACCACAGACGGTTATCTTCTGGAGCCGGCGATCATCATTCCTGAAGGCACAAGCGAGGTCGTGATCAGCAAGTCCGGACAGGTCTTTGCCCGCGAGGGTGACGGCGCCGATCTGGAGGAAGTCGGACAGATCACCATCGCCAATTTCGTCAATGAAGCCGGGCTTGCCCCGCTTGGAGACAATCTGTTCCAGGCAACAGAGGCCTCCGGTGAAGCGACAGTCGGTGTACCCAATGACCCTGGCTTCGCATCGATCGAACAGGGCTATCTGGAAACCTCGAATGTCGACGCCGTGAAGGAAATCACGGATCTGATTTCAGCCCAGCGGGCTTACGAGATGAACTCGAAGATCATCAAGGCTGCCGATGAGATGGCCGCGACGGTCTCAAGAAACATGTAGTGGGACACTGAAATGATCTGCCGGACCGTTTTCGCCGTTGCCGCTCTGCTCCTTGCGGGCGTGTGGGGTGCGACTGCTGCTGAACCGGTGGCGGTCATTCCCAAGGGCATCATCTACCCCGGACAGATCGTCGAGCCGCACATGCTCGAGATCGTGCCGGTGACCAACCGCAACATCCGGCGGGACTACGCATCTTCCATGGAACAGGTCGCCGGAATGATCACGCGCCGCACGCTGTTGCCGGGGCGGGTTATACCCGTTTCCTCCGTGCGCGAGCCCTATGCCGTTGAGCGCGGTTCGGTAGTCACCATGGTGTTTTCCCGCGACGGCCTGACCATCACGGCACCGGGCAGTCCGCTCAACAATGGTATGGTCGGCGATTTTGTCCGCGTACGCAATGTCGGCACGGGTGTGACGGTATCCGGCACGGTCATGGCGGACGGTACGATCAGGGTCGTTGAAAAATGATTGCTTTGCGCCTTGTTCCGGCAATCCTTTTGAGCCTGCTGCTGGTGCTGCCGGCTTCTGCCGCTTCGCGGATCAAGGATGTGACCTCGCTGCAGAGTGCGCGTCAGAACCAGCTAATCGGTTATGGCCTGGTGATCGGATTGCAAGGCAGTGGCGACAGCGCCGGCAGGTCACCGTTCACGGAACAGTCCGTACGGGCCATGCTGGAGAATCTGGGGATAGCGACCGAGGGTGAGCGGGCGCGGGTCAACAATGTTGCCGCTGTTATCGTGACCGCCGATTTGCCGCCATTCTCAAGCGTCGGATCGCGCATTGACGTGTCCGTATCGTCCATGGGCGATGCGACGTCCTTGCGCGGCGGAACACTGGTCATGACACCGCTTTCAGCCGCCGACGGGCAGATTTACGCCGTTGCACAAGGTTCCGTGATCGTTTCCGGATTTACCGCTGCCGGCGACGCCCAGACATTGACACAAGGTGTTACCACAGCGGGAAGGGTCCCGGGCGGCGCCATCATCGAGCGCGAGATACCGATGCGGTTTTCGGACAATGAGCATCTCGTATTCCAATTGCGCAATCCCGACTTTTCCACGGCGGTTTCGATCGCCGATGCAATCAACCGGCACACCGGAAAGCAATATGGGGGCATGCTGGCGCAGGCCGATGATTCGGCAACGGTGCGTGTCTCAAGGCCGAAACATGTCACCTTGCCAAGGTTCGTCGCCGAGATTGAACGTCTGACCGTTGAAACCGACACGCCGGCCCGCGTGGTCATAAACGAACGCAGCGGCACAATTGTCATGGGCCATGACGTGCGTGTTTCAAAGGTCGCCGTCAGCCACGGCACGCTGACAATCCGGGTAACCGAGATGCCTGTCATCTCCCAGCCGTTGCCATTCAGCGGAGGTGTGACGGCGGTGGAACCTTTGACCGATATCCAGGCGATGACAGAGGGCGGACAGGTCGCCATTCTCAATGGCCCGAACCTGCAGACGCTGGTTGCAGGCCTCAACAGTATCGGCGTCCGGCCCGACGGCATCATTTCAATTTTACAGGGCATCAAATCGGCCGGTGCCCTCCAGGCGGAGCTCGTATTGCAATGAGCAAAGGCGTAATGACACTTACCAGAAAATGCGCGGCCACGGTGCTTGCGCTCTCGACCGCGGTTGGTCTTTGGGGGCTTCCGCTGTCGCACGCGCTGGCCCAGAGCCCTCAAACCGAGGCGGTGCCGACGGAGATATCCGACGAGATCAGGGCGTTCTGCACAAATATCGCCGATGCGGCCCGGGACCAGCGCTATGTGCTTCAGAAAAAGGAACTCGAAGCGCTGCAGGCCGACATCGAGGACCGGATCGCGGTTCTGGAAAAGCGCCGTGCCGAATATGAGCACTGGCTGAAGCTGCGGAATGATTTTCTGATCAAGGCAGAAGGCGGTCTTGTTGAAATCTACAAGAACATGCGCGCCGACTCGGCGGCTGAGAAGCTGGAACTGGTGGATATCAATATCGCAGCTGCGATTGTCATGAAGCTGAGGCCGCGCCTGGCAAGTCAGATTCTCAATGAAATGGATGCCGAGACCGCGGCCAACCTAACCAGTATCATCGCAAGTGCCGCTGATACCAACCTCCCGGAACAACCCTCATGATGCGTTTTCTCTTTCCCGTCGCATTGTGTTTCCTGATGGCTGGTTGCAGTTCGTCCGTCATGAAAGACATCGGGCGGGCACCGTCAATGAGCCCTGTCGGCAGTGGCTTGCGCTACGGTGAAACGCCTCAGATGGCGCTTTATCCCAAACCGCCGCGCAAGCCCGGTGCCGGCTACTCGCTTTGGACCGACGCACAAAGCGCTTTGTTCAAGGATCCGCGTGCCATGACGGTCGGCGATATCCTCACAGTCAATATTGCCGTCAATGACAGGGCGACGTTTGACAATGCGACCGACCGTAACAGGACCAACTCAAGCGGCATCAACGCAGGCGGCAATTACAGTGTGAACGGTGCCGGCTCGCAAGGTCAGTTCGGTCTGAATTTCGGCTCCAACACGAACACGGCAGGCAAGGGCAAGACGGCCCGCTCTGAAAGGCTGGAATTGCGGGTCGCGGCTGTTGTCACAGGGGTGCTGGACAACGGCAATCTGGTCATAAGCGGCTCGCAGGAGGTGCGCGTCAATTATGAAATGCGGATCCTGAATATTGCCGGCATCGTCCGTCCGCGGGACGTCGACGCAAGAAACACCATTGCCTATGAGAAGATCGCCGAGGCCAGGGTTTCCTATGGCGGCCGGGGTCGGTTGATGGAAGTGCAGCAGCCGCCGGTCGGGCAGCAGATCGTGGATATATACTCACCAATCTAGAAGCGGGACACAAGGTGACATGACGACACCTGAAGAAAAGAAGAAGGGCGGCTCCCTAGTCATGACGATTGTGGCGCTGCTTGTCCTGACCGGGGTCGCCGGCGGTGGCGGCTGGCTCGTCGGTTCGATGGTTGGCAACCAGATGGCGACCGACATACAGGCTGAGGCTGACCCGGTATCGCCGCTTGAGGCCATGGCTGCGAAAGAAAACGGGGACAATGGCGACGGCAAGGATGGCGAGGGTGCAGAGGCCGTCCCGATGACGCCGCAGACGCTGACGCTGGCTCCGATAACCACAAACCTTTCCTACCCGTCAGACAGTTGGGTGCGGGTCGAGGTCGCGCTTGTCTTTGACGCCGCCCCGGATCCGGCGCTGGCGGAAACAATCCACCAGGACGTCATGGCCTATATGCGTACGGTCTCTCTTCAGCAGATTGAAGGACCGCGCGGCTTCCAGCATTTGCGTGACGACCTATCCGAACGGGCCGCCATACGTTCCGACGGCCAGGTTTCCAACGTACTCTTCAGGACCTTCTTGATCGAATGATACGATTCTTACTTGCAACGCTTGCCATGATGGCATTGGTTGCGGTGGCCGAGGCCCAGACCCTCGATCCCGGAGTGCTCACCCAGCCCGTAGACGGTTCGGTCGCGAGCTGGATCATCCGCACATTCGGCTTGCTGACCGTGCTGTCGGTTGCGCCGGGCATCCTCATCATGGTGACGAGCTTCCCGCGCTTTGTCATCGCCTTTGCAATTCTGCGCACCGGGATGGGGCTGCAAACGACGCCGGCCAACCTGATATTGATCAGCCTTGCACTGTTCATGACATTCTATGTTATGGCGCCGACATTTGATCGCGCCTGGGAAAGCGGCATCCAGCCGCTGATCGAAAACCAGATCGATGAGGCCGAGGCGTTTGAGCGCATTGGTGATCCGTTCCGCGACTTCATGCTGGCAAATACGCGCGACAAGGATCTCAATCTCTTTGTCGATCTGGCGGCAGAACGCGGCCAGCCGGTTTCAACGGGAGACAAGGTGGATCTGCGTGTCCTTATTCCAGCCTTCATGATCTCCGAAATCCGTCGCGGTTTCGAAATAGGTTTCCTTGTCGTTTTGCCATTCCTCGTGATTGACCTCGTTGTCGCCACCATCACCATGTCGATGGGCATGATGATGCTTCCGCCGACGGCCATCTCCCTGCCATTCAAGATCATGTTCTTTGTCCTGATCGATGGCTGGAATCTGCTGGTGGGAAGCATGGTGCGCTCCTTTATATGACGCTGTCCCGGCCGTTTGTGTTGGCAAGGGTTGTGTTTACACTTTGCTAACCATGAGCGTCGGTTGATTCTGCTGATGCGCCCTCGGCCGGGCGGAATTAGGTATTTCGTAACTGCTGGCTGCGAGTGTGCCCGCAGCATGACGGTAGGGTCTTCGACGGAATATCGGGCGACCAAGGGCATGATGCCGCACCGCCATTACCGGTAGTAAAGTCCGGTATGTCCCTTTTTTGTATCGGGTAATCCGAGGGACAATTCCAGATGACAAGCATCAATACAAATGCCGCCGCTATGTCGGCTCTTTCCACCCTGCGTTCGATCAATTCCGAGATGGAAGCAACGCAAGGTCGTATCTCTTCCGGCCTGCGGGTCGAAAACGCTTCTGACAACGCTGCCTACTGGTCCATCGCGACCACCATGCGCTCCGACAACAAGGCTCTGTCCACTGTCGGCGACGCGCTCGGCCTGGGCGCTGCCAAGGTCGACGTTGCCTATACCGGTCTGAACAGCGCCATTGACGTTGTGAACGAGATCAAGGCCAAGCTGGTTGCTGCAACGGAATCTTCGGTCGACAAGACCAAGATCAACTCCGAACTGACCGAACTGAAGAACCAGCTCCGTTCGACGGCCGAATCGGCTTCGTTCAGCGGTGACAACTGGCTTCTGAACACGGATGCGGCCGCTGCCGGTACCGCTCAGATCACGGCTTCCTTCAACCGTGCCTCGGACGGCAAAGTTTCGATCGGCACCCTTGATGTGGACGTCAGCAGCACGATCCTGATCGACACCGAAAACGCCGGTCGCGGAATTCTGACCGCTGATGTTGATGCGGATGCATTGCTTGCCACGCCGACAGGTACAGCCGCCAACTACTTCCTGATCGATGCGTCTTCGTCGACGGCCGCTGCCGCTACCGGTACGGAGATCGCATTGTCGGCAACGACCACCGAAGCTGAGGTCAACGCCATGCTTCGTGTTGTCGACAACATTATCAGCAACCTGACGGATGCGGCTTCGGGTCTCGGTGCCATTCAGAAACGCGTCGACATGCAGAATGAGTTTGTGTCCAACCTGATGGATGCCATCAGCCAGGGTGTTGGCCGTCTGGTCGATGCGGATATGAACCAGGAATCGACGCGGCTCAAGGCTCTGCAGACACAGCAGCAGCTCGGCATCCAGTCCCTGTCGATCGCCAACAACAGCTCGCAGGGTGTACTCCAGCTCTTCCGTTAAGAGTATGGGTCACAATTAAGACTGAGCTTTCTGCGGGTGGCCGGATCGGCCACCCGTTTCAGTTGATCTTAGTCCACGACATATTCAGCTCGGTGAAACGTCGCATCCTTAAGGGATTGCGGCGTTTTATTCGTTTGTGCGGGCGCGCGCAGCAGCGGGTTTGAATGGTTAATAACCAGTTAAGTGTAAGAAATCATTAACTAAAAAAATTAGATAAGTGGCCCGGTGTTCAGGATTGATTAACCTTAATGATGTGTTGTTACGGGTGACGAATGACGGACCGGGTCGTGCCTTAGCGAAGGCAGACCCCAGGTGAGCATGATGCGACACCGTCGTTGCCGGTCTTAACTCCGGCATGTCCCTTAAAGTCCACTGTCAAAAGGGGCAGACAATGACGAGCATTATGACGAACACCGCTGCGATGGGCGCCCTGGCCACCCTGCGCAGTATCAATATGGAAATGGAAACGACGCAGGCGCGTGTCTCCTCCGGTTTGCGGGTTCAAGCCGCCGCCGACAATGCGGCCTACTGGTCCATCGCGACAACCATGCGCTCCGACAACAAGGCGCTCGGTACCGTTGGCGATGCGCTCGGCCTCGGTGCCGCCAAGGTCGATGTCGCCTATACCGGTCTTAACAACGCCATCAAGGTTGTCGACGAGATCAAGGCCAAACTGGTTGCGGCCACGGAATCGTCGGTCGACAAAACCAAGATCAACTCTGAACTCGCAGAGCTGAAAAACCAGCTCCGCTCCACGGCTGAATCAGCCTCCTTCAGCGGCGAAAACTGGCTCTATAATACGGATGCAGCCGGTGTCGCCACGGCCCAGATCGTTGCCTCCTTCAACCGGGCAGCTGATGGCAAGGTGACCGTCGGAACACTCGATGTTGACGTCACGGCGACAATCCTCATCGATACGGCAGATGCAAGCCGTGGTCTGTTGACGGCTGACGTCGATGCCGATGCTCTGCTTGCAACGCCAACGGGTACAGCCGCCAACTACTTCCTGATTGATGCCTCGGCATCGACAGCTGCTGCTGCGACCGGTACCGAAATCGCGCTGTCGGCAACCACGACCGAAGCTGAAGTCGGCGCCATGCTGCGTGTTGTCGACAATATCCTTGAAAACCTGACCGACGCGGCCTCCAGCCTTGGCGCGGTCAAGTCCCGCGTGGATATGCAAAATGACTTCGTCAGCACGCTGATGGATGCGATCACCAAAGGTGTCGGCCGTCTGGTCGATGCGGACATGAACCAGGAATCGACGCGGCTAAAGGCTCTGCAAACACAGCAGCAGCTTGGCATTCAGTCCCTGTCGATCGCCAACAACAGCTCTCAGGGCGTACTCCAGCTCTTCCGGTAAGAGATGGATATCCGGTCCGATAGATCGGGCCGGCTTCGCCAGTCCTGGCGAACTCAAACAGCCAATAACCACCCGGACCGCGCCGCTTTTGTGGCGCGGTTTTTTGTTCGCGAGTGTAAGATTTAACAGGTTGCTAATGGGATTAAGAGTCTGTTAACCATGTTCTTAGTAGTTTTGTTAACGAATGGTGAGTTGACCCGGTTCTGAACCGTGTCAGCGGTCATGATGAAAATCGCCATCGCCGGCCATGAAGATCCGGCATGTCCAATACTGATTCTGGTTTTCGACAGGGACTGTCCCGATGACGAGCATTATGACGAACGCCGCCGCGATGGCGGCTCTGCAAACTCTCCGTAACATCAATATGCATATGGAGACGACGCAAGCGCGTGTTTCATCCGGGTACCGGGTTGAAAACGCTGCTGACAACGCGGCCTACTGGTCCATCGCGACAACCATGCGCTCCGACAACAAGGCATTGTCTACGGTCAGTGATGCCATCGGTCTCGGCGCCGCCAAGGTCGACGTCGCCTATACCGGTCTGAACAATGCCATCAAGGTCGTTGACGAGATCAAGGCCAAGCTGGTCGCCGCCACGGAGCCGGCCGTCGACCGCGTGAAAATCAACTCCGAACTCACCGAGTTGAAGAATCAGCTTCGTTCAACGGCTGAATCGGCGTCCTTCAGCGGCGAGAACTGGCTGTACAGTACGGCTGTCGGGGGAGCCGGCACGGCTCAGATCGTCGCCTCGTTCAACCGCTCTTCGGACGGCAAGGTTTCCGTCGGGACGCTTGATGTCGATGTGAGCGCGACCGTTCTGATCGATACCGACAGCGCCGCCCGCGGGCTTTTGACAGGCGATATTGACGCAGACGCGTTGCTTGCAGCGCCGACCGGCACGGCCGACTACTACTTCCTGATTGATGCAGCCGCAACAACGGCGGGGGCCGCAACCGGCACCGAGATCGCCCTGTCTGCTACCACAACCGACGCTGAAGTCAGCGCCATGCTCCGCGTTGCCGACAACATTCTTGAAAGCCTGACGGATGCGGCATCCAGCCTTGGTGCGGTCAAGTCGCGCGTCGACATGCAGAATGATTTTGTCAACACGCTGATGGATGCCATAACCGAGGGTGTGGGTCGTCTGGTGGACGCCGATATGAACCAGGAATCGACACGCCTGAAAGCACTGCAAACGCAGCAGCAGCTCGGTATCCAGGCCCTGTCGATCGCCAACAACAGCTCTCAGAACATCCTCGCCCTCTTCAGGCAGTAAGAGCTGACCCATAGGTCGCGGGCCGAACCCGTGACCACAGGCCAGGATTTTTGGACAAGCCGGTACGCAACGCGTGCCGGCTTTTTCATCACCCTCGCACAAGTTTCGGCTTCTATCCTTTCACCGACAGAAAATCTCAGAATGCTTTAGCGATTCCGCATGATGGGGCCGATCCCGGAGACAAAAGGCATGGCAGTTGCGATAGAGCGCTATCTGAAAGACTTCGGCAAGCCTGAACCATATGTATTGGCCGATGAACCGGACATTTTTCCCGCGCGTCCGGAACCGGTATCATCTGTCGTCGAAACGGTGCCTCAGCCAGTGCACACCGCCGCGGCGATTGATATCGAAGGCGAACGGGCGGCCGCCTTTGAACAGGGCAAACGCGAAGCCACGCAAGCGCTCCTTGCAACGCACGAGCAGGAACTCGAAGGCGAGCGGGGCCGGCACCGCGATGAAGTCAACGAGTTGCGCACCCGATATGAGCAGGATTTCTCAACAGCACTCGCCACGCGATATGATACGCTTTGCAACGATTTGGTCGAGACAATAGGTGCTCAGGTAACACGCGTTCTTGCGCCGGTGTTTGAACAGGCGCTGACGACGCAAATGGTCGAATCCCTCGCCGAAACCATCCGGCAGTGCCTGAAGGACAAATCCGCGACAACCAAAACTGTCAGTGGTCCGGCATCGGTTTTCGAGGCGTTGAGGGAGCGGCTTGGCGACGACGCGGCGCTGATGGAGTTCGTTGAAAGCGAAGAATTCGATCTGACCATCCACATTGACGACGCGGTACTGTGCACGCGCCTGTCGAAATGGGCCGACCGTCTGCGTGAGGTGCTTCCGTGACGGATTCGCAATCCACCCATCATTCCGGCGGTGAGATCATCATCGTCAAGAAACGCAAATCAGGTGAGCACGGTCACCATGGCGGGGCGTGGAAGATCGCCTATGCCGACTTCATGACCGCGATGATGGCGTTCTTCCTGGTCATGTGGCTGATCAATGCAGCCAATGACGAGACCAAGGCGGCCGTCGCCAGCTATTTCAATCCCATCAGGCTCACGGACAACAAGCCGGCCGAGCGGGGCCTCAAACAACAGGATGAGGCAAGCGTCGGTGATGAAGTCGAGTTCCTGTCCGATAGTCAGGAGGCGGGCTACAAGGCCGGCCAGATGACCGGTGGCGGCGACGATATCGACTCGGCCGCCGGCGAAGAATCGCAATACTCCGACGCGGACTTTTTTGAAAATCCCTATTCGGTCCTTTCCGAAATTGCCCTGGAGACGGGTCGGCAGAAAAATGTCAGCGCTGCCGGAGACGGTGGTGCGAATATGTCCGGACCCGCGACAGGCGCCTCGGGCGGGGAGGCCTACCGCGATCCGTTCGATCCGGATTTCTGGTCGAAATCGGTGGACATAGAAACCTCTTCAGACATCACCGAGACCGGGGTCGAGCGCACCATTCCGCGGGCCGAAACGAACGATGCGATCAAGCAGGCGCTTGAAGCAGCCGGCGCAGGGCTTGCAGCCCTTGAGCAGTCGCAGGATGAAGAGCAGGAGGCGAGTGACGCCAAAACCGGCAGATTGACGGCGGAAGGTCAATCCGACGCCGAGGAACCAGGCGAGCCTCTGACTGAAGAGCAGCAAGCCGAACGCGAGAAGCAGGAAGTCGATCCAGAAGAACAGGAGGCCGGCGAGTTCAAGGAAAGCATCGAAACCGCCCTGGCAGAGGAACAGATCCAGCTGGGCGAGGGGCTGACAGTCGCACCGGTGGATGGTGGGTTGCTGGTCTCGCTGACCGACGAACTGAAGGGCGGCATGTTCAATGTCGGGTCTGCGGTGCCAAAGCGCGACATGGTGCTGGCGATGGAAAAGATCGGACAGCTTCTCGCCGAGCGGGACGGCACCGTAATCATTCGCGGTCACACCGATGCGCGTCCATTTGCCCGTGCCGACAATGACAACTGGAAACTGTCGATGGCACGCGCCCATAGCGCCTTTTTCATGCTGGTGCGCGGAGGTCTTGATGAGAAACGCATCAAGGAGGTGTCCGGTCAGGCCGACCGCAGGCTCAAGATTCCGGAAGATCCTCTGGCCGATGCCAACCGCCGCATCGAGATACTGATACAACGGCCGGCGGGTTGACGGCTATGAAGGCAAAGCTGCGACAGGCTTGTTTCTCCTGCGCTCAGGCCCTTGTGTGCCTATCGGTTGTCGTGATGGGCATCGTGATGGGAACGCCGGCCAACGGCCAGGCGCTTCAGGATGTTGCACCGCTACCGCCCTACAAGTTCGTAAGGTCGCTGCAATATGTTCAGGACTCCGTCGTACTGGGCGATCATTCGGCTGGCGAGGTTCAGCGCCATCTTCTCAAGATTGTCGACAGCAGCCTGCGCGAGGCCGACAAGCAGATTTTCGAGGACGAACGCAATGTCGACGCCGCACTGATTTATGCCATGAGCGGCGGCAATCCACAGACACTTGCCCATCTGGTCGAAAGGGATGAGGACGGCCATTTTGACCGTCGCCTGACCGATGCGCTTACGATCTATTTCTCCGGTGCTCCGGAAAAGGCGCAACCGATGTTGCTGAAGCTGCTCCCGGAATATTCGCAAACGCGGATCGGCGCCTATATGATCCTGGTCGCCGCCAATGTGACCGCCACCAGAAATGAAATCGAAGCTCTCAATCTCTTCGATCGTGCACGCCTTGTCGCGCCTGGAACGATTATCGAGGAATCCTCCCTTCGCCGCGCCACGCATATTGCCTCGCGTGTCGGAGACATTGATCGCTCGCTTGACAATGCGGAACGCTATGTGCGGCGCTTTATTCATTCGCCCTATGCCAGCCAGTTTGTCGACATTTTTGTCCATGCCATTGTCTTGCATTCCGATGCGGCGGACAGGCAGCGTATCGATTACATCTTGTCCCTGATGGACTTGCCGCGCCAGCGGGAGATCTATCTGCGCATGGCCCGTATGAGCACCATCGCAGGCAAGGAGGAGATTGCGCTGCTAGCCGCGTCCCGGGCAGAAGCCCTTTCGGGAGAAAAACGCGACGTAGTCCGCGACCTTGCCGGGTTTTACGCAGGTATAGCCAAAGTCCCGACCAGCAATATTACCGAAGCAATCGAGGCGATGACATCCATACCGGACCACAAGCTGTCGGAGCGCGATCTCGCTTTGCGCGAGGCGGCAAAGACGATAGCCAAACAGGTGACCGCGCCACCGGATCTGACGTCGCTGGAGGAGCTGATGGTGCCGGCAATTGCGCCGGCCGGTGACCCTGCAGTCCGTGCGGATGCGGAGACCGAGCAGGGCGAAGAAGATCCCGAAGCCAGCATGCACGGTAGTTTTATGGCGTCCAAGCGCGAAAAATTGATGAATATCGATACTCTGTTGAACGAGGAAAGCAATGAATAGCAACCCGATGTCAGGTCCAGCCAAGGGCGCCGCCGACACGGTGGCATTCGCCGGCAAAGACAGACCGAAGGGCCACAAAGCTTTGCCAGCAGAAGATGATCAGGGGCGCACATTCGGTGCCGCCGTGGTTGAAGCCGGCAAAAAGAGCGCGGGCAAGGCAAAGGGTCTTGCCACCGGCATCAAGGCGGATGCGGAAAACATTGCTGCCGGCGGCCCGGCCGTCAGGCCGGAGGGATTGCAAAAAGGCGAGCGGCCTTCTCTTTCCCGCCCGATCGAGCTTCCTGTCCTTCGCAAATCCATGCCGGGCGAAGCTGCTGCGAAAACCGATGACAATTCGGCGCAGGTCACGGCTGTTCAAGCGGGCGGCGAGGATCTCCCCGTTGATGCAAAGACCGCCGACATGCCGGAAAACCAGCCGGCAACCAAAGAACAAGTCCTGCAGGAAGCCAGGCCCATAGAAGCAGCGGGAGCCGAGACTGATAATCCGACACCGGCACAAAGGGCGGAAAAGTTGACCGTCGAAGCTGCCGTAACCCGCCCATCTGCGGCGGAGCAGGCGGCAGGCGCCATGGCTGTCCAGGCCTCGCCGGCGCGCCAGCACAATGGCCGCTCCGGTGAGGCAGCAAATCAGGCGAATACCAACACGGCCCTTGCGTCGAATGCCGGTACCCCGGAGCGTGATGTGCAGCCGCATGTCGCGCCGCGCGATGCGAGTGCCCGCGGTGAGCAGAACGCAGGCCATACGGGCAATGGAAAACCCGGACCTGATATATTCGGTTTCGCTGCTGAACGACAGGCATCGAAATTCAGCGGCACGGCGATGCCGCAGCCGGCGGCTGACGCATCTCCCACGCCGTCGCCGAGCACCGTCACAGTGGTTGAGGCGCGCCAGTTCGTGGGCCTTTCAGTGACCCAGTCAAGCGCGGCCTCGGTTGTCAACGCGATTGCCAGTGAAGGCCAGTGGGGATCGGCGTTGCGCGGTACTGAATCAGTCTCCGCAACCACTTTGAACGCCACGCAAAATACGGTGAATACGCTGAAGATTCAGCTCAAGCCGGCAGAGCTCGGCGCCGTCGACGCAACACTGAAACTGTCCGGTGGGCGCCTGGTTGTTGAGCTCAATGCGCAAACGCTCGAGGCCTACCGGCATCTGTCGGATAGTCAGCAACATATCCTCAAATCACTGAAGGGACAGGGATATGCGGTCGAACAGATTTCCGTCCAGCATACGGTGCAGGATCGGGGCGTTACTCAGCAGTCTTCGCAATCAGCGGGCCTTGGCACCGGTGACAGTGCGAACCAGTCGGGTCAAAACAGCTCAGCCGACAATGGTGGGGGCAGCCGCCCGGGCCGTCAGGAAGAACACGCTCATGGTGACCGCCCGGCCGGCCACGAAGCTGCCGATGACGATCCGCACCGCGTTGTTTCTGACGCTGTTTATCTCTAGCGCATCTGTTGCTTACGCAAGCGCTTGCGAGCGTCACATTGCTGCGGCCGCTAAAAGGCACGGTGTTCCGGTCGGGATTTTATATTCGGTCGGGCTGACCGAGACCGGCCGCAAGGGTTCGCTCCACCCCTATGCGCTCAATATCGAGGGCAAGGCTGTTTTTGCCCGCAACCTGTCCGAGGCACTCAAAGCATTTCACGCGGCGCGGCGCGATGGTCGCACGTTGATTGATCTCGGCTGCATGCAGGTCAATCACTACTATCACCGCGATCAGTTCGCAGATCTCGCAGCCATGCTGGACCCGGCGCGCAATGTCGATTATGCGGCGAAATTTCTGGCCCGGTTGCGCGGGCGCCATGAGAGCTGGACGATGGCCGTTGCCCGATATCATGCCGGTCCGGACAACGATCCGGCGCAAAGGAAATATGTTTGCCGTGTCATAAAGAACCTTGTTGCGACCGGTTATGGCCGTTGGACGGCGCAGGCTAAGGCGTTCTGTAAATACAACCTATAATAGCAGTTTGCGTAAATCGGCAGGCTCGAACGAAATGTGTCACCGCAATGGCTTGTCAATACACGAATGTTAACTTCGTTGGAACATTCATTAACATTCCCACAGGAAATATGCACTTATCCACAGAGTAACACAAGATGTAGTAGCAAATCGGGGTCACCACCGCGATCAACTACAAAAAATCATCATTAACTTTCTATAATTGTCGAAGATTCTGCGCTTTCGTTACCAATTGTTTAACGGGGATGTAAGGTGATTCGGGGCGGAACGATGATCGTAGTGGTTGATGAGAGGGAATTGGTGACAGAGGGCTATACGTCCCTCTTCGGCAGGGAAGGCGTTCCGTCCGCCGGGTTCGATCCGGACGAGTTCGGTGAGTGGGTCCACACGGCGGCGGATTCAGACATCGATGCGGTTGAAGCCTTTCTGATCGGCCAGGGCAGTGACAATATGGTGTTGCCACGGGTTATCAGAGATCGGTCCAAGGCTCCTGTGATTGCTGTGAGTGACAAACCGTCGCTCGACACCACGCTGGCCTTCTTCGACTGTGGTGCCGATGACGTTGTCCGCAAACCCATTCACCCACGTGAGATCCTTGCAAGGGCCGCTGCCATCCGGCGCAGGCTTGAGCCTGAGCAGGAATACACGCAGATCGGCCAGATCCGCGTCTATTCCGACGGGCGCGATCCCGAGATTGACGGTCAGCCTTTTCCACTGCCGCGTCGCGAAAGGCGCATTCTGGAATACCTTGTCGCCAATCGCGGCCGCCGGGTCACCAAGGCGCAGATATTCAATGCCATCTACGGCATCTTTGATGATGATGTCGAAGAAAACGTTGTCGAAAGCCATATCAGCAAGCTTCGCAAGAAACTTCGCATGCGGCTCGGCTTCGACCCCGTCGATTCAAAGCGGTTCCTCGGTTACCGCATAGACTGGCAGTAAGCGGATTATGGCGGAGGCCCTTTCATGCGTCCGCCTTCAAACGAAACGCCGCATCGGCTCCCGTTCGCCACCAGCCTTTAGCCAGCTTCGCGCAAGCCTGCCGAACTACCCTGACAAAAGCGCATACGAGGACCCCTGTCACAACAGCAAACGAGGAACTGTGCGATGAGCCTTTATGGAATGATGCGGACCGGAGTTTCCGGTATGAATGCCCAGGCGGCACGCCTCGGAACGGTGGCCGACAACATAGCCAACGCCAACACGACGGGCTACAAACGCAGCTCAACCGAGTTTTCATCCCTGGTCTTGCCGAGCGGCGGCGGATCTTACAACTCGGGCGGCGTCAGCACATCGGTTCGCTACGCGATTGCCGAAAAGGGCAATCTTCAGTTCACCACATCAACGACGGACCTGGCCATCGATGGCGGCGGCTTCTTTGTCGTCGAGGATACCGCAGGCACCGCTTTCCTGACCCGTGCCGGCTCGTTCATCCCTGACAGCGAGGGCAATCTTGTCAACGCCGCCGGCTACAAGTTGATGGGATATGACTTCGCTAACGGCAACCCGACGCCGGTGGTCAACGGTTTTGACGGCCTTGTGCCCGTGAACGTGTTGCAGGGCGAACTGGTGGCTGTGCCCTCGACCAACGGCATCTTTACGGCAAACCTTCAGTCCGGCGCACCGGTGGTGACCGGCACGCTGCCTTCCGCGAATGCCGCCGGTTCGGAATACACGGCAAAGAGTTCGCTGGTTGTCTATGACAATCTGGGTGAGGAGGTCCTGCTTGATTTCTACTATACAAAAACTGCGGCCAACACCTGGGAAGTCTCGGTGTTCGACCAGTCCGGCGCGACGGCCGGAACGTCGTTCCCTTATGCCTCAGGCCCGCTGACGACAACGACGCTGACCTTCGATCCGACCAATGGCCAGCTTGCGGCCGCCAGTCCGACAGGCGCGACGTTCACTGTGCCCGATGGTCAGAGCCTGACCATCGACTTTGCCAAGATGACCCAGCTCGCATCGGACTTCAGCGTCGGCGATGCAACCGTAAACGGTAACGCGCCGAGCAAGGTGACGAGCGTCGAGATCAGGGGAGACGGTACCGTCTTTGCCAAATATGAGAACGGCACGCTGTCTCCGAGGTTCCGCATCGCCATGGCTGATGTTCAAAGCCCCGACAGACTGGACCCGATTTCCGGAAATGTGTTCTCCCAAAACAGTGAATCGGGCGTGGTCACCACCGGCTTTGCCGGATCGGGCAGTTTCGGCTCTATCAAATCGGGAGCGCTGGAGGCATCCAATGTGGATATCGCCGGAGAGCTGACCAGTATGATTGAATCGCAGCGCAGCTTTACCGCAAACTCCAAGGTCTTCCAGACAGGTTCGGATCTCATGGACGTCCTGGTGAACCTCAAGCGCTAGGGGCTTCGCAGGTTTAGGACCCAACCATGTCACTGTCAGCGGCGATTAGAACAGCTCAGTCGATATTATCGAACACTTCGAAACAGACACTTGTGGTTTCGGACAACATCGCCAATGCCAACAATCCGAACTATGCGCGGCGCGCTCCCATGTTGCAGTCGAACCTTGGGGGCTCGCTTTCTGTTTCCGTTCACCGCACCGAAAACAAGCTTCTGTTGTCGCAGTCGCTGGACAGCATTTCGGCCAGCCATGCGCAGTTTATCGTCGCCGATGGCTTTAGCCGCATCAAGACGACGCTGGGCGGCAACGACAATGAACTGTCGCCTTCGCGTTATCTGGGCAATCTTCAGACGGCTCTTCAGACCCTCTCGGCAACCCCCGGCAACACGACACTGGCCGCAACCGTTGTGTCCGACGCGAAAGACCTTGCCGACAATCTCAACAATGCCTCGGCTGCGGTTCAGCAACTGCGCCTCGATGCCGATTTTGCAATCAAGCAGGGAGTCGACAAGCTGAACAGCCTGCTTGCCGACTTTGAACAGACAAACCAGACAGTTGTTGCCGGCACACTCTCGGGCGAAGACGTCTCGCAGGCCCTGGACAAGCGCGACACCCTTCTCCGGGAGATATCGTCACTCGTCGGCATCCGCACGATCGAGCGTCAGGGCAACGATCTGGCAATCTATACCACCGGTGGTCAGACCCTTTTTGAGAAAATCCCGAGATCCGTCAGCTTTGTTCCCACCACCGGCTTTGATCCGACGACGAACGGCAACGCCATCTACATTGACGGTGTCCCGCTGGCTGTCGGCCAAGGCGTGCAGACCAGTGCCAAGGGCGAGTTGGCCGCACAATTGCAGGTGCGTGATTCCATTGCGCCCAGCTACCAGAACCAGCTCGATGAAATCGCCCGCGGACTTGTTGTTGCCTTTGCAGAGCACGACCAGTCCGCCAGCGCCTTGCCAGACATGCCTGGCCTTTTCACTTGGGCTGGCGGAACGGTGCCCACTGCTCCGGCGATTGTGCCGGGAATGTCCGGCTCGATCATGGTCAACCCGGCTTTGGTGCCGGGCTCCGGAAACCCCATGCTGCTGCGCGATGGCGGCATCAACGGTGCTGCCTATGTGTCTAACCCGTCGGGCGCGGCCGGCTTCAGTGGCCTCCTCGACAGCTATGTCACCGGCCTTAACGAGCCGATGGATTTTGACCCGACGGCACTCGCTGGAAGCCGGACGGGCCTGATCGAATATACATCCGGATCGATTGGCTGGCTGGAGGCCGGGCGCTCCGAGGCATCGAATGCGTCCGAGACACGGCATGCCGAGAGTACGCGTATCCTTGAGACCTATTCCAAGGAGACCGGTGTCAATGTCGACGAAGAGATGACGCTTATGCTGAAGCTCGAGCAGTCCTACAAGGCGTCGACAAAACTACTGGCCACAATCGATGAAATGATGAATGCACTTATGGCGGTTGTGAGGTAACGCCATGAAAACAACCTTCGTTTCAACACTCGCCATCCAGAACGCCATGCGCCTGACCATGCAGCGCGCGCAGTCTGAAATTATGGATGCGCACAAGGAGGCTGTCACCCAGCGTCATGCCGATATCGGGCTGGAACTTGGTGCACAATCATCCCGTCACATTTCGCTGACCCGCGATGTGGAGCGTATGAACACGATCATCTCAGGCAACGCCCTTGTGACGAACCGGCTTTCGGCCTCGCAAAACGCGCTGACGCAAATGGTGGAAGGCGCCCAGACGTCGCTCAGCGCACTCCTGAGCATTGTCGATATCAACGATCAGGGCCGTCTGAGCGTCATCGCTGATACGGTCAGCACGTCGTTCTCAAATTTCACAGCCTTTGCCAACGCCTCCGTCAACGGAGAATATCTGCTCGCCGGCGTCAATACGGACATCAGGCCGATGGCCGACTATTTCGAGCCCGGATCGACTGCCAAGGCCTCGTTCGACGCGGCCTATCTTTCCTATTTCGGTCACACCCAGAACGACCCGCTGGCATCCAGCATCACCCCCGCCCAGATGGATGATTTCCTGACCAATCATGTCGAGCCGCTGATCCTTGGGGCAGGCTGGGATGCGGACTGGTCCAGTGCCGACAGCACGGTCATGACCAGCCGCATTAGCGCCAATGAGGTGGTGGACAGTTCCGCAACGATCAATGCCGACGGGCCGAAGGCCATGGCGATGGCTTCGGTCATTATTTCCGAGCTGCTGACGACGCCCTTGACCGATGACACCCGCGGCGTGCTGGTCGAACGGGCGATTGGCTACACAAGCGACGCGATTTCGGGCGTCAATCATCAAAAGGCGGAGCTTGGGCTTTCGGAGCAGCGCATCGACAAGGCCAATGAAGCGTTAAACATCCAGATCAACGTCATGTCGAAATATGTCGGCGAACTGGAATCGGTCGATCCCTATGAGGCGTCGACACGGCTGACAACACTAATCACGCAAATGGAAATATCCTACCAACTGACGGCCAGAATCCAGCAGTTGAGTTTGACCAACTATCTCTAGTCGGTGCGTGCAGGAAGAGTAACGAAGAGGGCAAAAGGTAGCTGAAATGTATCAGTTCTCATACGCGGAAGTGCAGCAAGATGATGTTGCTGACTCCAAGGACCGTGAACGGCAGGTCCTGGACAAATCTATCCTGATGCTCGAACAGGCAAGCGAGAAGGGGGCGGGATCGCGTGAGTCCATCGAGGCCCTGTTTTTCGTCAACCGGGTCTGGGTGCGGTTCATCGAGGACCTTGGGTCTCCCGAAAACGAGCTGGATCAGGAATTGCGTGCGAACCTGATCTCGATCGGCATCTGGATCCTTCGCGAGGCGGAGAAGATCCGGGCCGGAGAGTCCGACAACTATGAGGGCATCATCGATATTTCATCCATAATCCGGGACGGCCTGAAATGAAGAGTTCATTGCGAATTTCGCTGAAAACAGGCGAGAAAATATTTATCAACGGCGCTGTTCTGAGGGTGGACAGGAAAGTCGGGCTTGAGTTTCTCAACGACGTGACATTCCTTCTGGAAAACCACGTTCTTCAGCCTGAGGATGCCACAACGCCCCTGCGCCAGCTCTACTTTATTGTTCAGATGATGCTGATTAATCCGGAAGGCGCGGAACAATCGCAGGCCATGTTCAAGAAGTCCGTTGTCATGCTCTTGAGCTGTTTCAGCAATGAGCAGATCCTGACGGAACTCAAACATATCGACGCGATGGTGACGGAGGGGCGTGTCTTTGAATCCCTGAAGGCCATACGCGCGCTCTACAAGATCGAAGAGGACATTCTCAACAATCACCAGATGCCTGTTGAGACCCTGGAAGATATCAGAAAGGAAATCGCACCATGGCGGTAGATGCAGTATCAGGCGTTTCCGGAGCAACGGGTTCCAGCGCCGCGGCCACCGCGTCACAGAAGGCGCAGGTCGATTACGACACGTTCCTCAAACTGCTGGTCGCCGAGATGCAGAACCAGGATCCGACCAAGCCGATGGACGCCACCCAGTACATTTCGCAACTGGCGTCGTTCTCGCAGGTCGAGCAGACCATTCAGACCAACCAACGCCTCGAGCAGATATTGGCCGCTTCGTCCATCGGCCAGGCCGGCTCGATGATCGGCCGCACCGTAACGTCCCATGACGGATCGATCACCGGAGTTGTGGAGAAGATCGAACTCTATGATGATGGCGTCGTGGCAATTCTCGACACCGGCGAGAGGGTGGCCATCGGTTCGGGAATGACGGTTTCCTAGAGCAGATCAGCCTTGGATTAAAGCAGGACGAATGAGCGAAGCCGACGCACTCGATATTGTTCAAAAGGCCGTCTGGGCCATATTGATCGCTTCAGGGCCGGCGGTGTTCGTCGCCATGTTTGTCGGCGTCGGCATCGCCTTCCTGCAGGCTTTGACGCAGGTTCAGGAAATCACCCTGACCTTTGTGCCCAAGATTGTCGCGATCCTGGTGACGGTCGCAGTATCGGCGCCGTTTGTCGGTGCGCAGATCCACAGCTTCACAACCCTTGTCTTTTCGCGGATCGAAAGCGGTTTTTGACGACCGCCGTTCGGCTGCAACCATCTTCGCGCAAGTTTCGTCCGCTAGTTTGACGTCGATTGCATGACCGCGCCGCAGGCGCTGCAATTGTCGTGAACGAGCAAGGATTGTCATGGCCGAGACAACAGCCGTAGCAGTGCCTCCGCTGGAGGGCAGGGGGCGCGACGTCACATTTGCCATCGGCATTGTCGTCATCCTGTCGATTCTGTTCCTGCCCATCCCGGCCTTCATGATCGATATCGGTCTGGCCTTTTCCATCGCATTTTCGGTTCTGATCCTGATGGTGGCGTTGTGGATTCAGCGACCCCTCGATTTTTCGTCTTTCCCGACAATTCTGCTGATTGCGACAATGACACGATTGTCGCTCAACATCGCAACGACGAGGATGATCCTCTCGGAGGGCCACAACGGCACGACGGCGGCCGGCTATGTGATCGGCGGCTTTTCCCAGATGGTCATGTCCGGCGACTTTGTCATCGGCGTCATCGTGTTTCTCATTTTGGTGGTCGTCAATTTCATCGTCATCACCAAGGGTGCGACGCGTATCGCCGAGGTCGGCGCCCGGTTTACGCTCGACGCGATACCCGGCAAGCAGATGTCGATCGACGCGGATCTGTCGGCCGGATTGATCGATGAGAAAACCGCTCAAAAGCGTCGCCGGGAGCTTGAGGAAGAAAGCTCATTCTTCGGCTCCATGGACGGTGCTTCCAAATTTGTGCGCGGCGACGCCATTGCCGGCCTCATCATCACCGCCATCAATATTTTTGGCGGTATCATCATCGGCTACACGCGCCATGGAATGGAGATCAGCGACGCGGCGGACGTCTTTACCAAACTGTCCGTCGGCGATGGCCTTGTCTCTCAGATCCCGGCGCTGATCGTTTCTCTCGCGGCGGGCCTGCTGGTTTCCCGGGGCGGCACTGTCGGCTCCACCGACGTTGCCGTCCTCGGACAGCTCAGCGGCTATCCGCGCGCGCTGTTTGTGGCTGCCGGACTGATGGTGCTGCTTGCCGTCGTGCCGGGTTTGCCCTTCCTTCCCTTCATGGTGCTGGGCTGCGCCATGGCTTTTGCCGGCTGGTTCATCCCGCGCCAGCTGGAACGCCACACCCAGGCGGTGCGCCAGAACGAAGAGCAAAAGCTGATCGAGCAGAAGGAGCAGGAAAAGGATTCGGTCAAGAACGTGCTGCACACGGCTGAAATCGAGCTGTGCCTCGGCAAGCAGGTATCGGCCAGGCTGCTTGGCTCGCATCAGGAACTTGCCTTCCGCGTTGGCAAGATCAGGAAAAAATTCGCCACGCAATACGGCTTTGTCGTCCCGGAAATCAAGGTTACCGACGATTTCGCCGTGCCGGACAAATCCTACCAGATTCGCATTCACGGAACGGCCGTTGCGGTCAACGAGTTGCGCGTCGGCGAGGTTATGGTCGTGATCGGCAATGGCAAGCGGCCATCCGTTCCGGGCGAGGAGATACGCGAACCCGCCTTCGGACTGCCGGCGGTTTCGGTGACGGAAACTCTGATGGAGGAGTTGAAGCGCGAGGGCTTCCATCCCATCGATAATGTTTCCGTGGTCCTGACCCATCTCAGCGAGGTGATCCGCAACAACTTGCCGCAATTGCTGTCCTACAAGGACATGAAGGCGCTGCTCGACAGACTCGATCCGGAATACCGCAAGCTGGCTGACGAGATCTGCTCCAATCACATGTCCTATTCGGGCCTGCAGGCGGTTCTCAAACTGCTTCTGGCCGAGCGTGTGTCGATCCGCAACCTGCATCTCATCCTCGAGGCGGTTGCGGAACTGGCGCCGCACCTTCGCAAGACGGAGCAGATTGTCGAACATGTCCGCATCCGCATGGCCCAGCAGTTATGCGGCGATCTGGCCGATAACGGTGTCCTGCGGATCTTGCGGCTGGGCAACCGCTGGGACCTGGCGTTTCACCAGGCGCTCAAACGCGATCCCAAGGGCGACGTGGTCGAGTTCGATATCGAACCGGCGTTGCTTGAGGAATTCAGCGAGCAGGCCACCAAGGTCATTCGCGGACACCTCGACAAAGGAACGCGCTTTGTCCTTGTGACGGCTCCGGATGCGCGGCCCTATGTCCGCATGATCGTGGAAAGGCTCTTTGCAACGCTGCCGGTCATTTCTCACGTTGAGATAGCCAAGGGCATCGAGATCGAGATTCTGGGTTCGATCTCATGATCACCGACCCGGAAGGGACGGTCCTTGCTCTCTTTGCTTCATTCTGCCGCGTCGGCGCCTGCTTCATGATCATGCCGGGGCTCGGCAGCGCCCGGGTCCCGCCACAAGTTCGTCTCTTCGTCGCGATCGCTGCGTCGATGGCTCTTCTGCCGCTGATGTGGCAATCGATCTATCCGAAGGTCGAAACCTCGACCGGCGGATATGTTTCCCTTGTGGTTGTCGAGATTCTTATCGGCTCTGTTCTCGGCCTTGTCGCCCGCTTTTACGTTCTGGCGCTGCAGTTTGCCGGAACGGCTGTCTCCATGATGATCGGTTTCAACGCCATGGCGTCGGCCGGGCTGGAGAGCCCGGATCCGCAGACCGAGCTCGGCAATCTGATCGCGCTGACGGGGCTATTGATCCTTTTCATGCTCGACTTCCATCACATTGTCATCGAGGCGCTGGCAATGTCCTACGAGCTGATGCCCGTCGGCGGCAGTTTTGATCCGCAGATGGCTCTGGTGACGCTGTCCGATACGCTGTCAGCGTCCTTCATGACGATCCTGCGGCTGATCAGTCCCTTTATTATCTACGGACTGATCTTCAACCTTGCCGTCGGCATGGTGAACAAGCTGGCGCCGCAGATACCGGTCTACTTCATTTCGCTTCCCTTTATTCTTACCGGCGGTCTTTTCCTGCTCTTCTTCGGGTCCGGAGAATTCTTTTCGCAGTTCGCCGATGGTTTTGTCCCGGTGTTCGATGGCCGCTGATCCTCGCCAGGAAAGGGTGCGTACCCTCGGCCGGCTGGCGCTCCTGCAGCGCCAGCTCCAGCGGCTGGCCGAGACGGAACTTGCCGACACCAACCGCCAGCGGGCGGAAGTGGAAGAACAGATTGCCCGGCTGATCGAGGCGATGGGCGGATTTTCGCATGTCCACCGCCTGTTTCCCCATCTCTACGCAAAGAGACTGGATAAGCTGAAAGAACGCGGGCAGGCGCTGACAGGCAAAGCAAGGCTCCAGGAACAGAAGGCAAGGCGTGAGAAGACCAGGTGCGAGCGTATCGGCGACCACCTGGATAACGTGCTGGAAGAGGCAAGCAGGCAATCTGACGAGGATGAGCTGCTTGATCTTGTAGAGGCCGCGAGCGGGCGTGCCCGGCCCTCAGACACGCGGCCTCAAGCCTCCCGTAAGCTTCGTGGTGCATAGTCGTCATCAACGAATAACAAGGGACTGAGCGTTGGCCATATCACCACCGAGCGATCTGGTTATGGACGTTGTCCGGGCTGCAGACCCGGCAAGCGTACGTGAAGCGCATCGAAAGCTGATGGCTGCGCCCGACAATGCGCCTCAGGCTGCTTTCGAGGCTGCCGCAAGCCGCCCGGTCGGCGCCAGCGTCAATCCGCAAAATGACGATGTGCCCAAGGCATACCGGGATTTTGAGGCCATGGTTCTGCAGTCCTTTATCGGCAGCATGCTGCCCTCGGACGCAGAAAACACATACGGCTCGGGAACCGCCGGCGATATCTGGAAAGGCATGATGGCGGAACAACTGGGCAAGGCGCTGGCCGAGGGCGGTGGCCTTGGGATCGCACGGCAGATGGCCGCCGACCGTTTGGCCCAGCAGTCAGAAACACCGCAGGCCGATGCAGGGCAGGTCAAACAGACCGGAGACAATCGCAGTTTTGCCGCTGCTCTCATCCATCAGATGCAGGTGGCGATGCTGCACAGCGCTGAGGAAAGCGCTGCTTTGCATTACGGTGGCTATGAAGACATCAAGCCGGGCGACGGCTGAATTCGGAATATTGCAATGATGCGAACACCTCGTAAGACATTAAAAGCGGGAGCCGGAAATCGATGAGCAGCCTGGATACGGATGATCGTGTATTGAAGGTGCTGAACCGGCTCGACGCGGTTCTGGATTTTGAGAACACCGCACTCGGAACCGATCCGGACTTCGATGTCGAAGCGTCCAACGTTTTAAAAAGCAGATGCCTTTACGAGCTTTCGACGCTGACTGAGGCGGTCCAGCCGGAGCAGATGAGCGGCCGGCATGGCGAGATGCTTGTTGCGATCCGCGGCAAGCTGGAACGCAACACGGCCAAGGTCAAGGCACACCTCGATGCGGTCCGAAAGGTCACTGATCTTCTGCGCGATGCCGCACAGGAGGCCGAAGCCGACGGCACATACACGGCCGACCAGTTTTATATGCGTGAGGTCATATGATCAAACTGGTCATCACGGGTGTGTGGATTTGCGGTGTCACGCTTGCCTCGGTTTATTTTGCCCTGCAGACGGCGTCGAAACCGGTGGAGACACAGGAGCAGGCGGACTTTTTCGGCGGGCTGGATTATGTGCGCTCCGACCTGATCTCAATTCCTGCCATTTTTGAAGGCCAGGTTCGCGGCTACTTTATCACCAGGCTTGTTTATACGGCTGAGCCGGAAGTGCTCAATTCACTGACCTTGCCGCCTCATGTGCTGATCACCGATCAGCTCTACACCCTTCTTGTCGGTAATCGGGTTATAGACTTTTCCCGTGTCGAGGAATTTGATCTTGAAGCCTTCCGTGCTGTCGTGCGTGACGGTCTGAACGAGAAACTTGGCCGCAAAGTGTTTCACGAAGTTCTGGTGGAGCAGATGGAGTTTATCACCAAGGCAGAGATTCGTGATCGGGAACGCAGGCGTCGCCTTCCGCCGCCGCCGCCGAAGACAGTCGGCGAGAGCAACTAGGCCAATCTGTTATCCGGGTAGCCGAAGCGGTTCCCCGTGGTGCGGCCACAACAAATTTCCGTGAAGACTATCCATGATCGCGGGTTATCCCCGAATATCAACAGATAAAAAATCGTATCGGGTTGACTACTTTTCATAGTTACCATTTTTTGAACCCGTTGTTCGCCTCGGGCGGTGTCGAGCACAAAAAAATGGGTTCTCGAGCCGGCAGACAACAGCAATAGTTGTAAAAGCTGAGACAATGTAATTGGCGGCATATCTGTGCTGCCGCAAGTACATTTGTACGTGGGGGTAGGGTGAAAAATTCCATTGTCTTGGCAGCGGCAGCCTTTTTGATTGCCGGTGAAGCACTTGCTGACAATATTGGCTTTTCGGCGGGTAATATGTGGGGGACCGACGGTTCCGGGGTTGCCGTGGGCGGCGCGGTGGATTCAGCGGAATCGCATCTGGCCAATGGCATAATCGCCGGGCAGGTGAACGCGGCCGAAATGGGTCTTCTCATCGACAACGGGACCGCGGGAACCCTGACGATCCAGGCCATCGGCAGTCAGACGGTCGTCACGACGTCGATTGTCGGCAACAACAACGTTTCAGATATAGCGGCGGACCAAACGAGCACCAATTCAGGTGATGTCACCAACGATGGAGAGATAAACAGCAGATGACGCCGGGCACCTCGGCGGACTTGAAATCATTGAGCCAGGTGGGAGTAAATGGGTATCTTGTCTGTATTGCGTAAAGTAGCGGGGCGCGGGAATATGTTTGTCCTTTGGCCCGTGCTTGTGGGCGTTGCCTCCTGTACGCTTCCACGGAGCGGCGAGGTAGACAGACCTGCGGCTGTGCCGGTGACGCAGGCACCGTTGCCGACGAAGGTCCAGACCTATACCCGCATTGAAAACACGCTCGCCTGCATCAAAAAGACCGGTGTCCTGAAAAACAAAACCTTTGTTGTCGGCAGCTTTGCCGACAGCACGGGCAAGATCAATGCCGTGGCCTCCGGCGCAACCGGCAATTTCCTGCCTCAGGGAGGCAGCGCGGCCTATGTGACAGATTCACTGTCGAAGGCCGGTGCGACGGTGGTGTCGACCTATTTCGGTGCTCCTGCGAAGGCCGTGCCGACCGATTATGCGGTCAACGGGATCTTCAACAGTCTCGATTTCAGCCTTCCGGTCAAATCCGATATCCGCGTTGCCGGCGTCGGCCCGACGGTCGGGATCGGATGGGCCCAGCTTAGTCTTTCGATTCAGCTCGACCGCTCAGCGACGCGCGTCAACAGGCAGATGAGCATGATCCAGCGCCCGGTCCGTTATACGCAGATCGGTGCGGGTGTGGGCCGCACATTCGGCAACACGCTGGCATCCGGAAACATAGCGTTTCAAAGCCAGGAACGTCTGCAGCTTGAAGCTCTGAACGGCCCGATCGCGCTTGGCGTGGCCGATGTCGTCATGAAGGAATTCCCGAGAGCGGCAGCAAGTTGCAGGGGAATGGTCGGCGACCTTCTCGACGCATCCGTCTAGCCCGGACGGCACTTCACGCATGCGGATCAGCATGTGGGAACGCCACGTTTCAAGGGTTCACCCCTGTTTATATTATTTCAACCATGAAGAGAAAATTTTCACATACTAATTTTTGCCAATTAACGCAAATTTCAACAGTTTCGTATTTAGTCTCCCGCGCCGAACCGGACGAGCAGGTTGTGGATAGGTGACCCGCGGTGCTGCGAGGCGGAGAATGAACTCCGTTCGCAGACCTTCGACACCACGCAGTCTGTACTGACGATCAAAGGAGCAGAAACGGCCGGTTGGGTTTTGGTGGTGAGATCGGAGCGCCAGCAGTCGGCGCTCGGAACGATCTGACCGCGTGTGCCTGGGCTATGTCGAAGCAACGCGCTCGCATGTGAAGAGACGGCGTTGTGTGATCCGGGTCAAGCGTCGCGCCGGTCGCGTATGCGGCAGGTCAGCGGGCTTGGACGGATGGCATGGTTCGAATTGAGTGGCGCGCATGATGCGCGTGCGAGGAGAACTGCAATGTGTAAGACCAGTTTGGTCGCTGGTGTCGCCATGGCTGCGATGCTGGCTGGAGTATCAGGCGCTTTCGCGCAAACTGCCGTAACCCAATCCAACACCAACAACAACACTGTCACCCAGTCCACGGGGCAAAGCGTTGATATCAACGGTTCGCTCAGCGGAGCAGGTTCGAGTGCGTCCATCTCGGCGACGGGGGCGGCATCGTCCGTCAGTGTCCTCGGGATCGGCGCTGATTATGTCACGCCGGCCGGCGGGTTCGGCAATATCTCACAGACAAGCAGCAACAACGGCGTCGTCGTCAATGGCGGTGGCACGGTTGATGTGTCGTCAACCATCAGCGGCGCAGGTGCGTCCGCTTCCGTCTCCGCATCAGGTGCGGTTTCGGCTGTCTCGGTAACCGGTATCGGTTCCAACACGTTTTCCGATGTCGATCTGTCAAGCATCACTCAAAATGCGACGAACAATGCCGACGTGACGAATGGAAGCAACCGGTCAAGCCGTATATCCGCTACCGGATTGACCGGTCTCGGCGCCGCGGCTTCGGTTTCGGCGACAGGTGCGGCATCGTCCGTCGCCAATACCCGTGCGCAGCCGGGCAGCGGCGGTGATCTGAGCGTTGCCAATATCAGCCAGAGGACAACCCTCACAACCGGCAGCGATGTCAGCAATTTCGGCGCATTCTCGAATGCAAGCCCACTCGCCGTCAGCGGGGCGGGCGCGTCGGCCTCGATTTCCGCTCTTGGTGCGGTTTCGTCTGTCTCGTCCAGCCATATCGGCGCAGCCGAGATCGACAATCTGTCCATCGGCAATATCGGTCAGACGACGACCAATAGCGGCGGTGCGGTGCGCAACAACCATCAGGGCACGTCGCGCAATGCCGGTGGCGTTCTGAATGTCGGCGCCATCTCAGGAAACGGCGCGTCGGTCAGCGTATCTGCGACCGGTGCCGCCTCGTCCGTCTCGGTCACGAGCATCAACAGCAGCGGCATCAACGGCACGCCGTCCATCACGATGGGATTGATCACCCAGCGTACGCAAAATGACGGTGTTGTCACCAATGGCGGTGTCGGATCGAACGGAACCACGATTGCCCGCCACACCATTTCTGCTGGCACCATCAACGGTCGTGGCGCATCGGCCTCGATCGGGGCGACCGGTGCCGTCTCGTCCGTTGCGGTCACGAGCATCAACGAGGCGCAAGCGTTTGGTTCACCGACGATCGGCGCGGTCAATCAGGCATCGCTCAACAATGCGGCTGTGACAAATCGGGCGGCGACGATCAACACGGGGTCGATCAGCGGTGCCGGTGCCTCGGTTTCGATCTCAGCGGTTGGCGCTGCTTCGGCGGTTTCGCTATCGTCGATCAACTAGGCCTGAACATAAGGCCTCAACACATTCACCCGGGCTCACGCCCGCACCAGAGCCCGGGTGTGACAGGAGGATCTCATCCTCCGACGGACCTGTAGGCAGGTAAGAAGATCGGGGGCGGCCTGCGCTTTGCCGTCTGTCCTTGCAAGTCCCCTGTGCCGGCGAGCCTCTCCCTGCTTGCCGGCACAGTTCTGAGTGTCCCGCAGAATCGTGGGTGCAATGCGGCTCTTTTGCCGAACCACATTACGGATTTGACGCCTTACGGCGCGAACGGGCCTTTTCATTGCTTCCGTATATGCTCTAGAAGGCGCACAGAAATCTGGAAATTGCGAGTTGGAGCACGGCAGATGACAGCACAGATGCAGGATGCAGCGGTTATCGACGGACGGTCCGTCGCCGATAGTGTGGTTGAAACCGTCAAGCAGGCGGCGGAAGAACTGAAACAGCAAACCGGGGTCATTCCCGGTATTGCCGTCGTGATTGTCGGGGAAGATCCGGCAAGCAAGGTCTATGTCGCCTCCAAAGGCAAGAAGGCCAAGGAATGCGGCTTTCATTCCGTGCAGCACACGCTGGCCGATTCAACCAGCGAGGCAGACCTTCTGGCGCTGGTGGAAGAGCTGAACGACGACCCGCAAATCCACGGCATTCTCGTGCAGCTTCCATTGCCCGGCCACATCGATGACGGCCGTGTCATCCAGGCGATCAATCCGCAAAAGGATGTGGACGGTTTTCATGTTATCAACGCCGGCAAACTGACAACGGGTGAAGTGGAAACGGCCTTTGTACCCTGCACGCCGGCCGGGTCCACGCTGCTCATCGAGCGGGTCCGGGGCAAGGATCTCTCAGGTCTTAACGCCGTTGTCGTCGGGCGTTCGAATATTGTCGGCAAACCCATGGCGAGCTTGCTCCTGGCCGCAAATGCCACGGTGACGGTCGCACACAGCCGGACGCCTGATCTGCCGGCCGCCTGCCGCAATGCCGATATTCTGGTCGCCGCCGTTGGCCGGCCCGAAATGATCAAAGGCGACTGGGTCAAGCCGGGCGCCACGATCATCGACGTGGGTATAAACCGGATCGCTGCGCCGGAGCGCGGCGAGGGTAAGACGCGCCTTGTGGGCGATGTGGCCTATGGCGAATGCGCAAAAGTTGCCGGCGCGATCACCCCGGTGCCCGGCGGTGTCGGACCGATGACGATCGCCATGCTCATGGCCAACACGCTGGTTTCAGCCTACCGCCACGCGGGTAGGACACCACCGAATTTCTGAGCCTGATTTGCTCTAGCGGTAAAGTACACTCGCGCCTTCGTCGGCCCGCCCGGCGAGCGCTCGGAAATTTGCAAACAATTCCCGGCCCATGCCGTGCTCGCTTTCGGTCAGGTCTGCCGTGGCTGGTGTCCTGGCATTGAATTCGGCGGCATCGACAAGCACGTCCAAACTTCCGCTGGAGGCGTCGAGCCGGATCAGGTCACCGTCGTGGATTTTTGCAATCGGCCCGCCATCCAGCGCCTCCGGTGTCATGTGGATGGCCGCCGGCACCTTGCCGGATGCCCCTGACATGCGTCCATCGGTGACGAGCGCGACCTTGAAGCCGCGATCCTGAAGAACACCGAGCGGCGGGGTCAGCTTGTGCAGTTCCGGCATGCCGACGGCGCGGGGGCCTTGAAAGCGGACGACGGCGACGAAATCCTCATCCAGTTCGCCGGCCTTGAACGCCTCCTGCAAAGCCTGCTGACTGTCGAAGACCCTGGCCGGCGCTTCCACAATGCGGCGCTCGGCCTTCACCGCCGAGATTTTGATAACCGATTTGCCCAGATTTCCGCTGAGCACCTTAAGGCCGCCATTGTCCTGAAACGGTTCGTCGATGGTCGAAAGCACTTTTGGATTGGCGCTTTTGTCTGCAGCCGGCTCGCGCGCAACCGTTCCATCGCTGTTCAGCTTCGGCTCGATCGCATAGGCCTGGAGGCCTTCGCCCCAGACGGTGCGGACATCGTCATGCAGCAGACCGCCTTTCAGCAACTGCGAGATCATGAATCCCATGCCGCCGGCGGCGTGGAAATGGTTGACGTCCGCGGGACCGTTTGGATAGACGCGGGCGAGCAGTGGAACGACGTCGGACAGCTCGGAAATATCTTCCCAGGTCAGCATGATCCCGGCGGCATGGGCCATCGCGATCAGGTGCATGGTGTGATTGGTCGATCCGCCGGTGGCGTGCAACCCGACAAGGCCGTTGATGATGCTGCGCTCATCAATCATCACACCGGCCGGAGTGTATTCATTGCCAAGGGCCGTAATCGCCAGCGCACGCTTTGCCGCCTCGCGGGTCAGGGCATCGCGCAAAGGTGTGCCCGGATTGATGAAAGAGGCGCCGGGCAGGTGAAAGCCCATGATCTCCATCAGCATCTGATTGGAGTTGGCTGTGCCGTAGAAGGTGCAGGTGCCCGGCCCGTGATAGGATTTCGATTCCGCTTCCAGCAGCTCGGCCCGGCCGACCTTGCCTTCCGCATAAAGCTGACGGATGCGGACTTTTTCCTCATTCGGAAGGCCTGACGTCATCGGTCCGGCAGGTATGAAGACCGCCGGAAGATGGCCGAAGGTGAGAGCGGCGATCACCAGACCCGGAACGATCTTGTCGCACACGCCAAGATAGGCCGCGGCATCGAACATGTTGTGGGAAAGCCCAACGGCTGCCGAAAGGGCAATGACGTCCCTGGAGAAGAGAGAAAGATCCATGCCCGGCTGGCCCTGGGTGACACCGTCGCACATGGCCGGAACGCCGCCGGCGACCTGTGCCACGCCGCCCGCCTCGCGGGCAGCGTCGCGGATCTGGGCAGGAAACGTCTCGAAGGGCTGATGCGCCGAGAGCATGTCATTATAGGCGGTGATGATCCCAAGATTGCCGATCCGGTCGCCGGCAAGCGCATCCTTGTCGGATTGTCCGCAGGCGGCAAATCCATGAGCCAGGTTGCCGCAGGACAGGACCGTCCGGTTCGGCCCCTCTTCCCCGGCCTTTTTCACGCGCTCCAGATAGGCTTCCCTGGTGGGTTTCGAGCGTTCCACGAGACGTTTGGTGATGGACTGCACGGTTGAATGAGCGGGCATAATATTCCTGCCGTTGATCGGGTTCGCGAATTCTGCGTGCGGCACTGGGCCGCCGGACGTTCAGGGCGCCCAGTAGACCTTTAGCGGCCTTTCGGTGCGCCTTAAGATAGCGCGGACCGGAAGTTCCTCCACCGGCCCGCTGTTCATGGCATTCTCGAGCACTGAACGCTTTTGTTTGCCCTCGATGTGCAAGATGACATTTTTTGCACGCATCAGCGGCGGAAGCGTCAAGGTCAGCCGTGTTTCCGGCTGACCGGGAGCCTCAGTCGCCATAACCTGAAAACCTTGCTGCGGATCGGTCAGCATGCCGAGATCGGGGCTGCCCGGAAACCACGAGGCGGTGTGTCCATCCGTTCCGAGGCCGAGGACAGCGACATCAAGCGGCTTGCCGATTTCGCCGAACTTCAAAGCCGCGTCACGGGCTGCTGCGTCAGCCGTCATGCCGTCGCTGTAAAGCGGAATGAAAGCGGCAAGGGCCGCCTTGTCCTGCAACAGGTTCATCGCCGCAAGGCGCTGGTTCGAGCGCTCGCTCGAGGGCGGAACGAAACGTTCGTCCACCAGTGTCACGGTCACCTTTTTCCAGTCGATATCGGCGGCGCTCAGCTGCCGGAAAAAGAGCCGGGGCGTGTTGCCGCCCGAGACGGCAAAAAATGCAGCGCCATCGGCGTCGACAGCAGACTGAAGCAGGCCGGCGACATTGGCGGATAGCGATTGCGCCAACGCATCACCGTCTGCAAAGCGTGTGATTTCCGGTTCGCTCATATCCGTCTGCGGCCTACCTGCTTTCGTGCCAGGTGCGGCCATCGCGCTCGATAAGCGCAATGGCATTTGTCGGCCCGGATGTGCCCGCCGTATATCCCTGGCAGGCCTGGTCGGAATCTTCCCATGCCGTCAGGATCGGGTCGATCCAGTGCCATGCCGCTTCCACCTCATCGCGCCGCATGAAGAGCGTCTGGTTGCAACGGATGACATCCATCAAAAGCCGTTCATAGGCATCCGGATTGCGACCGCCGAAACTGGCCGCAAAGCTCATATCGAGCGGAACATGCCGCAGGCGCATGCCGCCGGGGCCTGGATCCTTGATCATGATCCACTGCTTCACACCCTCATCCGGCTGCAGCCTTATGACAAGCTGATTGGCGATGATCTGCCCGGCGCCATGGCTGAAGATCGAATGAGGGATCGGTTTGAAGTTGATGACGATTTCCGACACGCGCTGCGCCATCCGCTTGCCGGTGCGCAGGTAAAACGGCACACCGGCCCAGCGCCAGTTCTCGATCTCGGCCTTGATGGCCACGAAGGTTTCAGTGTTGGAGGTCTCGTCTCCAAGCTCTTCCAGATATCCATCGACGGCACCCTCGGCGGATGCGCCGGCGCGGTATTGCCCGCGCACGGTCAGCTTGGCTGCGTTGCTGTCATCAATCGGCCGAAGCGCTCTTAGGACCTTGAGCTTCTCGTCGCGCACCGCCTCGGCGTCGATGGAAGTCGGGGCCTCCATGGCGACCAGGCAAAGCAGTTGCAGAAGATGGTTCTGCACCATGTCGCGCAGAGCGCCGGCGCGGTCGTAATAGCCCGCACGTCCTTCCAGGCCGACCGATTCGGCCACGGTAATCTGAACGTGGTCGATATGTGCCGAGTTCCACAGCGGTTCGTAAAGGGCGTTGGCAAACCTCAGCGCCATCAGGTTCTGAACGGTTTCCTTGCCGAGATAGTGATCGATGCGGAAAATCTGTTCTTCCGCAAACGCCTTGCCGATCGTGTCATTGAGCGCGTGGGCGGTGGCGAGGTCGCGACCGATCGGCTTTTCCACCACGATGCGCGTATTGTCGTTGATCAGCCCGTTGCTGCTGATCCGCTCACAAATTTTGCCGAATATCGATGGGCTGACCGCGAGATAGAAGGCCCGAACCCGGTCCTGACCATCCGCCAACACCGTGGTCAGCCGGTCCCAGCCGCGGTCAGAGCTCGCATCGATCGAAACATAATGCAGCCGGTCAAGGAAGCGCTTGACCTCATCGTCCTGGAATTCACCCTCTTTAAGGTGCTCGGACAGCGCCTGTTTTGCAAAATCGCGATAGGCGTCGTCGCTCAGATCCGACCGGGACGCACCGATGATCCGAGTCGGTTCGCTTAACTGACCGGATATCTGCCGATGATAGAGTGCCGGCAGCAATTTGCGTTCGGCCAGGTCACCGGTGCCGCCAAAGACGATATAGTCGAACGGATCGACGGGGATAGTCTGACTGCTCATCGCTGCTGACTCGCTGTTTGAAAAAATGGGTCGAGGGCCACGGGCACTGTCGCGACTTCTCATAATCTAATCGATTTAAAAAGGCCAGAACTAATTTGCCGACAGGGCGGAAACCTGTCTCTGCTGCAATGCAAAGGGGTCTGAAACTGTTCTCCTGGCTGACTGTCGCATGGTGTCTTTGAGTCCCTTCACGTCGGTCCGACGGAGCAGCGCCACGACATTGTTTTCCACGAACGGGTCCTGCTTCAGACCTGGATACCGCACAGTTGAAACTGACCTTGATGAATTCGGCGCCGGAAGCGGCAAAGAATAAAGGTCGTTGCCGCGTCTGAACAGGGTGTGAGGCGCACATGCCTGTGTCTTCGGGATGACCCGACCGCGCAAGTCGTTTGCAGCGATATACATCAGTCGAGCATATCAAGCTCTTCATTGATTTCGCCGATCAGCCCCATTCTCTGGATCGCCGTTTCCCCAACCAGTCCGACATAGGAGATCGCTAACAATCGGAGGGTGCTGACCAGCGTTGTATAGGTCGGGACCAGTCCGTAATTTGCGATATGACATCGCAGGACAATATCGGAGTACCGCTTGGTCAATGCCAAATTTGTGTGGTCGGTCAAGGTGATGACATGAACACGGGTTGTTTTCGCATAGGACAGAACGGGTCGAAGGCTTTTCGGCTGCGCGCCTTGCGCTACCAGCACAATGACATCGCGCGGGCCGGCCATTGCCAGATCCTCCGCCAGCGAACTGTCGGCCAGTCCCAGCAAGTGTACGTTGTGGCGCAGTCTGGAAAACATGACCCGGCCATAGCGCGCGCACCAGCCATCGGCGCCAAGCCCGAGGAACCAAAGCCGCGGGGCTTCCTTGATCAGTTTGGAGGCTTGCTGAAGTGTGCCGGAACCCATTTCCTCAAATGTGCGGGTGATGTTGCCCAGTTCCAGCTCGAGATGTTCGCTGATCGTGCGACCCAGAATAACCTCTTTCGAGGCTGAGGCTGCGTAGCTGTATGGCTGGGTGCGGTTTCTCTCCTCCCGGGCCTGAACTTTGACTTCTTCAAAATCGGTATAGCCAAGCGTGCGAAAAAAACGGGCAGCCGTTGCCTTCGATACCTGGGCAAGTTGGGCAAGTTCCGTGGCCGTATGTGTTTCAATAAGCGACGGTGCTTCCAGAATCACCTTGGCCAATTGTTGTTCACTTCTGGTAAGCCGCGTAATTCTATCCTGTATTCTCAGAGCGAGTCGTGTTGACATTTTGCTATCCAAAACAACAGTTTAATGCCGGATTTGACATTATGAAACGTGTGTTGCAGAGTTATGAAACAATGAAACTTCTTCGGATGAAACTCTGAAACACCGTACTGAAACAGAAAGGGTCTGGCGTGTCAAAATCCAGTATCATCCGCCAACAGATTTGGACAAAACTGAAGGACGTGGCCAAGCCGGACACGCGGTTCGATCTGAATTTTGCTGAGGTAATTCCGGATTTTGAGGGATCGGAAATAGCAGCCGATCGCATTCTGGATATGCAGAAATGCAAGGACGCGGACTTTCTTTTCATTACGCCGGACAACTGCCTTGTCGATTTGCGGCGGCGCCTGATCGAACAGGAAAAGACGTTCTTCATGTCGACATACGGTATCTATCGGGGCTTCCTGATGATCGAACCGGGCATGGTCCCCAAAGGTGCAGAGCTCTATGCGGCGTGGCTGGACGGTATGGAGCACTTCGGCAGACCGGTCCTGCTTGAAGAAATCGCCGCGCATGGACGGATCGACTTTCTGGTGACCGGCGCTTCCGCCGTATCCATAGACGGCGTCCGCTTTGGCAAAGGCCACGGCTTCTTTGATCTTGAATGGGGCATGTTCACCGATCTTGGTCTCGTCGGCGAAGACACTCCGGTCGTGGCCGCTGTACACGATTGTCAGGTCGTCCATGAAAAACTGCACCCGAGCGCTACCGATATCCTGGTCGACTACATCGCAACGCCCGACAAGCTGCACACGGTGGAACGCCGAGCCAAGAGGCCACATGGCGTGATCTGGGATTTGCTTGAGCCGAAGCAGATCGATCAGACGCCGCCGCTTCGCGAGCTTCAACGCATCAAGGGAATTGCCTGAGGAGCAGGTCCTTACCGTTCGCAAACAAAAAACAGGGAACGAACAAATGAAAACAGCAATGAACCGCCGAAATTTCCTGGGAGCCGCGGCAGCCGGGATGACTGCAACACTGTTGGCCGGACGCACATCAGCCGCGACACCGTTCACAATGCAGGCCGCCTGGATCAACGACGCTGAGTTTGCCGGGTATTTTCTGGCGATCGACAAGGGCTATTACACCGAGGCCGGTCTGGAATTGAACTACCTTCCGGGCGGACCCGACGTTATTCCCGAAAGCGCAATAATAGCGGGTCGAGCTGATCTCGCGCTGACGTTGCCGGACACTACGATTCGGGCGATTTCGGAACAGGGTGCAAAATTCAAGATCATCGGGACGCAATATCAGAAAAACCCGCTGGGCATTGTGTCGCTGAAAAAGAGCGCGATCAATTCGCCGGCCGATCTTGTCGGCAAGACAGTGGCTGTTCCACCCGTCAATACAGTAACGGTCGAAGCGTTGCTGAGCTTGAACGGCATCGATCGGGCAGATGTCAACATTGTGCCCTACGCGTATGATCCGACACCATTGGTCCGCGGTGAAATTGACGCCTCATTGGATTTCACAACCAATGTGCCCTACACAATTAGCGCATTGGGGGAGGAAGCGCACTCCTTCCTGATCTACGATTATGGTGTGACGACATTCAATGACACGGTGGTCGTGACCGAGGAAACGCTTGCGACCAAGCGGAAGGAACTGATTTCCTGGTTGCGGGTAAGCCGTCGGGGATGGAACGAAAACCTTGCTGATCCGAGCGTCTATCCGCCAAAGTGGGCGGACACGTGGTTCAAGGGAACCGGCCGCACGATCGAAAACGAAGTGTTCTTCAACACCGCTCAAAAGGACCTGATCGTCGCGGAGGCCGGAGTATTCTCAATGTCTGAGGAAGATATACAGAAGAATCTCGAGGCATTGTCCGCGGTGGGAATCAACGGCACCCGTGACATGTTCGACACCACGTTGCTTGAGGAACTGTGATGTCCGAGCCTGCCGGCATCTTGCTTCGCTCGGTTTCCAAGACCTACAGGGGCCGCGGCAAGGTGGTGGAGGCATTGAAGGAAATGAACCTGGAATGCCCTCCAGGTTCATTTACCGCGCTGATCGGACCATCGGGTTGCGGTAAATCGACCGCCATGCGCATCGCTCTCGGACTGGAAAGCCATGATGCAGGAGAGGTGCGGATCGCGGGTCAACCTTCCGCTACGGCCACGGCCGGCGGCGTCACCGGCGTGGCATTTCAGGATGCGGCGCTGTTACCCTGGCGTTCCGTCGCAAAAAACGTGGCCCTGCCGCTTGAGGTGTTGGGTCGGAACCCGTCGCGGTACAACACCGAAATCTCCCATTTGATCGAGTTGGTCGGACTGAAAGGATACGAAAAGGCACTTCCTGGTGAATTGTCAGGCGGGATGCGGCAAAGGGTTTCCATCGCGCGGTCTTTGATCACGTCACCCAAGGTTTTGTTCATGGATGAGCCGTTCGGTGCGCTGGACCAGATTCGCCGCAGGCAGATGAACGTGGAGTTGCAGCGGATCTGGTCGGAATCCGAATCGACCGCGCTGCTGGTCACACACGGGATCGATGAGGCCGTATTCCTGGCAGACTATGTTGCGATCATGCACGCCAACCCGGGACGCGTGATTGATATCGTCGAAGTGCCGTTTGCTCGCCCTCGCCATCCGGACCTGTTCTCCGATCCGGAGTTCCATGCTCTGACCGACAGAATTGCCAAGGTGCTTCACGGTGAGTAGCCACAACACCTCCCTTGCAGCAGCGATTCGCAACATTCTTGTCGTAATTGTTGTGTGGGAAATTGTCGGCCGAATGGACTGGGTTGCCGGCGGTGCCCTGCCGGGTTTGAGCGAGATTCTGATCCGCTTTTGGACAGATCTGGGGGATTATCCGGGCCATATATGGGCAACGGTTTACGCATCTAGCCTAGGTTTTCTCATCGGCAACACTCTGGCGATCGCGGCAGGCATTGTCTTCGTCCTGTCTCCCACGCTTCTGCGATTGACCCGTGGAGTGAACATTGCCGTTTTCGCGCTCCCTCCCATTGCCATCGCACCAATTCTCGTACTGACCTTGTCCGGAATGGCTCCGCGGGTCACGTTGGCGGCCTTGGGGGTGTATTTCGTCACGATGAGTGCGACAGTGATCGGCCTGTCGCAATACGATACACGGTCCGCTGATCTGGTGCGCGCTTATGGCGGCGGAAACTGGCTTGTGATGAAACTTGTCCGCCTGCGCGGCGCGGTTCCCGACATCCTTGGCGGATTGCGCGTTGCTGCGCCAAATGCGGTTCTCGGTGCAATTCTGGCGGAATTCGGCGGCGGCGGACGCTGGGGACTCGGCACCTATTTGCTTGGGTCTCTGGGGCGTGGAGAGCCGGAACGGCTTTGGGGTATAGGACTGGCGGCAACGGTGATTGCGGGCTTGAGTTACGCAATATTCGCGGTGATCTCCAACAGGATATTGGGCAGTACCCGGTCAGTCACCCTGAACACCGCGATTCCGTCCGCCGGCGAATACCCGAAATACTCGCGCCCCGTTCGCTTGCTCATCTCGGCCGGTACTCTGATGCTTCCTTTTTTGCTTTGGTGGGCCTTCATCAAGCTGACGGGCGTGCCGGACCTCATAGCAAAAACACCCTTCGGTGTGATTGACTATCTGTTCCTGTCCGAAGGCTCCGCCAGCGCGCGCAGCAAGCTCCTGGATGCACTGCTGCAAACGCTGCCGATAACCGCGCTTGGCATGGCGGCAGGGCTGATCTTTGCCTTCCTGCTGGCGATCTCCTCTCGAATGTTTCCCGGCTTCTTGCGAACCTTCATGCCGATAGCGCTGGTCACACAGACCATGCCCCTGGTGGCGCTGACCCCGCTGCTGGTTCTGATCCTCGGACGCGGTTACTCGGTAACGCTTTGGGTCACCATTTCGGTGACCTTCTTTCCGGCCTTCGTTCTACTGGCGCAGGGAATTCAGAGAGTGCCGCACTCTGTGCTCGAGCTGCCGCGTGCCTATGGTGCCTCGGCCTGGAAAGAAATGCGGATGGTGTCCATTCCTGCCGCCTTGCCTTATCTTTTCGCATCGACCCGATTGACCGTACCGCGCGCACTCCTCGGGGTGATGATTGCAGAATGGCTGGCAACGGGCACGGGACTGGGCAATCTGCTCAACCGGTCACGCGGCTACCTGGATTATGGCATGATCTGGACCGTCGCGGCCGTGTCCGTCCTGCTGTCCGTAGCATTTTACTACATTGTCCTGGCTGTCGAGCGGCGCACGCTGGCACACTTTGGCATGCAGCAGGCCGAATAGAGATATGGCGCATGTATAAGGCTTCCTTAAACGACAGGATTGATCAGGGTTCAGGCAGGGTCCCGGCCGACCTGGTGTTGCGCGGCGGGCAGGTGCTGGACCTGGTGACAGGCGCACTGTTGCAGGGCGATGTCGCCATTTGCGGTGACACGATCGTTGGTACCTGTGGCCAGTATGATGGCAAGAACGTCATCGATGTGACCGGACGTATTCTGGTGCCTGGTTTCATCGACACACATCTGCATATCGAGAGCTCGCTGATTACACCGTTTGAGTTTGATCGGTGCGTGGCACCACGCGGCGTTACCTCCGTAATCTGTGACCCGCACGAGATCGCCAACGTGGCCGGAATTGACGGCATTCGGTACTTCCTGGAGGCAGCCGAGCGCACTGTCATGGACATATTTGTGCAGCTCTCCAGTTGTGTTCCGTCGACAACGATGGAAACGGCCGGGGCCGAACTGCTTGCCGACGATCTGAAGCCCTACCTGGACAATCCTCACGTTATTGGCCTTGCGGAGTTCATGAACTACCCCGGCGTAATTCACAAAGATCCGCAGGCAATGGAGAAATTAAATGCTTTCCAAGGCTGCCATATCGACGGACATGCGCCGCTCCTTCGGGGGACTGATCTGAATGCCTACCTCTCGGCAGGCATCTTGACAGACCATGAAACAACGACCGCTGAAGAGGCGATTGAAAAACTGCAAAAAGGGATGAGAGTCCTGATCCGCGAAGGTTCTGTGTCAAAGGATCTTGAGGCGCTGGTGCCGATAATCACCGAACGCAACTCACCCTATATCGGCTTTTGCACGGATGATCGAAACCCGCTGGATATAGCAGAACACGGACATCTCGATTTCATGATCCGCACCGCGATTCATAAGGGGGCCGAGCCGCTTGCCGTCTATCGCGCTGCCAGCCAGTCGGCTGCCGAAATTTTCGGTCTTAGAGACCGTGGGCTGATCGCGCCGGGAAAACGTGCGGATATCGTGGTACTGGAATCACTGGAAGAGTGCCGTGCCGAACACGTGCTATGCGGAGGCGTTTTGCTGGATGACGCGGCCTTCGGTGCGGTTCGGCCGGTCCCGCCGGTGGCACGCCGAAGCGTCAAGGCGCCTCAGGTCACGGCAGCGTCATTTCGTACCGCAAGCAACACCGCGAAAACGCCGGTGATCGGGATCGAGCCTGGCAAAATCATCACCAGTCATTTGACGGTTGATATCGAGCCTGACGGCGGTGACAAACGGCCCGATACCGACCGCGATCTGGTCAAGATTGCCATCGTCGAGCGACACGGAAAGAACGGCAACATCGCAACCGGGTTTGTCCGTGGGTTTGGTTTGAAGGCCGGTGCGATCGCATCCACTGTCTGTCATGACCACCACAACCTGGCGGTGGTGGGTGCGGACTATGGCGACATGGCTGTCGCGACCAATCGGCTGACCGAAATAGAAGGCGGTTTCGTTGTGGTCAAGGACGGCGCGGTGTTGGCCGAGGTCGCGTTGCCCATCGCCGGTTTGATGAGCCTGGAGCCGTTCGAGGACGTACATCGGAAACTCGTAGAGTTGCGCGCCGCTGCAAGGTCTCTTGGCGTGGTTCTTGAAGAACCGTTTTTGCAACTCGCGTTCCTCGCCCTTCCTGTCATACCGCACCTTAAGCTGACCGACTACGGGCTCGTTGATGTCGATCGTTTTGAGGTGATCGGTTAGGCCGAAGTCCCGCTGGCAGCTTGACTGGCCTGGGCTGAGCAAACGGCCGCACAGCCCTTTTGATGATCGTTCACGCCGCGAATGCCTCTCCTTAGCCGGATTTAGACGTTCAAAAGCAGGAACTCGCGCTCCCACGGGCTGATCACTTCCATGAAAGTCTCGAACTCGCCGCGCTTCACCCCGGCATAGATGTCGATGAAGTCCTTGCCGAAGACCTCGATGAAGGACGGCTCGTCCTCCAGCACCGACAGGGCGTCGAGCAGACCGCGCGGCAGGTCGACCGTCGTGCCCTCATTCGCCGTTGTCTCGGTCGGGCTGTCCGGCACGATTTCCCGCACCATGCCGAGCCAGCCGCAGGCAAGCGATGCGGCGAGCGCGAGATAGGGATTGGCGTCCGAAGACGGCAGGCGGTTTTCCACGCGCCGGGCCGCCGGGTCCGAATGCGGGACACGGAAAGCGACCGTACGGTTGTCGTAACCCCAGGCATTGTTGACCGGGCAGGCCATTTGCGGAGCAAGCCGCCGGTAGGAGTTCACATAGGGCGCCATCATGACGAGGGCCTTCGGGACAAAATGCTGCATTCCCCCGATGAAGGAAAAGAACTTGGAAGACGGCGAACCGTCCCGGTTGCAGAAGATGTTGCCGCCGGTCTTTGCATCCGTGACCGATTGGTGAATATGCATGGCGGAACCCGCCTGACCCTGCATCGGCTTTGCCATGAAGGTCGCGTAGATGCCGTGTTTGAGCGCCGCCTCGCGGATGGTCCGCTTGAACATGAACACCTGGTCGGCCAAAAGCAACGGATCGCCGTGCCGCAGGTTGATCTCGAGCTGCGCAGGCCCTTCTTCATGAATGAGCGTATCGATCTCAAGGCCCTGCGCCTCGGAGAAATGGTAGATATCGTCAATCAGCTCATCGAACTCGTTGACCCCGGCGATCGTATAGGACTGGCCACGGGCGATGGTGCGTCCCGAGCGCCCCACGGGCGGCTGGAGCGGATAGTCCGGGTCATCGTTAAGGGCAACGAGATAAAACTCGATTTCCGGAGCCACCGCCGGGCGCCATCCTTTGTCCTCATAAAGTGACAGGACGCGTTTGAGCACGTTGCGCGGCGCGTAATCGACGCTTTTGCCTTCCGGATCGACAATATCGCAGATGACCTGTGCCGTCGGGTCGCTCTCCCACGGGACAGCCGCCAATGTGGACAGATCGGGCATCAGTTTCAAATCGCCGTCCTGCGGATCGTAACGGAAGTTGCCGGTTTCCTCCGGGTATTCGCCCGATATGGTCTGCCGGAAGAGCGCCGAAGGCAGCGAAAGCGACGTGTTGGACGTGAACTTCGATGTCGGCATCATCTTGCCGCGCGGCACGCCTGCAAGGTCGGGCGTGATGCACTCGATATCCTCAATACCGCGCCATTTGAGCCATTCGCCCGCATGCTTCCAGTTTGCAACACCGCGCGTATTGTCTACATAGGCGGGTCTGCGGCGCGCCTGTCTGGCATCGTCCGCATGTCGTGCGGATGTCTTTTTGGATTTCTCGGCCATGAATCGCTCACTAGCGGACTTGCGTTCCGGTTCTCTTAGAACAAGCAATATGTATTTGAAACCTTTGGCCCGCATCCGGTCTGTCCGAAACGCACGTCTTGCAGGTGTGCAGATCTTGGGAAGCGCGATTCATGCAGCGTTATGACGTTGTCATTCTCGGTGCCGGCGCAGCCGGCATGATGTGCGCCATTGAGGCGGGCAGGCGCGGCCGCAAGGTGCTGATCATCGATCACGCCCGTGCGCCTGGCGAAAAGATCCGCATTTCCGGGGGTGGCCGCTGCAACTTCACCAATCTTCACGCCGCACCCGGGAATTTCCTTTCCGCCAATCCACATTTCTGCAAATCGGCCCTTGGCCGCTACACCCAGTATGACTTCATCGATCTCGTCGCGCGAAGCGGTATCGCCTATCACGAAAAGACCCTCGGTCAGCTCTTTTGTGACGGATCCTCAAGGCAGATCATCGATATGCTGACGGGGCTGATGCGCGATGCCGGGGTCGATCTGTCGCTCGGCGTGACATTCGAGGGTGTCACACGGGAAGATGACGGTTTCACCATACGGTTTGCGACCGGACCGGTCAGATGCAGTGCGCTTGTTGTCGCCACGGGCGGCAAGTCCATTCCCAAAATGGGTGCAACCGGCCTTGCATACCGCATTGCCGAACAATTCGGATTGGCTGTGACGCAAACCCGGCCGGCTCTTGTCCCGCTCACCTTTGATGAGAAACTGCGTAAGAGGCTGAAACCCCTGTCCGGCGTTTCGGTCGATGCGGCTGTGCGGTGCAACGGTGCGGCCTTCAACGAGGCGATGCTGTTTACCCATCGTGGCATCAGCGGCCCGTCCGTCCTCCAGATTTCTTCCTATTGGCGAGAGGGGGACGAAATCACGCTGTCGCTGCTGCCGGACAGGGACCTGTTTTCCGTGCTGCGAGACGCAAGAGGACAGGGCGGACGCCAAACGCCGCACACCATCCTGTCCGCGCATCTGCCAAAACGGCTTGCGCAGATCATCTGCGAGGGCGTTGGCGCCGCCGGGCGGATAGCCGATATGAACGACGCTCTGCTACGCCGGATCGCCGATGCGGCTCAGGACTGGCAAATCAAACCGACCGGGTCAGAAGGTTATCGAACGGCCGAGGTGACGCTCGGCGGCGTCGATACGGCCGGACTGAACTCACGGACGATGGAGGCAAAGGCCGTATCCAGCCTCTTTTTTATCGGCGAGGCCGTCGATGTGACCGGCTGGCTCGGTGGCTACAATTTCCAGTGGGCCTGGTCGTCCGGCTGGGCTGCCGGTCAATTTGTCTGACCCTCAGGCCACTTTGTCCTTATCCTCACAAACAGTGTCTTCCGGTCCGCAATAGGCTTCGATAACGCGATGCAGATCCTGTCGCGGGATCGGCGGACTGAACAGATAACCCTGCAGATCGCTGCAGTTCTCACTGATAAGAACTTCCAGCTGGTCGGCGTTCTCAACGCCTTCGGCGGTGATATCCATTCCGAGGCTCGATCCGAGACTGACGATGGCCCGGATCACGGCCTGGGAGCTTTTGTTGTCTCCGATATCGCGCACGAAGCTGCGGTCGATCTTGATGCGGTTGAAGGGAAACTTCGCCAGGTAGCCCATGCTCGAATATCCGGTGCCGAAATCGTCCAGCGCAATACGGGCATTGAGCGCGCGCAGTTGCTGCAGCACCTCGATATTGTCCTGGGTATCGTTGAGAAGGACGCTTTCGGTGATTTCGACTTCCAGCCTTTCGGCGGCCAGGCCGCTTTCATCAAGGGCGTTCCTGACGGTGCCCACGAGCCGGTCGCTGCCGAACTGCCGTGCGGAAACATTGACGGCGACGATGAGATGTCCGGGCCAGTCCACGGCCTGGCGGCAAGCCTCAAAAAGAACCCATTCGCCCATTTGTTCAATCAGCCCGGCCTCTTCGGCCAAGGGGATGAAGTCCGCCGGCGGCACAAGTCCACGGCTTGGGTGCCGCCAGCGGATGAGTGCCTCAAAGCCTCTCAGCCGACCGGTCTTGACCGACATGATCGGCTGATAATGAAGCTCGAATTCGCGTTCGATGACCGCGCGCCGCAACTCCACCTCCAGCGACCGCCGCTCGCTCTCGACGCGATCCATCTCCGGTTCAAAAACCCGGACAGCGCTGCCGGTATCCTTTTTCGCCCTGTAGAGCGCCAGGTCAGAGAATTTGAGAGCCTGTTCCGGTACCTTTGCCTCACCCGGAACCACCGCGATGCCGATACTGGCTTCGATATTGGCAAGCCTGCCATTGAGATCGTGGGGCAGATCGAGGGCCTTCAGAATGTGCGTGGCGCGTTCCAGGCAAGCCTCCCGTGTGCTGCAACCCGAAAGGATCATGGCGAATTCGTCGCCGCCCAGCCGCGCCACCGTATCCTCCGCCCCGGCCAGTTCGACGAGCCGGCGCGCGACCTCTGTCAGAACCATATCGCCCGCATCGTGACCCTGCGTGTCGTTGATCAGTTTAAAACCGTCAAGGTCGATCGTCAGAACGCTGAAGGCGGTGGCGCCGCGCTCGAAATCGGAAAATGACCTTTCCAGCGCCTCGGTAAAGACGGTTCGGTTGGGCAGGCGTGTCAGCGGATCATGATGTGCAAGAAACGTGATCTGGGCCTCGGCGCGGGCCCGCTCGGTCATGTCGACAATTGTTGCGAGTGTGGCGGGAACACCTTCGACGGTAATGTCCCGTTCATATTCCACGACGTTAAGCACCGTCCCGCAGGCCGCTTCGTGCGTCCAGCAGCTTCCGCCTGCCTGTACGTCACCGTCTCCATCGTCCTCGCCGCCACCCAGCTCTCTCAGGCGCAGGTCACGCAGGCTGAGCTGCATGAAATCGTCGCGCCCGTAGCCATAGAGCCGAAGCGCAGCGTCATTAACCCGAAGGATACGGGCGTCCTGCTGCGCGACAACCACCATCGGCACGGGATTTGCGTCGAACATGGAGCGGAATAGCGCTTCGCGCGCCCGCAACTCGCCAACGTCAATGAGAGTGACCGTCAACAATTCGCCGGCGCGTGATATCCCGGCCTTGATCGAGACTTTGTGTTTCTCGGCCGTATATTCGAATGTAAAGCTGCTGTGGTCACCGGTCCTCAGCGCCGCGCGCAGCGCGCGAAGGCCCCGCCGGAAACCGGCGCGTGTCAGGGCTTCCGATAACCGGGAGGACCGCAGTTTTTCGACCGTGGAGCCGAGCAGTTTTGCAGCCCCGTCATTGATGCTCAAGATCATGAAGTCGAGCGGTTGACCGTTCCGTTCTTCCAGGCACGACAGTGCCATGATGCCTTCATTGGTCGAGTTGATCAAAAGACTGGCAAGGTCTACCTGTTTTTCACGCGGTCGGGCGAACAGCAAAAAGAACTCGCCTTCCCAATGTGAGGCCAGCGGCAAGGCGACGAGTTCTACCGTTGATATCATGCCCTCTACAGTCGATTGACAAAGGCGCAACCCGGGAGAACCTGTGGATCGCGCGCAATCCAGGGCAGTTGAGATCGAGAACTGATAATTGACCGGCAGCGAGGAAAGCGGCGTCAGATTGCAGTTGCGCTGGACAACATTTTCGAACTTGTTGCCTGCCCGCACAATAACGGGCTCCTCGTTCCCGATATTGCGGACAACAGCGATTTCGTCGGCCAGCTTGCCGAGCGAGCCCAGGACCAGATCCTCATAAAGCGGAAGGGAGTTTAAGGTTCTTGCGGCTTTCCACTTGCGTAGAAGGACGCGCGCATCGTGAAATTCGGTCAGTTGATCGAGCTCTAAACCGTCACGCTCCTCAGCGGGCTCCCGTGTCGCAACGCAAGGCTGGCCGTTCTGTTCGCATCGCGCTTCAAGATCGCGGTCCGGATAGATTGGAGATGCAGCTGGGTTGGACGTACGCATGACGATATCCTGAACGCCGAAAACAATGGGCACACTAGGTGAGGCCGAAAGCGGCCGGATATCGACAAATCATTTGTCGCGCCGTGGATACTACCCACGTGCAGTTATTTCACTCTTAATAAAACTGGTGGTTGTTGAGCTATATTTGAAAATGGCGGCTATGTTTAACGAGCAGTTATTATGCCGCCCGAGGGTATCGTCGGATCCGTTGGATGAGCCCTCCGTCACAGGATTTATAGCTTCTGGACGGCGGAATATGACCGGTCCGGCTGAGAGGCTCTTCGTCAGCCGGACCGGTCCTTCGACAGAGGCCTTAAGAGCCCTGTGTAACGATGACGGGGATGAGAAGGTCTCCCCAGTTGCCATCCCCGCCGTGATGGCGTGCGGAGCGTACCAGTTCAACGGACACACCCGCATCGACGGCCTTCATCACCGACTGGTTCAGCCTGTGCAGGTCGTTTGCAACCATGCGGATCGCAGCCTGCTGGTCTGCGGTCATGGCAGAGGACTGTTCTTCAGCCCGTTCTTTGACGCGTGTCTGCGGTGCCATTGTGATATCTCCTTATCTGGCGATGGCAGGTGGCGGACAATCCGCCGGCGAGGACAGGCGGCATGGTGCCGCCGGTCCCACAAGCCGCCTATTCGGCGGCCGGTTTGAACTGGGCGGTCTCGGTCGATTCGCCCATGGCCGTTGTCGACGACTGTCCGCCGGTAATGGCCATGGATACGGCATCGAAGTAGCCCGTGCCGACTTCCCGCTGGTGCTTCGTTGCGGTGTAGCCGTTTGTCTCGCTGGCAAATTCGGCTTCCTGCAGCTCTGAATAGGCGGCCATCTGCCGGTCCTTGTAGCCGCGGGCAAGCTCGAACATGCCGTGGTTGAGCTGGTGGAAACCGGCCAGCGTGATGAACTGGAACTTGTAGCCCATGGCGCCGAGTTCGCGCTGGAACTTGGCAATGGTCGCATCGTCCAGGTTCTGCTTCCAGTTGAACGAAGGCGAGCAGTTATAGGCAAGAAGCTGGTCGGGATGGACCTTGCGAACGGCTTCGGCAAAACGCTTGGCCTGATCAAGATCCGGCTTGGACGTCTCGCACCAGATCAGGTCGGAATAGGGTGCATAGGCAATCGCGCGGGCAATGCACGGCTCAAGACCGTTCTTGACCCGGTAAAAGCCTTCCGCCGTGCGGCCTGCTTCGTAATCGACGAATGGCTGATCGCGCTCGTCGACGTCTGAGGTCAGCAGCTTTGCAGCCTCGGCATCCGTGCGGGCGATGACGAGGGTCGGCGTACCCATGACGTCGGCTGCAAGGCGTGCCGCGTTGAGGTTGCGGATATGTGCGGCCGTGGGGATCAGGACCTTGCCGCCGAGATGGCCGCATTTCTTTTCAGAAGCAAGCTGGTCTTCATAATGAACGCCTGCTGCGCCGGCCTCGATATAGGCCTTCATCAGCTCGAAGGAGTTGAGCGGACCGCCAAAACCGGCTTCCGCGTCGGCGACGATCGGGGCGAACCATGTGTCGACGGAAAGGCCATTGCCCTCTGCCGTTTCGATCTGGTCGGCGCGCTGCAGGGTCTTGTTGATGCGCTTGGCCAGTTCGGGGCCCGCATTGGCCGGATAAAGCGACTGATCCGGATACATTGCGGACGCCGTATTGGCATCGGCTGCAACCTGCCAGCCGGAGAGGTAAATGGCCTTCAGGCCGGCGCGGACCATCTGCATGGCCTGGTTGCCGGAAAGCGCTCCCAGTGCGTTGACGAAATCATCGTTGTGAATGAGCTGCCAGAGGCGATTGGCGCCCATTTCGGCCAGCGAATGCTTGATCTGTACAGAACCGCGCAGTTTCTGAACATCTTCCGCCGAATACGGACGGTCAATCCCGTCAAAGCGGCCTTCCGGTGCGCCGGGAACAAGGTTGTAAAAATCAGTCATTGCGATCTCCGTTCGGTAAACCTGTGAGCTTCTTTTGATAAGAAGTCGCCCTTGTTTTGGAATTTGTATGACCATTTTTACAGTGCAGTGCACAAGATGAATAGAAAAATCCGCAAAATCAGCGTGATAAAAGGGTCATGCTGTCTAAGTTATGACAAATCGCAATTGTAAATTTGTAAATTTTGTAATAGGCTCATTACACCCAGATTTGTCAAATGTTGTAAATATTATGGCGGAACAAAAGATCTTTGCCGGGCCGCGCCTGCGCCGAATCCGAAATCAGCACGGTCTGACGCAGACGGCCATGGCCGAAGAACTGGGCATTTCACCCTCTTACCTCAACCTGATTGAACGCAATCAGCGGCCGCTGACGGTTCAACTCCTTCTCAAGCTGACATCTGTCTACAAGATCGATCTGGAAGAGCTGCAGGGCGAGACGACAGGCACGATGAGCGCCCTGAAGGAGGTCTTCTCCGATCCGCTTCTCGCGGAGGCGCTTCCCGGCGACCAGGAACTGATCGAAGTCGCCGACGCCGCTCCGAACGCAGCGGCCGGCGTCGTCAAGCTCTACCGCGCCTATAAGGAGGCGCAATCGCGTCTTTCCGGTCTTTCGGAACTTCTGGCGCGGGAAGGCCATACACCCACGGTTTCGGGAACCAGGCTTCCGGTTGACGAGGTGCGCGAGGTGTTCGAACGCCGGCCCAATCACATCGCCGCAATCGAAGAGGCTGCCGAGGAACTCCATACACACATCAAGCCGGTCGAGGATTTGAGCAATGCGTTGCGGTCCTGGCTGGCGCGTGAGCACGGTGTTGTCGTGCGGCTCCTGCCCGTTCACACAATGCCGAACTGGCGGCGCCGGTTCGACCGCCACTCCATGAGGCTTTTTCTGTCCGAGCGGTTGTCGCCTTTCGATCAGTTGCGGGAGATCGCAGTCGAGGTCGCGCAGCTTGCCTTTGGTGACCAGATTTCGGCAGAGCTCGAGCAACTGGATTTTGCTTCCGACGAGGCCCGGCGGCTCGGGCGTTTTGAGATTGCCCGTTACGCCGCCCATGCCATCATGATGCCCTACGGGGCCTTCCAGGCAGCCGCCATGCGCGCCCGGTATGATCTGGATGTGTTGCGTTCGCGTTTCCATGTTTCCTTCGAGCAGGTCGCCAACCGTGTCACCATGCTGCAGCGCCCCGGTACGTCAGGGGTGCCGTTTTTCATGCTCGAGGTCGACAATGCAGGAAACCGGTTCCGGCGCGCCGGCGCGAGAGGGTTTCCGCAGTCGCGCTTCGGCGGCGGCTGCCCCAAGCTCAATATCCATGCCGCGTTCACCCAGCCGGGCCAGATTCTGGTCGATGCCGTCGAAATGCCGGATGGCGCCGAATTCCTGACGATTGCCCGCACGCTTGAGGGGCCGCAGGGCGCTTTCAACGAAAGAGTGCGACGGACAGCGGTCCTGGTCGGCTGCGACATCGGTTTCCGCGACGAAATCATTTATGGCGATACGGTCAAGGGCTCGGCAATCAAGCCTACACAAATCGGGCCGGCCTGCCGGTTGTGCGAAAGACAGGGATGTCTGGCGCGTGCCGAACCGCCGCTCACGCGCCCGTCGGGTCTTGACGAGATGGTCACGGGCCTCAGCGCCTTCGATTTTCAGTAATGCCGGTCCGTATCGGGAAAACCCCGGGTCGATTGGCCAGGCCTATCCGCACCGCGCGGGACAGGAGCGGGTTGTTCTTGACGGTGAAAATGATTTGAGCCTCTTTCAAACCAGAATTGTTTTATGGAGTGAGACCAATGGAACAAAATCCCATTGCCCGTGCTGAAGCCTTCTGTGCCGACTATTCGCTTCAAGTTCCAATCCTCATGGCGCCCATGGCCGGCGCTTGCCCGACATCGCTCGCGATTGCCGTTGCGGAGGGCGGCGGCATGGGCGCATGCGGCGCACTTTTGATGGAGCCGGACGCGATTGCCGATTGGGCGTCGCAGATGCGGGCCGGTTCAAATGGCGCTTTCCAGTTCAACCTTTGGATACCGGACCCGGCACCGAAGCGTGATCCTGTCCATGAGAATGCCGTCCGCGCATTCCTGGCCCGATGGGGCCCTGAGGTGCCGGCCACTGCTGGGGAACCTTCGCTGGTGAATTTTTCAAAGCAGTGCGATGCGTTGTTGGACGCCGGGCCCGCGGTGATTTCGTCCATCATGGGCCTGTACCCCGATGACTTTGTCGTTCGGATGAAAGAGCGCAACATCAAATGGTTTGCCACAGTCACCACGGTACAAGAAGCAATTGCGGCGGAAGAAGCCGGCGCTGACGTCATCGTCGCACAGGGCATGGAAGCCGGAGGCCATCGCGGCGCCTTTGATGCTGACGAAGCGGGAACGGCTTTGGTGGGCCTGTTCTCGCTGCTTCCGGCAATCGTCGACACCGTTAAGGTCCCGGTGGTTGCGACGGGTGGAATCGCAGATGCGCGCGGTGTGTCCGCGGCATTGTTGTTGGGAGCGTCGGCGGTGCAGATCGGAACCGGTTTGTTGAGGACGACCGAAGCCAGTATTGCCCCGGCCTGGGCGGATGCCATCGGCGTTTCGCGGCCGGAAGACACCGTGGCCACGCGGGCGTTTTCCGGTCGTCTGGGCCGCAGCGTCAAAACCGCTTACGTCGAGGCTGCCGGATCTGACGGCGCACCGGACCCTGCTCCCTATCCCGTTCAGCGCGGCCTTACCCAGAAAATGCGCAGTGAAGCCGCGAAATCCAACTCCATAGAGACGATGCAGGCGTGGGCGGGACAATCGGCAATGCTGGCCAAAGAAGGTTCTGCCGCGGAACTTGTTGCAGGCCTTTGGAAGGACGCCAAAAAACGCCTGTCGCCGCAATAGACCATCAGTGCCGTTGCATCCGACTCCAGTGCAGGTTGTTGATTCAGTCTTCTAGTTACTGATGATCGGCGAAATGACAGGGGTCGGCCAGGATCCGCCGACAAAGAACTGTATGCCGGTTTCCTCGCGCACGGGGTCCCCGGTTTCCGTCTGTGTTCCATCGTCGCCGGTTTCGGCTGCTGCCTCGGTATTGACGTCACGCAGAATCCCGATCAGCGCCAACCCGCCACGCTGGTAGGGAATGATGCCGGTCAGGCTTAAGGACGTCTCCTCCGCGACAATATCGCCCTTGTTGATTTCGGCCAGACCGTTGGAGAAGGTCGCCTGAAATTCAGCGGTCTTGAAAGGAAAGGAGCCTTGCGAGATGCCGCCGAGACCAAAGAAACGCTCGGTCTTTGCCAGTTCCCTGAACTGAGCTGTGTCGAAAGACGGAACAGAGCCGTTGATAATCGAAAGCTCCAGTTTTCCGTCGAGGTCACTTAACCCGGTCGCCCAGGTCGGAAAGGGTGTTGAGAGTGCCGCGTTCATCGACGCGGTGCCCTGAGGAAAGGGGCCCTGAATATCCAGTGCCGACAGAACCTGTTCCAGATTGATGTCCCTTGCGGAGAAGCGCAGTTCACCGCCGCCCTCGACGCCGCTCTCGGCCACGGTGACACGCCCCAGCACAGACCCGCCATAGGCCGTCGCATCGCCGACATCGAAAGTCGCCCGTCCACCGTCGATACGCGCGGCGGCAGCAACGTCGGTCAGGCTGATCCTGCCCAGGGTCGCTGTTTGTGCCGAAAGCCGCATATCGAGCTTCAATTGGCTCAAAAAGGACGTATCGATGGTTTTGGCGATGTCCTCGCCACTGCGCGGCAGGGGCGTGAAGGCCCTCAGAAAGGACGCGATATCAAGTGAATTGAAAGCCAGCGTCCCGGAAATGCCGGGCGTATCCTCATCGCGTTTGATATCGAGGATACCGATGCCCTGATTGCCCTCCAGTTCGACAATCAGCTTGTCGAGCATCGCGCGATCGTTCTGAAGCTGAAGGTCGGCCTCCAGCGACATCTCGCCAATGGCTTCACCGGGCTTGATCTCGGTTCCCACCCATTCCAGCGCCTGCCGCATGGAGGGGCTCTGCACGGCAACGGCACCAAGGGCGAACGGGTTTTTTGAAAGGTTGGCGTCCCCCTGAAAGTTCACATTCAGCGGCGCTGCCTTCAGATCGATGGTGAAATTTGCCGTGCGTCCGGCCAGAAGCCGCAGCGGCTGGTTCGATGTCACGCTGAGTGATGCGGCCTCGCCGCGATAAATCCCGCGCACATCCGCCCGTGCGGCGCCGTTCAGCCTTGGCCAGCTGACCGTACCGTTGATCGCGGTTATTCTTTCGGAATCGCCATTTGTCCGGTCGATCCAGTTGAAGGCGCCGTTTTCGACCGTAACCTCTCCAAGCCTGTAGGCCGGGATCGGCGGCAGCTTGGATGCATCGTCACCGGCATCGGCATGCGCCACGGCGGAATCAATGCCTTCGGCGATTCGCCCGGACGGGCTGTTCCAACTGGTGATGCCTTCCGGAAATTTCTCGACAGTAAAGACCGGTCTCACGAGAACGAAATTGGAGAAGCTTGGCCGCCCGCGAAGTGCAGAGAAAATGCTGAAATCGGCCTTAAGCTCATCGGCAAAGACAATCGGTTCGGCGTCGGGAAACTGTTTTGAAGAGACGCTGATGCGGTTTAGCTCAATGCGCGGCACCGGCCAGAAGCCGATTTGCGGATTGTCGAGCAACTCGAATTCATGCCCGGTCCAATCCGAGATGTCCCGTTCCAGCCGGTCACGCACCAGGTCAGTGGATATGACAAAGGGCAGGGCGATGCCGCTGACGGCCGCAACGATGCCGGCGACGACCACGATAGCCATGATCGCCCGAAACCAGCGCCTGTGGTATAGCCGTTTGCGTTCCAAGTCGCGCTTGACCTTCCGTTACGGTGCAACAACACCTGTCCGCCACCGGCCATAGGGGTAATGGGTTGCTCAGGCGAATGCAATTGAAGCCGCGCATTTGGATTAACGCGCGACAAAATGGTAATGGCCGCTTTATCTGTTTCGATGCAGCGTGCTAAGAGCCGGTCATCGGTAACTGGGGATTTGGGAGGAAGCATGAACGGCCAGAATCCGCTTTGGACGCCAACCGAGGAAATGGTTGAGAATGCGGTTGTCACATCATTTGCTGGCTTTTGCAGTGAACGCGTCGGCAAGGAGATCACCGGCTATGACGCGCTGCATGCCTGGTCGATAGAAGACCGCGCCGACTTCTGGGCAGCGGTCTGGGATTTCTGCGGTGTAAAAGGTAAAAAGGGTGACACCATTCTTGAAGACGGAGACCGGATGCCCGGCGCCCGTTTCTTCCCTGGCGCAACCCTGAACTTTGCCGAAAACCTTCTCAGCCGCACTGGCAGCGATGACGCCATTGTCTTTCGTGGTGAGGACAAGGCACGCGCCCGCATGAGCTGGGATGAGCTTCATGCATTGGTGTCTCGTCTTCAGCAGGCCATGCGCGCAATGGGGTTGACGAAGGGCGATCGCGTTGCGGCCATGATGCCCAACATGCCCGAAACCATTGCAGCCATGCTGGCGGCCACCTCAATCGGCGCCATCTGGTCGTCCTGCTCTCCGGATTTTGGCGATAAGGGTGTCCTTGACCGCTTCGGACAGATCGAGCCGAAACTGTTCATTGCCTGTGACGCCTACTGGTACAATGGCAAGTATCAGGATGTGTCGCAGAAACTCGGTAAGGTGGAGGCCGAACTTCAGCCGCAAAAGACGTTGATCGTTCACTATGCCGGCGATGCAAGTGCCCTGGCGGCCTCACTCGCCGCCGCCGAGACGCTCGACGATTTCGTTGAACCCTTTGACGCCCGTGCGGTGGAATATGAACCGCTGCCTTTCGATCACCCGCTCTACATTCTGTTTTCTTCCGGCACGACCGGAATTCCGAAATGTATTGTGCATTCCGTCGGCGGAACCCTTCTTCAGCACCTGAAGGAACAGCAGCTTCATTTCAACCTGCGTTCGGGAGAGCGACTGTTCTATTTCACCACATGCGGCTGGATGATGTGGAACTGGCTGGCCTCGGGGCTGGCCACTGGCGCGACGATCTGCCTTTACGATGGCTCGCCGTTCCATCCGGACGGTAATGTTCTTTTTGACTATGCCGCTGAAGAGGGTTTCCACGTCTTCGGAACCTCGGCCAAATTCATCGATGCGTTGCGCAAGGAAGGTCTGACGCCCATTTCCAGCCACGATCTGTCGGCGCTTCGTATGGTTGCTTCCACCGGTTCGCCGCTGTCGCCCGATGGCTTCTCATTTGTTTATGAAGGCATCAAGAAAGATCTGCACCTGGCTTCGATCTCCGGCGGAACCGATATCGTGTCCTGTTTTGTCTGTGCGATCCCGGTCAAGCCAGTCTGGAAGGGCGAAATCCAGGGCGCTGGCCTCGGCATGGCCGTCGACGTGTGGGACGATGACGGCAAGTCGGTGATCGGGGAAAAGGGCGAACTGGTCTGTACCCGGGCCTTTCCCTGCATGCCGATCAAGTTCTGGAATGATCCGGATGGCGCCAAATACCATTCGGCCTATTTCGAGCGTTTCGACAATATCTGGTGCCACGGCGACTTCGCCGAGTGGACCGAACACGGCGGGATGATCATCCATGGCCGGTCCGATGCAACACTCAATCCCGGCGGTGTGCGGATCGGGACCGCGGAGATTTACAATCAGGTCGAACAGATGGACGAAATCGTCGAGGCCATCTGTATCGGCCAGGATTGGGAAGACGATGTCCGTGTCATCCTGTTCGTGCGCCTGGCGGATGGCGTTTCCCTTGACGATGAGCTCATCACACGAGTCAAGGCCAGGATCAGGACGGGCGCTTCACCGCGCCATGTCCCGGCCAAAGTCATCGCCGTTTCCGATATTCCCCGGACGAAATCCGGCAAGATAACGGAGCTTGCCGTGCGTGACGTGGTTCATGGCCGGGCGGTCAAGAACCAGGAAGCGTTGGCCAATCCGGAGGCCTTGTCGCTGTTTTCCGGTTTGAACGAACTCAAATAGGCGCGTAGGCAACCTGCGGTATGCACTGCACCGGGCTGTCATGGTTAATGAAAGGTGTACAAAATATTTACCTTCTTTTAGCGGCGGCTCCGCTTGGTTACAATTCGTGAAGCTTTGTTAAGGATGCGTTAGCAATCCGCGCCATACGATACCGTAACTTAACGTGATCTCCCGCGTGCTTGAGAGTTCTCCAGGCTTTGCGGATACCATGCCCATTGACAGCAAATTTTGATTTTAAGGTGCGCGCGGCGCACCTTTTTTTTGCCTTTGATTACAAAGGGAAATTTCCACTAGCGCCGAATGAAGGCGCGAAAGCGGTTGCCGTTGTCGATCATGCTTCTTGATACAAGTATCACCGGCAGAATGCCTGCGAGGATGATGATGAAGGCCGCAACCGAGGCTTCTTCGACCCGTGCGCGCGAGGCGTCTTCGTAAACGAGCGTCGCAAGCGTGTTGAAGTCGAAGGGTCGCAGCAACAGGGTCGCGGAGAGTTCCTTCAACGTGTCGACAAAAACCAGCAGAGCCGCAGTTACAACTGCGGGTTTCATCATCGGCAGAAGAATGGTGCTGAAGGTTTCGCGTGCGTTTCGGCCCAGCGTACGCGCCGCCATATCGAGGTGGGGCGAGAGCTTGTGGAAGCCCGATTCGATCGAGCCTTCCGCCATGGTGAGAAAACGGATGCTGCAGGCATATATGATGGCAAGTCCCGATCCGGTCAGGATAAGTCCGACCCCGAATCCGAATGTGTTGCGTGTGAATGTGTTGATTGCCGTATCAAGCGAAGCAAGAGGTATGAGCACGCCAAGTGCCAGAACGGTGCCGGGAACCGCATAGCCGAAGGAGGCGATCTTGCCAGTCAGCGAAACCAGCGGTTGACGCGAGACGCGGGCTGCATAGGCCAGGACAAATGCCAGCAGCACTGTGCAAAGTGCCGTTGCGCTGGACACCATCAGACTGTCGGCAAGCGCGGAATAGATGCGGCTGTCCAAAAGCTGGTCCAGCCTTTTAAAGGCATAACCGCCGAGTATGTAAGCCGGGATGCCAAATCCCAGAAGGATCGGCAGGGCACACAAAACAGTTGCTGCCCATTTTTTGACCCCGGTGAGCGCGACCGGCGTAACATCGTGCACTGCGCTGGTTGTCCGCCCGACATTGTACCGCTGACGGCGTCGTCCCCAACGCTCGACGAGGACCGCGAGCAAGGCCAGAAACAGCATTGCGCAGGCAATCTGTACGGCGCCCGCAAGGTCTCCGCGATTAAGCCAGGTGTCGTATATGGCAAAGGTCAGCGTATTGACGCCGAGATATTCCACCGCGCCGATGTCGTTCAGCGTTTCCATCAGTGCAAGCGTGATGCCGATCGCCAGGGCAGGGCGGGCCATCGGCAGTTGCACACGCCAGAAAACGGACAGCCTGCTTGCACCGAGCGTACGGGCCACGTCACTTGCCGACCGGCCCTGCATTAAGAACAGTGCGCGTGTCGTCAGATACACATAGGGGTAGAGCACGCTGGAAAGAACAACCATCGCTCCCGGAAGGGAGCGAACCTCGGGGAACCAGTAATCAGCCCGTGACGTATAGCCGAAGAGTGCGCGAAAACCGGACTGGAGCGGGCCGGTATAGTCCAGAAACTCGCCATAGGCGTAGGCCGCAAGGTAAGTGGGAACCGCAAACGGCAAGACCAGCGCCCAGGCCATGGTTCTCCTGCCCGGAAAGTCGAAGGAAACGACCAGCCATGCGCTCAGGATGCCCATCGATCCGGCAAGGATGGCGACGCCGGTCAGGAGCGCTCCGGTCACCCAAACGGCGCGTGGGATCACATAACGGATCAGGTGTGGCCACTCGCCGCTTTGACCGGTGACGGCGAGGTAGACCAGTGCGGCGACGGGTACGAGAACAAACAGCGCAATGAAGCCTGCGAACGCGAGGAGAACAGGATTCTCGCTGCGAATCGAGCCGTTTCCAACAAACAGCTGCGGCATGGACATATGTTGTCATTCCTGGCCGGGTTTCGTGCACTCTGGGTTCCGGCTTCGAAAGCAGAAATATCCGCAGCGGTCAAGATCGTCTTTTAAAATCAATACTTTAGAAATATTCTAAACTAACACAATCCGGTTTGTTTACCCGTTACTCCGCAAGCACGCGCTGCGACGGGAACACGATCTCGATCAGCGTTCCTTCGCCCGGCTGCGAGTTCATGGCGAACTGCGCCCTGTTTGCTTCAGCCATGGCTTTCGCCAGCGGCAGGCCGAGCCCTGTGCCTTCGCCGCGCGGACGGTTCAGACCGGCAACCTGCTTGAACGGCTTCATAGCCTGCTCCAGTTCGGCTCGCGTCATGCCGACGCCCGTGTCACGAATGCGCAGGCTGACATTGCCGTTCGGCTCGTAGGTCGTCGAAACGACGACTTGCCCGCCAGCCGGAGTAAAGCGCACGGCATTGGACAACAGGTTGATCGCGATCTGTTTGATCGATCGGACATCGGCCACCACCTGCGGCACATCCGACGCCAGGCTGGTTCGCATGATGACGCGACGGTCATTGGCTTGCGGCTGCAGGATTGAAATGGCCTCCAGCAGAGCATCATTCAGCGATACGGCGGCAAAATCCAGTTCCTGCTCACCGGCCTCGATCTTGGAGATATCGAGCAGATCATTGACGATATCGAGAACATGTTTGCCTGAACGGCGTATGTCGTTGGCATATTCAACATAGCGTGGGCTGCCGATCGGACCGAAACGCTCTTCCGCCATCAGTTCGGCGAAGCCGATAATGGCGTTGAGCGGTGTGCGGATCTCATGGCTGACACGCGCCAGAAAGTCGCTCTTGTGGGAACTGGCCGTTTCGGCTTCCCTCTTGGCCGATCGCAATTCTTCTTCTGCACGCTTCCACTGGGTGATGTCGCGCATGACCGCGCAATAGCCGTTGGAGCCCGACAGGTGGCCAATGGTCATGAACAGCGGCAGAAAGCCGCCGGAGGCTTCGCGGCCGATCACCTCGCGCCCGTCGTTCAGGACGCTTGCAACGCCATTGCCGGTCAGCCCGGACAGATAGTCCCGTACGGCGCGCTGGCTCTCATGGGCAAAAAGCATCGCAAACGGTTGTCCGCTGGTCTCCGCTTCGTCGTAATCGAACAGGGCGCTGGCCGAGTTGTTCATCGAACGGATGATCCCGTCCTCGCCGATAAGCACCACGCCATCCGTTGCGGTCTCCAGAATGGAGCGCAATTCTTCGACTTCCACCTGAAGAGCCGACGCCGCCGGCATTCCCGTCTCGTCCGGTATCTCCGGCTGAAGCGGCGGGCTGTCCGGTACACCGGCGTCCTCGGCGCTGACCTGCTGTTCTGAAACCAGGGGCTGAAGGGCAAGCATCAGCGCGCGCCCCTTTTCCCAGCGGATGGAGCGCAACTTCGCACGTACGCTTATCCGGGAGCCGTCTCTTGTCTTCAGCACCAGGTCGCCACCGGTCGAGGTGCTCTCGTCGCCGGTGCTGCCATCTCCGTCATCGAAGAGCCCGGCCATGCCGCCGGCTCTATTCAGTTCCGATTTGGTCAAATGGCCGGTCAACTGGCGGAATTCTTCATTGATGTAGAAAATTGTCGTGCCGTCATGGACGATAACCGGGGCGGGAAGCTGTTCGATAACAGCAGGCGTAACGGAATTGCCGTCCGGTGCGTCGGTCTGGTCACCAACAAGGGGACGTTTTCCACTCGGCGGTGCCGCATCGGCACCAGGGTCGGCGCCCTCGGTATTGTCTGCACGGTTATCCTTGTCGGATGCCTGCTGCGCTCCCTTGGGATCGCCGTGCTCGGTTTTGTTCGGTGGGGACGCACGTTTTCCGAAGGGCTCCGGGGGCTGTTCATCATCGCCATCTTTTGACCTCCGGGCCGCACCAAGCCGCTGGGCGATTTCCCGGAAAGCCTGTTTCTCGGTATTGCTGAGACCGTCCCGTGCCTGTGAGCGGCGATCCTGAAGGCTTATGATCTTGTCGCTTTGGCGACGGCCCGGCGTGTCGCTGATCTTCAACGCAGGCTTTTCCGTCTCATCATCCTCTGCGGGGGCTGCTGCGCCGCTCGGCTTGTCTTCGCCTGCGGGCTTGTCGACGGTTTCATGGCTGGCCGGTTCGTCCGGGCCGGGATCAATGGCAGGGAAACCGCCCGCGCCACCAAGTGCGATGCCGATCTTCTCCGGGTCCGTCTCGGCGTCGGCCGGGCGCACGATGCCAAAGCCGCGAAAGCCGTCAAACTCGCGTTCGCGGGAGTAGGTAGGCAGGGCTGCAAGATCGACAGGCACACGAAGATCCGTTCCCTGGATCGGCCACAGAACCGACTTGCCGGACCAGGTGTCGCGCTTGCGAAGCAGGTCGGCGATCGTGTGGTCCGGATCAATATTGAAGACCTGTGCGACGTCGGAGAATTTCCGGTCTTTCACGTCTGCGGAGTTGGGACCGACCGTCTCCGCGAATTCCGGCGAAATCTCCTTGAAGACCCCATGGGCGTCGATTTTCCAGACAAACCGTGTCGGCCGCTTCTCGGGATTGAACACAAATGCGGACGTGTCGGCCGTTTTCTGGTGGGGTTCTTGGGCGCTGCTCTGGGCCGGGGCCGGAGCCGGAACGTCAACCGGCTGCTCCGGTTCACGCTTCGCTGAAGGTGCCTCGGCGGCGGTACTGCTGTTTGGCTGCTCTTGCGGGGGGGCGTCGGTGTCGCGTTCCGCCGGAAGGTCCAGCAAATCTTCCTCGTCTTCCTCAACTCTTGCATCCTGAGGTGTCATGTTGAGCACAGAGGGGACGGTCCCTGGCCGACCGGCAACCCGTGTCTTTGGGCGCGGGTTGGCTGGTTTGCGCTTCGGGGCGGCCTCGGGTTCACTGTTCTTTTGCGCCTGGGATGCCGGTTCATCGGCATCAACCGGCATTTCGACCGCAAAAAGAAGGAACAGCCCGGGATCATCGCTGAGGCGGGCAACGGCGGAGGGAAGCTGTCCGAGAACCGTTGGAATAGGGTGCTTTGCAAGCCGCTCACGATCGCCCGACACTTCGCTGACAATCTGCCGTCTTACCTCGTCGCCAAGCCGCATACGGGCGAAGGATGAGGTGGCTTCGAGCACGCTGCCGTTTTCGTCGAGCACGGCCGCGTGTGTGTCCATGTCCTCGAACCCGTCAAGGATTGTGTTGGCGACCTGCGTCTGCGTTTTCCCGGTTTCATCGACCTTTGCTGAAATCAGCAAAGCCGGATTGCCGTCGGGCAGGTTGATCTTCTCAATCTGTGCAGAGCGCAGTTCATGTTTGAAACCGCTGTCGGAACGCATGACGAATGGATAGGTGCCGCCACGATTACGCACCACGCGGGCCGCGGCCTCGATCTGGCGATAGGCGGATCCGGCAGCGCCCAGTCCGGCGTCCATGCTGGCGTAAAGGGATTCATGTCCCAGCAGCCGTGCGCCTGCGCCATTGATCCAGAAGATTGTGTCCAGAAAGGGTGAAACAAGTATCAGCGCGTCGCCTGCACAAAACCGCGAACGTACATTGTCGTGAACGGCAATATCGATAAAAGGGTATCGACCCGTCGGCATGTCTGATCCCGTTCCCTAGTGCCAGGCGCTGATTACGCCAACGCCCGGCGTCCCTAATATTCTTTTTGGGCGCCTTCATCCCGGACGGAAACCGGCGGCCAACTAAACACGATCGTTAAGACTTTGTTAATAGGTGGCAATGGTGGCCGGGTCCAGCAGGGCGTGGGACTTGAACGGCCTTTCCTGACAACAGGGTTAATGCCAAAATTGTGCATTGCAAAATTTATGTTGCAATGCACAATAATCATCGCTATATAGACGCAAGACAGAATTATGCGTCGGGTGCCTGCCAACAGGGCCCGAAATCAAAGGAGTGCATGAAATGGCTGCCAAGAAAACCGCAAATGAAGACGTATTCGCATTCGCAACCGTGGATCCGACAAAACTGACTGAATCCTACCGCGAATTTGCCGAAAAGGGACTGGTTCAGTCCAAGGAAGCTTATGACAAGCTGAAGACTGCCGCAGAAGACGCAACGAAGACGGTCGAGCAGACCCTTGAGAGCGCTCAGGCCGGCACTGTCGAAATCAGCATGAAGGCAATCGACGCCGTGCGCACGAATGCCGACAATTCGCTGACGCACATTGAAGCGCTTCTGGGCGTAAAGTCCGTTGCTGAACTGGTCGAACTTCAGACCGGCTTCATGCGCAAGCAGGCTGAAGCCGCCGTCGATCAGGCCAAGGAACTTCATGAAGCAGCCCGCAAGGTTGCCGACAAGGTTTCCAAGCCCGGCAAGGACGCCTACGAAAAGGCTGCCAAGAACTTCCAGATCGGCTGATCCTGAAAGTCCGTGGCGATAGCGCCAATCCGAAGCCGGGCCGAAAGGCCCGGTTTTTTTATACCTGCCGTGCCCGGGGCCTCTTGCCAAACGCATCGCGGGGCCGTATGTCAGCCGTCAGCATTTGACGCTGTGCCGTGCGGTTGTAGCTCAGCTGGTTAGAGCGCTGGATTGTGGATCCAGAGGTCGGTGGTTCGAACCCACCCAACCGTACCATTTCCCGAATATGGACGCTTAGTGTGTAAAGCCGGCAGTACCGACTGACTTTTGCCTGGCGACTCTGTTACGTATGACCATTGGGAAACGGGAACAGCAGCGCCATGGCGGAACACAAGCACGGGATCAACGTCAAAACCGTTATGACCGGCTTGTTCGCCGTCTGCGTCACGCTCTTTTCGTTCTACCTGCTCCATCACTTCACCGAGGATATCTCGCTTGCGGAAGTTCTGCGCGATATCGAGATGACACCCGTCACCAGCCTGTTGTTGGCGGTCCTTGCGACAATCATCAGTTTCTGCGCGATCGCCTGTTATGAAATACTGGCCGTGCGAACCGTCGCCCCCGGCCGGGTGTCCTATCTGACGGCATCCTGGGCCGGTGTCGCCGGTTTCGCGATTTCCGATGTTGCCGGTTTTCACGTCCTGACGGGCGGCGCTCTGCGCTACCGTGTCTATAGCCAGAAGGGGTTGGAAGTACCCCTCATCGGTCAGATCGTGGCGCTCTCCTGGATGTCGTTGTGGCTGGGAATGGCCTTCCTGATCGGTCTTTCTTTCGCCCTCTATCCCGGTGGCTCGCTCATATTCGGCAAACTGCCGAGCGAACTGGTCCGCTTTGCGGGCTTTCTGATCCTCGCTGTCTTTGCCGCCTATCTCATATGGGTCGCACGCGGCCAGCGGGGCTTTGTGCTGCGCGGCATCAATATCCGGTTGCCCTCGGTTGGCATCAGCGCATTGCAGCTTCTCGCCGGCGTCGTCGATATCGCGGCGTCTGCCGCCACCCTGTACGTTTTAATGCCCGCCGATGTGACCGGCTCGATGAGCGGCTTTTTCGTGGTCTATATTTCAGCCGTTGTTATTGGCGCCATCAGCCATTCGCCGGGCGGGCTAGGTGTCTTTGAAGCCACGATCATTGCTGGTCTTGGCGCGGCCGGGCGCTCTGATGTGATCGGCGCTTTGCTGATTTACCGGTTTGTCTACTACTTCCTGCCGCTGGTGCCTGTCTCCCTCGCTCTCCTCTACATGGAGGTCACGCGTGGGCAGCAGGCGATACGCCAATCCGTTCAGAGCATTGGCAGGGCTTCCGAGCCGCTCGTACCGCCGATCGCTGCGGCCTTCACCTTTATCGGCGGGCTGGTTCTGCTCCTGTCGGGCTCTTTACCCGAAAGCGCTGTCTCCCACGAGGCCGTCAGGTCGCTGCTGCCTTTGCCGTTCGTGGAATCCTCGCACCTGCTTGCAAGTCTCGTCGGTCTGGCCTTGCTGGTCGTCGCCCATGCGCTGCTCCAAAGGCGCCAATCCGCCTATTTCCTCGCCATGGGCCTGTTGGCGGCGGGAACGGTTTTCGTGCTGACGAAGGGCTTGAATTACGAGGAAGCGGTGTTGCTCTTCGCCATTTTCCTGTTCCTGCTTCCCTTCCGTCAGGCCTTCTACCGAAAATCCGGCGAATCCGTCCTTGTTCTGACGCCTGCCTGGCTGTCGGTGATCGCCATTACCGTTGCTGCTGCCGTCTGGCTCGGTTTTTTTGCCTATCGTCACGTGGAGTATTCCAACCAGCTCTGGTGGGAGTTCAGTTGGAACGCCGATGCACCGCGTTTCCTGCGCGGCAGCGTGGCGCTCGTGGCCGCGCTTTTTGCGCTCGGCCTCCACATGATGCTCAATCGCCGGCCGTCCGTCATTCCTCCGGCGGAGGAGATCCCGGACAGCGTCAGGCGGCTTGTCGACGAAGCGCCGGACCCGGATGCAACCATCGCACTGCTTGGCGACAAGCATTTCCTGGTGTCGGATGATGAAAGCGCCTTCCTCATGTACGGTGTTTCCGGCGGCAGCTATGTTGCCAAGGGCGACCCGATCGGAGATCCGGAACGCGGAGCCGAGCTGGCCTGGCGCTTCCGCGAGATGGCCGACCAGGCCGGCTACCGGACCGTTTTCTACTCGGTGAAATCGGATTTCCTTCCACTCTATCTGGATATGGGCCTGTCGATCCTGAAAATCGGCGAGGTGGCGCGCCTTGACCTTGGCGCGTTCACCTTGGATGTGCCCGAGCACAAGGATCTGCGCTATGCGCGCCGGCGGGCCGAAAAAGACGGCTTGACCTTTTCGATTGTCCCTAAGGAAGAGGTGCCGCCCATCCTGCCGCAGCTTCGCGCCGTTTCGGATGATTGGCTCTCTATAAAATCGGGCAGCGAAAAACGCTTTGCCCTTGCCTATTTCGATGACGACTACATGCGATGTTTCGACTGCGCCGTGGTGCGCAAGGGCGACGAGATCGTGGCTTTCGCCAACATCCTGCGCGGGGCGCAAAAACACGAAATGTCCATCGACCTGATGCGGTACCGTCCGAAAATTTCCTCCGTCATGATGGATTTCCTGTTCGCTGAGCTCTTGCTGAACGCCAAGGAGGAGGGCTTCCATTGGTTCGATCTCGGCGCCGCGCCGCTGGCGGGCCTTGCCGACCATCCGCTTGCCACGTCCTGGAACCGGATCGGCACCATGATCTACCAGCATGGCGAAGAGTTTTATCACTTCGAGGGCCTGCGCGCCTTCAAGGAAAAATTCGGACCGGTCTGGGGCCCGAATTACCTTGCCTGTCCGGGTGGGCTGGCGGTGCCACGTGTCCTCTTTGACGTTACGGCGCTGATCTCGGGTGGACGTCTCAAGGCCATGAAAAGGTGAGGTTCCTGGCAGCCATCCTTGTCGTGCTCGCCTTGGCTGTTCCGGCGGTGGCGCAGACCGCCATTGACGATTTGCCGGTACATGTCACGCAGCCGTCTTCGGGCAGGGCCAAGGCCACGGTGGTCCTGTGGTCGGGCGATGGCGGCTGGAGTGCCACCATGCAGGGCATGGCAGACGCCCTGGCGCAGCGTGACTACGGAGTCGTCGGCGTCAGTTCGCTGCGGTATTTCTGGTATGAGCAGGCGCCGCAAACCATGGCTGTCGATACCGAGCGGTTACTGCAACATTTTGCAACTCAATGGCAGACTGAAGACCTTATCATCGCCGGCTATTCTTTCGGAGCCGATACCGTGCCCTTTGCCTGGCCGCTGATGAGTGCCGATACGCGCAATCGAATCGTACTCATCGCGCTGTTGAGCCCCTTCCTGAAAACAGAGTTTGAAATCTCGTTGCTCGGCATGTTCGGCATCATATGCGGCAGCCATGGCGTCGCCGCCGCGATTGATGAATTGCCGTCTGAAAAGGTTCTGTGCCTGACCGGAAACAAGGAGACGGATATGGCCTGTGGCGTTGCCGCCGGCGTTGCAGTGACGGGGGTTCCCGGCGGCCACACTTATGACCGGAACTGGACGTTGATTGCCGATATCATCGACGCGGAAGTCAGGCAGCGCCGGCCTGACTAAACCGCGTCACCCGTCGCTCTTTCTGAGCGCAAAGTCTTCCGGCCTATAAGCCGTAACATCCGCATCGTCGACAAAATGCATCGCACCGTCCGCCCAGAAGCCGGTTTTGCCGAGGGTCGGGAAGCGGGCGACTTCGGCAGCCGTCCTTTCCCCGCCCATCAGATAAACGAGATCCGAGTTTCCTTTGTTTTCAAGATGATGAACAGCACCGTCGGTTGGGAAACCGGCAAAGTCTCCGGGCACCACAACAGTGACATCGCCGTCGATCGTCAGGTGTCCTTCACCTTCGAGAATGAAGATAAACTCCTCCTGACTGACCTGGCTATGCGGCAAGAACCCCTCTTTGCCGGGAGGGATGCGGCCAAGAGTGACACCCATTCTCTGCATCCCCGTCTGATCGGAAAGCGGCACCAGCCGCATATCCGAATTCGGGTTGAGGGGGTGGCTGAAATGAAATGCGGCCTCTGAAGGGATCTGAGACGTGCTGACGACATATGTTTTCGATTTGGACATGGTCGTTTCCATTCCTGTTGAGCGGTGGTTAAGCGATGTATTCGGTCAAACGGTTCAGAAAAGGCTGCCCTGATCCGCGCCGCCCTTGGCAGGTTTGCCGGGTTTTTTTGGTTTTGGTTTGGCGCGTTTCGGTTCCGCGGCCTGATCGCCCGCGACGGCGCTCAGCCTTCCGTCGGCAAACTCCAGTGATATCGCGTCACCCTGCGAAAGAGCAGCAACACTTTCCACCGCCAGATCCTGCGAATCGCGAACGACGGCATAACCGCGCTTGAGGACGTTGCGATAGGACAGTGAATTGAGCAGGCGGGCCGCTTCCTGCAATTTGCGCTCCTGCCTTTCATAAAGCAGCGAAACAATTTCACCCGACCTTCGGGCAAGCACCTGGACGCGCTCGCGCCCGCGTGCCGCCTTGTCGGCCGCCGGACGCAACGTCAGCCGAGCAGACGCATTGGATAGCCTCGACGCGGAACGCTCGATCTGTCGTTCAAGCTGCCGTTCGTTACGCGTTCCAAGTTCCAGCAGGCGCTGGTTCTTCTCAAGCACCTGTCTTTGCAGGGTTGCCGGCGTCAGTTGCGCGGCGCGGCGTTCGAAAAGCTGTCGCTTGCCCGCCGTATTGAGCTGCAGTGCGCGCCCGAGCCGGCTTGCGGCCTCGTCAAACCGGCGTCTGGGCAAGGCCAGAAGCATGTCGATGGAGGGCAGGGCACGGGAGAGCGCCCTGACGGACTGCCGGTTGCTGTCCAGAGATCGCGAGACGCTGCCGGAAAGGCGCGCTGCGATGGCCGCAAGCCCGGCCTCAAGCTCCGCCTTGACCGGAACCGCCATCTCCGCCGCGCCCGTGGGTGTCGGCGCCCGCACATCGGCGGCATGATCGATCAGGGTCCAATCGGTTTCATGGCCGACGGCAGAGATCAGCGGAATATCGCTCTGCGCGGCGGCCCGTACGACGGCTTCGTCATTGAACCCCCACAAATCCTCAAGGCTGCCACCGCCGCGCGCAACGATCAGCACATCGGGCCGGGCAAGCGGTCCGCCCGGCTCCAGCGCATTGAAACCGTTTATGGCGGCTGCCACCTCGTCACCGCTGGTTTCGCCCTGAACACGCACCGGCCAGACAAGGACATGAACCGGAAAACGGTCAGTGATGCGATGCAGGATGTCGCGGATGACGGCGCCGGTTGGTGACGTGACAACGCCGATGACGCGGGGCATATGCGGCAGCAGCTGTTTCCGCGCCTCGTCAAAGAGGCCTTCCGCGGCCAGCTTCTTGCGTCGCTCCTCCAAAAGCGCCATCAGCGCGCCGGCGCCCGCCGGCTCCATCGATTCAATGACGATCTGATACTTGGAGGATCCCGGATAGGTCGTCACCTTGCCGGTGGCGATCATCTCCATGCCCTCTTCGGGCTTGAACTTCAGCTTGGAGAAAACGCCGCGCCAGATCACCGCCTCGATCCGTGCACGGTCGTCCTTTAGCGAAAAATAGGCATGTCCGGAGGAGTGCGGGCCTCGATATCCGGAGACTTCGCCGCGAATGCGCACATGACCGAACGCATCCTCGACGGTCCGCTTGATCGAGCCCGATATTTCGCTGACGGAATATTCCGCCAGGTTGCTTTGCGAATCGCCGGAAGAAGGTTGAGCCATGGATCTATAGCGCCCGGTTCTGGCCGTCCGGTCAAGGCCGGTCTACCAACTGAAGGATGCCAGTGCGTTCTTTTGCCGGCCGTGGGGCTTGCGCTGCGGTCCACGGCCGTTGGCGCCTTCCTCAGCCGGCGACATATTGTCGAGACTTGCGGCGATATGATCGGTGATCGCGTCCATGAGCACCGTGGCGACGCCTGGCCGTCTGATCATGCCGATTTCGGCCGGCGGCAGGGCCGGATATCCATCGCCAGGCGTCAGGATGCGCATGCCGGGCCGCAACGCCGATTCCGGCAGCAAGGACACGGCAAGGCCGGCCAGCACCGCCGATGCGACGACGGTCGACGACCAGCTTGTGAAAAGGATACTGTATTCGCGCCCGACCGAATCGAGCGCCGCGCAACCGAGTTGCCGCCAGTCGCAGCTGCGCCGCCCCACCGCCAGCGGAACCGGCGTCTCCGCATGAACCGAGTGCGCCATGGACGTGACCCAAAGCAAAGGCTCGGACCGGACAATCACCGAGTTGCGTACTTTCGGATTATGGGTGACAAGCGCGATGTCCAGCTCATTGCGATGGACTCTCTCGACGAGGTCCTTCGAGGGCTCGCAGGTGATCGTCAGCTCGACATTCGGATTTGTCTTGGCAAACCGCGCGATGATGTCGGGCATATACCGGTCGGCATAATCGTCCGGCGTTCCAAGACGGATCGTTCCGGCAAGCGCCTCCTCATCGAAGGCGGCAAGCGTTTCATTGTTCAGCCTGACAAGCCGCCGTGCATAGGCGAGCAGACGTTCGCCTTCGCCGGTCAGCCGGTTGATACGCCCGTCCTTTTCAAACAGAGTTTTGCCGATCCTTTCCTCAAGCCGTCGCATCTGCATGGATACCGCCGACTGGGTCTTGTTCACCTCCTGCGCGGCGCGGGTGAAACTCCCCATATCGACAATCGCGATGAAGGTTCTGAGCTGGTCGAGATCAAGAGGTGCGGCCATGAAAGGGCTCATCAAAAAAAATGATAATTACTATTAGAAACATTCACCAGATTAATTAGTCAAGCTTTGAAATTATGCATTGCGTCGCACTGATGAGTTGCGGCGGCGGCATGCTTCCAAAATTTGAATTCCAACCTGCTGATGACGAGTCATGCCGCCATTACTGGAGTCCGCAGTTCCCACAAAGGGGCGGACTCGGAAAGGAGAGATGTAATGACCAGTATCAATAGAGCCCTCGATATACAGGCAGCCGGAAAGCGTGGATCCGCCTGGACAACCGCACGTAAAGCGATCGTCTCTCTTTTCGTGCGTTACCGTAATCGCCGGCAGGTGATGGGCCTGAGCGATTTCAACGATCATATGCTCGATGACATCGGTATCTCGCGGGACGATCTGCGCCACGCTCTCAGGGGTGGCCCGTTCGACGATAACTCGATGGATCTTATGCGCGCAGCGTTGCGCCGAAGGTCGCAGCTCACGTTGCTTTGATAGCTCTTGCAGTATCGGTGCCCCATACGGTTCTGATTTTCCCGGCAGGTCTCCCCCCGGCCGGGCAAGATGATCCAGGCGCGGATCTCCCAATCGCGTAGTCGATACTGCTTCCCCAGCGGGCCAATATGCCCTGTGCCCGCTACTTACCCGACGGCTGCATTAGCAGTCGTCGGGCTTTTGCCCGGATCTGTTAACTCTTGCCGCCCAGATTCTTCATGTAGCTGTCGAACACCGCATCGACATTCTTCTGGTATTCTTTCTGCACCTTTGTGCCGGCGTCGAACATGTCGCTGATCATCTTTGAATACGGATTTTCTTCCTTTTCCGGCTCGGCCGGCTGCGCCATGCCCGGGAAACCGTTCTTCATCATGGTTTCCATCATGTCTGTGAACGGATTGAGCGCCTGCGGTTTATCGTTTGACCTGGCCGCACTGCCGCCGAACGTCTCCTCCATCATCTTGCCGAGCTGACCGGTGAACTCGGCTGCCTGCTTTTGAGACTGAGCCGTTTGCGCCATCATCTGGCCGAACATGTCGGCGACCGGATTGCCCGTATCGGGTTTCGAGCCTGCCGCAGACGCCTGATTGAACAGGCCTCCCATAAGGATCGAGGCAACTGCCGGCATCATCTGCTTGAAGACGTCCTGGGCAATCCCTGTTGCCATGGCCGCCTGGTTGGCTATGGCCCGGCTGACATCCTTTGATCCGAATATCCGGCCGAGCATCGCATTGCCTTCCGCGATGCCTTGCGGTGTGAAGGCGGCGGCAAGATCGTTGAAATAGTCCGCATAATGGCCCATCGTGAGCGCCTGCATGAATTCACCGATACCCTGCGGGCTGGCCGTGCTTCGCTTCAGGCCTGTGGCAAAGGCAGGCATCAAGGCCTCCATGGCCCGGTTGACCTGCTCCTCGCTCATCCCGAATTGCCCGGCAAAGGCGCGCATCGCCTCACCGTTCTGGGCACGCATCATCATTTCGTAGAGCGGCAGCATGATCTGAGCCTCCATGGTCAGCGTGGTAGGGCACTGCGCTCATAGAATCAGATTTGACCGGGACAGGCAATGTGTTGAGTGCGGACCGCCCCTTCACCGGTGACGCGGGCCGGCGATGCCGGCATTGTCAATAGGCGTAGTCTTTGAAGACAGGATCCACGGAGCCGTCCCAGCGGCCGTGATAAAGGTCCAGCAGCTCCTGCGCACCGGTTTTGCCGCGCGCAACGGCTTCTTCGAGCGGCGCCAGGAAATGCGCTTCGTCATTGTCGTCCTCGCTCAGCCTGCCGCGTGACTGCAGGCCGGACCTGGCGATACCGAGCACGTCGCGCGAAATGTCATGCAGGCTTTTGCCGGCGATTTCGGCATCGAAACCCTTTTGCGGCACCGAATCGCGCAGTGCCTGTACCTCGTCGACGCCCCAGGTCTTTGTCAGTTCCATTGCGGCATCAAGCGCCGCATCGTCATAAAGCAGGCCCACCCAGAAGGCCGGCAGCGCACAGATCTTGCGCCAGGGGCCGCCATCGGCGCCGCGCATCTCCAGAAATTGCTTCAAGCGCACTTCAGGAAACAAGGTAGAAAGGTGGTTGGTCCAGTCACCCATTGTCGGATGCCCTTCGGGCACCTGTCCTTCCAGGGCACCGTTCATGAACTGGCGGAACGTGACATGTGTGCAGTCGTGATACCGGCCCTCGCGCAAGATAAAATACATCGGCACGTCAAGCGCCCATTCGACATAGTCGGCAAAGCCGAAATCATCCGCGAACACGAAGGGAAGGATACCCGTGCGGTCCTTGTCGGTATCGCGCCAGATATTGGAGCGCCATGAAAGAAGTCCGTTCGGTTTTCCTTCGGTAAACGGAGACAGGGCGAAAAGAGCGGTCGCCAGCGGTTGCAGACGCATGGACACCTGCATCTTGCGGCGCATGTCCGCCTCGCTGGAAAAATCGAGATTAACCTGGATCGTGCAGGTCCGGTACATCATGTCGATGCCCTGGCTGCCGACCTTGGGCATGTAGCGCGTCATGATATCGTAGCGCGATTTCGGCATGCGCGGTGTCTCGTCGCGCGTCCAAAGCGGGCTGCCGCCGAGACCCAGGAAGCCGATGCCGAGCGGTTCGGCGATCTCCCGCAACTGCGACAGATGGGCATTGGATTCCCGGCAGGTCTGGTGAATGTTTTCAAGCGGCGCGCCTGAAAGCTCGAACTGGCCGCCGGGCTCAAGCGAAATGGCTCCATGGCCCGTCGGCTCGACAAGACCGATGATCTTGCCCTCGTCGAGGATCGGCTCCCAGCCCAGCACATCGCGCATGCCCGTCAGCAAGGCCGAGATGGATCGCGGTCCTTCGTAGGGAACCGGCGTATTGTCTTGCAAGAAGAAGGCGAACTTTTCGTGCTCGGTGCCGATACGGAAGTCGTCCTTCGGCTTGCAACCGTCAGCCAGATAGGAGATCAGTTCGTCGTGTGTCGTGACGGGGGTCTGGTCGGTCGTGTCGCGAGCCATATCGCACTATTTCTCTTTATTCTGTCGGGCAGGCCTGGTCTCGCCCGTGGCTTGATACACTGCGCAGCACCATTTGTCTGGCGCTCGCGCTGCTTGGACTGGTTTGCCGCAGCATGCAAGCAAAAATCGTTGATCGCAGCGTTCAGAAATAGTTGATGAGCGCATATCGGTTCACCAGTCGCCGATTGTGGCCTGAACAAGAGCAAGGGCTGCGACTGCTGCCGTGTCGGCGCGGAGGATGCGCGGACCAAGAGGGATAGCCGTCACGAAATCGCATGAGCGAAGCAGTGTCCGTTCGTCTTCGGAAAACCCGCCCTCCGGACCGATGAGAACGGCGAGCGGACTGTTCGGCAGTGCCTGAAGCACGGCGATCGGGTTGTGGGTGTCGGCGGCTTCATCGCAATAGATCAGCCGGCGATCGCTGTCCCAGCCTTCAAGCAGTCTTTCCAGCTTGGCCGGTTCGCGGCACTCTGCCGGCGAGAGAACACCGCATTGCTCACATGCTTCGATCACGTTTCGCTCAAGCCTTCGAAGGTTGATGCGGCCCGATTGCGTGTGATGGGTCAAAACCGGCTGCAGCACGCCTGCACCCATTTCCACCGCCTTTTGAACCAGGTAGTCGAGCCGCGCCTGTTTGAGCGGGGCGAAGAGATAGACAAGATCGGACGGATCCGGTTGCGGACGCTCGGCTTCCTCGATCACCAGCACAATCTTCCTTTTGCCCTCAAACCGCAGGCGCGCCGACCACTCGCCGTCACGTCCGTTGAAGACAAGGATTCGGTCTCCTTCCGTCATCCGCAACACATGAGCAAGGTAATTGAACTGGTCCTTGTCCGTGGCGATTTCGGCGTCGGAAAAAAGGTCCGCATCAAGGAAGAGCCGTTGCATCTTGTAATTCGCGCGCATGGATGCTGTGTGCCTTAACCCTAGCGGAAACTCAAGCGGTGGCCGAGGGATGGAACTGAGGCGTATAGCCGGCCCTTAAGGCAGCCACCGTAGAGCCGGGTGTCAAAAGCCTGAGGGATTGGGCCTGAAACATTTGTTGCATGTCGCTGCTTGTGGATGAGCGGTAACCCGAGATGGTCCAGACCAGCCAGCCGGAGGGTGTCGCCGCCATAAGGACCTGGTTGGCCTCGATCATGGCCCCAACCGGCAGTGAATCGATTTCCGCCGGCTTGATCCCTGTCGGACCGGCGCCGCTGATACAGCGCTCACGGTGCAGATGCCGGTCCATCTCATCCGCGCCCATTGACCCGATCTTGCGGCCCGCAGAAAACGCCGAGGCAAAGGCCTTGGCATCGCGGTTGCGGCATTCGAAACAGGGCCGGTGCCCGGCCGCCAATGCGGTGACCTCATCCAGGAAAAAGAGTTCAGTATAGCTTTCCGGCGACATGACCGTGCGTTGTCTGCCCCGGAAATCGGTGACACAGACGATCCAGCGCCTGCTTGCCCAGCGGCGGCCGGTCAGTGTTCTGGTCTTGCCGTCATGGATGCGTCCGCCGCGATTGCCCATCACCGTTCCGCGTGCCGCATCAGCGATGATCTCACCCAGCGGCGTTACGCGGTTTCGAAGCGGCATGGCGCGGCTCAGGCGCCGCGTCGTGCGAAGGCAGAGAAAAGACCGGCGCCGATCAGGAAGCCGGCGCCCGTGCGTGTCGCCGCGCGCAGGACCGCCGGTCGGCGGATAAACTGCCGTGCTCCACTCGCCAGCATCGCATAGGCCCAGGCGTTGAAAATCCCCAGCGCGACGAAAACGGCAACAAAGAGCGCCGCTTGCGGAGCGAAGGGTTCCCTATGCGTTATGAACTGCGGCACGAAGGCCATGAAGAAGACAATGCCTTTCGGGTTCAACAGCGTCACCAGAAACGCATCGCGAAATGCCGAGCGGCGTCCACCGCTGACGGGCGATGTATCGATCTGCGGTATCGACACGGGGGTGATCCACATCTTGATACCGATGTAGATGAGATAGACAGCGCCCGCCCATTTGATGACCGTGAACACCGTCGCGGATGCGGCAAGGATAGTGCCGACACCGATGATCGAAAGCGATGCGGCTGCAAGGTCCCCGAGCCCGACGCCCAAGACACTGGCAAGCGCGACACGCCGGCCATGAGCCAGCGCCTGCGAGACCACCATGATGATCGTTGGGCCGGGTATGACCAGGAGGATCATCGTTGCAATGGAAAATGTCAGCAGTGTTTCGGCTGAAACGGGCATGGCAGGTCTTCCGCTCTGTTAGAAATCGGCACGCCAATAAGCCATATTCAGATCAAAAAAGCGATCCAGAAATTGACCGTACCATTCAGCGAGCCTTTGATTGTGCGCCTCAAAGCCGGCGTCCTGTTCTTCAAAGCTCTGGGCTCCGGGTTTGCCGACATTGTCCGCCAACTCACGCTGCCATTGATCGAGGATCGTCCGGTCGACCTCCGGATGGAACTGGAAAGCAACGGTCGTTTCGCCAAGGCTGAAGGCCTGATTGGCAAAAAGAGGGCCCTTGGCAAGCAATGTTGCATCCCGCGGGCAGGCAAAACCCTGCGCATTGCCGGCAAGCGTCATCAAACCGTCTGGAAAGTAGTGCTCTCCCGCTTCAGTGATCTCAAGCGGGTAGTAGCCGAGCGCGACATGACCTTGCGGATGAAAACCCACCGCGGCCCCAAGGTGATGGGCGATCATTTGTGCGCCAAGGCAAATGCCCAGCAGCGGCACGCCGCGTTTCATGACGGTGTCCGCAAAAGCGATTTCGTCGCGCAGATAGGGAAACCGGTCAAGATCGGTCACGAATTGCGGGCCGCCCTTGATGATCACCCCGGCAATACGCTCATCCAGCATGGGCAGCTTTTCGCCAAGGTATGGGCGCACCAGCCGTACCGCGACATCGCGTATTGCCAGGTGTTTCAGGCCATTGTCCGCAGCGTTCGCCGCTTCGTGTTCGATGACGATGATGTGGCGTGGATTATGCGCGCTTCGTGGCGGTTTTCCGCTTGCTGTCATCACTGTGGCCGCCTTTCGCCCTTTGTTGCAGCCGCAGATTTGCGACCCGTGCCCAATCGTTCGCGCGCTCTGCCTCCCGCAGCGTATGCGCGACAAACTCCATGTGCCGTTCCGCCGCCCCTTTGGCGCCGTCCGCATCGCCGGCAACAATAGCGTCGAAAATGGCGATGTGTTGTTCAAGCAGCCGCTCGCTTGAACCCGAATATTGGTAAATCGCCGCTCGGTTGTAAAAGACCCCGTTGCTTAAGAGCCGGTAGCATGACCGCAGCGTGTGCAGCAGGATGATATTGTGCGCGGCCTCACCGATGGCGCTGTGAAACTCCACGTCAAGTTCCGCCTCGCGATCGGGATCGGCAGCGTCATGGGCCTGTTTCATTGCCTGCACAATGCCGGCGAGAAGCTCCCTGTCGGCCTGTGTGGCTCGTTGTGCGGCAAAGGCCGCCGTGATGCCTTCGACCTCCCTGCGGTACTCCAGATAGTCGAAGGTCGCCCGGCGGTGACGGGCGATAAGTTCCATAACGGGCTGGCTGAATATCTCGCCGATCACGTCCGCGATAAACGTTCCGCCGCCATGCCTGCTGGTCAAGAGCCCGCGTTGTTCCAGAGTTTTCAACGCCTCACGTAGGATCGGACGGGAAATATCAAGCTGGCGCGACAGCTCCCGCTCGCCCGGCAGCCGGTCGCCGACCCGAAGAACGCCGTCAAGGATCAGCGATTCGACCTGCTGCACAACCTCGTCAGCAGTGCGCCCGTGCGCGACCCGGGTGAAAATATCGTCCATTATTGCATCTCTTGTGGTCTCCGGCCGAACAGGCCGCAGCGGCAATGCTAGCAACTTGGCGCGAAACTGGTCAATAAACATGTCCACTTGTGGCGAGCTTGGCCGCGCGCATGCGCCGCGCCTTTGGACGCATCGAAATAGCCAATGTGGCCTTGTCTGCGATATAGGATCGATACTAAATTCCGGCCTTGTTTTTGGAGGACAGGGGATGGCCAACGGAAGCTTCGGGTTTCCGATCGCGAGAGATCGGCCGCTGGCGCTGGGCGAAGTCCACGCCAGACCGTATCCGCTTATCAAGTCGCCTCGGATAATCCTGCAACTTGCCTTCATGACCGATGGCGGAGCCTCGGTGGACAATGCCGTTCTGGCCGCTCTGGCAAGGACGAGGGGGGTGGCCGCGCCGCAGGCCGATGCGCGCCACTATGTTCTGAGTTGGGGAACAGGGTCCCTGCGCTGGGAACGCCATACCGAGTTCTCGACCTATTTCTACGAAGGCCCGGTGCCGACACAGTTCGGCGGGGAGGTCACCGATCATCCGTTCGGGGATGGTTTCAGTCCGCCCGGCAGCCTGATCTCCGGTGTGCGGTTGGAGGTGCGAAAATGGACCGACGATACGCAAAAGGTGCTGAAAAGTTTTGATCCCGCGAGCCTGTGTTTTTCGGAAGTTGAAAACGGCGCGGCCGCCGCGGTCACCGATTTCCGTCAGGACAAGGACGGTCTGACGCGTATCCTGCTTCTCGACCGTGATCTGGCGCCGGCCCGTGTCGGCGCGCTGGCGCAGCGGTTGATAGAAATCGAGACCTATCGGACGCTTGCCATGCTCGCCTTGCCGCTTGCCAATAGCCTTTCGCCGCAAATGCGCCGCATCGAGGACGGTTTGACGATGGTGACGCAGCGCATGCGCAAGGAGGTGGAGACGGAGAGCGATTCGATGCTCGGCGAGATTACCGCGCTTGCCGCCGAACTCGAGGCGGGCGCTGCATCAAGTCTCTACCGTTTCGGCGCAAGCCGCGCTTATGACGGTATCGTGGCGGAGCGCATCGCCACTCTCAATGAAAATCCGATTGCCGGTTACGAGACCTGGGGCGCGTTCCTGCAGCGGCGCATGGCGCCAGCGATGCGCACCTGCCGCTCGATCGAGGAACGTCAGGCAAACCTTTCCCGCAAGCTTGCCCGCGCCACCGCGCTGCTGCGAAGCTGGGTCGATCTGCAGCTTGAACGCCAGAATTCCGAATTGCTGCAGTCGATGAACCGGCGCGCCAAGCTCCAGCTCCGGTTGCAGCAAACCGTCGAAGGTCTTTCGGTTGCAGCTGTCTCTTACTATGTCGTCGGTCTGTTCGGATATTTGGCAAAGGCTGCAAATGAAGCCGGGCTGCCGATCAGCCCGACGCTTGCGACCGGTCTTTCCGTTCCGGTGATTGTGCTGGCCATCTGGGGTGTGGTCCGTCGTATCCGCAAACGACACGGCGACAAAGACGAAGCGTAGGGCCTCAATCGGCTTCGCCGGCTTCTCGCGGATTCGAGTTCGTCAGGCGCATTCTGCTTCCATTCCATTGATCCGGATCAATTCAATCATTCGGCGAACACGGCACAATGGTTCCTTGAATGATTGTCCGGCGCAAGCCGGGGAGGATCGGTCGGGCTGAAATTGCCCGGCCCTATTGATGGAGGACTCAATGAACCTGGACCGCAGGCAATTTCTGGCGTTGACCGGTGGCGGCCTTATAGCATCGCAGGCGGGCGGTTCCGCCGCGAAGGCGCAAGCCGTCAAGACATCGGCCAACATTGTCATTCTGGGGGTAGGCGCAGCCGGAACGGCACTTGCCAATCGCTTGTCGGAACGTCTGGACGGTGCCCGCATCACGCTGGTCGATGCACGCAAGGAGCATCTCTATCAGCCGGGCCTGTCTCTTGTGGCCGCAGGCCTCAAGCCGCCCGGATATGTCGTCTCGCAGACAAAGCAATGGCTGCCCTCCGACGTTGCCTGGGTTGAGGAGCGGGCGGCGCAAATCGATCCGGAGTCCAAAAAAGTCACCACCGAAGGCGGCACGACACTTGAATATGATTATCTGGTCGTCGCCACCGGCCTGGTTCTGGACCACGATGCGATTGAAGGCTTTTCGCTCGATCTTGTCGGGACCGATGGTGTTGGCGCGCTTTATGCCGGCCCGCAATACGCTGAAAAGACCTGGCGTGCCGCGCAGGCGTTTAGCGAGAAAGGCGGCGTTGGCCTCTTTACCCGCCCGGCAACCGAGATGAAATGCGCCGGAGCGCCTTTGAAGCACGCGTTCCTGATCGATGACATCGCGCGGCGGGCCGGCAATGCCGGCAAGACGGATATGCGCTACATGGCCAACAACAACAGCCTGTTCGGTGTTCCGATCGTGGCCGAGAAGGTGCGGATGCTGTTCCAGCATCGCGGCATTGCCCCGGTATATTCGCATGTCCTCAAATCCATCGATCCGGGCGCCAGGCGTGCGGTGTTCGACACGCCTGACGGCCAGGCGGAGATGGATTACGACTATATCCATGTCATCCCGCCGCAGCGCGCGCCTGACGTGGTCCGCAACTCCGGGCTCAGCTGGGCCGATAAATGGACCGACCAGGGCTGGGTTGAAGCCGATGCGAAAACCATGCGTCACCTGCGCTATCCCGAAATATTTGCCGTCGGGGACGTCGCCGGTGTGCCCAAGGGCAAGACCGCGGCCAGCGTGAAATGGCAGGTACCGGTGGTCGAGGACCACCTGGTCGCCGCGATAGGCGGCGGTGAAGGCACTGCGGTTTACAACGGATACACCTCATGTCCGTTGATCACGCGTATTGGCCGCGCCATGCTGATCGAATTCGATTACGGAAACAATCTGGTGCCGTCCTTCCCGGGCGTCATCGCGCCGCTCGAGGAGTTGTGGATCAGCTGGCTGATGAAGGAAATCGCGCTCAAGGCCACCTACAACGCCATGCTGCGCGGGCGGGCATAAGGAGACCGGATCATGAAAGAATTGAGCTTTGGAACACTGATCGCCGTCTTTGAGGAAATGATGGGACGCGGCCTCTTTTGGGCCCTTGTGGCCGTCGCGGCGCTGATCACGCTTGCCTATGTCTATGTGCTGATCCGCGACCGGGCGGTCAGTTGGCGCAAATTCCTGCTGGCGCAGCTTTCCATGCCGGTGGGTGCGATCCTTGCCGTCCTCTTTGTGCAGTACATTACCCATTCGGGATTTCGAGACGTCGGCGGGCCCGTCGATGCCATCATCATGCTGGTGATCGCGATACTGGGCGCGATCGGAATGGCCATCCTCGTTTACACGGTCCAGTCGCTGATGCGGCACAGTTCGAGCAGTGAAATGCCGTAACTGAATCCGCACGGCGGACCGCGCAATCGCGGTCCGCTGGCCTATCGGCTGGGATGTGGGGGCTGCATAAATATTAAATCGGCGAATATTTGCCGCTACGCGCTGCTGTACTTGATGAAATGCCGGCGAAACTGATCTGTGTTTCCCAATTTGCGCCGGTGTTCGCTTTCCTGTCGATTAACATCGGTTTGTAATTGCGCAGCACCGGGCGCTTGGATAGGTTTGCGGCTGCGAGGCGTCCAAAAGGGAGAAAGTGGACCATGGCAGGCAAATTCGAGCTCTATAAGGACAAGGCTGGTGAATTCCGGTTCCGCCTGAAGGCCGGCAACGGCCAGATCATTCTGGCAAGCGAGGGCTATAAACAGCGGGCAAGTGCCGACAACGGCATCGAATCCGTCCGAAAGAACTCGGCTGACGATGCACGGTTTGACCGGACTGAAACCAAGAACGGCAAATACCGCTTCAACCTGAAGGCATCCAACGGCCAGGTAATCGGCACGAGCGAATCCTACGAGAGTTCGTCGTCCAGAGAAAACGGCATCGAATCGGTGAAGAAGAATGCACCGGATGCCAAGGTCGAGGACCTGACCTGAGGCTTTCTATCGGAGCAGGGGCCATCCCCTTGGCACTTTGAAGATTCGGAAAGTGCGGTCCCGCACTTTCCGGACAACAGCCGTAAGCATCGCTTCGGCTGGACCGTACCGGGCCGACGTCAACCGGACCTTGAACCGTCGCTACCGGCTTTCCATAATCTTGATCAGATTGGCATCCGGGTCGCTGAACTCCAGCGACCTGCTTCCATCGGCATTTTCATGAATGCCTGCGTCTGTAGCTTCTGCCGGCATCCCGTCCAGCAAAGCGTCCAGATCGCTGTGATGGAGATGAAAGTCGACCGAACCGCCAATGGGTCGCTCGCCGCCCCCTTTGCCGGGAACATAAAGCGCAAGCCCCATTCCTGACGCTTCAAACTGGGCCCAGCCATATTCTTCTGCAACAAACAGGACTGTGAGGTCCAACGCCTTTTCGTAGAAGGCAACAGAGCGGTTCACGTCCGAAACCGGGATCTTGACCAGAGCCACACCAATCATTTGCCGATCGCTCCCCGCAATGAGGTCCACCATTGCCAAGGCCTTTGACAGGCCCGCTATGCGCGGACAGGATTGTCCGGTCCGTGCGTTTTGTCCACCCGTAATTGCATCAGCGGTATCGCACATCGTTCATGCCGCGCGGGTGATTTGCACTTGATCGATTTGATAAGCGATTAGGTTTGCAAGTCGATTTCAATCGTTTTCAATTCCAGGCGCCGGAAGCGGGAAACCCTCATTTCAGTGGATGATCGCATGTCCGGCTAGCGATCGTCCGCCATGTCAAACTTGCTCTCATCGATCGCTGCCGCCCGCATAAGGGATATTTCGTCGGCCGGTTTGCCTTCCAGGACGACCTTTGCCGTTTCCAAAATGTTATGCGCGATCGCGGCGATATCGTCCGCTTGATGCTCAGGACGCATAGGCACCATGATCGTTCTCATCAGAATATCGAGCGATGACGGACACTGATCGACTGCTGTGTGACGCCGGCATGCCGCATTTGCCGGATGTTCATAAGGGTTCATGAGATGGTGGGCGGCGCCTTTTTCCATCAGGATCTGATCCCATTGCGTATAGGTGTGCCTGCCCGTCTTACCGGCGATGACCACGGGCATGATCTGCGAAAACCGTTCGGCAGCCTCCGATGTCGGCAGTTGGAACATCAAATGCGCGCCGCAATCGAGTTCCGGAGAATGCATGGGGGCGCAAAACAGTCCGGAGATGGTGTTGGATGCAATGATGTCCAGGATACGCCGTCGTTCATCCCGCATCGCCGCAACAATACCATCGATCCTGTCGAGCTGCACATTGAGCATGGCCCCTTGCAACTCCGAGGCCCTGCCGCCATTTCCCGCAAACAGGTCTACGCCATCCGGCCGGCCCTTCCAATAATAGTGGCATGGGTCGATCGCGCAGCGTGTACGGCCTGCGTAGATATCGTTTGATGTTGCGACCGCTCCGCCTTCGCCGCAGGTCATGTTCTTGTGGTAGTTGAAGCTGAACGCGCCGATATGTCCGATCGATCCGAATTTCTTCCCGCGATAACTGCCGCCGACGCCCTGACATGCATCCTCGACGACCAGAAGATCGTGTTTTGCCGCAATCTCCATGATCGCATCCATGTCGCACGCGGCGCCCCACATGTGCACCGCGATGACGGCTTTGGTCTGCGGGCCGATGGCTCCCTCGATCGCGCGTGGGCTGATCGTGAGACTCTCATCTATATCGACAATGACGGGAATGGCACCGGTGGTCAGGACGCTTGTCGCCGTTGCCATATAGGTATGAGCCGGCACCAGAACCTCATCCCCCGGTCCGATGCCGATCGCGGTCAGTGCCGCGGAAAGCGCAAAGGTTCCGCTGACGGTGAGCGCCACATGCTTGACATTGAGGTGCTCGCCATAGCGCTGTTCGAACCGGTCGCACTCCTTCCCAAAACCGTAGCGAAAGAGCGCCCGCTCCCGGATCACGCGTTGCAGAGCCTGAGCTTCTTCTTCACCCACAATATACATGGCTTCGTCCTCTCTTCATCCTTGTCAGCGCGTTGCGGCGCGGGTCGTCGCGGCGGTTAGCGCAGACCGGCCCTCGATGCCTCTTGCAGCAAATAGTCGTGTCCGAGCTTCGCGTGGAAAAGCGGCGGTGCCTTCTCGGGGTTCTGTTCGGCTTCGACCACCAGCCAGCCTGAATAGCCTTCCTCCTTCAAGGTGCCGAGGATTGCCGGAAAGTCGACGCCGCCATCGCCCGGAACAGTGAAGATGCCGTCCAGCACCGCGTCCATGAAACTCATGTCCCGTTTGTGTGCTTTGCGGAGTTTATCGGACCGCACATCCTTGCAATGGACATGAGCGATCCGTGCCGCGTGGCGCTGGCAAAGGGCAACAGGATCACCGCCGGCAAAAAGGCAATGCCCCGTATCGAATGCAAGTTTGACCGATGGCCCGGCAAGCTCCATCAACCGGTCGACCTCCCGGTCCGTTTCGACAACCGTTCCCATATGCGGGTGCAATGCCAATCCGATGCCGAGTGCTGCGGTCTTGTCCGCAAGCGCGGTCAACTCCTGGGCATAGGCAGGCCACTCGCTGTCCTGCAGTCGCGGACGTTGGGATATCGGTTTCCAGATGCCGTCAGTCCGACCGAGCGAGCCTTCGCCGTAGATGAAATGTGCGACACCCAGCTGTTTGAGCATGTCCAGATAGGGGTGCATTGCCTCGAACTCGGCATCCGCACCGTGTTCCAGCAGTTGCCCCTCCCACCATCCGGATGCAAGAACCAGATCATGAGTACTCAAAAGCGCATCAAGCGCATCGGCGTCGCGGGGAAATTTTCCGCCCATTTCAATGCCGGAATAACCGGCGGAATTTGCCTCACTCAGGCAGGTTTCGACAGGAATCTCACCTCCGAGGCCCGGCACGTCGTCATTGGTCCATGCGATCGGATTGGTGGCTATGCGTATCGTCATTTGGTCTGATCTTTCCGTTAGCTCTGAATGGAGAATTCTTCCGGCGCGTCGATCCAGCACCGTCTGTCGGATGAGGCCAGGATTGCCTCGCAAAGGCGCGATATCTTCAAGGCCTCGTCCAGATCCGGCTCTGCGGGGGAGCCGTTGGCAATGGCGGTCAGGAAATCCCGCAATTCAATTGTCTTCAAGTCGTTGAAACCCAACCCGTGCCCCGGTGCGGGAATGAAGTCGCCATAGTCCGGGTGATCGGCGTTGATGTGGATTGTCCGAAACCCGGAAGCTGCAGCGGGCTCGCCGCTGCGATAGATTTCGATCTGATTGGACTGTTCGCCCTTGAATGCGATTGTCCCGTGTTCGCACACCAGTTCAAAACCGATATCCATCTTGCGTCCATGGGCAATCCTGCTGACTTCGACCGAACCCGTGGCGCCCGATGCAAAGCGGAGCGTCGCATTGGACCAGTCTTCGTTTTCGACCGCGCGTGAAGCATTTTGATCGGATGCAAGCGGTCGCGTCTTGTGAAATGTCTCGATGGCCCCGCTAAGCGATGTGATCTGCCCGCACAGTGCGCGGGCGATGGCGATAATGTGCCAGCCCATATCTCCGATTGCGCCACAGCGACCGGCCAGGGCCGCATCCTGGCGCCAGGTGAAGGCAATGTCGGGATCGGCAAGATAATCCTCGCAGTGCCAGCCCTTGAAGTGAAGCGGTTTCCCGAGGTCTCCCCGGTCGATTACGTCCACCGCATACCGGATGAGGGGCGAGCGCATATAGGTGAAGCCGACCGTATGGGAGATGTTGGCGCGCGCTGCCGCAGCGGCGATTTCAGCCGCTTCCGCGCTTGAAAGCCCAACAGGCTTCTCGCACAGGATATGTGTCCCGCTCTCGGCTGCGGATAGAGCCATATCCCGGTGCAGAAAACTTGGCACCGCGATAATCACCGCATCGCATTCGGCAATGGCCTGACGCCAATCCGTTGTGGCGATGCCAAATCCGAATTGCCTCGCGCGCGCGGCTGCCGTCGCCTGATCGGCCTCGGCAAGGACATGCGGTATCGCCTCGAAAAGGTCCTGTCCGAAAACCCTGTTGACCGCATTGATGGCAAGGGCATGGCTGCGCCCGATAAAGCCGGCGCCGATCAGGCCCACCTTGATTTGTGTCACGCTCCGCTCCTGCTGACTTGAATTCGAAATCAGGATGCAGCAGTTTTGTCACCTTAAGAAGTGACAGTATGCGTAAAAATGGAGGGTACACTTTTGGCTGATACCAACTATCCCCTGGATCTGCTCAGATTGGACAAATCATCGGCCGAACCACTGCATCTGCAGATCAGAAATGGGCTGCGCGCCATGATTCTGGACGGCAGGCTCAAGTCCAGAACACGTGTGCCGTCCATCAGGAACCTTGCCCGGACATTGCAGGTGTCACGCAATACGGTTGTCTCCGCGATCGATCAGCTTGTCGCCGAAGGCTATCTGGAAAGCCGGCCCGGAGCCGGGTGCTGGGTGACCGATACGCATGCCTTGAGCTCCGTCGGCATACGGGCAAGGGCCGGCGGATCCATGCCGAGCCTGTCCACTCGAGGTGATTTGATGAGCCGTCAGGCACTTATCCAGGGGCAGCCGCATCAGGCGGCGTTTCATCCGGGCGTACCGGAAACCGAAAGCTTTCCGTTCAAGGTTTGGGGGAGGATCCTGAAAAGAAAGTCCGCCTCCTCCGGTGACGATCTCTTTGGCTATCACACGATAGCCGGATTGTACGATCTGCGGGTCGCAATTGCTGAGTATCTGACTGTCTCGCGTGGTTTGAACTGTGTTGCCGACCAGATTGTCCCGACAACCGGAGCGCAGGCCGCGCTGGACTTTCTCGCCCGTATGCTGATTGATGAACAGGATGCGGTCATGATGGAAAATCCGGGCTTCCTTGGCGCAAGGAGCGCATTTCTGGCTGCCGGCGCGAGGTTGGTGGAACTGCCCGTGGATGAGTGCGGCTGGCATCCTGTGCAGCGCCCGCCAAACCATCCAAAGCTGATTTACCTTACGCCGTCCTGTCAACATCCGCTCGGCATGACGATGCCGCTGGAACAGAGATTGGAAATCCTTGAAATCGCCCGGCGAGACGAGGCATGGATCATCGAGGACGACTATGATGGGGAATACAATTTTTTTGGCGACCCGGTACCGGCCATGCAGGGACTGGTCGAAGACGCACCGGTCATTTATGTCGGTACGTTTTCAAAGGTTCTGTTCCCGTCATTGCGGATCGGATATGCGGTTGTGCCGCCAGACCTTGCAAAAAAGGCGCGGGCGGTTCTGAGTTTCACCGGACAGCATCCGTCACTCGTGCTTCAGGCCACGCTGGCGGAATTCATGTCCGCAGGGCATTTCTCGCGCCATCTCAACAGGATGCGCCGGCTCTATGCGAGACGCAGAAAGGCCTTTTTGGAATTTTGTGACACCTATGTATCTGAATGGCTGAAGCCGCTGGATGAGAGGACCGGCATCCAGATCGCATGCAAGGCCGTTGTTCCCATGGACGATCTAGGGATCGCCGCACAGGCAGCGGATAGGGGGCTGAGCCTTGTTCCGCTCTCCTACTACGGGCTGGCGGGTTCTGCAAAAAGTGGCTTCGTTATGGGGTATGCGGCAGTGCCCGAAGACAAGATGGAAGAAGCCTTCAAAACCCTGCGATCGGTTCTCAGCGGAGAGGTTTAGGTCGGTTCAGTCGCGTCCGCTGTCAGCAACCTCATGCGCGGCTTGTGGCGGGCGCTGTAAAGATATTTCGCCCACAAGGCGACAAGCGGTGTGATGAGGCCCGCGTCGATCTCGATACTGTCCGTCAGCCGACTGCCATTCGCCGTTTTCTCGACCGTCAGCGTGTGTTTCCAGCTTTTTACGCCCGAGCCCTTTTCACTGGTACGCAACACATGGCGCTCGTCGTCGCATTCCAGTATTTCCATGTGATAGGGCTGCTTGGGCAGTTTGCCGAACAGAGACACCATGACGTCAAGTTTCTGGCCGGTATGGGTGCGGCCTGAGGGAATGCCTTCGAATTCGACAATGCCCTTCATGATTTCGCACAGCGCGTCGTAATCCGTAGCCACTGCCCAGAGGCGGTCAGCATCAACGGGGTAGTCGTTTACAACAGTCACCAGTGTCATGGCGCGCTGTCCTTTCTAGCAATTTCCGGGGTGGTGAGCGCAAAGCTCAAATCCCGTGCCGCATGTTCAGTGACACCGTCGGCGAACGCGGGCGACAGGGATCGGCCGATATAGGCCCAGGCCAATATCGCAGCCCTTGGGCGGGCCACGCCGGGCGGCAGACCAAGGCCTTCCAGCACGTTCGTCAGATAGTCTATTCGCAGCCGGTCGACCTCTGCGACAGCGCGGGCAACCTTTTCACTTTGGCCGGACCACAGACGGATCGCTGCCTCCAGACCCTGTGGGATGGTCAGAACGCGTTGGATCAGTTCCCGGATCTGCTCTGTCCCATCCGGCAGCGTTTTCAATTCGGCGATCACGGCTTCAGTGATGTCGGTGCGCCAGGCCTCCAGGATACAGGTTTCAAAGTCATCGATGTCTTTGAAATGCCAATAAAAGCTGCCGCGGGAGACCTTCAGCGCTTTAACCATCCTGTCGGCCTTCAAGCCGCCGTGCCCTTCCGTCTTGAGCACTTCGAAACCGTGTGCGACCCAGTCCTGTTTTGTCAGACGATTGCTCATAATCCATTCCGTACATCACTGTATGGAATGAATCAATACACAAGTGCATGGTGCGCAGAACGGCTTTTCGTTCTCGACGCCGTGCTTGGAAGAGTTTAGTTGTCCAGCACCGTGCGAAGCGATGCCTCAATCTGACCGGCGCACCAGGTATCGCCGTAGAGCGCATCGCTCTTTTCACGCAAGGCCGCCTGTTGGGGGATATCGGCAATGCGTCGGCAAAGGCCTGCGGTTGCCGGTGCCGTTTCCTCAAGGAGTGGCAGCAGTGTCGGCAGCTTCTCGGTCATCGTGTGCCACAGAACATAGGTCGTCAGGTCGGCTATGCCGGGGTGCGAGGTTCCAAGCAGTGTTCCGGCTTCGGCCGTCATCTTGTGGCGTCGCCCGATCTCTTCAAACATTGACATCCAGCGCTTGAGGCGGGGACGAAAGGCGCTCCAGCTGTCCGGCGTCCACATCTGCGCGCCATTGTAGAGCGTCATCTCGTAAAGCACATCATTGGCATCGGCGACGACTTTGTTTGTCAGGGCCACGCCCTGGGGCTCATCGGGGGTCAGCCCGTGCTTTTCGCCGAGATAGGCAAGGATCGCCGGCATTTGTGAAAGTGAAAAGCCGGTTGCGTGGTCGATCAGAACCGGGGGTCCCATGTGCGGGACGGGCTGGTCCGCCGGTGGCTTGCTTTTAAGCGCCGCGATGGTGTCGAAATCCGCTTCGTCCCATGTCGAGCCGGCAGCCGTAAGAACAGCGCGAATGAACTGTCCGCGAAAGGCGATCGGCCAGTAGTAGAGCGTATAGTCGGGCATCATCGTTGTCCTGTCGGGGGTGAGGTGCCGATTTCGGGGCGGATAGGTCTAGAAGATACCCATGCTCAGACCCGCGGCAAAACCTTTTCCAAGATCGCGGCAAAGGGCAAGCTGGTCGTCCGGAATGGTTTTCTCCGCAAGGATCTCCTCAGGCGTCTGTGCATGGGTGCAGACGATCAGCGGCGGCTGTGTTTCCCTTAGTCGCCAGCCGGTCGCAATGCGCGCGGTCTGGCGCGCCGCGTTCTCGCCATCGGAGCCGGCGCAAATCATTTGTGCGTAAGGGCGGCCCTCGATGCGCCCCAGCACCGGGTAATAGCAGCGGTCATAAAAATCCTTCATGATCCCGGCGATGGCGGCAAGGTTTTCGGGCGCGCAGAATATATAACCGTCGGCCCGCAGAAGATTCTCAGGGCCTGCTTGATCCGCCGTCTTCAGGACAGTCGGCGTCTCTTCGCGCGCCGCGTCAGCCGCGGCCTCCGCCATCTGCCGGCTGCCGCCTGTTTTTGAGTGATAGACAATGAGGAGTTCGGCCATTGCGTTTCCACGTCAGTCTTTACAACTGACATAAGCGCGAACGGCGAAGAAGGCCAGATGTGTCTCAGGGATTTGCGTTCAGCCGGAATGCTTCAAACAGGTGCGGATCGGGTATGCGGTTGCGCGGCATCCAGATGTCGCAGCCGCCGGTCCTTCGGCAATCGCTTTTTTCGCGGACATAAATCGTCCGTTCCTTTTCGATCGCCCACCAGACGACCGGAATCCCCTGTTCGACATAGTGGCGGTAGGCATCGGCGGCAAATTTGCCGCAATCATCCGGATTGGCAGGCCCTTCAATGCCCTTGACGTGACTGACGCAGCCGGTTTCCGTCACCATCACGGGCACACCGAATTTCTTTGACCAGTCGGCAAGCAGCCGTCCGTCATTTCTGACCATGCGCGCATGCTGTTTGGTGTAGGGCTTGCCGAAATAGCCTATTTTGCGTGTGGCCTGATCGAGGAACTTCTTTGGCTCATAGGCATGCACGCCATAGACGATATCAGAAGCGGGCAGGGGTCGCATCAGGGTCGATATGCTGTATTTGTAGTTGCCGCCTTTCTTGTAGCGTTCGTTGAATTTCGACTTGGCGATGCCCTCGTAAATGACAACACGGTCTGGCGTAACCTCGCGGATCGCCTTAATGGCCCGCATGGCGATTGCCTCCCACTTCTTCCTTTTGGCAGCGGTCGGCGAGGGGAACTGGAACTCCGGCTCATTGAGCAGCGCAAAGGACATGCGCTCGCGCGGCACATCCTTGAATTCGTTGGCGAATTTGCCCCATTGCTGGACGAAAGCGTCCTGAACGCCTTTTTCAGCCTCAAGCCTTTTCTGGAACGTGCTGATATCCTTTCCGTTTCGCTTGCCCTGCTCATAACCCTTGAAGGACAGCGTGACGTGAAGGTCCGTATTGTCGAGGATCAGCCGGACCGTTTCGATGATGCCCTGTTCGTCCTGAAACGGCTTCTTGCACGGTTTTCCGATGATCCAGTCGACGCATGAGACCATCGCGACGTGGGAAAACCCGAAATCGTCGATCGGCTTGAAATGATTGATGACCAGATCGGGAATTCGGTAATCCTGGGTGGAGGCGGCACTCCACAACACGGCGCTGTTGATGCCGACACCGCGCAGGCCGGCAAGCGGCACCCTCGTCGGATCGGGGCAGTTCGCGCCCGCATTGCGCATCTGCTCAAGGTCCTCGGCACTGAGCGGATGGGAAAGGTCGAGGCTGGCCTCCTTATTGAAACGCTGTAGGGCGGCGTCCGAGCGTCCGCCCCATTGGCCGTCGACCGGCCCCGGTGAGCAGCCGAGATCGGCAAGCGCCTGTTGCGCCTCGGCGGCAAGCTGATCGGCTTGCGCATTGAGCGGTGTGGTAAGCATCAAGGCGATGGCGAGTGCCAGCAAACGGTTCATGAATGTCCCTATCCCCCAATGGTGCCTTCATGTGCCGTCAGGATAGGCATTGAGAAAATACGCGCATAGCCCAAATGGGCTATGGATCAGAACTTGCGGAAAAAGCGGGTACGGTCGAACATCTCCTCAAGCGCTTCCATGCGCGGCCGCGTCGTATCCCAATTGCGTTCCTGAACTTCCGAGATGACGATTTCCGCAATCAGCATGGTGGTGATGTTTGAATCCCAGGCCGAGGGCGCTGCGATGTGGTTCGTGAAACACACGCTGGCATGCTGGGCGATGGGCGAACCCCACTGGTCGGAGAACAGTACGATCTCGACACCGCGCTCACCGGCCATTTCCGCCAGTCTCAACGTGCTGTTTTCATAGCGCCTGACATCGAAGATCACGACAACGTCGCCGGGCTCGAAGTCGAGCAGATAGTGCGGCCATGCATTTGAGTTGGAAGGGATATGTACGACCTTGTCGCGTATGACCTGAAGGTGCAGGAAGAAATAGTCCGCAAGGGTTCGGGTGATGCGTCCGCCCACCACGAAGACCCTGCGTTTTTCATCACTCAAGAGCGAGCAGGCCTTGTCGAAATCCGCCGGGTCGACCTTCGCCATTGACTGGCCGATATTGTCGATCACCGCCTTGGTGAAGCGGTTGAGGATATGGGCGTCGGGCGCATCGTCTACCCACCGCTCGCGCTTGGTCAGCGGGCTGGAGATCTTTTCGTCAAGTTCGGCGCGTAATGAACGCTGAAAGTCGGGAAAGCCGGAGAATCCGAGTTTCTGCACAAGCCGTGCCACCGTTGGCGTCGATACATCGGCCGCTTCTGCGAGCGAGGTGATCGTCCCAAGACCTGAGACCGGGTAGTTCTGCAAGACGACATCGCTGAGCTGGCGCTCCGATCGTGTCAGTTGCTCGGCGCGGTCCCGCAGCCTTTCCGCAATGGTCATGGTATTCACCCGTCGGCATCCCTCTTGCACAGCCTTGCAAGACTAATCGGTTTTTTCCGCCTAAGTCAAAATTTGTACAACGGCATCGCTTTTGAAAATAATTTAACGAAAATTGATTGACACAAGCGCACGCAATGAAGAAAGTTCTTCAGATAGGAGAACGCATTGGTTCAGCTTGCTATCAAAGAAACCGATCAGCCGGTGGCCCGGGTTGTGAATGCAACGGGCGATCATCCGGTTGTTCTGATCTGCGAACATGCAAGCAGCCATATTCCGGCCGCCTTCGGCGGGCTTGGGCTCTCCGGGGAGGCGCTTTCAAGTCACATCGCCTGGGATCCGGGGGCTTTGGAGACAGCGGAACGGCTCTCCGCGCTGCTCAAGGCGCCGCTTGTGCATGGTCAGGTTTCGCGCCTGATCTACGATTGCAACAGGCCGCCCGAGGCGCCTGGGGCCATGCCGGAAAAAAGCGAGATTTACGATATTCCCGGCAATCGCGGCCTTGACGGGGCCGAGCGCGCCCGGCGTGTCGAAACCTATTACCGGCCCTTTGAAAAACTGGTCGAGGAGACGCTGAAGGGGCGGTCGGGTACACCGGTCCTCGTGACCATTCACAGCTTCACACCGGTTTTCGACGGCAAGAAAAGATCGGTGGAGATCGGCATTCTTCATGATGCTGACACCCGACTGGCGGACGCGCTGCTTAGCGTGCCGATCAACTATAAGGTCCAGCGCAACCAGCCCTACGGACCTGCCGATGGTGTGACCCATACGCTGCAGCGCCATGCGCTGCCGGGCGGTCTGCTCAATGTAATGATCGAGATCCGCAACGACCTGATTGCGACGCCTGAGGATTGTGCAGCCGTGGCGCAGACTTTGTCGTCCTGGCTTGAGCGCGCGCTTGCAGAACTTGGGGTTTCTCAAGTCGGAGGTGCTGTGCGGTGAAGGCGATGCGTGGTTTCATAGCGGCCGTCGATGCCGTCAACCGGCGCCTCGGGCGGGCGGCGATGTATATCATCTTCGTCATGATGGCGGTGCTGCTCTGGTCCACGATCAGCAAGGCCTCGAGCCAGCCCTCCCTGTGGACACTGGAAGTCGCCCAGTTCTGCATGATCGCTTATTTCTTTATCGGCGGTCCCTATGCAATCCAGATGGGCTCCCATGTCCGCATGGATCTTTTTTATGACAACTGGTCCGTCAGGCGCAAAGCGATCACCGACGCACTGACCGTCTTCTGCCTCATGGTCTATCTCGTTGTGCTGTTATGGGGCGGCATCAGCTCCACCGCCTATTCGCTTGGATATTTTGGGTCAGAACCGCTCGGCTTTTTTGCCGATCTGATGTTCGGAGATGGGCAGGTCGGAACGATGGAGCGAAGCCGCACCATCTGGCGGCCCTATCTGTGGCCGATCAAGACGCTCATGTGTCTCGGCATTCTTCTCATGCTCCTTCAGGCCATGTCCGAATTATGCAAGGACATCCTGCGCCTTCGCGGTGAGGAGGTCTGACCATGTCCTATGAGATGATTGCCCTGCTCATGTTTGCCGCGATGATGCTGCTCCTGTTCAGCGGCCAGCGTGTGTTCGGCGCCATCGGTTTTGTCGCGGTCATTGCCGCACTTGTCCTTTGGGGCGAACGTGGCGGCTTTGACATCGCCTTCTCCCAGAGCATCAAGCTGATGCGCTGGTATCCGCTGCTGACCGTCCCGATGTTCGTGTTCATGGGCTACATCCTGTCCGAAAGCCGGATTGCGGACGATCTTTATCGCATGTTCCATGTCTGGATGGGCGGGTTGCGCGGCGGCCTCGCGATCGGAACCATCGGCCTGATGGTCCTCATCTCGGCCATGAACGGGCTTTCGGTGGCCGGAATGGCCATCGGCGCGACAATCGCGCTGCCTGAGCTTTTGCGCCGCGGTTATGACAAGCGCATGGTGACCGGCGTGGTTCAGGCCGGCAGTTCGCTCGGAATCCTGGTTCCGCCATCCGTGGTGCTCGTTCTTTATGCGATGATCGCGCGCCAGCCGGTCGGCCAACTCTGGCTCGCCGGGGTGATCCCCGGTCTGATGATGGCCGCGATGTTTATCGTCTACATCGCCGTGCGTTGCCGCATCAACCCGGAGCTGGGGCCGGTCCTGTCGAAGGAAGAACGCAATCTGCCCCTGCGCGAGAAATACGCCCTGCTTCTGGCGGGCCTGCTTCCGCTCGGCGTGTTTTTTGCGATGATGATCCCGTTTGTCAACGGCTGGACGTCGCTTGTCGAAAGTTCGGCCATCGGCGCGATCACCGCATTCATCGCCGCTGTTCTCAAGCGCCGGATGACCTGGGACGTCTTCGAGACATCGGTGCGCAAGACCCTCGGCATTACCTGCATGTTCATGTGGATCATTCTGGCCGCGCTCGCCTTCGGCGCAGTCTTTGACGGGCTCGGTGCGGTGAAGGCCATCGAGAGCCTGTTTACAGAAAGGCTCGGCCTTTCGCCCTGGATGATCCTTATCCTGATGCAGCTCAGCTTCATCCTGATGGGCACCTTTCTCGATGATACGGCGATGCTCGTCATTGTCGCCCCGCTGTACATTCCGCTGGTCGGCGCGCTCGAATTCGATCTCATCTGGTATGGCGTGCTTTACACCATCACCACGCAGATCGCCTATATGACGCCGCCCTTCGGCTACAATCTCTTTCTCATGCGGGCCATGTCTCCACCGGAGATCAGCCTGGGCGATATCTACCGATCCATCATTCCGTTTGTTGCCGTCATGGTGCTGGCGCTGGTGACCGTCATGGTCTTCCCGCAGATCGCACTGTGGCTGCCGCAAACGGTCTACGGAAACTAGGCGCCGGCAAGAGCGCTGCAAATAAACGAAGTGTAGGAACAAGGAGCACAATAGATGACCACAAGACGCAACTTTATCAAGGGCGCCGCCGTTGCCGCGCCTGCCGCCGCGCTGGCAACGCCCGCGCTCGCCCAGTCGACCATCAAGTGGCGCATGCAGACCTATGCCGGAGCGGCGCTTGCCGAACATGTCGTGAAGCCGGCCATCGACACATTCAACAAGATTGCCGGCGAGCGGATGCAGATCGAACTGTTCTTCGCCGACCAGCTCGTCCCGACCGGCGAGCTTTTTCAGGCCATGCAGCGCGGCACGATCGATGCCGTGCAGTCCGATGACGATTCCATGGCATCGCCCACCGAGGTGACCGTTTTCGGCGGCTATTTCCCGTTTGGATGCCGTTATTCGCTGGATGTGCCGGTGCTCTTCAACCAGTATGGTCTGAAGGAAATCTGGGACGGCGAATATGCCAAGGTCGGCGTCAAGCATATCTCGGCCGGCGCCTGGGATCCGTGCCACTTCGCTACCAAGGACCCGATCAACTCGCTGGCCGACCTTAAGGGCAAGAGGGTCTTCACCTTCCCGACAGCCGGCCGCTTCCTGTCGCAGTTCGGTGTCATCCCCGTGACGCTTCCCTGGGAAGATATCGAGGTCGCCGTCCAGACCGGTGAACTCGATGGCATTGCCTGGTCGGGCATCACCGAGGACTACACGGTCGGATGGGCCGATGTGACCGATTACTTCCTGACCAACAACATCTCCGGTGCCTGGATCGGGCACTTCTTCGCCAATATGGAGCGTTGGAACGAACTGCCGGAAGACCTGCAGGCGCTGATGATGGTTTGCATGGAGCAGAGCCACTACTATCGTCAGTGGTGGTACTGGGGCGGTGAAGCCAATCTGCGCGTCAACGGCACGAAGATGAAGCTGACCTCCATTCCGGATGCCGAGTGGGCTCAGGTCGAAGCGGCAGCCGTGACGTTCTGGGATGAAATCGCGGCCGAATCCGAAACCAAGGCCAAGATCGTCGAGATCTTCCGCCAGTATAATGCCGACATGCAGAAGGCCGGGCGTCCCTATCGCTACAGCTGATCTGCGGTGAGTTCGAGAAATGGCGGGGCACCTATCCGTGCCCCGCTGCCATGTTTGAAGAATTGAGAAAGATCGACCCATGTCAGGCCCATTGAGCTTTGAAGAATTGAAAGAACTGGCGGCAAACGGGTCCATCGACACCGTGCTCGTGTGTCTGGTGGATATGCAGGGCCGGCTGATGGGCAAGCGTTTCCACATATCGAGCTTTCTCGAAAACGGTTTTGAGGAAACCCATTGTTGCAACTATTTGCTGGCAACGGACCTCGAAATGGCAACGCCCGAAGGTTACGCCGCGGCAAGCTGGCGCGAGGGCTATGGCGACTATGTCATGAAGCCGGACCTTTCCACCTTGCGGCTGATGCCGTGGCTCGAAGGCACAGCCATGGTGCTGTGTGACGTTCTCGACCATCACACCCATGAGCCGGTGCCGCATGCGCCAAGACAGATCCTGAAGGAACAGATCAAACGCGCCGAAGACGCTGGCCTGACACCGATGATGGCGACGGAGCTGGAATTCTTCCTGTTTGAAAAACCGCTCGACGAATTGCGTCGCGAGGGCTACCGCGACCTGACACCGATCAGCGGCTACAACGAGGATTATCATATCCTCCAGACGACCAAGGAAGAGCATGTCATGCGTCCGCTGCGCAATCACCTGGCGGCGGCGGGCATTCCGGTCGAAAATTCCAAGGGGGAAGCCGAAGCGGGGCAGGAAGAGTTGAATATCCGGTATTCAAACGCGCTCGCCTGCGCCGATCACCACACGATCGCCAAACATGCCACCAAGGAAATTGCCTGGCAGCAGGGCCGTTCGGCAACCTTCCTGCCGAAATGGCACCACGACCGCGTCGGCAGCGCCAGCCATGTGCACATGTCCCTATGGGCTGATGGCCGCAATGTGTTTCACGACGCCGACGGCGAGCATGGTATGTCCGCAACGATGAAAAACTTCCTCGCCGGTCTCATCGCCTATGCGTCCGACTGCACCTGGTTTTTCGCGCCCTATATCAATTCCTACAAGCGCTTTGCCAAAGGCACCTTCGCGCCGACGAAATCCGCCTGGTCCGTCGACAATCGCACAGCCGGCTTTCGCCTGTGCGGCGCCGATACCTCGGCTGTGCGCGTCGAGTGCCGTATTCCGGGATCGGACATGAACCCCTATCTTGCCCAGGCCGCGCTGATTGCGGCGGGTCTGAGAGGTATTGAGGAAAAGCTTGAGCTTGTGCCTGCCGCGACGGGCGACATGTATGGCAATGAGTCCGTTCCGGATATCCCAAGCACGCTGCGCGCGGCGACACAAAGCCTGCGCGATTCCAAGATGCTGCGTGAGGCGATGGGCGATTACGTGGTCGAACACTATACACGCTGCGCCGAGTGGGAGCAGGAAGAGTTCGACCGCATCGTGACCGATTGGGAAATCGCCCGCGGTTTTGAAAAGGCGTAACCGCAATGTCAAAGACGATCCAGTGTATCTCGCCGATTGACGGTACCGTTTATGCCGAAAGAACACCCCTGACGCCTGAAGAAGCGCGCGCCGTCGTTGGGAAAGCAAAGGCGGCGCAGGCTGAGTGGGCCTCACGTCCGCTCGCCGAGCGCATCGACTGTGTGATGAAGGCCGTTGCCTTTATCGGTGAGACGACGGACCGCATGGTTGATGAGCTTGCCCGCCAGATGGGACGGCCCGTGCGCTATGGCGGTGAGTTCGGCGGTTTTGAAGAGCGCGCCCACTACATGGCGTCCATCGCCGAAGACGCGCTCGCCCCGATTGTCATCGAGGGTTCGGAGGCCTTCCTGCGCAAGATCGAGCGTGAGCCGCATGGCACGGTGCTCGTCGTCGCCCCATGGAACTACCCCTATATGACGGCGATCAATACCGTCGCCCCGGCGCTGATTGCCGGCAACACGGTGGTTCTCAAACACGCGTCCCAGACCATATTGGTCGGTGAACATCTTGCCGACGCTTTTAGAGCGGCTGGCGTTCCCGACGGCGTCTTCACCAATGTTGTGCTCGACCATGAGACAACGTCGATGCTGATTGCCGAGCGCAGTTTCGGCTTTGTCAATTTCACCGGATCGGTCGGCGGCGGCAAGGCGATGGAGAAAGCGGCCGCCGGCACGTTCACCGTTGTCTCGACCGAGTTGGGCGGCAAGGACCCCGGCTATGTGCGCGCCGATGCCGATCTCGACGCCGCCGTGGACACGCTGATCGACGGCGCGATGTTCAATTCCGGCCAGTGCTGCTGCGGGATCGAGCGCATCTATGTTCATGAGAGCCTTTACGACGCCTTTGTCGAAAAGGCAGTGGCCCTTGTTCAAACCTACCGTCTTGGAAATCCGCTGGAGAAGGACACGACCATCGGCCCGATGGCCAATCGACGCTTTGCCGATGAAGTGAGGGCGCAGATCAAAGAGGCCGTGGCGGCGGGTGCGGTCACCCATATCGAAAAAATGGCGGGGGATGACGGCGGCACCTATCTGACCCCGCAAATCCTCACCAATGTCGACCATTCCATGCGCATTATGCGCGATGAAACCTTCGGCCCGGCTGTCGGCATCATGCCGGTCAGGGATGATGACGAAGCGGTCAGACTGATGAATGACAGTCCGTTCGGCTTGACCTGCTCGCTCTGGACCAATGACACGGACAAGGCGCTGGAGATTGGCCGGCGGCTTGAAACCGGCACGGTCTTCATGAACCGGTGCGATTATCTCGATCCGGCCCTGTGCTGGACCGGCTGCAAGGACACAGGCAGCGGCGGCGGCCTGTCCATTATCGGTTTCCACAATCTGACAAGACCCAAATCCTACCATTTGAAGAAGATCGACCCATGAACCTTTCCGCCAACTGGACCTACCCGACATCCATCCGTTTCGGCGCCGGGCGCATCGCTGAAATCGGCGATGCCTGTGCGGCGGCCGGTTTGAACAAGCCCCTGCTGATCACCGATCGTGGATTGGCGCAGATGGACATCACAAAGCGTACGCTGGCGCTGATGGACGAGGCCGGTCTTGGGTCGGCGATTTTCGCCGAGGTCGATCCGAACCCGACGGATGCAAATGTCGAAGAGGGCGTCCGTTTCTTCCGCGATGGCGGGTTCGACGGTGTAATTGCTTTTGGCGGCGGGTCGGGGCTCGATCTGGCGAAGACCGTTGCCTTCATGGCCGGGCAGACCCGCCCGCTATGGGATTTTGAAGATATCGGTGACTGGTGGACACGGGCCGCTCCCGACGCCATTGCTCCGATTGTGGCTGTGCCGACAACGGCCGGAACCGGTTCGGAGGTTGGCCGCGCCGGTGTCATCACCAATTCGCAAAGCCATGAAAAGAAAATCATCTTCCATCCGAAGATGCTTCCCGCCATCGTCATCGCCGATCCCGAGCTGACGGTCGGCATGCCGAAATTCATCACTGCCGGAACCGGGCTCGATGCCTTTGCGCACTGCGTGGAGGCCTATTCCTCGCCGCACTATCATCCGATGAGCCAGGGGATCGCGCTCGAAGGCATGCGTCTTGTGAAGGACTATCTGCCGCGCGCCTATGAAGACGGAAGCAACCTTGAGGCCCGGGCCCATATGATGAGCGCCGCTGCGATGGGATCAACGGCGTTTCAAAAGGGCCTCGGTGCGATCCATGCCCTCAGTCACCCGATCGGCGCGATCTATCACACGCATCACGGCACCACCAATGCTGTCTGCATGCCGGCGGTCCTGAAGTTCAACGCCGATGCCATCCGCGGAGTCTTTGACCGGGCGGCCGCCTATCTCGACATCGAAGGCGGCTTTGACGGCTTTTGCGATTTTGTCGATACGTTCAACGCCTCCTTCGCCATTCCCGGGACCTTGACCGAACTGGGCGTGAAGGATCCGGATGTTGATGCTCTTACGGACGCTGCGCTTCGCGATCCGAGCACTGGCGGCAATCCGGTCAAGATGACAAAGGAAAATACGCGCGCGCTCTTTGAGGCTCTTCTCTAGCCCACCCGTCTGCCGGCGTTGTTCCCGCTCGTGGACAATGCAACCCCGCACGGTCAGACTACCCCGGACGGCACGCACCGATTCGGGGGACATCATGCGGGACTTGCGCATCTGCTTTATGGGCGACAGCTATATCAACGGCTCCGGAGATGAAGACTGCCTCGGCTGGATCGGCCGGTTGTGCAAACATCGTTTCACGCGAGAGTTTCGCCTGACCTTCTATGACCTCGGCATTCGCGGTGCGACCACCGATGAGATACGCGGCCGCTGGGAGCAGGAATGCAAGGCCCGGTTTCCGGACGGCGCCGACAATCGTGTCGTCCTGCAGTTCGGCATCAATGATGTCGCCGTGATCACCGGCGCCGGCAGGCGTGTGGAGGAAGACGCGTCCGTCGCCAATGCCGAAGCAATTGTCAGCGCCTGCGCAGGCCTTTATCCGACGCTCTGGGTCGGCGTGCCGCCGGCAAATGTCGCCTGCTCGCCCATGCATCCGAGCGAGGGCATGGAAATCGATTTTTCACAGGATACGGCCATCGCCCTCAATCACCGCTATATCGCGATGGCCGAAAAACTCGGCGTGCCCTATCTCGACATCCAAACGCCGCTTCTGGCGAATGGCGACTATATGGAAAGCCTGACGAAGGGCGACCGGATGCACTGCGACGGATCGGGCTATGCGATCACCGCCGATCTGATCAATGACTGGCCAGCCTGGTCGAAATGGTTTGAGACGTAAGGGTTTGCCGACAAAAACGCCCCGATGGACGAAGCCACCGGAGCGCTGCGAACCATGAAGGAACCTAGAACTTCCCGTTGCTGTTTGCCGCCTCGGCGGCCGGCAGGATCGGTGCGATAACGTCCCAGTGCTCGGCGATCTTGCCGCCCTCAACCCGGAAGAGGTCATAGAAGGCCATCGGTTTGCCGCTGATATCGCCCTCGGACATGACCAGCACGAAATTGCCCTCGCCATAGACCTCGTGGACCTTGGCGATCCTCATGGTCACACCTGCCTTTGCGAGTGCCTGTAAGCCTTCCTGCAGACCGTCCAGACCATCGGCGATGTTGGAATTGTGCTGGATGTAATTGTTGCCGTCGAAATAGTCCGGCAGCCGGTCAAATGCTCCGCCGATCAGGACCGTTTCGACAAACTCCCTCACGAGCGTCTTGTTGGCATCGGTCTTGTCGAGATCGGTCACCTCGACCGGGCCATCGGTCTGGGACCGTCCGGACGGATTGTCGGCGGCGATCGGCGAAAGATTGTCCCAGTGTTCGACGATCTTGCCGTTTTCGACGCGGAAGACATCGAAGGCGACAAGCGGCATCTCGCCGAAACCCTCGTAAACTCCGTGGGCGATGCCGACATCGCCGTCCGCCAGAATGCGGACCATGCTGTATTTGAAGGCCGGATTGTCGGCGATAACCTGGCCTGCCAAGCCTTTCAGCGCATCAAGACCGGTCGGAACGGATTGGTTGTGCTGGATATAAGGTTCGGCAAAATAGGTGTCGATGGCGTTGACATTCTTGTTGATCATCAGCTCCGTCATCGCTGACGTCACGATGTCCTTGGTGTCGGCGGCCAGCGAGGGGCTGGCTGAGGCTGCCATTGTAAGTGCAGCGGCGGCTGCGAGAGCAAGTGTATTCATTTCAATCGTCTCCATCTGTCCCAGCTGTCATTGGCTGGCTCGTGAAGAACATGGAGTATTCAGATAAGCATCATAAGATGATATAGATTGATTTCATTGTTCGATTTTATGATGGAATAAGATGATCGATCACCTGCGCGCGCTTGCGGTCTTTTCAAGCGTGGCCGATGCCGGTTCATTCCGCGCCGCTGCGAAGAAGCTTGGCCTCTCCGCCTCGGTCGTCAGCCACCATGTGACGTCGCTTGAACGCTATCTCGACACCCCGCTGATCTACCGCACGACACGTAAGCTCAGCCTGACGGCAGCCGGCGAACAATTGGCCGGCTCGGCGCGCGCCATGCTGAGGTCGGCAGAGGAGGGGTTCAGTGAAGTCGGTCACCAGACCAGCAATCCGACCGGTCTTTTAACGGTCACGGCGCCGGCGATCATGCAATATGCCCGCTTCGTCACCCGCACATCGACTTTCATGAAACACAATCCGAACGCCGAGATCTCGATGAGCTTCACCGACCGGCGGATCAACCTCGTGGAGGAGGGTTTCGATCTGGGTCTGCGGGTCGGGCGGCTTGAAGATTCCTCGCTGATGTCAAAGAAGCTGGCTGAGGGCCGGCTGCACCTGTGTGCGTCGCCAGATTATCTGCGCTCGAAGAGCCCGATACGGCAGCCGCGGGATCTGGAGAAGCTGGAAGCGATCGATCTTGCCGGCGTATCGCGGCCCGTCATCCTGACGAAATCAGGCCGCGAGCGCAAACAACACAGCGTACACATGCCATACCGCATCACGGTCGATTCCGGATTTGCCGCACGGCGCATGGCCGAGGAAGGCTGCGGCATCGTTGTCATGCCGGATTTCTTTGTGCGTGAACGCATTGCAGAAGGTCATCTGATGGAACTCCTGCCTGACTGGCGCGCGCCGTCCTACGGAATTTATGCCGTCTGGCCGCCGAACTCGGGGACAAACCGCCTCAGGAGCGCCTATGTGGATTTTGTCGGTGCGATATCGAAAACAGAGCCTCAGACAGACAGAAACATGCGTAACTGAGTTCTGCGTCAGACCCGCAGCCCGAGCCGGTTCGATTCGCCCGGAATGCGCATCCTGGCCGACAGCGTGAACTGGTAGCAGCCGAAAAGCAGAATGAAGATGGTGGAGAAAAGCTTGAAGTAAGCCCAGACCTCTTCCGAATAGCCGAGCCGGAAAAATTCGTTCAGCACCGCCAGCACCACGAACAAAAGGCCCCAGCGCAGCGACAGAATCCGCCACGCCTCGTCCGTGATCGCAAACACCCGTCCGAAAAGATATTTCAGAACCGGAAAATCGAGCGCCCGGCTCCCCAGAAGGAGAAACGCGAACAGACCGTCGAGGATCGTGTCCGAGATCTGAAAAAAGGTGCTGTTGCCCGTCACGATACTGGGCACGGAAAAGATCAGGAGCGCGATTGTGCTTGCCACGGCAAAGCGCGGCGCCGCCCGCCCGAACCCGTATGACACGGCCAGCAGCGCGAGTACCAGCAGCACCATGACCACGAGGCCGGCTTCAAAACTGTAAGACTGTTGCACGACGAAGAAAGCCAGAACCGGCAGCAGCTCTTCAACGGCGCTGAATAACCAAAGCATGAAGCCGATATAGGGCGGCGAATTGAAATTGGGATTGCCTATGTGGCATTGGCAGACCCGAACATGCAGCCACGCAAATACTCCCGCAAGAACCGGGATGCCCGGAGCACTGTAGAAAACCTAAACGTCTCTCAAAGCCTGAAGAATGGAGAGACACATGGTGTTGGACGGAAAGACAATCATCGTAACGGGCGCAAGCAGCGGCATCGGCGCCGAGGCTGCAAGATGTTTTGCGACCGAGGGCGCGAATGTCGTCCTCGGCGCAAGACGCGCGGCACTGCTGGAAGGGCTCGCCGGTGAAATCGGCCGGATCGGCGGGCAGGCCGCCTGTCTTGCCGGCGATGTGGGTGACGGGCAATACGCGGCCGATCTGGTAGCACTGGCTACCGAAAGATTTGGCGGCCTCGATGGCGCGTTCAACAATGCCGGGATCGTGGGCGAGATGGGACCTGTGCCCGATATGGACGAAGACAATTGGCAAAAGGTCATCAGCACAAACCTGACCAGCGGGTTTTATGCTGCGAAGCATCAGATTCCGCCAATCGCCAAACGCGGCGGCGGGTCTATCGTTTTTACGTCGTCATTCGTGGGGCACACGATCGGACTTCCCGGAATGGGGGCCTACGCCGCCAGCAAGGCCGGTCTCATCGGCATGACACAGGTCCTGGCGGCTGAACATGGTGCCGACAATATCCGCGTCAATGCATTGTTGCCCGGCGGCACCAGAACTGAAATGGCCGGCGATGACCCGCAAACGCATGAATGGGTCAGCAGCCTTCACGCGCTGAAACGGATGGCCGATCCATCGGAAATCGCTCAGGCCGCGCTTTTCCTCATTTCTGACCGGTCGTCCTTCGTTACCGGGAGCGCTCTGATCGCCGATGGCGGAAACTCGATAAACAAGACCTGACTGTTCTCGAAGCCTGTTAGCGCCTGTTCCCGATATTGTCCTGCGTCAAATGTTCTTGTATTGTTCTCATTCATATGGAGCTCGAACCGGGAGATGTGGTCAAATGATTGAAGGGAGCTGCTGCTGCAAAGCAGTCAAATTTCAACTGTCGTGCGAACCGTCGGTCATGGGCACATGCCATTGCTCGCGGTGCCGAAAGGCCGGCGCAAGCACCATTGTCTTTGTAAAGAAGGAAAGTCTGACCTGGATTGAGGGCAAGGAGAACGTGGTTTTGTACAAGCCGGAGACCCCCTATAAATATGGCCGGTGCTTTTGCGGGATTTGCGGAACATCACTTGGCGAAATCCTCTCGGAAGACGAGAGTTTCCCCGTCGCGGCAAATGCTCTCGATACGCAAATCAGCCTGAAAAATCAGTTTCACGAGTTCGTCTCGGAAAAGCCGGCGTGGTATGAAATCTGCGATAACGCCCCACAATCCGAAGGGCATCCGGAGCCAACTTAGGTCTTAATTAGAAACATACGGTGAGAATGACCAGACACGTAACGCTTCGCCACTTGCAGGCCGACGATTTGCCGCTGCTTTTGAAAGTGGAGGAAGGGTTGTTCGACAACCCCATTGATCCGGCGCAGGCTGCGGCATTTCTGTCCGATCCGCTGCATGAACTTGTCTTGGCCTTTGATGGCGATCTCGCCGTTGGCATGGCCTCTGGCTGTATCCTTCTCCATCCTGACAAAAAGCCGTCGATGTTTGTCAATGAAGTCGGCGTAAGGGACAGCCATCTGCGCCAGGGCATCGGCCGGGCGGTGACGGAAAAACTGTTTGAAATAGCACGTGCACGCGGTTGTCAGGGCATCTGGCTTGGCACGGAAGCCGATAACGGCCCCGCTCTTGCGCTTTATCGAAAGCTGCGTGGAGACGAACTGAAAGGCGTCTATTTCGGCTGGGATGGCGCGTTCGATGAGGGCTGACAGGTGGCACTCTCAGTCAACCGTTGGAAGCTGACATGCGGGTGTCGCTCATGTCACCGCCGAAGCCAGCCGGCAATTGATCTGGCCAAGGCTATCCGCCATATTTCGCCACTTGCAATATAACCGCTCAAGATGACGGGGGATCGATGAAGAAGCTAAAAATATCCTCAGCGGAAATGGTGGCCGCGGCGCGTGCGCGTATCGAGGAAATCGAAACGAAGGACCTGATCTGCAAACTCGGTGATCCGGATATCGTCGTCGTCGACATACGCGATATACGCGAAAGGCAGCGCACCGGCTACATACCTGGCAGCTTCCACGCCCCGCGCGGCATGATTGAATTCTGGGTGGACCCGGACAGTCCCTATTTCAAGGACATATTCGGCAAAGACAAGACCTTCATCATTCACTGCGCGAGCGGGTGGCGCTCGGCCCTCACGGTTTCAACGCTGAAGGATATGGGCTTTGAAGCGGCGCATTTAAGAGAAGGTTTCTCCACCTGGGAAGAACAGGGCGGGCCGGTCGAGCGCGTCGGGGATGACGGCTAGGGCGAAATGAAGCCTCAGGCGAGGCCGGGCCACCTGCGTTCAGGCCGCCTTGAGAAAGCGTTCGCTGATCTCCCACAGCCGCTCGGCGTTCTCATCGCTGCAGGCATGTGCGTCGACTCCGAAATAGCGGGCCGTTGGGCTTTCGGGGTCGGTCGGCGCTGCAATGTCGGCGTCCTCGCAATAAACGCCCGGCTTGCCTTCAAGCTTGGCGGATGTTGCAGCCCAAAGGGTCGTGGAACATCCCTGTTCCGGCGTCTTGAACCCCTGTTTGGCCAGTTCGGATGGCTCGCCGTTCTCCTCCAGCCAGCCAAGGGCGATCATTTCCTCCTGGGGCAGGTGCCGTTGCAAGGGCGTGAATATGCCGCCCGGATGGACCGAGAAGGCGAGACCGCCCGCATCTTTCAGCCGCAGCGACAACGCATTGGCGAACAGCGCATTGGCGGTCTTCGCCTGACCGTAAGCCTGCCATTTGTCATAGGGGCTGTTCTCGTAGTTGATGTCGTCCCAAAGGATATCGGAGACCTTGTGTGCGGTCGACGAGAGCGCTACGACCCGCGCCCCCTGCGTCTTCCGCAGAAGCGGCATCAGGCCGGTCGTCAGCGCAAAATGTCCCATATGGTTGACGCCGAACTGGGATTCCCAGCCGGGGCCGACCCGGGCCTCGGGGCACGCCATGATCCCGGCATTGTTTATGAGAAGGTCGAGCCTCATATGTGCGTTCAGCACATCGCCGACAAAGCTGCTGACCGAGGCGAGATCCGCCAGGTCCATCGGAGCCGTGGTGACGTTGCCATCCACGCCCGCGAGCGCATCTTTCGCCTTTTCCGGCGTGCGGACAGGCACTATGACGGATGCGCCCTTGCCGGCAAGCCCGCGGACGGTCTCAAGTCCGATCCCGCTATAGCCGCCTGTGACGATTGCCGTCTTGCCGGCAAGATCGATATCGGCAAGGACCTCCGCGCCGCTGCTCTTGGCGTGGAAACCGGATTGTGTCGGAACCTGATCTGAAACGGACATGGAGGCCTCCTGGAAATTGGGTTCCCTTGATATAGGTTGGCAACCGCCCGATCGCACGCTTTTGACCGGGATTTTGGTGTTTTGTGGTCTTCGAAAGACCTGTCGCGGCTTTCCTTCTTCGGCCCGGTCGGGTCTAATCGCACGACCATGCAGCTACAGTATATCAACCTTATTCTGGCTATCGAGACGGCCAGCAGCATTCGCGGGGCCGCGGTGATCCTTGGCAAGTCCCAGCCGGCCGTCTCAAAGGCGCTGCGTCAGGCCGAAGCGGATCTGGGTGTCGCGATCTTTGAAAGGGGGCCGCGCGGTGTCGTGCCGACGCGACACGGACAGGTTGTCCTTCGTCGGGCCCATGTCATCAAGGACGAAATGCGCCGGTTGCAAGACGAGATGTCGCAGTTGCGCGGTGAGCTGACGGGCGATCTCACGGTGATCGTGTCGCCCTTGACGGCGACACGGCTCATTCCGCCTGTCATGCGGCGGTTTCGCACCCGTTTTCCGGCCGTCCATGTGCAGGTCAATGCCGGCAATGCGCCATCTGCCTTCCGCCCGCTGAGAGAGGGACAGTGCGATATCGTCATCGGCCCTGCACCGCAGGCCGATGAGGCCAATGGCCTGACAGTCACCAGGCTGTTTCGGGCTCCGATTTCCGTAATCACCGGACGCAATTCCCGTTACGCTGCCGCGCGCTCCCTTGAAGAACTGAAAGATGCGGACTGGCTGCTGATCGGACCGAGGGACCGCCGCCCCGTCTTTGCGCAGCATTTTGCGGCGATGGGTATTGAGGCGCCGGTTCCCCTGACAACGTCCGATTCGGTTATTGCTCTTTTGTCGATGATCGAGGACAGCGATTTATGCGCGACGTTTCCGACACCTTCCATCAAGGGGCTGGAAGCGCGATGGCGGATTTCCAAGATCGCCCTTGATGAGGAAATCAAGCCTTTGCCGATCGCGATCAGCACCGCGTCGCTGCGGCCTTTGACACCGGCGGCCCAGTTCTTTCACGATTGTATGTGCAATGCTGCCGGCCAGTTGGACGGCGTTTTGCGGCCCTAGTACCAGCCTCTCTTTCATATAACTCAGAGTTATATCATATCAAAAAATGATACTGCTCCCATGATGTCGCGCATCCTAGGATAAGGCAGGCTCAAAATCTCGGGCCGGCGGACGGGAGGCCGCGCATGAACATTCTTTTCATCATGTATGACCAGCTGAGGTTCGATTATCTCAGCTGCGCCGGTCATCCGCATCTCGAAACACCGAATTTCGACCGGGTTGCCGCTAAGGGCGTGCGCTTTACCAATGCCTATGTGCAGTCTCCCATCTGCGGCGCGTCACGCATGTCCTTCTATACCGGGCGCTATGTGTCCTCGCACGGCGCGGCATGGAACGGTTTCCCCATCAGGGTCGGCGAGATGACCATGGGCGACCATCTGCGCAAGCTTGGGATGGACTGCTGGTTGCTTGGCAAGACCCATATGAAGGTCGATGCGGAGGGCATGGCGCGGCTGGGCCTCAGCCCCGACAGCATGATCGGCGCGCGCCAGGCCGAATGCGGCTTCGATGTCTGGGTGCGTGACGATGGTCTTTGGGGTGCCGGACCCGACGGCTTTTATGATGAGAAGCGCAGCCCCTACAATGAATATCTGAAGTCCAAAGGCTATGACAGTGTCAATCCGTGGGCCGACTTTGCCAATTCTGCCGCGGTGAATGGCGAAAAGGCGTCCGGCTGGATGTTCGAAAATGCCGACAAGCCAGCCAATGTCGACGAGGCAGACAGCGAAACCCCTTGGTTGACCGGGGAGGCGATCCGTTTTCTGGAAAAGGTCGAGGGTCCTTGGTGCGCGCATCTTTCGTTCATCAAGCCCCATTGGCCTTATATCGTGCCGGCGCCCTATCACGACATGTATTCGCTCAATCACGTACCAGCCGCACTCAGGCACAGTATTGAGCGCGAGGACCCGCACCCCGTCTATGAAGCCTATATGGGCAATCGCATCGCAACGGCCTTCCAGCGCGAGGACGTCAGGCAGAAGGTGATCCCGGCCTATATGGGGCTCATCAAACAGGCCGATGATCAGCTTGGCCGGCTGCTTGATCATCTGGAAGTGACGGGACGCATGGATGATACCATGATCGTACTGACGTCGGACCACGGCGACTATCTGGGCGATCACTGGCTGGGCGAAAAGGACCTGTTCCACGAACCGTCGGTCAAGATACCGATGATCGTCTATGACCCGCGCAAGGAGGCCGGCGCAACGCGCGGCACGACCTGCGACGCTCTGGTCGAATCCATCGATCTGGCGGCGACCTTTGTCGAGGCTGCCGGCGGAGACGTTCCTGACCACATCATAGAAGGCCGTTCATTGATGCCGTGGCTGCATGGCGAAAAGCCGTCCGACTGGCGTTCCTACGTGATCAGCGAGTTCGACTATTCCTCGACGCCGCAATGCGTGCAGCTTGGCCTTTCACCGCGCGATGCGCGCCTTTTCATGGTGTTTGACGGCCGCTGGAAGATGATGCACGCCGAGGGTGGTTTCCGGCCGATGCTGTTCGATCTTCAGACAGACCCCGAGGAGTTCCACGATCTGGCCAAGACCGGGACGCATCAGGCCGAGATCGACCGTCTTTACGATTGTCTTGCCGAATGGGGACGGCGCATGTCGCAGCGCGTCACAAAATCGGATGTCGACATCATTGAAAGCCGTGGCAAATCCATACGGCGCGGCATTTTGCCGTTTCTTGTCGACGGATCGGAGGTGCCCGAGGAAATGACGCTGCATTATCGCGGCGCGGCGCCGATGCGCGCGCAAGAGGAAAAAAAGTGACGGAGGCGCAGGCCAAAGACGCCGTGCCGCCGGCTGGTCTCCAACTCGACCGACGGGTCCGAAACGCCATGGCGTTCGTCTTTGCGCTTGTCATCCTCTTCTATGCCGCTGGCGGCCCGATCGGCGACCTCGTCCGCTGGGTCATCGAGAACACCACGCAAGGCTTTGAAGATCTCTCGCGCCGAGAACAGCGCCTCCTCATGCGCGAACACTGGCTGGGCGCCGGCTGGCGCAGCGTGGAACGCAGTTTCCTGCAGCCCACCGGCTTCATTCTCGGACTGCCTGTCCTCTTCGGCTTCGCCATCGCCGCGCTCGGCCTCTTCCCCACATCCGGCCCGCCTTGGCTGAACCGCCTGCTCGCGCTCGGTTCGGTTGCGGTGTTCTCTTTCTGGATCATCGAGATTTCGGCCACCGATGCAGGTTTGCTGCCATCCGCCGACAGGATCGATTTCATCCTTTTCCCCGTTGCGGCGCTGATCGGTCTTTACCTGACCTGGCGCATGTTCGGCGCGTTCATTGCCTGGTTCTGCATCTTCTGGATCGTCTACCTGTTTGTGCGCGGCTATCTGCCGGACTGGACGGGGATCCTGCAGGGCGCTGCCGCGACGCCGGAACAAAGCATGCGCGCCATGGTTCAGAACTTCTGGTCGCAGACAGGTGGTCTTTTTGGTCAGCCGCTTCAGGTCGTCTCCGGCAATGTTCTGATTTTTATTGTCTTCGGCGCCGTACTGATGGCCTCCGGCGCCGGAGAGCTGCTCATGAAGGTCGCCAACCGGTTGACCGGCGGCTTTATCGGCGGGGCTGCGCATGCGTCCGTCGCCTCGTCGGCGCTTTTCGGCACGTTGTCCGGCGCAGCAATCTCGAATGTCGTTTCAACCGGTGCCATGACGATACCGGTCATCAAGCGCGCCGGGTTCAAGCCTGCTTTTGCCGGGGCCGTCGAGGCCGCGGCGTCGACCGGAGGTCAGATCATGCCGCCGGTCATGGGCGTCGTCGCCTTTTTTGTCGCCGGTCAGATCGGACTCGAATACCGCTATATCGTGGTCGCCGCGATCCTGCCGGCCCTGTTTTTCTATATCGGCACCTTCATGGCCGTCTATCTCGAAGCGCTGAGACAGGGTGTCGGCAAGTTGCCCAAGGAGGCGCGGCCCGCTCTGACACGCTCCGAAAGAGTGCAGTGCCTGGTTTTCATCATTCCGCTGGCGGTTCTTTCCACCTTTCTGTTTGCACAGCCATCCGTGCAGAAGGCGGGGTTTTATGGCTTCATGGCGGCTCTTGTCTCGGCCCTGGTTCTCTTTCCCGAGTTCCGCAACCGCAAGCGGATCTGGGACGCGTTTGTCGACGCCGGTCAGAAGGCCGCATCCATTGTCGTGATTGTTGCCCTGATCGGCCTCATCGTCGGGCTGATCCAGCTATCGGGTTTTGCCGGCCGGCTCTCCCTTTTGCTGGCGCAACTCGCCGGCGGACCCTTGTTCATGGTGCTCACCGTCGTGGCGCTCGGCTCGATCGTGCTTGGCATGGGCCTGCCGCCGGGCGCTACCTATTTCATCATCGTGATCGCGCTGAGTTCCGGCATTGAGGCGGTTGGCATACCCGAACTGACGCTGCATCTCTTCGTCGTGTTTTTTGCGGTGATGTCGACCGTAACTCCGCCCGTGGCGCTCGCGGCCTTTGCCGCTGCGCCGATCGCGGGAGCAAACCCCATTCGCACAGGATTTTCTGCCGCCCGCATCGGGGTCGCCGGTTTCCTGATCCCCTTCGTCTTCGCCTATCACCCGGCCATTCTTTACAAGCCCCAGCTTCTGTTCCCGCTCTTCGGCTCTGAACTCGGCCGCTCGGCGGCGATGATCGATCCGGCAACCATCAGCTGGGTCTCGTTTTTCTGGATCATCGCCGTCTTCATTCTGGCGATGTGGATCATATCGACAGCACTGGCCGGTTTCGAGAAACGGCCGCTGAGCGTGCTTGAACGCGGTTTACGCATGGCCGCCGGCCTCGCGATGTTGGCGCCCAATCTGCAGATCGCCCTGCCGGCGCTCGTACTGACGCTCGCCTTGCTCGCGTTTCATCAGCTGCAAGGCAGGGCACCGATGATCGAAAATGCAAATCAACAGGAGGAAAATACATGAGGAATCTCATTCTTTCGGCCGTTCTGGCCACGGCGGTCGGTGCAACCAGCGCCAACGCCGAAGAAAAGCTGAAAATGGCGACCATCGCGCCGTCGCTCGGCCAGGCCATCACCATGTCCACACTCGCCAATATCGTGAACGACAATCAGGACAAGGTGGAGATCGAGGTGGCCGGCGGTGGCGCTGCGACACTCCACATGATGGAAGTGGCGCGTGGCAACCTGGATTTCTCCATGGTTTCTCCGACGATCTATGCCTTCATGAAGAACGGCAAGGCCATGTATGCCAAGCAGCCCGAAGCCCCCGAACTCAGCAAGAATGTCAGCCTCTTGATGTGGTTTCCCTGGGGTCCGTACCATTTCGCCGTCCGTGACGACAGCGACATCACTGTCCTCGATGATATCGAGGGCGCAACCGTGTTCCTTGGTCCGCAGGGTGGCGGTGCATTCAATGCTGCAAAGGGCTGGATCGCTGCAACCACCGGCCTGGTAGCGGGAGAGGACTATGAGGCCATCTCGGCCAACTGGCAGACCGGGTTTCAGGCCTTCCTGGATGGCTCGATAGACATGTATGTCAACGGTTGTCTCGATCCCTGTCAGCAGTTCATCCAGTTCACCGAAACGGAAAAGGTTCGTTTCATCGGCCCCGAGAGTGATCAGGGTGAAGCAGTTGACAAGTTCCTCGGGAGCTTCCGTTTCCGCGCCGACGTGCCCGCCGGCATGTATGAGAACCAGACCAATGACGGCCCGGTACCCTCGAACGATACCTGGGTCGGCATCGGCGTACGCACGGACATGGACGAAGACACCGTCTATGAAGTGACACGCGCATTCTGGGAGAACCTTGACCAGGTCACATCCAACGCGCCCTGGGCCAAGGCACTCAACATGAAGGACTCCGTCCAGAAGCTTGGTGATATGCCGCTTCATCCCGGCGCACGCCGCTACTATGAGGAAGCCGGCGCGCTGTAAACCGACCGCTACCATCCCGCTCCCCGCCAGGTACAGCGTGGGGAGTGGGCACTTGGCGTACTCATCCGGCCCCCAGACTGGACTGCCGCTTTGTCAGTTCGACACCATAACGTTTTGTGTCGGGGGGGCGCTCGCCGTCGACGATCCAGGCCAGCATCGCTTCGGCGGCATTTTTTCCGAACAGAGCCGTATCGCAGCGCACGGAGCTCAAGCGAGGATAGGCCAGCGAGCTTTCCTCGATATCGTCGAAGCCGACGATTTTGAAGTCCTCGCCAACCCGGATGCCGACTTCGGCTAATCCGCTCAGCATGCCGAGCGCGACAAGATCGCTGAAACAAATGGCCGCGTCGATTTGTCTGTGCGAGTCGAGGAATTTCAAGGCGATTTCCCGCCCGAAGACCCGAGACGGTCGGCCGTGGAATACACTGGGCACAAGGGCGTGGGCACCCATCGTTTCGACATATCCGGACATTCTTTCGAGCGTGATCGGCCTGTCTTCCAGGCCCCCCACAAATACAATGTTGCGACAGCCCAGATCAATAAGGTGCTCGGTCGCCAGCACGCCGCCGGCCTTATAGTCGTGCGATGCGAACGGAAAAAGATCGGTTCTTTCATCGACCTGCCGCAAGACCTGCATCGTTGGAATGCCGGCCCTGCGGATGCGGTCGAACGGCTGCTCGTCTCCGCCGTAAGACGGAGAGATGACAAAGGCCGACACATCATGCTCGATCATCGAGTCGATCACCTGCGCCTGTATGTCCGGGTCCTCGTCGGTATTGGCGATGACGGTCGAATACCCTTTTTGCGCAAACGTCATCTGGGCGCTCGCGGCAAACTCCGTAAAGAAAGGGTTTCGCAGATCGTTGATGATCAGGCCGATCAGCCCGGACGCCGCGCCGCGCAGCCCGGCGGCGGATCTGTTATAGACATAGCCGAGGTCGGCAATTGCCTTCGCAACGTCCTCGCGCGTTGTTTCCTTGACCAAAGTGGAGTTCTGCAGAACCAGCGACACGGTCGATTTTGATACACCCGCGTGCCGTGCGACATCCAGAATTGTCGGTCGTTTCTTCATATTGCCTATTCGATACCATGCAGTTTCAGCAGCAGCGTCATCCGTTGGGCTGCGACATCGGGTTTTGACAGCAAGCGCGCTTTGTCTGCAAGCCGAAAGACCTCTGCATAGTGGGTAATCTCTCTTGAAGACTGAAAACCGCCTGGCATGATGAAGTGGCTTTGCGCATCGTTTAGCCAGGCAAGAAACGCAATGCCGGCCTTGTAAAACTGCGTGGGCGTCTTGAATATCTCCCGGCTGAGCGGGACAGTCGGGTCAAACAGTTGGCGATAGGCTTGCGTGTCGCCCTCCGCCAGGGCTTCCAGTGCTTGGCTGGCCGCCGGGGCGATTGCCGCAAATGCGCCGAGCAAGGCGTGGGAAAACCTGGTTCCATCGCCTTCAATTAGATCGGCATAGTTGAAATCGTCGCCGGTATAGAGGCGTACGCCGTCTGGCAAGCGCGCTCGAAAGGCTTCTTCATGGGTCCGATCAAGCAGGGAAATCTTGATGCCGTCGACTTTTTTCTCATGCGCGTTGATGATTGAAAGGACCGCGTCCGAGGCCGCGCCAACATCATTGGAACCCCAATATCCTGTCAGGGCGGGATCGAACATATCGCCGAGCCAATGCAGGATAACCGGTTCCGAGGCCTGATCGAGCAGTTTTCCGTAGACTTTGGCGTATTCGTCCGGCCCGGCTTTGATCGCCGGAAACGCACGCGATGCCATGAGGATGATCTGACCGCCGGCAGCCTCGATGGCCTCCATCTGTTCGCCATAAGCGGCGGTGATGTCGTCCGCGTTCCGGAGTTCACTGAGGTCTTTCTGGTCCGTGCCGGCGCCGCATGCAACGCGGGGCCTCAGGGGATGGGCCCTCGCCTCGCGCATGGTCCGCTCGATCAGCTCTTTGGCCGTCGGCCAGTCGACCCCCATGCCGCGCTGGGCTGTGTCCATGGCTTCCGCCAGTCCGAGACCCTGATCCCAAAGCCAGTTTCTGAAGCCAAGCGTATTGTCCCAATCGACAGCCGGAGAGCCCAACCAGGGATCGCGTTCAGCCCTTGGGTCTGAAACGACATGGGCGGCAGCAAAGGCCGTTCGCGTCAGGGGAATCCGCGGTGCGCGCGGCGTCAATGCATCACCGGACAGACGATAGTCCTCCAGTCGATTGTTATAGGTTGGAAGGGACAGGCTCAGCATCAGTTACTCCCACAGCGGGTCGGATTGCCGTTCAGGCCTCGACTGGAATGTCGACAACAAGGATTCCGTCAAGGCCGCCTGTGGCATTTGCCACGAGCTTTGCGCCCAGTGCCTTGTGATCGGGGTGGTTCTGATAGTTTTCCAGAGCACCCCAGTCTTCGAAGTCGACAACAAAGCCGTGCATGTAACCGCGTTCGATCTTTTCCGGGCTCTCGCTTCGGCCCGACGTGATGCCCAGGATTCCGGGTACCTGAGACCGGATAACAAGCAGCTCCGCAAAGAGTTCGCGGATTTTCTCCTCCGGGAAGTCCGGCTGGAATTTGATCAGGACAATGTGACGGATCATGACAGGGCACCGTTATCTTGGCGGATCATATCGGCGGCCTTTTCGCCGATCATGATGGCCGCAGCGTTGGTATTGGAAGAAATCACTGTTGGCATAATGGAGGCGTCGACCACTCTCAGATGCTCAAGACCGTTGAAGCGCAAACGCGGGTCGACAACGGCGCCGTCGCCCGGTCCCATGCGGCAGGTTCCGGCCGCATGGTGCGACGTTTTGGAGTGTTCGCAGATGAATCCAAAATAGTCGTCATCCGTTTTCACTGCCGGTCCTGGAAGGCGCTCGGCTTTGATGAACGGTTTCAGCGCTGCTTGCGCCAGGATTTCCTGGGTCAGCTTGAGCCCGCGGATGGACATTTCACGGTCCTGCGGATCATCGAGATAGTTCGGGTCGATGAGTGGAGCATCTTCAGGATTGCCGCTTTGCAGGCGCACGCTTCCGCGTGATCTGGGGCGCAGATAGCAGGAGTTGAGCGTCACGCCGCCATCGGGCATGGCGGCAACACCCGATTCAATCCCCGTTCCAAGACCAAGATGGAATTGAAGGTCGGGTGAGCGGGCTTCGGGATCGGCGTACCAGAACCCGCCGGTTTCAAACAGGCTGGAAGAGACGGGGCCGCGCTTGGTCAAAAGATACTGCAAGCCTGCAAGGGCCGACCAGAGAGGCTTGGCGTAGCGGTCATAGGTGTGCGGGCCGCTGACCTCGCAGATGCAATAAAGATCGAGATGATCCTGAAGGTTTGAGCCGACCTCCGGCTGGTCGCACACCACGGAAATGCCGAGGCTTTCCAGATGATCTGCCGGACCGATGCCGGAAAGCTGCAGCAGTCTGGGCGAACCGATCGATCCGGAAGACAGGATGACCTCACACGCAGCGGTGAGCCGCGAGCCATCCATGAGTTCGACACCCTTGGCAACACCGTTTTCAACAACAATTCTGCGGACTTGAACTCCGGTTTTGACGCGAAGGTTCTGCCTGCCGCGATTGGGGGCGAGATAGGCCATGGCGGCGGATGATCTGCGCGCATTTCTCTGGGTCAGCTGGTAGTAGGCGACGCCGTCCTGCTTTTCGCCGGTAACGTCTTGATTGCGCGGTATGCCGCGTTCCGCGGCTGCGGCAAAATAGGCTTCGCAGATCGCCAGGGGTGCGCGCGGTTGCGACACACCGAGTGGGCCGCCCTTGCCATGATATTTGTCCTCGAACGTGTCGTTGTCCTCGGCCTTCTTGAAGTAGGGCAGGACATCGTCATAGCCCCAGCCCTCGCACCCCATCTGACGCCATTCGTCATAGTCGAGCGCATTGCCGCGCGTGTAGATTTGCGCATTGATCGACGAGCCACCGCCGATCACCTTCGCCTGGGTGTATCTGAACACCCGGTCCTTCATGTTCCTTTGAGGAACAGTGTGCCAGCCCCAGGAGCCGATCCCCTTGGTCATTTTCGCAAAGCCGGCCGGCAGATGGTAAAAGGGGTGCCAATCGCGACCGCCCGCCTCAAGCAGCAGCACCTGAACGTCCGGATTTTCCGATAGTCTGGTGGCAACCACGGAGCCAGCACTGCCACCGCCGATGATGATGAAGTCGTATCCTTTGTTCATAATATCTCTCGGGTAACCTAAAGGCGCGGAATTGCCAGGCCGCCATCGACGTTAATGGCTGACCCTGTCGCAAAAGCCATCCGACCATCTGCGATCGGCACCACGATGGACCCGATATCTTCCGGCTGTCCCCACCTTTGAGCCGGAACGAGACCGCCTTCGATACGGGCCGTGTATTTGTCTTTGACACCTTCGGTCATGCCGGTTTCGATGATGCCGGGCCTTAGTTCGAAGACGCCGACGCCATGCGGCGCCAGGCGAACGGCGAACAGCTCTGCCATCATCGCGGCACCGGCCTTGGAGACACAGTATTCGGCGCGTTCGACCGAGACCATTGATGCGCTGACCGATGTCACGAAGGTGATTGAACGATAGGCGTCGCCGGACATCTCCAGCATGCGCCGCGCCGCCTCCTGCGCCAGGAAGAACGCGCCCCTCAGATTGATGCCGAGAACAAAGTCGAAATTGTCCGGCTGAATGTCGAGCATGTCACCGCGAACCCTTGCCGGAACACCGGCGTTTGAGACAAGCGTTGAGACCTGTCCAAATTGTCGTTCGACCTTCTCAAACAAGGATGCATGGCCTTCAATGTCCTGCAAGTCATGGGTGAAATAGGCCGCGTCGGAACCCAGCTGCTGAAGCGCTGCGACAACGTCAGGCGAGTCCGGCCTGCTGCGGGACGCAAGCGCGACCTTGTATCCGGCTGTCACCAAAGCATCCGCGATGCCGAGCCCGATACCCCTTTGGCCGCCGGTCACAAGTGCAATTCTGCTCATTGCAAAAAATCCTGTTTGATGGTTTCCGCCGCACGAAGCGACAGGGCGGCAACGGTGAGGGCGGGATTGACGGCGGCGGAGGTCGGCAGCGCCGACGCATCGGTGACGTACAAATTCGGATGATCCCAGGACCGGCATTGCGGATCGAGCACGGAGGTGGCCGGATCGTTGCCCATGCGAACCGTGCCGCATTGATGCGACGGCACCCGGCCGTCGAACAGCCGTGTGAGGATGACCGGAAAGCCGGCTTTCCGCAGCGTCTTTCGGGTCTTTGCCACAAGCTGCCGGTGGGCGGTCAAATTGCTCCGCCGCCAGATCAGTTGCACCCTGTGGTTCTTCAGGACGACGCGGCTCTCAGGATCGGGCAGGTCTTCGGAGATGAGATAAAGGTCCAGCGCGTGTCCCGAAACCCAGCGGGCTGCGAACATGGGAAGCTGCGGAACCTGAATTTTCAGGATATCCGGCGTCACGCGTCCGAGGAGCTGAACGTTCCCCAACGGTTTGCCGCCATTTCCGTCCGAAAGGTACCAGTCATTGATGCCGAATGTCTTCTGGTAGACCGCATCATTGCGGAAGCGTGGATCGAGCGCGATCATTGCCGTTGCATTGTGGTTCATGAAACACCGGCCGACATAGTCCGAGCTGTTGGCGATGCCGGATTTGAGGAGCAGGGCGGCCGATTGTACGGCTCCGGCGCACAGCGCGACCACGTTTGGGCGCAGGCGCGTTTCAACGCCGTTTTTCAGATAGACGACCTCGTCGATCCGCCCGCTTTGCGGTCCCGCCTTGAGAGCGGTGACTTCCGCGCCGGTGACGAGCTCGACATTGTCGTGGGCAAGGGCTTCTGAAAGACCGCAGGTCTCCGCATCCATCTTTCCGCATCTCAAGTCCGGGTAGCCGTCCCAGCCGGTGCTTCCGCTGCAAAGCCAGCGATCAATGTCGATACCGAGCGGCAGGCTGAAGGGTCTGACACCGGCCTTCTCAAGCCGCTGCCGCGCAATTCCGATGGCCTCTTCATCGGGGACAGGAGGAAAGGGATAGGATGCCGAGTGCGGCGGTTCGGTTGTATCGGAAGCAGCATCTCCCCGCACCTGATAGAGCCGTTCGGCGGCGTCATACCATGGGGCGATCTCCTCATAGCCGAGAGGCCAGGCGGGAGAAATCCCGTCATGATGTTCCAGTTCGTCAAAGTCTTCCTGCCGGTAACGGATCAGCACTGCGCCGTAGAGTTTCGAATTTCCGCCGACATTGTAGTAGTTGCCTGGCTCGAAAGGCGTCCCGTGTTCATCGAGCCATGTTTCGCGGGAGCGGAACGCACTGTTTGTGTAGATGCGCCACGGGTCGCGGGCAGGGGCGTCGTCGGGTATCTGATATCCGCGCTCGAGGATCGTAATCTTGGCGCCCGAGGGCGCAAGACCGGCGGCGAGGCTCGCACCGCCCATCCCGCTTCCGATGATCACGATGTCCGGCGCGGCACCCATGTCTCAGGCGATCCTGTTCTCGCTTTGCGGATCGAAGACCACGGCCTTCTCCATATTGAATGCGAAGGGGAAGATATCGCCGGCGTTGACGGACACATCCGCGCGGAAGCGGCCCGTCACGTCCTTGCCGCCGATCTGGCTGACGACGAATGTGTCGGACCCGGCCGGCTCCGTCACCTCGACCGGCGCATCGACCATGTGAACCGACTGGGAGTTCCTGTCCGCACCGTCCCGGTCCGTAATCGCTTCCGGCCGGATGCCCAGAATGATGTCGCGGCCGACGTTCGACGACAAGGCGCCGTCGGCGAAAGGAATGGCCGCCGTCTTGCCGTCCGAAAGGCGAACCTCGGCGGCCGGTTTGCCGCTGGAATCGACAACCTTTGCAGGGAACAGATTCATCGAGGGCGATCCCATGAAGCCGGCCACGAACATGTTGGCCGGATTGTCGTAGATTTCCTTCGGCGTGCCCAATTGCTGGACATAGCCGCCATACATGACCGCGATACGGGTGGAGAGCGTCAGTGCCTCGATCTGATCATGGGTGACATAGACGATCGTGGTGCCCAGTTTCTGATGGAGCTTCTTGATCTCGGTGCGCATGTCGACGCGCAGCTTTGCGTCAAGGTTCGAGAGCGGTTCGTCGAACAGGAACACATCCGGTTCACGCACCAGCGCCCGGCCCATGGCGACGCGCTGGCGCTGGCCGCCGGAGAGCTGACCCGGCTTGCGCTCCAGCAGGTGGCTGATCTGCAGAAGATCCGCAACCTGTGCGATCCGCCTCGCCCGCTCGGCTTTTGGGATGCCGTGCATCTCCATGCCGAAGGAGATGTTTCCCGAGACCGTCATGTTCGGGTAGAGCGCGTAGGACTGGAACACCATGGCGATATTCCGGTCCGCCGGTTTGACCCCGTTCATGCTGCGGCCACGAATGGCGATCTCGCCGGTTGTGATATCCTCAAGTCCGGCGATCATGTTGAGCAGCGTGGACTTGCCGCAGCCGGACGGACCGACCAGCACCAGGAACTCGCCTTCCTCCACCGAAATGTCGGTTTCATGAAGGACCTGCACGGATCCGTAGAACTTGGTCGCCTGTTTGATGTCGAGAAAACCCATGATCCTATCCTTTGACTGAGCCTGCCATCAGGCCGCGGACGAAATACCGGCCGGCAACGATGTAGACGACAAGCGTGGGCAGCGCCGCCATGATCGCCCCTGCGAAATGGACGTTGTATTCTTTCACACCGGTCGATGACTGAACGAGATTGTTCAGCGCGACGGTCATTGGCTGGCTGTCGAAATCGGAGAAGGAAGCGCCGAAAAGAAAATCATTCCAGATGTTGGTGAACTGCCAGATGATGCAGACAACTGCGATGGGGCCGGAGGAGGGCAGGAGGATGCGCCAGAAGATGCGGAAGAACCCGGCGCCGTCAATCTGGGCCGCCTTGACCAGTTCGGTTGGAAAGGCGGCATAATAGTTGCGGAAGTAGAGTGTCGAAAAACCGATGCCGTAAACGAAGTGAACGAAGATCAGCCCCGGTACGGACCCGGCGAGCCCCATAAGGCCGAGCATGCGGGCCATCGGGATCAACACCATCTGAAACGGAATGAAACAGCCGAAAAGAAGCAGGCCGAACAGCACCGTGGCGCCGCGGAAGGTCCACTTGGTCAGCACATAGCCGTTCAGCGCACCGACAAGGGTGGACAGGGCAACGGCAGGCACCACCATGACAATGGAGTTGATGAAATAGGGGCGAAGCCCCGTCGCTTCTACGCCCACCTGCGCACTCGACCAGGCGCTGGCCCAGGGCGCGATTGTCCACTCTCCGGGCAGGGCCATCATGCCCCCCGCGGTGATCTCGGAAAGCGGCTTCAGCGAGTTCACAAGCATCACGTAGAGCGGCAGCAAATAGTAGATGCAGAAGAAGACCAGGATCAGATAGAGGATGATGCGGGCCGGCTTTAACGCGGTCCCGGTCTTCTTGTAGGTGCCGGTCAGATCTGCAGCAGCGTTTGTCGCGGTCTCGGCGTTGGGAGTGGCGCTCATCACTTTTTCTCCCTCAGTTCGGACCAAAGATAGGGAACGATGATTGCTGCGATCGTCATGAGCATCATGACGGCGGATGCCGCGCCAATTCCCATCTGGTTTCGGGTGAAAGTGTAGGAATACATGAATGTCGCCGGCAGCTCTGTTGCCGTTCCCGGGCCGCCGCCCGTCAGGGCGATAACGAGGTCGTAGGATTTGATCGCCATATGGGCGAGCACGACAAAGGCCGACATGAAGGCCGGGCGCAGCTGCGGGATCACAATGCGCCGGTAAAGGGCAAATGTTGAAGCCCCGTCGATCTGGGCCGCCTTCAGCATCTCGCTGTCAATGCCGCGCAGACCTGCCAGAAACATCGCCATGACAAAGCCCGACGTCTGCCAGACCGCGGCGATGACGATCGTATAGATCGCCATGTTTCGGTCCTTGATCCAGTTGAAGCGGAAACTCTCCCATCCCCACCCCTGAACAACGGCTTCAAGGCCGATGCCCGGGTCCAGGAACCACTTCCAGGCAACACCGGTCACGATGAAGCTCAGGGCCATGGGATAGAGGTAAATGGTGCGGATGAAGCCTTCCGCGCGAATTTTCTGGTCAAGCAGGATCGCCAGCAACAGCCCCAATATGCAACAGATCGCGATGTAGAGCAGGCCGAATATTACAAGGTTCGAGACGGCTGTGTCCCAGGCGCGGATTTTGAACAGGTTTTCGTAGTTCTTCCATCCGACCCAGTCGAAGGTCGGCAGGATCCGGCTGTTCGTGAAGGACAGATAAAGGGTGAATGCGATAAAGCCGTAAACAAAGATCGCAACAATTGCGACGGTCGGGCTCAACACAAGTTTGGGCAGCGCGTCGCGCAATCTGTCAAGAACAGACCCGCGCGGGTTTGCCGTCTCTGAATAAGACATATCTCAATTCCTGACCTGGAGCATGGTGTTGTGCACCCAACTGGCGCACGCTCCAACCCGTGCCTGCTGCAAGGTGAGCCCGTATGCCGTTTCGGGCCATTGCAGCTGTCATTTCAAGGGAAGAGCGGTGTATTCCACCGCTCTTCCAGGGTTTCTACCGGTTGATCTGAACTGCCGTCACAAGCTCCTCGACAGCGGTTTCACTGTCATATTCGCCGTTGAAATGGGCAGTAATCACATCATACATGGCATTCTTGATAGCAGCCGGATTGGCATGTCCATGCGCCATCGAGCCATAGAGATTGCCGCTTGCCGCAGCGCTCTTCAAGTCAGCCATGCCTTTCTTGCCGCAGGCATCGAACGCCTCATCGGAAACATCCGTACGTGCCGGCACGGAGCCCTTGACCACGTTGAACGCGGACTGGAAGCTCGGCGACAGGATTGCGGTCGCAAGGGCGGCCTGTTCCTTGCCGACTTCGGAGCCTTGCGCAAACATTGCGAACTGGTCCGCATTGAATGTCACCTGATCCTGCGTGCCGGGGAAACGGAAACAGAGAAAGTCCTGATCGGGTGTTTTGCCCGCATTCAGGAATTCGCCCTTCGCCCAGTCGCCCATCATCTGAAACGCAGCATCTCCGTTGATGACCATGGCGGTTGCCAGGTTCCAGTCGCGGCCGGAGAAGTTGTCATCCACATGGGAGCGGATCACGGCCATGCGGTCGAACGTCTCTTTCATCGTGTCCGAGCCCAGAGCCTCTTCATCAAGGTCGATAAAGGCCTTTTTGTAGAAATCCGGGCCGCCCGTCGACATGGCCACCGCGTCGAAAACGGTGGCGTCCTGCCAGGGCTGACCGCCGTGTGCAATGGCGGTCTTGCCGGATGCCTTGACCTTTTCAAGCGCGGCCACGAACTCGTCCCAGCTTGTCGGAACAGCGATGCCGAGTTCGTCCAGGATCGCCTTGTTCGCCCACACCCAGTTGGTGGAGTGAACGTTGACAGGTGCTGAAACCCACTTGCCGTCGTGTTTTGCAAATTCCTGCAGGGCTGCCGGGACGACATTATCCCAGCCTTCCTGGCTCGCCTGAACATTCAGATCGGCAAGCGCGCCTTCCTTCGCCCAGTCGAGAATGTCGAAGCCAAGCATCTGGACAGCGGTCGGCGGGTTGCCCGATGTGACACGGGCACGCAGAACCGTCATGGCCTGTGAGCCGCCCCCGCCGGCAACCGGCATGTCCTGCCATCCGATGCCCTGCTGCTCGAGGTCTTGCTTCAGGACGTTGAGTGCGGCGGCTTCACCGCCCGAAGTCCACCAGTGAAGTACCTCCACATCTTCTGCGTGAAGGCTGGTGCTTGCTGCCATCAACGCACTTGCGGCTGTCATCATTGTTAAAAATTTACGCATGGATTACCTCCCTTATTTGCGTATCGCTCAGTCTTATCCGCGAGGCGCTAACTTGCCCGCGGCTCAACCCAAGGCTTGCGCGATTTCCCAATCCTCATTGTCACGGTCTTCGCCTCGAGAAACTCCTCCAGTCCGTATTTGCCAAGCTCCCGGCCTTGTCCGCTCTCCTTGACACCGCCAAACGGCAGTTCGGCAAAACCGTCCATCCATGTGTTGGTCCAGACGGTTCCGGCTTCCGCGCGGCGCGCGAATTCAAGGCAGGTATGGACATTTTCGCTCCAGACACCTGCCGAAAGGCCGTATTCGGCGTCATTGACCAGAGCGATGGCCTCGTCGATCGTTCTGAAAGTCAAAACGGAAAGAACCGGTCCAAACACTTCCTCGCGTGCGATCGGCTGGCTGCTTTCTACATTCGCAATGACAGTCGGCTGGTAGAATTGCCCGTCAAGGCCCGGCACCGTCAGACCGCCGCCGCCCAAGCGGATGTCTGCCCCGGCATTCGCGGCATCGCGGACATAGGTGTCGATTTTGTTCTGATGTTCCGGCGTTATGATCGCGCCGACCTGGGTGGACGGATCGAGAGGATCTCCGAAGGGAACCTGCCGCGACAGGGCAACGGTCTGCGCAATGAACGCCTCGGCAATATCTTCGTGCACGATGATCCGGGATCCGGAGTTGCAGCATTCGCCGGCATTGAAATAGACGCCGAAAACAACGGCATCGACCGCGCTTTCGACATCCGCATCCGGGAAGATGACCTGCGGGTTCTTGCCCCCGAGCTCCAGTGAGACCTTTTTCAATGTTCCGGAGGCTGCGGAGACGATGGATTTGCCGACAGCGGTCGATCCGGTGAATGTCACCATGTTCACACGGCTGTCCGTCGTCATGCGTGTTCCCACCGGGTCGCCATAGCCGAGGACAATATTTACCACGCCTGAAGGGATTCCGGCCTCTATGCAAAGCTCCCCCAGGATCGTGGTGGTCGCAGGCGTCAGTTCCGAAGGTTTGATCACCGCCGTACACCCGGCAGCGAGCGCAAAGGGCAGTTTCTGCGAAACGATCAGGAACGGAAAATTCCACGGCGTGATGATTGAGACGACGCCGACGGGTTCCTTCAGGACGAGACCAAGAAACTCGCTCCCCAGACTGTTGTGGCTGTCACCGTGCACCGTACGAGCCAGCGAAGCCGCATAGCGCCACAGGTCGGACGCGCCTTCGATCTCCGCCTCCGCCTGACTGATCGGCTTGCCGGACTCGAGTGTTTCCATCAGCGCGATGCGCTGCCGGTCCCGGTCGATCAGATCGGCGATCTTCAAAAGAAACGTGGCGCGTTTCTGACCGCTGATCCTCGACCAGCTTCCTGCGTCGAATGCCTTGCGTGCAGCGTCGATTGCGGCATCGACGTCATTTGTCCCCCCCATGCTGGCACGGGTGACAACCGTTCCATGAGACGGGGAAAGCCGTTCGAAGGTCTGCCCGTCGTGACTTTCGCGCCAATCGCCGCCAATCAGATGACGGGCGAGGAAAGGATCCGCCGGAATATCTGCTCTGCTTTTTGAGACAACAGTCAAATCGTTCATATCTATGTTCCGGAAAAATTCGGTTTGCGCTTTTCGCGAAACGCGGCGACACCTTCGGCACGGTCTTGTGTCGGTCCGATCATGCCGGCGCCGAGTGCTTCGATCATGGCATCGCGGTCTTCTCCGACTGCCGCGTGAATCATATATTTTGCGACTTCTGTCGCCTGGCTCGATCGGCTCGAGAGTGCTTCGGCGATCTCGCGTGCACGCGCCAACGGATCGTCGGATATCTCGGCGATGAATCCCGCCGACAAGGCACGTTCGGGGGTGATGCGCCTGCCGAAAAGCGCCATTTCCTTGACCAACGGTTCGCCAAGCAGGCGGATGAGGCGCTGCGTGCCGGACCAGCCGGGGACAATGCCCACATCGGCTTCGGGAAGCGCAAGCGTTGCCTCGGGTGACATCACCCGTAGATCGGCCACTGCCGCAAACTCCAGCCCGCCGCCAAAGGCGTGTCCGTTGATCGCGGCGATCGTCGGCTTGGACAGACGCGCCAGCCGGTCAAAGATGCGATGGCCGTCACGCACCCAATGGCGGGCAAAATCGCGGGGGCTGAGCGCCGACCAGGCCAGAATGTCGGCGCCGGCACAAAATGCCCGGCTTTCCTCGGCCGATATGACAACGGCCCGAACGGACGCGTCCATTTCAAGCGCTCCGCAATGACGCTCGATTTCCGCCAGCATCCCGGCGGTCAAAGCATTGAGCTTGGTTGGGTTGTCCAGACGCAGTTCGGCGGTTGCGCCGCTGCGTCTCAGATGCACGGCACTCAAAGGCTCAGCTCCATCGGTTCTTCGCGGAGCAAGGCACCGGGCATCTCGGCAAGATTGTCCGCCAACCGCACCCGCCCTTGCGAGGCATCGACGATGTCTCTGCCCGGATCGATGCCCGGCATGATTTCGGTCGCGGTCAGACCTGTCTCGGTCAGCCGCATAACGCAGCGTTCAGTGATGTAGAGAACATCCTGGCTGAGCGCACGCGCGCGCCGGCCTGAAAAGGTCACGTGTTCAACTTCGTCGACCATCTTGGTGAACTTGCCCGGCGATCTCACCGTGAGCGCATGGTCGCTCAGATCGAGATCCGCACCGGCCTCGAAAAGGCCCGAAAAGACGATTTTTCTCGCATTCGCCGTGATATCGACAAAACCCCCGCAACCGGCTGTCAGGTAAGGTTTTTTGCCGAGTTTAGAGACATTGACGTTTCCCTCGACGTCGATTTCCAGGAAGGACAGGAAAGAGACATCGAAGCCGCCGCCCTGGAAGTAGATGAACTGGTCCGGGGAGGGCATATAGGCATCGGCATTGGATGCGCAGCCGAAGGCAAAGCCGGTGAGCGGCATGCCGCCGGTCGCGCCCTGTTCTATGGCCCACGTCACTGCCTGCTCCTGGCCTGCCTCAAGCAGTATCCGGGGAACCATCGCGGAGATGCCAAATCCCAGATTGGCGGTTTGACCGGATTTCAACTCCATGGCCGCGCGACGGGCGACAATTTTTTCAACCCCGTATTCGGCCATGGAGAAACTCGACCAGGGTCGCATGATCTCGCCGGATATGGCGGGGTCGTAGAGGGTTTCGGTTGTCTGGCGCTGATCGGGATCGACGACAATCAGATCGACAAGGTGTCCGGGGACCCGAACGTCGTGCGGACGCAACGAGCCGGATGCGGTTATCCGTTTGACCTGCGCGATGACCAGTCCGCCGTGGTTGCGAACGGCGATCGCCTGTTCAAGGCCACCGAGATAGGCCCCTTCATGTTCGTAGGTCAGATTGCCGCGCTCATCGGCGGTTGTCGCGCGGATGAGCGCGACATCGGGCACAATGTTGGGAAAATGCAGCCATGTGTCACCGGCAAGCTCCATACGCGACACGATCGGGCGCGCGGCGGCTTCTTCGTTCATGGCGCATCCCTGACGGGACGGGTCGACAAAGGTATCGAGACCGATCTTGGTCAGGACGCCGGGGCGTTTGGCGGCGGCGTCACGGTGCATGTCGAAAAGGATGCCCGACGGGACGTTGTAGGCGGCAACCCGGTTTTCAACCACCATCCGCCAGATCGCGGGCATCGGCAGAGAAGAGGGGCCTGACGGATAGGACCCGGCGATGATCGTGGAGAGAAGGCCGTCCTTGGCAATGTGATCGATGCCCTTGATGCCGTACATGTCGCCGGCGGCGATCGGGTGCAGCGTTGTCAGGTCCCTTGGATGGCCCTCGCGGTCGAACCGGGCACCGATTGCTTCAAGCATCCTGTCGGGGCAGCCGAGACCGGAGGATGAGGAGACGGTTACAACCGATCCGTCCGCGATCCTCTTGGCGGCTTCGTCCATAGGGACAAGTTTTGAGGACATCTCAAACGTCTCCATAGTCGACGCGAACCGCTTTTCCGGTTTGCGCCGCTTCCCGCACCGCCAGCGCGACTGCCAGTGATTTCACGCCGTCGACACCGTCTGCCGACGGGCGTCCGGTCCCGCGGACAGCGTCGTCAAACAGCCCCAGCGACCGCACATATAGATTGTGATTTTGGAAGGGAATGATGGTTTCGCCATCGGGATCAACGAGGCGAATCTCTCCGACCGGTTCTTGCGTCATCACGTTTCTTGCGAAGATGGAACCGTCCGTGCCGTGGAACTCGATGCCGCTGCCGGCAAAACGATGGGTGAAACTCTCATGGGTCTGAACCGTTGCGCCCGAGGGCATGGACCACACGGACATAACGCTGTCCTCGACACCGTCGCCCATCCCGGAGACAGCCGATTTCGCGACGACCTCCTGTGGGTCCTCCTCAAGATGGAAGCGGATCGTATCGGCGTCATGGACCGTTATATCGGGTATGACGCCGCCACCTGCGGACGCATCGTTGATGCGCCAGCCCTGAAGATGTTCCGGCAAGCTGACGGCATGAAAGACACGGGCACTCAGAACCCGGCCGATACGGCCGGATGTGATCAGGTCATGAATGGCTAGATGCGAGCCAGCATTGCGCAGATGGTGATTGGTAGCGAATACCACACCCCTTTGCGCCGCGGCCCGAACCATCTCCACCGCGTCGGTGACAGCCATGGCAAGCGGTTTCTCGCACAGGACATGCTTACCTGCCGCAATCGCCGCCAGGGCCTGTGAATGATGTTTTTCATTGGTGGTGGAGATATAGACCGCGTCGACGCTTGCGTCGTTGAGTTGCTCGGCCAGGTTGGTGTAGCTTCGGGGGATGTTGTTTGCTTCGGCAAAGGCCTTGCCGCGATCGGTATCGGAACTCAACACCGAAACAATGTCCGAGTCCTCCTGCGCACGAATAGCGTCAATCATGTAGCTCGATGCAATACGGCTTGCGCCAATAAGGGCCCAACGCATCCATTTCTCCAAGCGTAATTGGAACGTTCCAATAATTGTTGACTTTGAGATATTGGAACGTTCCAAAGGAGTCAACTCACTTTAAACGAAAAATGTATTGCGGGATGTGAATTCAGCTCCAGAAGGCCTTATGCCGCCAGCAATCGCCCGTTTCAGGCTTCCCAATAGGGGCGGGGGCCGTAGAGCTCGGCCAGATAGTCGACAAAAACACGCACCTTGGTCGGCAGGAAGCGCCTGCTGGCGTAAATGGCATAGACGGCGACGTTGCGCGAGCCGCGATAGTCCGGAAGCACCTGCACCAGTTTGCCGTCCTTGAGTTCCTGCGAGACATCCCAGGTCGAGCGCAGCGCAATGCCAAGGCCTGATATCAGCGTTTCGCGGATCACCTCGCTGGAATCGGTCATCAGCGGGCCGCTTGGCCGGTAGAGAAGAGGGCCGTCCGGACCTTCCAGTTTCCATGGCTCATTGTTGTGCGGTGGCAGGCAGATATGCCGTTCGAGGTCTTCGATGCTCTCCGGCATGCCGTTTTCGGCGACATAGGACGGTGCCGCGCACAGGATGCGCCGCACCGGCGCGAGCTGTCGCGCCACCAGGCTTGAATCGGATAGTTCGCCAATGCGGATGGCGATATCGAAACCCTCTGCGACAATATCCACATAGCTGTCGGTCAGCGAGAGGCTGACCGAAAGATCGGGGTTTGCGCCCATGAAGGTTTTCAGATGCGGCGCGATGTGCAGCCGCCCGAAAGTGCTTGGCGCCGAGACCTTGAGCAGTCCGCGCGCCTGCTGTGAGCGTCGTGTTACAAAGGCTTCAGCCTCTTCGATTCCGGCAAGTACGGCGACGATGCGCTCGTAGTAGCCCTGTCCGGCCTCCGTTAAAGAAATCTGCCGTGTCGTACGCTGGATCAGCCGCGTGCCGATCCGCTCCTCCAGCCGCCGCAAACGTTTTGAGACGACGGCGGGCGACAGGCCAAGCTCGCGTCCGGCAGCCGACAGGCTGCCGGCGGAAACCACTTGTGCAAAGACTTCGAGATCATCGAACTTGTTCATGTTGCCTCAGACTTTATGTATCGGTCTAAGCATCGCAAGCGGCGGAAAATGTCAATCGCCCCTTGACTGGTAAATAAATTTGACCATTACTGAAAATGAGGAAACGGGAGAAGCCCATGACATCGCCGAATATGCCCGATCCGAAGACGGACGTGCTCGCCAACCGCGATCGCATTGTCGAGGATTTGCGCGATATCGTGCCCGGTGAAGGCGTGGTGGATGCTACAAACCAGATGCGTGCCTTCGAGACAGACGGGCTGACGGCATACCGGCAACTGCCGCTGGTCGTGGTGCTGCCGGAAACCGTCGCTCAGGTCTCCCGTGTTCTGAAGTACTGCCAAAAATACGGCATCCGCGTCGTGCCGCGCGGCTCGGGCACTTCCCTTTCCGGTGGAGCGCTGCCGCTTGAGGATGCCGTACTGCTGGTCATGTCGCGCTTCAACAAGGTGCTGGAAATCGATTACGACAACCGCGTTGCGGTCGTGCAGCCGGGTGTCACCAATCTTGGCGTCAGCAATGCCGTGGCAGAGCGGGGCTTCTACTACGCACCTGACCCGTCCTCGCAGATTGCCTGCTCCATCGGCGGCAATGTCGCCGAGAATGCCGGCGGTGTGCATTGCCTGAAATACGGCCTGACAACCAACAATGTCCTTGGCTTGCAGATGGTGACGATCGACGGCGAGGTGATCCGTCTGGGCGGCCGTCATCTCGACAGCGAGGGCTATGACATCCTCGGCCTGATGACCGGTTCGGAAGGCCTGCTCGCCGTGGTCACCGAGATCACCGTGCGCATATTGCAAAAGCCCGAGACGGCGCGCGCCATGCTTGTCGGTTTCCCTTCCAACGAGGCCGCCGGCCAGTGCGTCGCCGATATCATCGGCGCGGGGATTATTCCCGGCGGCATTGAGATGATGGACCGTCTGGCCATCAAGGCGGCGGAGGATTTTGTCCAGGCCGGCTATCCGCTGGATGTGGAGGCATTGCTGATCGTTGAGCTCGACGGGCCTGAAGCCGAGGTCGACCACCTGATCGGCAAAGTCGAGGCAATCGCGGGCAACAACGGTGCGACCATGTCCCGCGTTTCGACCAGCGAGGAGGAGCGTCAGACCTTCTGGGCCGGCCGCAAGGCCGCGTTTCCGGCAGTCGGGCGTATCTCGCCGGATTATTACTGCATGGACGGCACGATCCCGCGCAAGCGCTTGCCGGAGGTTCTGGCCGGAATGCGGGAACTGTCGGAAAAACACGAGCTGGCCGTCGCCAATGTCTTTCACGCGGGCGACGGAAATCTGCACCCGCTGATCCTTTACGATGCAAACAATCCCGGCGAACTGGAACGGGCCGAGGAGTTTGGCAACGACATACTGCGCCTGTGCGTCGAGGTCGGCGGTGTTTTGACCGGCGAACACGGTGTCGGTGTCGAAAAACGCGACCTTATGCCGGCCATGTTCAACAAGGACGATCTCGACCAGCAGATCCGCATCAAATGCGCCTTCGACGAACAGCATCTGCTTAATCCCGGCAAGGTGTTTCCCGAGCTGCGCCGCTGCGCCGAAATGGGACGCATGCATATCTCGCGCGGCCAGCTTCCCTTTCCCGATATTCCGAGGTTCTAGGTGATGGCACAGACCCTCGGCGGCGAAATGTTTCGGCCGGAAACGGAAGATCAGGTGCTTGAGGCGGTCAGTTGGGCCGTCTCCGAACAAGCGCCGCTTGAAGTCCTTGGCCACGGCACCAAGCGCGGTATCGGACGCCCGCTTCAGGTTGCCAATGGACTGGATATCTCCGGCCTGACCGGCATCACGCTTTATGAGCCGGAAGAACTGGTCCTGACGGCCCGCGCCGGCACGTCTCTCGAAGAGATCGAAGCGCGGCTTGCCGAGCATAACCAGGAATTCGCCTTCGAACCGATGGACTATCGCGCGCTTTTGGGCAGTCAAGATCGCCCGCGCGGCACGGCCGGTGCGGTGCTCGCCACCAATCTTTCAGGACCGCGGCGGCTGAAGGCGGGCGCAGCACGCGATCATGTGCTTGGTATTCGCGCGGTCACCGGCCGGGGTGATCTGATCAAATCGGGCGGCCGGGTGGTCAAGAACGTTACCGGTTACGATCTTCCGCGCGGCCTTTCAGGCTCCTGGGGCACGCTGGCAGTTCTAACCGAGGTGACCTTCAAGGTCCTGCCGCGCGCCGAAACCGAAGAAACGCTCGTCGTCAGCGGACTGAACGATGCCGATGCTGCCGATATCATGGCGCAGGCTATGGGTTCGGATGCTGAGGTCTCGAGTGCCGCCCACCTTCCCGAAAGCGTGCGCGGGCGCTTCATCAACGGTGCGCTGCCGGGATCAGCGGCCACGGTCTTGCGGCTTGAGGGTTTTCCGTCCTCCGTTGCCTACCGGCTCGGCAAGCTCGAGGCGATGTTTGCGCAACATGGCTCATGTTCGCGGCTCGATGCTGACGCTTCGCGGGCGCTCTGGCGCGAAATCCGCGATGTTAAACCGTTTTGCGACGGGACGACGCGTCCGGTCTGGCGGGTGTCGGTTGCACCCGGCGCCGGCCACCAGCTTGTCGCGGGCCTGCGCCTGCAAACCGGCGTCGATGCCTTTTACGACTGGCAGGGCGGATTGGTGTGGTTGCGCATGGAAGGCGACGATGAGGCGGGCCCGGTACGCGATGCCATCCGGGCGCTCGGCGGTGGCCATGCCACGCTGGTGCGTGGATCGGGCGATCTGCGCAATCATGTACCGGTCTTCGAGCCGCAGGAGCCGGCTCTTGCCGCGCTGACCCGGCGGCTGAAGGAACAGTTCGATCCACAGGCTGTTCTCAATCCCGGTCGCATGTGGGCGGAGCTGTGATACGCTGCTTGTGCAACGCACAAGTGCAGGAGAGACGACTATGAGCGATCAGCAGCCCAATGATTTGCAGACGGAAGCCGAGAGCTGGATCGGACCCGGACAGAAAAACGCCCAGCTGATTTACATCCTCTATTTGGTCGGATTGATGCTTCCGGTCACGACCATTGTGGGCATAGTGTTGGCCTATATGAATCGAGGCAATTCGGAAGAGTGGATCGACAGCCACTACACCTACGCCATTCGTACGTTCTGGATCGGTATCCTCTATGCCTTCATCAGCTTCCTGACGGCCTTCATTCTTATCGGATTTCTGTTGGGGATCGCCGCAGCTGTCTGGTTCATCGTCCGCTGTGTCATCGGGTTGCAGGCGATCACACGCAGTGAGCCGGTCAAGAACGTCGAGACCTGGCTGGTCTAACGCAATCACAAGGGGCGCATTCGCATGCAGACAAATTTCTCGGCCGAACAGCTTACCGACAGCGGTGTGGCCGAAGCGGAAAAAATTCTGCGCAAATGCGTCCATTGCGGTTTCTGTACCGCGACCTGCCCAACCTATGTGACGCTCGGCAACGAGCTCGACAGTCCGCGCGGCCGGATCTACCTGATCAAGGACATGCTGGAGAATGACCGGCCGGCGGATGAAAAGGTGGTCAAACATATCGACCGATGCCTGTCTTGCCTTGCCTGCATGACAACCTGCCCCTCGGGTGTCCACTACATGCATCTCGTCGACCACGCACGGGCCCATATTGAAAAGACATACAAAAGGCCGTTGCTCAACCGCCTCAATCGGGCGGTACTGGCCTTTGTGCTGCCCTATCCGGCCCGTTTTCGCGCATCGCTGAGCTTTGCCCGCCTTGCCCGTCCGCTGGCGCCGTTATTCAAAGCTATCCCCGGTCTGAAGCCGGTCGGCGCCATGCTTGAACTGGCGCCGAAGAGGATTCCGCCAAGTTCGCAACTGCTTGGCGCGGGCGCCCATACACCAAAGGGGGAGTGGGCAGGGCGGGTCGCCATTTTGACCGGATGCGCCCAGTCGGTTCTTGAACCGGATACCAATGCTGCGGCCGCGCGGCTGCTCAACCGGCTCGGCATCGAGGTCGTTGTACCGAAAGGAGAGGGATGCTGCGGGTCGCTGGTGCACCACATGGGGCGTGAGGAAGAGGCGTTGGATGCCGCCCGTGTCAATGTCGATGCCTGGATGCGGGAGATCGACAATGGCGGTCTTGATGCCATTATCATTACGGCCTCCGGCTGCGGCACGACCATCAAGGACTACGGTTACATGCTGCGCGAGGACCCGCACTATGCGCAGAAGGCTGAAAAGGTGTCGGCACTGGCCCGCGACGTCACCGAGTTCCTTGCCGAGTGCGAAATGCCCGAGCCCGAGATCGAGCCGGGTCTGATCGTCGCCTATCATTCGGCCTGCTCCATGCAGCATGGCCAGAAGATCATCCGCCAGCCGAAGGATCTTTTGAGGGCTGCCGGCTTTGAGCTGCGCGAACCGGCCGAAGGGCATCTGTGCTGCGGTTCGGCCGGCACCTACAACATTATGCAACCCGAAATCGCCGGCCAGCTGCGCGACCGTAAGGTCGGCAATATTGAGGCGACGGGTGCCGACCTCGTTGCAACCGGCAATGTCGGCTGCATCACGCAGATCGGCATGGGCACAAAAATGCCCGTCATCCACACGGTTAAACTGCTCGATTGGGTCTATGGCGGACCGAAGCCGCGTGAACTCGCCGAAGGTTAACCTGTACCGGAACCAGCGGCGGAGGCGACTCGCTCCACGACAGTATTGATCAACGCCTCGTCCGATGCGTTGCGCTCCGCCAGCGACCGCACAAGACAGGCTTCGGAATTAAGGATCACACCATCCGTCAGCACTTTCAGGCTATTGGCGCGAAGGGTCGAGCCGGTCGAGGTGATATCGACAATAATATCGGCCTGGCCGGAGGCGGGCGCGCCTTCCGTGGCGCCGAGGCTTTCGACAATACGGTAGACCTGTATGCCGTGGCGGTTGGAGAAGAATTGCTGGGTCAGCCGCCAGAATTTTGTCGCAATGCGCAGCCTGCGCCCGTGTCCGGAGCGGAAATGCGAGGCGACATCGCCGAGATCGGCCATCGTGTCGACATCGATCCACACATCCGGCACCGCGACCACCACATCGGCGTGGCCGAAGCCGAGCCGGGCGCAAAATTCCACGGTCTCTTCAACCGCGCTCAGGTCTTCCCGCACCAGATCTTCGCCGGTTACGCCGAGATCGACCGTGCCGTTGCCGAGCTCTCTCGCGATCTCGGACGCTGAGAGAAAAGCGACCTCGACCTCTGGCATATCCTTCAGCACACCGCGATAGGATCGGTCATTGCCGACGGAAACAATGTCCAGGCCCGCGCGCTCAAATACGCCGGTTGCATCGTCCTTTATGCGCCCCTTTGAAGGAAGTGCCAAAGTCACACTCATATCGAACGTCCTCCCTGTGCGGCTTCGATACGGTCGAGCCAGAGGGAAAAGCCGACGGCGGGAATTGTTGTTTGAGCGCCGAGCAGCGTCAGCAGGCGGTCGAAACGGCCGCCACCGGCGAGCACGGCGCCATTGGTGCTGTGCTCGAAGACGAGCCCGGTATAATAATCGAGGGGTCTGCCGAACGCTGCGCGGTAGTGCGATTGGTCAAGACTGAAGCCGCTCTTTTTCAACGCGGAAACGCGGTCGTCAAATGCTGTCAGCGCGGCTGCGATATCAAGCCCCGCGATACGTGCAAAGGCCGCAAGGGCGTCCGGTGCATCGGCGAGCGGCGTATCGAGCGCCAGAAAGGTTTTGAGAACATCCAGCGCCTTGGCATCGAGATGGACACTCGAAAGCCGCGCCTTCTCAAATACTCGTGCTGCAATCTCCGCCGGCGTACGGCTCGCATTGCTCATCAAACCGCTCGCCCGCATGCGTTTATCAAGCAGTGCTGCCAGACCGTCCTCATCGCCCGCAGAAAGCAGCGCCGCTACCTCACCATCAAGCCCGGGCAGGGGAGCCGAGGGTTTTGAAAGACTGCCGAGCAATGCGTCAAGCTGACCGGCGTCGCCGAAAGCCCGGATAAGCCGCGTCTGCCACCCATCGGGAAGCCCCAGCGATTCCACGACGGCCTCGAACACGGTTTGATCGCCCAGCGTCGTTATAAGCTGCGCACCCGGCAAAAGCGCTGCCAGCGTATCGGCGGCATCCTTGACCGCTGCGGCGTCCGCAGCCGCCATATCCATATTGCCGAGGTCTTCGATCCCGGCCTGATAGAATTCGTTGCCGCCGTCGCGGCGCTGGCGGAAGACCTGACCGTGATAGGCGTAGCGGCGCGGCGTGCCCGGCTGCAGTTCGATATGTCGCAGGCAGACGGGAATGGTGAATTCGGGCCGCAAGCAAAGGCTCTTGCCCGTCTCGCTTTCCGTCAGGAAGATACGCCGCCGCAGATCCTCGCCCGCCATATCGAGAAACGGGTCCGCAGGCTGGATGACCGGAATATCGACGGCCTCGGCGCCACGCTCGGCGAAAAGAGCCAGGACTTCTTCTTTGAACTGCGGACTTTTCAGCATGGTCAGCCCGCCTTGCGGTCCTCGGCCTGGGCGGCAAGAAGCTTTTTGACTTCCGTGACGAAGTCCGTTTCCTTGACCGAGTACTGTGCCGGTCTGGAAGCCCGCCATGCGGCATTGTCCTCGATCTCGCCGGACAGCCGCTTGCCCTCGATCAGATCCTTGATCTGAACCGTACCCTCATCGCGCTCCTGCGAGCCCTGGATGATGGCGACCGGGCTGCCGCGCCGGTCCGCATACTGCAATTGCTTGCCGAAATTCTTCGGATTGCCCTGGAACATCTCGGCCCGGACACCTGCGCTGCGCAGTTCAGAGACAAAGCGCTGATAGCGGCTCATGCTCTCCGCATCCCGATCCATCACGCACACGACGACAGGCGCTGCGATCTCGTCGCGGCCGAGCTTGCCAAGATTTTTCAGGGCCGTCATCAGCCGAGATACGCCGATGGAAAACCCTGTCGCCGGAACCGGCTGTCCCATGAAGCGCGACACCAGCCCGTCATAACGTCCGCCGCCGCCGACGGAGCCGAACTGCACCGTCTGGCCCTTTTCGTTGGTAACATCAAAAAGCAACTCGGCCTCGTAGACAGGGCCAGTGTAATATTCGAGACCGCGCACCACGGACGGGTCGATCTTGACGCGCCCATCGTCATAGCCGGCGGCAGCAACGAGATTTGCGATCTGCTCGAGTTCACCAATACCGCCTGAACCGCTGGCGCTGTCCACCGCAACGACATCACGCAGATTGTCGATGGTTTGCGCGCCGTTTGCGCCACCCGCTGAGACAAAACCGATCACCCGTTCGACCGAGGCGTCATCGAGGCCCGCGCCCTTGGTAAAATCGCCGCTCTCATCCTTGCGGCCTTCGCCAAGCAAGAGCCGCACGCCGTCTGTTCCGAACTTGTCCAGCTTGTCGATGGCGCGCAGAACCGTCAGCCGCGTCTCCGCATGCTCCGCGCCGCCAATGCCAATGGCTTCCATCACGCCGTCGAGCACCTTGCGGTTGTTGACGCGGATCACATAGTCGCCGCGCACAATGCCGAGCGCTTCCATCGTATCGGCCATCATCATGCACATTTCCGCATCGGCCTGCACGCCCGGCGCGCCGACCGTGTCGGCGTCGAACTGCATGAACTGGCGGAACCGGCCCGGTCCCGGCTTCTCGTTGCGGAACACCCAGCCGGCGCGATAGGTGCGGTAAGGAAGCTGGATGTCGTTGAAATTCTCGGCAACATGCCGCGCCAGCGGCGCAGTCAGGTCATAGCGCAGGCTCATCCACTGGTCGTCATCATCGGTCAGCGAGAAAACGCCTTCGTTCGGGCGGTCGCTGTCAGGCAGGAATTTTCCGAGCGCATCGGTATATTCGAACATGGGCGTTTCGACCGGATCGAAGCCGTAAAGCTCGAAGACATCGCGGATGCTCGCAACCATCTCGTCGGTCGCACGGATATCGGCCGGGCTGCGGTCGACAAAGCCGCGCGGAAGGCGTGCCTTGAGTTTCGGCTGTTTTTTCTTCTTTTCGCCCATTTTAGGGTCCGGCTTTCTCGATGCTTTGGAAGATGGCCGTGCGGGCCATGTAAAACGCGCACTTCCTAGCCCATCGGCTGCATCGCAGCAAGGTGGTTGTCCGGGCTTGGTAAAGGCGTCAGGGACGTTCGAACGCCCGGCGCTCGGCCTCGACCTCCTCACGCACGTGGCAGCCCTCTATATGATCATTGACCAACCCCATAGCCTGCATGAAGGCGTAGACCGTTGTCGGCCCGACAAAGGACCAGCCGCGCTTCTTCAGATCCTTTGAGATCGCCGTCGAAATGTCGGTCTTGCCGAGCGTCATCAAGGTCGTCTTGTCGAGACGTTTCGGCCGGTCCGCCGGGCCCGGCTCCTTCGACCAGAAATAGCGCGCAAGGGAACCGAACTCGTCGCGCATCTCCAGCGCCCGCGCCGCATTGTTGATGGTCGATGTGATTTTGCCCCGGTGGCGAATAATGCCGGCATCCTTGACCAGCCGTTCCACATCGTCCTCGTCGAAGGCCGCGACTTTCTCGAAATCGAAGCCGGCAAAGGCAGCACGGAAATTTTCGCGCTTGCGCAGGATCGTCAGCCAGGAGAGTCCCGACTGGAAACCTTCCAGGCAAATCTTTTCAAACAGCCGGATATCGTCCTTTACCGGGCGGCCCCACTCGTGATCGTGATAGTGAAGATAGTCGGCTTTGTTGTCGTGCCAGAAGCAGCGAAGCTTGCCGTCTTCGCCCTTGATCAATCCGTTGTCCGACACGATATGCCCTCCAAAATGCTGCCGTTAACGCCCGTTTGAAACCTTTAAGGCGCCATTAACCGGCTTTATCAACCCGCCGATAACCTTGCCGGGAGCTTTCCAATGCGAATCGCATTTTATCCGTTTTGATTCACCTTTGAGTCTTTTTACGACGCCACTGTCCGTCCCGGAGCAATCTATTCCACCGCGCTGCCCCAACCGGCTGCGCGGAACGAACCCGTGTGACGAAAGGTAGTGAGTCCGTCCGATGAAAACCAGAATCCTAATCGCCGCCGCGTTTTGTCTCGGCGCACTGACCGCGGTTTCTGCGGCCAATGACCGCTACGGCCAGCGCCCGCCGGTCGTTCTCAGCCCCGATCTCAACGCGCCCTGGCTGAACCAGTTGCGCCAACCGGGCTCACCGCATGGCGCCGGCGCCGTGGTCAGCAAACGCAACCGGGCGCATGTCCAGTCTAACTATTCGAGGCATCGCGGCAACGCCCGCACGGCCACCAGGAACAGTTCGCAAAGGGCCAAGGCCCCGGCGATGAACCCGATCTATCTTCCGACGGTTGTCGCATATGAGACCAGTCAGAAGCCGGGTACGATCATCATCGACACGCCAAACCGTTTTCTTTACCTCGTCATGGCCGACGGCAAGGCCCGCCGCTATGGCGTCGGCGTCGGCAAGCCGGGTTTTGAGTGGGCCGGAACGCACCGCGTGACGCGCAAGGCCGAATGGCCGGATTGGCGTCCGCCCGCCCAGATGATCGCGCGCGAGAAAAAGAAAGGCCGTATCCTGCCGTCTTTCGTGGCCGGCGGGCCCGCCAACCCGCTTGGTGCCCGTGCGCTTTATCTCGGCTCGACCCTTTATCGTATCCACGGCACCAACCAGCCCTGGACGATCGGAGGGGCCGTCTCTTCAGGCTGCATCAGGATGCGCAATGAGGACGTGGTTGATCTTTACGAGCGGGTCGGGAACGGCTCGAAGGTTATCGTTATTTAACCTTGCGAATAACAAGGGGCCGGAAGTAAAATTCCGGCCCATTGCTGTTTCTGAGATGAGGCAGCTTATTCTACTGTCTCTGAATCATCACAAAATCATTATTTTAACCGGTTATTCTTGAAAGCCGGCGTATCAATGGTAGGCTTGATTCAGAGATAAAGAGGGGAGAATGACAATGAGAGTACTCGTCGCACCGTTGCTCGTTGTCACGTTGGCCATGGTTTCAGTGGCTATGACAGGCACCGCACATGCGTTCATGCGGGACGAGGTCCTTGCACGGCAGGATATCGCAACCGATGTGATCAAGGCGTCGACCAAGCGCCCGCCACAAAAATTCCTTCGCAAGAAGGTCAGGATCGATACCAATGAACGGCCCGGTACGATCATCATCGATACCAGCCGCCGTTTCCTCTACTACGTTGAGGGCAATGGCCGCGCGACCCGCTATGGTGTCGGCGTTGGACGCGAGGGTTTTGGCTGGGCCGGCACGGTCAAGGTCGGGCGCAAGGCCGAATGGCCGGACTGGCGTCCGCCTGCACGTATGATTGCGCGTGAGCGCAAAAAAGGCCGGATCATTCCGAGTTTCGTAAAAGGCGGGATCAATAATCCGCTTGGCGCCCGCGCATTGTATCTGCATCGCGGTGGTCGCGACACGATCTACCGCATCCATGGCACAAACCAGCCCTGGACCATCGGCCAGAACATGTCATCGGGCTGCATCCGCATGATGAACAGTGATGTGAAACACCTTTACAAGCGTGCCGGGGTCGGCACCAAGGTGATTGTCATCGGTCCGAACGGCCGCAATGCCTCGAAATATTACCGCGAACGCGGCGTTGACGTTCTGGCGACGATCTTCCGCAACTAACGATCTGCGCATATCGATGAAAAGGCCGCGTCCATTGGTTGGAGGCGGCCTTTTTTATTGTATGCCACCAATGGCTTAGCCGGCGCGCTTTGCATCCAGCGATATGCTGCCTGGACCGTTGGCGGCGAGAACGAGAAAGCCGCCGGCGATCGCAAGGTTCTTGAGGAACATGATCATCTGTATCTGATCGCCGAAATCGAAATGCGCAAGCAGTGCCGAAGCGATACAGAACAGTGCCAACAGGTAGGCGGCAGGCCGTGTCATGAAGCCGATCAGTATGGCGATGCCAGCCAACACCTCAAAGGCAACAACCAGCCAAACCATCACGGCTGCCATAGGCAAGCCGAGGCTTTCGAAGTAGGCGGCGTTGTTCGCCGGGTCACCGATTTTGCCGAGCCCGGCCATGATGAAGATGAGGGCCAACAGGATGCGTCCGATAAGGACTGTTGTTGAATGAGACATGATGTTCTCCGGTTTCTGTTGGCTGGAACTATATGGTTCCGTGACAGCGGGAATAGATGAACAATACATGACAGATTGTTCACTTTTTAAGAACGGTTTGTGTTGGTACCCGGCTCTATAATTTTCCCTGACAAGACCTATCTTGAGGTCAGCCCGAAACCGGGCAGGCCTCTTGAGGAAGGAACTTTTCAGAATGACCGCATTGAATTCGTTTCCGATCACGCAGCGTTGGAAACCCACTGACGATAGGAAGATCCAGCTTTATTCATTCGCAACGCCCAACGGCGTCAAGATATCGATCGCCCTTGAGGAGCTTGGGCTGCCCTACGAGGCGCATCTTGCACATATCGGACAGGACGATCAGAAAACGACGGAATTTCTGTCGCTGAGCCCGAATGGAAAGATCCCCGCGCTCATCGATCCGGACGGCCCGGATGGCGAGCCGATCGGTATCTTCGAATCAGGCGCGATCCTGCTCTATCTTGCCGAGAAGACCGGCAAGCTGATTCCGTCCGACCCCGTGGGGCGTCTGGAATGTATCCAATGGCTGTTTTTTCAGATGGCAAGCGTCGGCCCGATGTTCGGGCAGTTCGGACATTTCTACAAATTTGCCGCCGACAAGGTGACGGATCCCTATCCGACGGAGCGCTATCAGAATGAGACGAAGCGTTTGCTGGGTGTTCTCGAGACGCGACTTGCCGGGCGTCAGTGGATCATGGGTGACGACTACACCATTGCCGACATCGCGACCTTCCCCTGGGTGCGCACAGTCCGGGATTTTTACGAGGCCGGCGATGTCGTCGGCCTGGACGGGTTCACCAATGTGACCGCCTGGCTGGAACGGTGCCTTGAGCGTCCGGCAAGCCAGAAGGGGTTGAAGATTCCCGCGCGTCCCTGATCCGGAAGCTTCAGACAAACAAAAAGGCGGCCCCGAAAGGCCGCCTTCTCGTTACATATCTTGGAGTGGGTCTTAGAAGCCCATTCCACCCATGTCACCCATTCCGCCGCCAGGCATAGCCGGTGCAGCCGCTTCTTTTTGCGGCACTTCGGCAACCATGGCTTCGGTGGTGACGAGCAGGCCTGCGACCGAGGCAGCGTCCTGCAGGGCCGTGCGGACAACCTTGACCGGATCGACGATACCCATGGCGATCATGTCGCCATATTCGCCGGTCTGGGCGTTGTAGCCGTGGGTGTCTTTCTTGCCTTCGAGGATCTTGCCTGCCACGACAGATGCTTCGTCACCGGCATTGGAGACGATCTGGCGTGCCGGAGCCTGGAGAGCGCGGCGAACAATGCTAATGCCGGCTTCCTGATCTTCGTTCTCACCCTTGACCGAAAGATTTGCGGATGCGCGCAGCAGGGCCACGCCGCCGCCTGGAACGATGCCTTCCTGAACGGCAGCGCGTGTTGCGTTCAGTGCGTCGTCAACGCGGTCTTTCTTTTCCTTCACTTCGACTTCGGTCGCACCACCAACGCGGATGACAGCGACACCGCCGGCGAGCTTGGCAAGGCGTTCCTGCAGCTTCTCGCGGTCGTAGTCGGAAGTGGTTTCTTCGATCTGGGCTTTGATCTGAGCAACGCGGCCCTGGATCTCGCCTTTCTTGCCTGCGCCGTCGACGATCGTCGTGTTTTCCTTGGAGATGGAAACGCGCTTCGCAGTGCCGAGCATGTCGAGGGTAACATTCTCGAGCTTGATGCCGACGTCTTCGGAGATGACCTGTCCACCGGTCAGGATGGCAATGTCTTCAAGCATGGCCTTGCGGCGGTCGCCGAAGCCCGGAGCCTTGACAGCAGCAATCTTCAGGCCGCCGCGCAGCTTGTTGACGACGAGCGTAGCAAGCGCTTCGCCTTCCACGTCTTCAGCAATGATGAGCAGGGGCTTGGAGGACTGAACGATCGATTCCAGAACCGGAAGCATGGCCTGCAGGTTCGAAAGCTTCTTTTCGTGCAGCAGGATGTAGCAGTCTTCCAGGTCAGCAATCATCTTTTCAGGATTGGTGACGAAGTAGGGCGACAGGTAACCACGGTCGAACTGCATGCCTTCAACGACTTCCAGTTCGGATTCTGCGGTTTTGGCTTCTTCAACGGTGATGACGCCTTCGTTTCCGACTTTCTGCATCGCAACGGCAATGTCTTCGCCGATTGCGGCTTCGCCGTTTGCAGAGATGGTGCCGACCTGTGCAACTTCTTCAGAAGTCTTGATCGGCTTTGCCTTCTTGACGAGATTTGCAACAACGTCGGCGACGGCGAGATCGATACCGCGCTTCAGGTCCATCGGGTTCATGCCGGCAGCAACGGCCTTGGCGCCTTCGCGAACGATAGCCTGAGCCAGAACCGTGGCAGTCGTGGTGCCGTCGCCGGCTTCGTCATTGGTCTTCGAAGCAACTTCGCGGACCATCTGTGCGCCCATGTTCTCGAACTTGTCTTCCAGTTCGATTTCCTTGGCGACCGTGACGCCGTCCTTGGTGATGCGCGGTGCGCCGAAAGACTTGTCGATAACAACGTTACGGCCTTTCGGGCCGAGCGTCACCTTCACGGCATCGGCTAGCACGTCAACACCACGGAGCATCTTCTCACGTGCGTCGCGGCTGAATTTGACTTCTTTTGCGGACATATTTCCTCACTTCTGGGCGGAACGCCCGAATTCAATACTGTGATGGGGTTTGGAAGTAATCGGTTAGCCGATAACGCCCATAATGTCGGATTCCTTCATGATCAGAAGGTCTTCGCCGTCGAGCTTGACTTCGGTGCCGGACCACTTGCCGAAAAGGATGCGGTCGCCGGCTTTGACGTCCATGGCGACAACGGCGCCGCTGTCGTCACGGGCACCGGAACCGACGGCGACAACCTCGCCTTCGGACGGCTTTTCCTTCGCCGTGTCGGGAATGATGATACCGCCGGCTGTCTTTTCTTCAGACTCCACGCGGCGCACAACAACGCGGTCGTGCAGGGGACGGAACTTCAATTTTGCCATTGTCTATACCCTCGATCAAATGACAGGACCGGACGGTATGTCCGGTCAACCATGCTAGCACTCGCCACTATCGAGTGCTAATCGAGGCAGGACATAAGTACCGCGCTGTGAGGAGTCAAGGAATTTTGCCTAAAATTCGACCGGGAGCGACACCTCTATGAGGAGCTGGGCGCCGCAGGCTTGCCTTGCGATGCAGAGATAGGAAGCGCACGGCACGAATGCAAGTTCCGCCATTCCAGCGCAATGGGGCTTGTTTTCTTGCCGCCGATGGTCAATGTCTGCGCACAACATCAAGCCTGACCTCTGGAAATACATGCCGGACAGACTAGACCGCCTAGCCGAACTCAACGCCAACTATGACGCCATCCTGTGTGACGTGTGGGGCGTCTTGCACAATGGCGTCGAAACACGGCCCTTTGCGGGCGAGGCGCTGGCCGCCTTTCGCCGGCAGGGTGGTGTCGTTGTACTTATTACCAACTCACCGCGCCGCCACCAGGGTGTGATTGAACAGCTTGACCACATTGGTGTGGATCCGGAGGCATTCGACAGGGTCGTGACCTCCGGCGATGTCACGCGGGCGCTTATCGAAGCTGCATCGGACAGGATTTACTTCATCGGACCGGACCGCGATTTTGCGCTGCTGGACGGGCTTGGCGTCGAAGTAACCGGCCTTGACGAAGCGGGCGCAGTGGTGTGCACGGGCCTTTATGACGATGAAAACGAGACGCCGGACGAGTACCGGTCGATCCTGGCCGATTTCAAGCGCAGGGACTTGCCGTTTATCTGCGCCAATCCGGATCTGATTGTCGAACGCGGGTCCCGCCTGATTCCCTGCGCCGGTTCAATCGCCGCGCTTTACGAAGAGATGGGCGGGCGCACGCTCGTATCCGGCAAGCCGCACAGGCCGATCTACGAGGCGGCGATGGCGGCTGTGGACGACATTCGCGTCGGAGTGGACAAGGGCCGTGTTCTTGCGATCGGTGACGGCATGCCGACAGACGTAAAGGGTGCGCAGGATTTCGGGCTCGATCTGCTTTACATTTCCGATGGAATCCACACGCGTGACTATACGCAAAACGCTGTTGTCGATGAGCAAAAGCTGCAGGATTTCCTGCTTCAGCATGATGCGCGGCCGGTTCGCTGGATGCAGCGGTTGAGATAACGATGGTGGCGTTATGGATCCGATAAGGCGTATCGAGTCGCTTGACGATTTTCCCGAAGATCTGCGTGGCTGCGTCGTTGCAATCGGAAATTTCGATGGATTGCATCGCGGACATCAGGCGGTGCTTCAGGTGGCGCTTGATGAAGCGCAAAGGCGATCGGTCCCGGCCGTGATGCTGACCTTCGAGCCGCATCCGCGGACCCTCTTCAAACCGGATGCACCGGTTTTTCGGCTGACGCCGGCACCGCTCAAGGCCCGGCTTGCCGGCATTATGGGCTTCGCCTGCGTCGTTGAACTGCCCTTTACACATGAGATTGCGCAGATGAGTGCCGACAGTTTCGTCGGCGACGTACTGGTTGGCGCGCTGGGCATCTGCCATGTTGTGACGGGCTTCAATTTCCACTTTGGGAAGGCGAGGCAGGGGAGCCCCGAATTTCTCACCGATGCCGGGACCCGTTTCGGATTTGACGTCACGGTTGTTGAGCCCTTTGCCGATGAAAACACCGAGCTTGTCTCGTCAAGCCGCATTCGCGCCTGTCTGGCGGCCGGTGATGTTTCTCAGGCAAACGGGCTGCTTGGCTACCGCTACACCGTCGAAGCGCCGGTCGTGAAGGGCAAGCAACTTGGACGCACGCTCGGTTTTCCAACCGCCAATATGGCTCTGCCGCAGGAAGCAGAACTGTGCACCGGTATTTATGCGGTCCGCTTCACCCGGGCCGACGGCGCGATCCATGACGGCGTTGCAAGTTTCGGCTACCGGCCCACGGTCGATGAGAACGGCGTGCCGCTGCTGGAGACATTCCTGTTCAATTTCGAGGGTGATCTCTACAACGAGAACTGTGCCGTCAGCTTCTTTGCCCATCTTCGCGACGAGGAAAAATTCGATGGCCTCGATCTGCTGACCAAACAGATGCGGCGTGACAGCGAAGCCGCCGGGGCTGTGCTGGGGGATGTCAGGCCGCTGGGGCCGATGGACCGCATGCTTGCTTTCGGTTGACCTTTGATGGATGCACGGCCGACAGCTATCATCACCGGAGCAACGGGAGGAATCGGTCAGGCGCTCGCCCATCGGATGCAGTCTGATTTCCGCCTTTTTGTTACCGGGCGAAAGGCGGCTGAGGAATGCCGCGCCGACCTGCCGCCGGATGCCTCCTATATCCGATCCGACCTGTCGCAACCTGCCAAGGCAGCCGATACGATAGCAGCCGCGCTTGAGGAAGCGGGCGTTAAAGCCGTGACCCGGCTGGTTCTGAATGCCGGAACCGGCATTTATGCGTCCGTGTTCGATGAGGATGGTGAGACGATCCGCAATACGCTGGATGTCAATCTGATGGCGCCGGTTCTGCTGATCCACCGCCTCGCGCCGTTCCTTGAGGCCGGCGATGGCAAACTCGTCCTCATCGGCTCCGTTGCCCATCGCGGTTCGCCCAACATGCCGTCCTACGCGGCATCGAAGGCCGGCCTTTCAGGGCTTGCGCGCTCGCTGCGTTCCGAGTGGCAGGACCGTATTGCGGTGCAGATCATCCATCCCGGCCCCACCCGCACTTCCATGCACGAGAAGGCGGGCTACAGTCCCGGCCGGCTTGAGCGTCTATTCTTCTCCGCCGAGGCGATGGCCGACGAGATTGTCCGCTTGATGGAGACGGAAAAGCCAAGCGCCACGATCATGCTGGCGGCAAGGTTGCGCCGCTTGCTGACGGGGAGAGTGGCATGAAAGCACTGGTGACAGGCGCGGCAGCCGGGCTTGGGCTGGCTCTTACGCAAGCACTGCTTGCCCGCGGTGCGCAGGTCGTTGCGATTGACCGGGAAACCATGGATCAGGCGGAAGGTCTCGTGCCGCTCACCTGCGACCTGTCAGACCGTGCCGCGGTCGACGGCTTGCTGCCGCGCATCGTTGCGGAAGGTCCTTTCGATCTTGTGGTGCACAATGCAGGCATCAGCGCCACCGGCAAATTTGAGGAGATACCGGCTGATGCCTATGGGCGGCTTTTGACTGTCAACCTCGAGACCCCGATGGTGATGACAGCGTTCCTGCTGAAAAACGACTGCCTCACAGGCCGCGGGCAGCTTGTTTTCATTTCTTCGCTGTCTCACGCAACTGGCTATCCGGGCGGTACGGTCTATGCCGCCTCCAAGGATGCGCTGGCTGTTTATGCGTGCAGCATAGCGGGCAATCTGAAGAAGAAGGGCATCCATGTGATGGCCGTTTTTCCCGGTCCGTTGCGCACCGTGCATGCGGAGCGTCATGCGCCGCCCGGAGCGGACGCGCAAAAGCGAATGGACCCGGCCGCCATGGCGCAGTTGATCTTGAGCGGTGCGAAACGCCGCCGCAGTCTGCTCTATCCCGGCATGCCCGCAACAATCGGCAGGATTGCCGGAATGCTGATGCCCGGCTTGACCACGCGCATCATGCGCCGTGTCATCTTTGAAAAACTCGATCACACCGTCTACTGAGAAAAACCTTTATTCCCGCTGCCGGCATTGATAGAAGCAAGCCACTATGCTGGCCAAATTCGGTTTCGGAACTGCAATACGAATTATTGGCCCGGCTTCCTGACTGCCGCCACTGGCGGCCTGTGGGAAGTCCGGGGCTGTTGCTTGCCGCCTCTAGCGCGGTACTCCCAGATGAAGTGAAATGACGTCCGTTCCAGCCCGCTCTTCGGGGTTTGACGACACAACAAAGCATGATTGAACGATGACCGAGACGACCGAAAAGACAGACTATTCCAAGACGCTGAATCTGCCGAACACGGAATTTCCGATGCGCGCCGGCCTTCCCAAGAAAGAGCCGGAGATCGTTGCCAGATGGCAGGACATGGACCTCTACAAGCTGATGCGCGAGGAAAGCCGTGGCCGGCCGAAATTCGTCCTGCATGACGGGCCGCCCTATGCCAACGGCAATATCCACATCGGCCACGCACTCAACAAGATCCTGAAGGATGTCATCACCCGCTCCTTCCAGATGCGCGGATATGACAGCAATTACGTGCCGGGATGGGACTGCCACGGTCTCCCGATCGAATGGAAGATTGAGGAGCAGTACCGCTCCAAGGGCAAGAACAAGGACGAGGTTCCGGTCAACGAGTTCCGTCGGGAATGCCGTGAATTCGCCGCCCACTGGATCGATGTGCAGACGGAGGAGTTCAAGCGCCTCGGCATCGAGGGTGATTTCGACAAGCCCTATACGACGATGAATTTCCATGCCGAAGCACGCATTGCCGGCGAGCTGATGAAAATCGCCGCCCTCGGCCAGCTCTACCGTGGGTCCAAACCGGTCATGTGGTCTGTCGTCGAGCGTACGGCACTGGCAGAAGCCGAGGTCGAATACCACGACTACGAAAGCGATACGATCTGGGTGAAGTTCCCGGTTCTTGCCGGCCCTGACGCGCTGATCGGCGCGTCCGTCGTCATTTGGACGACGACCCCTTGGACGATCCCCGGCAACCGTGCAATCTCATACTCGTCCCGCATTTCCTACGGCCTTTACGAAGTGACGGCCGCTGAAAATGATTTCGGCCCGCAGGCCGGCGAAAAAGTGATCTTCGCCGACAGTCTGGCGCAGGAGTCCGCTGACAAGGCCAAGGTGGAGATGAAGCGCCTTTCCGATGTCTCCGCGCAGGATTTCGAGGCCATGCATTGCGGCCATCCTCTTGTGGCGATGGGCTATGAGTTTGATGTTCCGCTTATTGATGGTGACCATGTCACCGACGATGCCGGTACGGGGTTTGTGCACACGGCGCCCGGTCACGGTCGCGAGGACTTTGATGCCTGGATGGACAGCGCGCGAGACCTTGAAGCCCGCGGCATCGATACGTCGATCCCGTTTACGGTCGGCGATGACGGCTATTTCACCGATCACGCGCCGGGTTTCGGACCGGCGAGCGCCGACGGCGCTGCGCGGGTCCTTGATGACAAGGGCAAGAAGGGCGACGCCAATAAAAGGGTGATCGCGGCTTTGATAGAGGCCGATCGTCTCTTCACGCGTGGCCGCCTCAAGCACACCTATCCGCATTCCTGGCGCTCCAAGAAGCCGATCATCTTCCGCAATACGCCGCAGTGGTTTGTCCACATGGACAAGCCGTTCGACGACGGCACGACGCTGCGCAGCCGGGCGCTGGCAGCCATCGATGCCACTCGGTTTGTTCCGGCCGCCGGTCAGACCAGGCTGCGGACCATGATCGAAACCCGCCCGGACTGGGTTCTGTCGCGCCAGCGCGCCTGGGGCGTGCCGATTGCTGTCTTTGCCGATGCGGATGGCGAGATCCTGCGTGACGAGACGGTGAACGCACGCATCGTCGACGCCTTCGAGAAAGAGGGTGCAGATGCTTGGTTCGCAGAAGGGGCAAAGGAGCGCTTCCTGGAAGGGCGCAACGACCAGGATCGCTGGCAACAGGTTCGCGATATTCTTGATGTCTGGTTCGACTCGGGCAGCACGCACACCTTTACCCTCGAAGACCGGGACGATCTGAAATGGCCGGCCGATGTCTATCTGGAAGGATCAGACCAGCATCGCGGCTGGTTCCACTCCTCCCTGCTGGAAAGCTGTGCCACACGGGGCAGGGCGCCCTATGACACCGTTATCACCCATGGTTTCACCATGGATGAAAAGGGTGAGAAAATGTCTAAGTCCAAGGGCAACACCGTCACGCCTCAGGATGTCATGGCCCAGTCTGGCGCTGATATCCTGCGGCTTTGGGCCATGACCACAGACTATTGGGAGGATCAGCGTCTCGGCAAGGCCAATATCCAGACCAATATCGATGCCTACCGCAAGCTTAGGAACACCATTCGCTGGATGCTCGGTTCGCTTTCACATGACGAAGGTGAGACGGTCGACTACGAGGCCATGCCCGAACTCGAACGGCTGATGCTGCATCGCCTCGTTGAACTCGACGATCTGGTGCGCAAGGGATATGACGATTTCGATTTCAAGCGCATCACGCGGGCTCTGATCGATTTCTCCAATGTGGAGCTGTCGGCGTTCTATTTCGACATTCGCAAGGACGCACTTTATTGCGACGCGCCGTCCAGCGTGCGCCGCAAGGCGGCCCTGCAGGTTGTCCGCACGATTTTCGACTGCCTGTCCTGCTGGCTGGCGCCCATGCTGCCCTTCACCATGGAGGAAGCCTGGCTGCAGCGTCATCCGCAGGCAAGGTCAATTCATCTGGAGCAGTTCCCGGAAGTCACCGAGAGCTGGCGCGACGATGTGCTGAGCGCCAAGTGGAAAAAGATCAGAACGGTGCGACGTGTTGTCACCGGAGCGCTGGAAATCGAACGCCGCGAAAAACGCATCGGCTCGTCGCTGGAAGCGGCGCCGGTCGTGCATATCATGGATCAGGACCTCCGGGTCGCGCTCGACGGGCAGGATTTTGCCGAAATCTGCATCACATCGGGTATTTCAATCTCGAAATCGGAAGGCCCGCAGAATGCCTTCCGGCTTGATGATGTTGCCGGTGTCAGCGTTGTTCCTGCGCTTGCAACGGGCCGTAAATGTGCCCGGTCCTGGCGCATGACCGACGATGTCGGATCCGACTCCGAATTTCCTGATGTGTCGGCCCGGGATGCCGAGGCGCTGCACGAGTTGAAGCAATTGGGCCGTTTGTGACACAGGGTGAATTGCTGAATCGGACCAATTGGTTTAAAAGGACGGTCAAGAAATGGCCCGATTTGGCATGCATGGCAAATCCGGCATTAACGGGACTTACCGCATGACGAGAGCAGATGGGTATCGCACAGGATGCGCCGTGATCGGCGCGCTTGCCGCATCGGTTATCCTTTCAGGCTGTGTGAGCAGCCCGACCTATGGCACACACAAGACCGCCAATGCGCAGTTGATCGACGACCTTTCGAACCTTGTGTCGATTGTGCCGCCGAAAAAGCAGAGCGAGGTGGCCTATGCGCCGCGCCCTGCAATCGTCAAACCGCCGGAAGGTGCGACCCTGCCGCAGCCGCAAGCAAGTCTTGCGTCCAAAGACAACCCGCAATGGCCCGAATCGCCGGAGGAAACCCGTCAGCGCCTGCGTGATGAGGCTGAGGCAAATGCGCGCGGCAACTATCGTTCGCCGCTTGCCAATGGTGGTGACACGGTCTCTCCGCAGCAGCGTGAGCAGTTCCGTCAGGCAAAGGCGCTTCAGAAAGGCAATTACGAGGGACGCAGGTTCCTGAGCGATCCGCCGACCGCCTATCGTGTGCCGTCGGAAACCGCCCCGACCGACGATCTTGGCGAACCCGAATTCAAAAAGGAGCGCCGCCGCAAGAAGGCCGCGCAAAAGGAAAAGGGCTGGTCCGTCGGAAAGCTCTGGCCGTTCTGATTGCTTGAAAAGAGCATTGTACCTGATCGCCCGGCCATGACCGGGCGATTTTCATTCAGAGCCGCTTTTCCCTGAAAAATCCGACAAGCAGTTCGGATGCCTCTTTCTCCGCAATTCCGGAATAAACCTCGGGTATGTGATGGCAGGTCGACTGATCGAAAAACCTGACGCCGTTGACCACGCCGCCGCCCTTGATGTCCTCGGCGCCGAAATAGAGCCGGCGGATACGGGCGAAGGAAATGGCCGCAGCACACATGGTGCAGGGCTCAAGCGTGACATAAAGATCGCAATCAACAAGCCGCTCCTGACCGAGGGCGGAGCAGGCCATGCGGATGGCATCGATTTCTGCATGGGCCGTCACATCGTTGCGCTCACGCGTACGGTTTCCCGCCCGCGAGAGGATGACGCCATTGCTGACCACGACCGCCCCGACCGGCACTTCGCTGCGCGCGGCCGCAGAGCGTGCCTCTTCAAGCGCTATATCCATCGGGCGGTCATTCATCTGGTCGGCGGGCCCTCTTTTCTGTTAACCCCGGCTGTGCAACCTGTTATGGCTGGCGTGGCCATGAGCTTCCGCTTCGAAGCGCCGGCAGCAAGCCAGAGAAAGGCAAACACCAAATGAACACGGGTGGCAAGCCCCGCCGCAAGCAAGCCGGAACGCGCAAGCCGGCCGCTGGCGCAGAGCGTGAAAGAGCAAAAGCTCCTGTGGCTGAAAGCTCCGGTGAATCGGAGCAAAAGCCCGAACGGATCGCCAAGCTTCTGGCGCGCGCCGGTATTGCGTCACGGCGCGAGGCCGAACGGATGATTACAGGCGGTCGTGTGAGCCTGAACGGAAAGCCGCTGACCTCGCCGGCCGTGAACGTAACGCCGGACGACCGTGTTGAGGTCGACGGTGAGCCGATCCGCGGCATCGAGCGGACGCGTCTTTGGCTTTACCACAAACCCGTCGGTCTGGTGACGACGCACAAGGACCCTGAGGGCAGACCCACCGTTTTTGAAAACCTGCCGTTGGAGCAGCAGCATATCGTTTCCATCGGACGGCTGGATATCAACACCGAAGGCCTGTTGCTTCTGACCAATGATGGCGGTCTGGCGCGTGAGTTGGAACTGCCGACGACCGGCTGGCTGCGCCGGTACCGCGTGCGGGCGCACGGTACAATCGATCAGGCCGCGCTTGACCGGCTTCAGGAGGGAATGGCCGTCGACGGCGTTCTCTATGGCGCCATCGACGCAACGCTCGACCGCACGCAGGGCTCGAATGTCTGGATTACGATGGGCTTGCGCGAAGGCAAGAACCGCGAAATCAAGAATGTGCTCGGTGCGCTTGGCCTGGAGGTTAACAGGTTGATCCGCATTTCCTACGGTCCTTTCCAACTGGCAAGTCTCAAGGAAGGTGGGGTTCAGGAGGTCAGGAGCCGAACCCTGCGTGATCAGCTCGGACCAAAGCTGATCGAACGGGCGGGCGCAAATTTTGAAGCGCCGCTTTATGATGACGGATCGACCGGCGACGGCAAAAAGAAGCAGGCCGCTTCAAAGCCTAGGAAAGACACAAAGTCGGACGGGCCGCCACCGCGCAAGCTTGACCGCACCGAGAAGCGCGACCGGGCGCTTGAGCGCCTCGACACGCGCAAATCAGATGGGGACAAGCCCCGCAGCAAGCGCCCCGAAGCCCGCTCCAGGGCGTCCAATGTCTGGATGGCCCCCGGTGCCCGCCCGGTTGCCGGCAAGGGCGGAAAATCAGGTTCCGACAGCAAGCCGAAAAAAACCGGCGCACGCTCCGGCGATCAGAAGAAGGCTCGCGGCAAACCGCAGCGAAAAGGGCAGGCAGGCAAGGCTGGTCATGCGGATCGTCGGCGGTAGGTTCAAGGGTCGTGCGCTCTCAACGCCGCGCTCCCAGTCGATAAGACCCACAACGGACCGCACCCGCGAAGCCCTGTTCAACATACTGGAACACGGCTTTCAGGATGCCCTCGAGGGCAGCCGTATCCTTGATCTGTTTGCCGGCACCGGTGCACTCGGACTTGAAGCACTTTCGCGTGGCGGTGCCTTTGCGCTTTTCGTCGAGCAGTCGAGCCAGGGCCGGGGGTTGTTGCGCGCCAATATCGAGACCCTTTCAGTTCAGGGCTGCACGAAGGTTTTCCGTCGCGATGCAACAAAGCTGGGTACGGTCGGAAGTTTTACTCCCTTTGATCTGGTGTTCGCCGACCCGCCCTATGGTCGCGGTCTTGGGGAGCTGGCGCTTGCCAGCGCAGCCGCTGGTGGCTGGATTGCACAAGGCGCGCTTGTCGTGCTTGAAGAAAGGGCCGCGGCAGAGCCGGCGCCGGGTCCTGCTTTCACACATATCGATACGCGCGCCTTTGGCGATACGCAAATGCGCTTTTACCGCTACCAGGTTTGATAAATCCGGCTTTAACCGCTCTTTCAGCAGGCCCTTGAAGTTCGCGCCAACTATCGTCACATTGAAGGAAGCGCGGCCGGGAACGGCGAGTTCATGGTTTGGCGGCAGACAGGATTTGTGATGCACAACGACGTGCTGTTGGATAGCGGCAATCGGATAAGTGACAAATCGTCGGGCGATCCCACGGTCGCTGTGGCGTTCGGCGGTGGCGGAGCCCGCGGATACGCCCATATACACATTATAGAAGTGCTTGATGAATTGGGTATCCGGCCCGTCGCGATCGCCGGTGCGTCGATCGGCGCGATCATGGGCTCGGCCATGGCGGCAGGCATGAGCGGCCGGGAGATTCGCGAGCACGCCTTAAAGACGATGGGCCGGCGCTCCGAAGTTGTCAGCCGGATATGGAAAGCCCGGCCCTACAGCGTGGGTGACGTGATGTCCGGCGGTCTGAGGGTCGGCCAGTTCAATATCGAGCGGATCCTTGCGGCATTTCTTCCCGAAAGTTTCCCGACCACGTTTGAAGACCTTGAAATCCCGACAAAGATCATTGTCACCGATTTCTATGCCCAGGAGGAGGCCGTTCGGGCAACTGGCGATCTCATCAATGCCGTTGCCGCATCGGCGGCCATTCCGGCACTGTTCCGTCCGGTTCTTTGCGATGGCCGCTATATGATCGACGGCGGTATCTTCAATCCGGTTCCCTTCGATCATCTGACAGGGCTTGCGGATATTGTCATCGGCATTGATGTTGTCGGCGGGCCAAGCGGCGACGATGGCGACCAGCCAACAACCATGGATCTCATGTTCGGGGCGAGCCAGCTCATGATGCAGTCCATTATCAACATGAAGCTGAAAACCGGTCGGCCTGATATATTCCTGCGGCCCGATGTGAACCGGTTCCGCGTACTCGATTTCTTCAAGGCCGATGAAGTCCTGGATGTGTCTTCCGGCGTGCGCGACGAGCTGAAACACGCCATTGATGCAGTCTTCACCTATCACGTGAAGGGCGCTGACGTGTGAGCTTGCGGCGCGGGGCCGTCGACAGTCCCGCAGAGAAGGCGGGATAACCCCCATGAAGATCAGGGATGTCGTTGACGCGGATGTGGAACAGATCATCGATCTGTGGGCGCGCGCCGGAGTGACACGGCCCTGGAACGATCCACTCCAGGACATCAGTTTTTGCAGAAAAGGCGATTCATCGACACTTCTGGTTCTTGTCGAAGAGGCACTCGTCACAGGTACTGCGATGGTCGGAGAGGACGGACACCGCGGTTGGGTCTATTACGTGGCCGTCGACCCGTCTCGGCAGGGCGATGGACTGGGTAAATTGATCATGTCCGCGGCGGAGAGCTGGTTGCGCGAGCGCGGCATATGGAAGGTCAATATCCTTGTCAGACACGACAATTCCGCGGTCAGGGAGTTTTACGAGGCCTTAGGCTACGCCGATACGCAGGCCGCCTGTTATCAAAAGCGTCTTGAGGCAGACCCGCCTCACCGTCAGGACGGGTAGTTGTTGGGCTTCACGAAAAAACGCCAACCCCAAAAGGGCTGGCGTTCCAAGGGCGTCGTGCGCCGGAACCGAAATGGCCGATACGGAACGCTGGCGCTCAGACTGTGTCCTGCCGCCGGAATTCGTCCCGAAAGGTCTTACTGAACCTGCAGATTGACCGCGGACGACTTGCCGCGAGCCTGGTCTACCTGAATCTCGTAGCTGACCTTGTCGCCTTCATTGAGACCGCTCAAGCCGGAGCGCTCAACTGCGCTGATGTGAACGAACACATCGTTGCCGCCGTCATCGGGAGCAATGAAGCCGTAGCCTTTGGTTCCGTTGAACCACTTTACCGTGCCTGTTGTCATAGTGATATCTCCTTTCACTGATTTCCGTATGGCATGATCTGATATGCGCCGGGCCGAAATTAGGCGGCCTGTGCCGGCGCATTTGATTTACGTGTGCGGCGCCTCGAATGTAGCCTGGAACTGCCCGGGCCGGGTTTGCCCTGTTGCGGCGGCCTCGATTTGTCGGCTCTCCGGCGCATTTTTTTCTTCGGCTTACGGGGTTTTCCCGCTTTTGCGCCGTTGGAGCCTCTGTTTGGCCGCCGGTTCGAGCGGCGCTCGGGGCGAGTTGCCTCACCGGCAATATCCTGATCTGTGTCGTTCCCTTCGCCTTGCTCTATGGGGCTTCCGATCAAACGTTCGATATCCCGCAGCAGCCCGCGTTCAGTCGGATCGCACAGGGTTATCGCAACGCCGTCGCGTCCCGCGCGTGCCGTGCGGCCGATACGATGCACATAAGCCTCGGGCACATTCGGCAGGTCGAAATTGACCACATGCGTGATGTCGTCAATGTCGATGCCGCGTGCTGCAATATCCGTTGCTACCATAATTGCGGCTTCACCGGAACGAAAAGCCGAGAGTGCTCTTTTGCGTTGCCCCTGGCTTTTGTCGCCGTGGATCACGACTGTCGACAGGCCGGACCGTTCAAGATGCTGGTTGACCCTGTCGGCGCCGCGCTTGGTACGGGTGAAAACCACGGACCGCTCGACACCCGCTTCCGACAGGATTTGCGTAAGCACCGTGCGTTTTGCGGCCTTGGCAACGTGGCGCACGCTCTGCTGAATGCGTTCGATCGGCCGGGCGACGGCCGCCACGGCGATCTCCGTGGGCTCTGTGAGGAAATCTTCGGCAAGGCGGCGCACCGGCGGCGGCATGGTTGCCGACATCAATACTGTCTGGCGCTTGGTCGGAAGCGCGCCGACGATCTTGCGAATGGCGGGAATAAAGCCAAGGTCCAGCATCTGATCGGCTTCGTCGATAATCACCGAGCTTGTCTGGTCGAGGCGGATAAAACCCGCTTTCATATGGTCAAGGAGCCGGCCCGGTGTGGCAACGACAATTTGCGCTCCGGCGTTCAGTGCCCTGATTTGAGGTGCCGGCTTGACGCCGCCGACCACAACGGCAACCGACACTTTCATGAAGCGGGAATAGGTGCGGATATTGGCTGCTATTTGCGCTGCAAGTTCGCGCGTTGGCGCCAGGATCAGGGAATTGCAGGTTTTCTTCGGGCAACGGCCGCGCTCGCCCTCAAGACGGTTCAGCAGCGGCAGCACAAAGGATGCGGTTTTGCCGGTCCCGGTCTGTGCGATTCCCAGTACGTCATTGCCGTCCAGCAGGACGGGAATTGTCTCGGCCTGAATTGGGGTAGGAGTGTCATAGCCTTCTGCCGCGACGGCCCGAAGGACGGACTCGGACAAGCCGAGGTCTTCAAAATGTTTCAAGTGGTTCTTTCTTCAGCTATCGCTCATTTTCAGCATATGTGCTGCGGCGACTGCACCTTCTTTTCTGGAAGCTTGCGTAGATCAGCTGCCGTTTGTCTTGGTTGCCCTCAGGCTATTCCGGGCAGCGATCGATACGACCAGTGTCTAGAATATTGTGCCGCTGACTTCATCATCCACACGCGGCCTTACGGAACCTATGAGCATTTTCCGAAGCCGAAGGCAAGACAAATTTGATTTCAGGGTGGGATCGGGCGCGCCTCCGGCAGTCCCGTTACGTTGCACCCTTGCTGGTCGTGAAAGGTGAATTGGCGGTCGGCGGGACCTGGATTCCGACGTCGCCCGGCGGCTCGCTTGGCGGCCGGTCGGCGATATTGCGGATGATGCGCAGACAAACGATTGCCGCTGCGATACCGAAGAAAACGCCGCCCAGGCCGTAACCGGCAAGAGCCCCGGTCGCGCCATAATAGTGCGAACCGATCCAGACAAATGGAATAATGCCGAGCGTTGAGCGCCCCCAGTTGAAGACGGTCGAGATAATCGGGTAACCGAGATTGTTGAAAGCGGCGTTGGCGACGAACAACATGCCGGCAAAAAGGAAGGTCAGGCTGACGAACTCGCAGAAGAAAAGAACCAGATCGCGTGCCTCGCCCTCGACACCGAAAAGGGCGGCGATGAAATCGGCCGCGAAGAACAGAACGACCCAGACGCCGATTGAATAGATGATGATGACGAGGAATGCGTCGCGCATGGTACTGTAGAGCCGGTCAAAGCGCAGCGCGCCGTAGTTCTGTCCCAATATCGGGCCGACGGCGCCCGACAGTGCAAAAAGAGCACCGAAAGCGACCGGGATGAGGCGTCCGACGACCGCCCATCCGGCCACGGCGTCGTCGCCGTAGCCGGCAATAACGATGGTCATGTAGGCATTGCCGACGGGCGTGGCCAATTGGGTCAGGATCGCCGGCATGGCGATATAAAGATAAGGCCTGACCGTACTGCGCAACACGTCAGGCGAGGGCAGAGCCAGCATGTTGTGGACCTTTTTCAGGCCATGGTAGCCGACGATGATCAGCGTGAAGCGTGCAAGCACCGTGGAAATGGCTGCGCCGTGGATACCGAGGTCAAGCGCGAAGATGAAGATCGGGTCAAGCACCACGGTGGCCGCTGCAGCGACAAGCGTAACATACATGGCGCGCTTGGCATCGCCCGCGGCACGCAGCAAGCCGGCCATCGACATGCCGATACCGATCAAGGGCAGGGACGGAAAAACAATCTGCATGAACTCGACGGTCAGGCGGGCGGTGTCGCCGCGCGCACCCATGAAATGCACCAGGCTGCCCAGATATGGAAAGCAGATGGCCGCCGTCAGCCCCATGATCAATGTGGTGTAGATGATTGACGCGGCGGCAAGCTGCCGTGCACGGGCGCGCTCGCCGGCACCGATTGCACGGGACGTTATGGCGGTCGCCGATATCGAAAGACCGATGCTGATCGAGGTGGAAAAGAAGATAAGCGTGCCGGCATAGCCGATGGCCGCAGCCAGTTCCTGCTGGCCAAGCAGCGAAATGTAGAAAAGGTTCAGCGCGTCGACCAGGAACACGGCGACAAGGCCGATGGATCCCGTGGCGGCCATGACGATAACGTGGCGCATGGTCGAGCCGGTCACAAATTTCGCCGGTTCGCTCATGCCCTGTTATCCCCTCTCAATTGCACTTCCCTATTGCTCCGATCCGAATGGACTGAAATGAGCGTACCGGGCCGCGAACACCCGACGGGCATGGGCCACACCGCTTTACTTGTCGGCGGAGCTCGGCTGCTCAAGATCAAGACGCTCGGCTTCTTTTTTCGGTTTGATGAGCGGTTCGGGTGTCACCGGGCGGGTATGAAGCATATCTCCGCCGGCCGCCATCCCTTCGACCGATTGAATCCGCAGCCTCTCTTCATCCCGTCTGCGTGTCTCGCTGATGATCTCTTCAACCCGTTCGTCATCAAGACCCAGCGCTCTCAATGTCTCGCGACTGAAAATGAAACTCGATTCCAGAGTTTCGCGCAGTTCGTACTCGACCTCACGTTTGCGCAGAGACAGCGTATGCGATCGGTCATAGGCGCGGGTGAAAATGCGGGCAGCGGGAAATTCGGCCTGGATCAGATCGACAATCTTGTCCGTCGTCGCCTTTTCGTGGGTGCAGATCGCGATCAGCTTGGCGCGCCTGATACCTGCGGCTTCCAGCACGGCCTTTCGCGTGCCGTCGCCGAAATAGATCTTGAATCCGAATTTGGTCGCACTGCGAATTCGCTCGGCCGAATGATCGATGATTGTCACGTCCGACCCGCCGGCCAGCAGCGTCTGCGATACAATCTGACCGAAGCGCGAAAATCCGATCATCAGAACGTCCGATCCGGCGCCCTCGAAGTTTTCTTCCAGTTCCTCCCGGCTGTTTGCATGCAGCAGACGGTTGGCGATCGATGAGGCGAGCGGTGTCAGGGCCATGGTCACCGTGACGATTGCAATCAGTATCGAGCCCATCGACGCGGAAAAAATGCCGACGCTTGCGGCTGCCGTAAAGACGACGAATCCGAATTCTCCGCTCTGCGGCAGCAACCCGGCGATGCGGCAGGCCTCGTTGTGTCCCGATCCGAACAGGCGGCACAGGCCATAAATGACCACACCCTTCACCAGCATGAGAATCGGCACGGAGATCAAAATGAGAATGTAGTTTTTGGCGATGACGTCCAGCTCGAGGGACAGGCCGACTGCCATGAAAAAGAGGGCCAGCAAAATCCCGCGGAATGGTTCGATGTCCGCTTCCAACTCGTGGCGGTAGGACGATTCGGCCAGCAAAACGCCCGCCAGGAAGGAGCCCATGGCCATCGACATGCCGGCAAATTGCATGAGCATCGCCGAGCCGAACACCACGAGAAGGGCCGCTGCGATCATGGCTTCGCGCGCACCGGTGCTCGCGATCAATTGAAACAGCGGATTGAGTAAATACCGTCCGGTGACAACGAGGAGGGCCATGGCCCCAAGCGCTATGCCGAAATCCTGCAGCGCCGTGGTGGGCGCTTCCGCGTGGTGCGGAGCAAACAATGGCACGAGCGCCAGAATGGGGACAATGGCGAGGTCCTGAAACAGGAGAATTGAAAACGCTCTTTGCCCGTAAGAGGTGCCGCGTTCGCCGCGCTCCTCAAGTATCTGCAGTCCGAAGGCCGTCGACGAAAGCGCTAGGCCAAGGCCGATAATGATGGCCGCGGTCAGGGCGTGTGTTGACCAGACCACCGCGGCAACAATGCCTGTGAGCGCGATCCCCGTGATCGCGACCTGCAAAAGACCGAGCCCGAATATCTCCCTGCGCATGGACCACAGGCGGGAAGGCTTGAGTTCCAAGCCTATGATAAACAGCAGCAGAACCACGCCAAGTTCGGCAAATTGCAGGATGTGCTCGCCGCCGCCGACAAGTCTTGTAACGGGCCCTATGATGATGCCGGCTGCCAGATAACCGAGAACGGTACCCAGCCCGATTTTCTTGGCAATTGGAGCGGCGACTACTGCGCCCCCGAGAAGGACCAGGGCATGAGTGTAGTATGAGATGCCTTCTACGGCCATTTATGAAATCTCTTAAGAAGTTCGTGAGGCAGCACAACAATCCGCTTTTAACCTTGATGCCGTGCCGACGCCACAATAAATGGAGCGGCATAGAAAGGCCAATTACATGTTTCATGCGGATAAGACACAGGAACTCGTAGACAAGGCGGCAAAGCTGGTCGAACAGGCCACCCAATCGGGCGCGGATCGTGCCGATGCGGTTGTCGTGCGCGGGCGATCGACATCCGTCAGCGTGCGCCTCGGTAAGGTGGAAGGGACCGATGCGTCCGAAAGCGACAGTTTCTCGTTGCGCGTATTTGTCGGCAATCGCGTTGCGAGCGTGTCGGCGAATGCCGGCTTCGAGGCGGCTGAACTCGCCGACCGTGCCGTCGCTATGGCCCGCGTCTCGCCGGAAGACCCGTTCGCAACGCTTGCGGACCCTCAGGATCTGGCCAAGAGCTATGACGATCTCGATCTGTTCGACCCGACTGAAGTCACAAGTGCGCAACTGACCGAGGCGGCACTGGCGACGGAAGAGGCGGCGCTGGCTGTTGAAGGCGTAACCAATTCCAGTGGCGCCGGTGCCTCTGCGGGAATGGGCGGCCTGGTTCTTGTCACCTCCGAAGGATTTTCCGGCGCCTATATGGGCAGCCGGTTCGGACGTTCTGTCAGCGTCATCGCCGGGCAGGGCACGGCGATGGAGCGGGACTATGAATTCGATTCGCGGCTTTATTATGCGGATCTCGATGATGCCGAGACGATTGGCCGCGCTGCCGGCGAGCGGGCGGTCCGGCGTCTTGATCCAAGGAAGGCCGAAACCGGCGCCGATGTGACCGTGGTGCTCGATCCGCGCGTCGCCCGCGGTTTTGTCGGGCATCTTGCCAGCGCAATCAACGGAGCTTCGGTCGCCCGCAAAACCAGTTTCCTGCGCGAAATGATGGGCGAACGGATCATGAAGCCGGGCATGCGCCTGACCGATGATCCGCAAATTGTTCGCGGTCCTGCATCAAGGCCGTTCGATGGCGAAGGCGTGCGCGGAACGCTGCTGAACATGGTCGAGGACGGTGTGCTTCAGACCTGGTTCCTGTCAACCGGAACAGCGCGCGAACTTGGTCTGAGGACCAATGGCCGCGGCGTGCGTGGCGGGTCCAATGTCAATCCGGCGTCCACCAACCTGGCGCTGGAGCCGGGCAGCGTATCGCCACAGACGCTTATCTCGGGCATTTCCTCCGGTTTCTACGTAACCGAGGTCATCGGCCAGGGCGTAAACATGATAACCGGTGAATATAGTCGCGGTGCATCCGGCTTCTGGATCGAGGACGGCGAATTGACTTACCCGGTCTCCGAGGTGACGATCGCCTCCAATCTGAAGGACATGTTCATGAACACCACACCGGCCGATGACATTGACCGCAAATACGGTACGGCGTCTCCGACGCTGGCTGTTGAAGGTATGACCATTGCCGGAAAATAGTGTTGCGCTTGCGGACCTGGCGCTTATACGCGAAGCCGCGCTCGAGGGAGCGCGGATTGCGATGGGGTATTTTCAAAAGGACCCCGAAGTCTGGTACAAGAACGGCACGTCGCCTGTAACCGAAGCCGACATCGCGGTTGACCGCTTTCTTCGCGATTCGCTGTGCAGCGCACGATCGGACTATGGCTGGCTCTCTGAGGAAACCGAGGACGATCGGTCACGGCTGGACCGGCAGAGCGTGTTTGTCGTCGATCCGATCGACGGCACACGGGCCTTTGTCCATGGCGAAGACATGTGGTGCGTCAGTATCGCAGTCGTAAGGAGCGGCGAAGTCCAGTGCGGGGTGCTGGCTTGCCCTGCCCGCGGTGAAGTTTTTGAGGCCTCGATCGGAGCCGCATCCGTAAAGGATGGCGCGCCGCTCCGCATCGACAGCACACGTGATCAGATGGTTCTGTCGATGCCGAAGACGCTTTTCAAACACCTTCCGGAGGGGTTTGTCGACCGTATCACGCGGTCCGGTCACATTCCCTCGCTTGCTTACCGGATTGCGATGGTTGCTGACGGGCGGCTGGACGGAACGCTGGTCAAGCCCAACTCCCATGATTGGGATCTAGCCGCCGCCGACCTTATTCTTCGCAATGCGGGCGGTGCGCTTCTCGACCGAAAGGGCTCGCAAATCTGCTACAACAAGAGCGATGTCAGCCACGGCCTGCTCATTGCCGGCTCCGGCGATTTGTTGTCGGAACTTGGGAACGTTGCTCGCAGCATTGACCTTTGAGTCAAATTGCAGCAAACCGCCCTGCGGACAGGCATTTGCGTCAGCCATGCCCGTTCGGCATGTATCCGTGGCAATGGAGAGCGTGATGGAGACCGACGAAAAACAATTATTGCATCTGGTGTTCGGCGGAGAGCTGGATTCGCTCGATGAAGTGCGCTTCCGGGACCTCGAAGAACTGGACGTCGTTGGTATCTATCCGAACTACAAATCCGCCTATGCCGCGTGGAAATCAAAAGCGCAGCAGACCGTTGACAATGCCCATATGCGGTATTTCATTGTGCATCTGCACAGGCTTCTCAATCCCGATGACGAGGCAGATGGCGAGCAGTAGCGGATCGGAAAATGCTGTTGGCCACATTCAGGCGCTGCGGCCGAAGCCTCTCGGCATCCTCGGTTGAAGAAGTGCGGGGCGAGGCTGGCGGCGAGGTATGGCTTTGAACACGGCATTCAGGCGTATTGGCAAAAGACTGCTGGCCTCCGACGGCTTTCAGAACGTTGCGGCTGCGATCCTGCACAACGGCCTGCGTTTCGTTAAGGGCACCAATCGCCCGGTTCCCGAATCCGATGATCTGGAGGCGGCTGTTGAAGGCAAGCTGCCGGTCATCATCGCCCTGTGGCATGGTCAGCAGATGCTGGCGCCCTTTGTTTACCGTGACAACGCCTCTGTCGCCGCGCTCGTTTCCAGAAGCCGTGACGCGGAAATCAATGCGCGCGTTCTGAAACGCTGCGGTGTGCGCGTGATACGTGGATCCGGCGGGCGGGACCGCGCGCAGACATGGAGAAAAGGCGGTGTCGGCGCCCTGAAGGCGATGACCGACGCCCTGGCGGATGGTTTCAACATCGTGATGATTGCCGACATATCGAAAGGGGCCCCCCGGCAGTCCGGCGAGGGGGTGGTCGCGCTGGCGAAACTTTCGGGGCGTCCCATCTTTCCCATGGCCATTGCCACCAGCCGCCATCATGTGATCGAAAAATCATGGGACAAGACGACGATCAATTTACCATTTGGCCGCGCTTGCCTTAAGCTTGGCGATCCCATCCATGTGCCACGCGACGTGTCGACCGCCGAGATGGAGAGCTTCCGTCAAAGGGTGACTGACGAGTTGAACAGCGTAACGGAAAAAGCCTATCGGGCAGTCAGGACATCTGCATGAGTCTCGTTTGGGCGCGCGTGACCCTGACGGCCTATCGCTGGCTTGGCGCGGCGATTTATCCCTTCCTGGGATCTTATCTTGCGTTCCGGGCGACCAAGGGCAAGGAAGAGCACTCGCGCCGGCGCGAGCGCTACGGCCATCCGAGCGCGGAACGGCCTGAAGGCCCCCTGATCTGGGCACATGCCGCAAGCGTCGGCGAAACGGTCGCCGTTATTCCGTTGATCGAGGAACTGCTGAAACGGGGTATTTCGGTTGTCTTGACGACCGGCACCGTCACCTCGGCGTCGGTGGCAAAGGAACGGCTTGGTGGGCGGGTGATCCACCAATATGTGCCGCTTGACCTCAAGCCGGCGGTCAGCCGTTTCCTTGACTATTGGCATCCGGATCTCGCGATCATCGCCGAATCTGAAATCTGGCCGATGACGATCCTTGAACTGGGCGCGCGCCGCATGCCGCAGGTGCTGGTCAACGGACGCCTGTCGGACAGGTCCTTTGCAAGTTGGCGTCGGCGGCCACATCTTGCCGAGGCGCTTTTTGAGAACCTGTCCATGGTCATTGCGCAGTCGGAGGAGGATGCAGAGCGCTTCAGAGCGTTGGGTGCGCGCCCTGTGGCCGTATCGGGAAATCTCAAGGTCGATACCAAGCCGCTTGTGTGCGACGAAACGGAGTTGCGCCGCCTGCAGCACCGCATCGGTGAGCGCGGCGTTTGGGCCGCTGTCTCGACACATCCGGGCGAAGAGGCGGTCGCCGCCGATGTGCATCAGTTCTTGAAGCCGCGCCACAAGGCATTGACGATCATTGTTCCGCGTCATCCCGAGCGCGCCGACGAGGTCGAAGACATGCTCGCCAGCCGGGGTCTGGCGGTCGCCCGCCGCTCCCGCGGCGATCTCATCACATCGGAAACGCAGATTTATCTTGGCGATACGATCGGTGAGATGGGCCTTTATCTCCGTTTGGCAAGCATCGCCTTTGTCGGCGGATCGCTGACCTGGAAGGGTGGGCACAACCCGCTGGAACCGGCCATGCTCGACTGCGCCATCCTGTCCGGGCGCAATGTCCAGAATTTCAGGGACAGCTACCGCAGCCTCCTGAAAAACGGGGGCGCACGGCTCGTCAATGACGGTGACACCCTTGCGAAATCGGTTGAATTTCTGTTCAGCAATCGTCGCACAGGCGACAAGATGCGGGCTGCGGCCCTCAAGACGGTTGAAGAATTGAGCGGTGCGCTGCCAAGGACCGTGCGCACGCTCGAACCTTATGTCAAACCGCTCACCGTCAAGGCTGAGCTCTATCAGGACGGTAACCGGCTGGGGCGATGGTAAGCGAAGCGCCCCCATTCTGGTGGACGAAGGCTGACTGGCGGGCCTGGTCGCTGGCTCCGATATCCTGGATCTACGGCGTAGTGGCGCGATCCCGCATGGAAAATGCGCCTCGGGTGGCGGTTGATGTGCCGGTTCTGTGCGTCGGCAATTTCACCGTCGGTGGCGCGGGCAAGACACCCACCGCCCTGGCCCTTTGCGCCGCGGCGAAAAAGGCCGGATTGAAGCCCGGTTTCCTGTCGCGCGGCTATGGCGGCAGCATTCGCACGGCAACTGTGGTCGATACAGATCACCACAACGCCGGAGACGTCGGTGACGAGCCCTTGCTGCTTGCACAAAAGGCGCTGACCGTGGTGTCGCCCGAACGGGCGGCCGGTGCGGCACGGCTCATTGAGGAAGGCGCCGACTTCATCATCATGGATGATGGTTTCCAAAGCGCGGCGGTACGTTTCGACTTTGCGCTAATGGTTGTGGATTCCTTGCGTGGTATCGGCAATGGCCATGTCATACCCGGCGGGCCTGTGCGTGCGCCGATGGTTGATCAGATGCGGCATGCCTCGGCGCTGCTTGTGATCGGCGACGGGCCGGAGGCTCACCCGGTCATCCGCGTTGCCGGGCGGGCTGCCAAGCCGGTCTATGAGGCAAAGCTCAAGGTGATCAGGCCGCGCCGTTTTCGGCGCAAGAAGGTTCTGGCCTATGCAGCCATCGGAAATCCGGAAAAGTTCTTTGTCAGCCTGAACTCAGCCGGTGCCGATATAGTCGATGCCCGAGGTTTCGGCGATCACCACCATTTTGTCGAGGATGAGGCCACTGATCTGCTCGACACGGCCAGCGCCCGGGATTTGCAACTGGTCACCACGGCCAAGGATATGGTCAGGCTCAGGCATGCCAGGGGCAAGGTCGCCGAGCTTGCGGAAAAATCGGACGTGCTTGAAGTACAGCTGGAATTCGATCCGCCCGGGCTTGCTCAGACATTTGTTGAGCAGACGGTCCAGTCTTTCAAGAAAAAGGCTCTGCTCTAGAGATTACTTCTGTGTCGGCAGGATACCGGCGCGTTCGTCGGCTGCAACCGATGCCCGTACATCGACATAGGGTTCCTGGCGCGCAACGCTCCAGTATTTCAACTCGTCCAGCGGGATGAGCTCGCCGGTGATCGCACATCGCACATGGGATCCGGGCGAAATGACCTGAAAATCCGCGTCGAGATAACGTATTTTTGCCTCGCCGGAGCCATGTCCTTCAAATCTGTTCATTCCCGTATCCTGTCAAACCGCGCTATCGTCTGCCGAACAGTTTTTCGATATCAGACAATTTCAACTCAATATAGGTCGGCCGCCCGTGATTGCACTGCCCTGAGCCCGGCGTGTCTTCCATCTGCCGAAGCAGGCTGTTCATCTCCTCAGGCGTCAGGCGCCGCCCGGACCGCACCGATCCGTGGCATGCCATAGTGGCGGCGACATAGTCAATCCTGGCTTTCAGGCCGCCGGCATCATTCCATTCAGCCACTTCATCGCACAGTTCGCGCACAAGTCCGGCGGCATCGATCTCACCGAGAATGGCCGGTGTTTCCCTTACGGCGACGGCCCCCGGCCCGAAACGCTCGATAACAAGGCCAAGTTTCGCCAGCGCGTCGCTGTGAACCATAAGCCGGTCGCAATCCTCCTCCGGCAGCTCCACGACCTCCGGTATCAAAAGACGCTGCGCGGGCGTGTCGCCCGATGCGAGTGACCGTTTGAGACCTTCGTAAACCAGTCTTTCATGCGCCGCGTGCTGATCGACAATAACGAGCCCGTCGCCGGTCTGTGCCACGATATAGTTCTCATGCAACTGGGCACGCGCCGCTCCGAGCGGATGATCCGGCGAGGGTGAGTGTGCCTCAAACGCATCATTGCGCGCCGTGGGTTGCGCAAAGGCTTCAAAACCACTCTGTGCGTCTTCCGAAAATCCCGAAGGCGGACCGGCGTCGTGCGGTCTGAAGGGCGAGTCGGCCGGATTATAACCGCTTGTTTTTTCGAACCGTTCCGCAGAAAAACGGCCGGAGCCGGGACCGAACTGAGGCCGGAAGGCTGCGCTAAGGTCCTGTGCGCCAAGGCTTGAGGACCTGTCGCCTTCGCGGCTCAGGGCCTGGCGGATTGCGCCGACGATCAAACCGCGCAAAAGACCGGGGTCACGAAAGCGCACATCGGCCTTCGCCGGGTGGACATTGACGTCCACGAGGGACGGGTCGAGTTCAATAAACAGCACGGCGACCGGATAGCGACCACGCGGAATCGTATCGGCATAGGCCCCGCGCAGCGCTGACATTATGAGCTTGTCCTGCACTGGCCGGCCGTTGACGAATGCAAATTGCTGCAGCGAATTGGCGCGATTGTAGGTCGGAACGCAGGCAAATCCGGAAAGCCGCACCGCTTCGCGCCCGGCATCGATTGCGATGGCATTGTCCGCAAAGTCCTTGCCGAGTACCTGACGGATGCGCGCCAGCCTGTCTTCGCCGGTCGCCGGATAGTCGATTGTGGACCGGTCGGTGCCCGAAAGGGTCATGCGCACATGCGGAAAGGCAATGGCGATCCGTTTGAACACTTCGGTGATCGCGCCCGATTCCGCCCGGTCGCTTTTGAGAAATTTCAGCCGGGCCGGTGTCGCGTAAAACAGATCGCGCACCTCAACGATCGTGCCTGGGTTGGTCGGCGCGGGTCGGACAGGCTCTTCCTTCCCGCCCTGAATGCTCGCTTCGTATCCGCTGTCCGAATTGCCCGTCCGGCTCTGGATCTTCAGTTTAGCGACGGAACCGATGGAAGGCAGGGCCTCACCCCGAAATCCCAGCGTATCGATGCTGTCGATTTGATCGGTGATCTTCGAGGTGCAGTGACGCCGCACCGCAAGCGCCAGATCGTCTCGCGTCATGCCGCATCCGTCGTCCGCAACCCGGACAAGCGCCTTGCCGCCACCGGCGGTCGCGACCTCAATGCGGAGCGCTCCAGCGTCCACCGCATTTTCGATCAATTCCTTCGCCACGCTCGCCGGACGTTCGATGACTTCGCCGGCGGCGATCTGATTGATCAGCGTTTCTGGAAGCTGCTTGACGGTCATAGGCGGATCATCCCGGATTCGTGTGATCAAGGAAAGATGCTTGGTTACACAATATTCCGGATTGAACGGGCTTTGAGGCAGGGTCACCGGCGCTGACAACCGGACCCGTGGGCGCCGTAATTGCTGTGTCGAACATGGGTTTCAGAAGTGAAACTTCCTCAGATTCTCGGACGAAACCGATGAGTTTCAACAGGTTGCGGCATGCATCCCTAAATTGCACAACCCGCCGATAGGTGTTTTTTAACCTGCGTGGGTCATTTTCTAAAGCAGAATATGGTGCTCCTCCACCATCAGGGCGCAAGGAAGAGGCGATGTCAGTTGAACTGGCCCCGGGTCACACACAGGCCATGGGCGGGGCGGACGCGATTTCCTATACGGATCCTTTGACCGGTCTCGGCAACAGGACGAGGCTGCGTGAGAAAATAACGAAACTGGTGCGTGAGCGTTCGCTCGATCCGGCGCCCTTTACCATTGGTCTTGTCAATATCGATGGCTTCCGGCCGATCAACGACCTTTTCGGTCGCGCCGCCGGCGATGACATCTTGTGCCAGGTGGCGCACCGGCTGCGCGCGTGCATGCCGCCGGAGGCCGTTGTCACCCGGTTGGAAAATGACGCGTTCGCCTTTGTTTTGCCCTTGGTCTTCGACGAAGCCAGTGCGGAAAAGAACAGCGAATTGTTCCAGGAAGTGCTTTCCGCGCCGTATGATCTCGGTTCCAGGACAGTGCGTCTGTCGGCATCCGTCGGCCTTGCGATCTACCCCTATGCCGGCGAGGACTACAAGCATCTGATGGAGAATGCCGATACGGCTCTCTACCGATCGAAACGGCGGGGACATGGGCAGGTAACCCTCTATTCGGTCGATATTGCCGAAGAGATGAAGCGCGCGACGCAACTCGAGCAGGCGCTGCGCCGGGCCGTTATCGCCGATGAAGTGGATGTCCTCTTTCAGCCCATCGTTGACCTGAGAACGGGTGTGCCGATTGGTTTCGAAGCGCTGGCGCGCTGGTATGACGATGAACTCGGTCAGGTATCGCCGGCCACCTTCATCCCGCTGGCCGAGGAACGCGGCATTATCGTTTCCCTGACCGATGTCCTGTTGAAAAAGGCGGCCCGGGCGGCGCTCAGCTGGCCGCACGACAAATATCTTTCCTTCAATCTGTCTTCAGTTCAGCTGGTCGATCCGGCAACGCACGGCAGAATCATGGCCGTTATTGGCGAAGTCGGCCTTGAGCCCGCGCGGCTGGGACTGGAAATCACCGAGACGGCAGTCATGGCCGATGCCGCCATCGCCAACAATATTATCGACCGGCTCCATGCCGAGGGCGTTTCGATTTCGCTGGATGATTTCGGCACCGGGCAGTCAAGCCTTGGCCGGCTGCGCGAGATATCGCTGGACAAGGTCAAAGTCGATCGCGCCTTTGTCTCCGAGATAACCAGGGACCGTCCGTCCGAACATATCGTCAAGGCGATCATCGCATTGTGCGACGGGCTTGATCTTGAGGTCATCGCCGAGGGAATTGAAACCGTCGAGCAGGCTGCAAAGCTGCTGCAGCTCGGATGTGTATTCGGCCAGGGCTACCTTTACGGAAAGCCGATGCCGGCGGGTGACGTAGAAGATCTGATCCGCGCATCCGAGCACTACACCTGATTTTGCGATCGGCTGCCCGCACGTCAATCCACCGGTCGGCGAAATCGACACTGGTTCCGTCAATTTTGCCGTTTTGGGTATGACGACGGTCTGACTTGACGTATTAAAAAGCGCATTGTTCCTCATAAATCGGGCAGTGCACTGAAAATGCAGGACTTTGCCGCATCCTTTCCCGAAGCTTTTCGGCTGGTTATGGGCCTCAATCCGGGCCTCCTGGAAATCGTCTGGCTTTCTTTAAGGGTCAGCGTCACAGCTGTGGTCATCGCCGCGATCATTGGCTTGCCGATGGGCGCTTTTATTGCCGTATCGCGCTTTCCGGGCCGCGGTGTTGTCATCGTAACGGTAACCGCGCTGATGGGTCTGCCGCCCGTCGTTGTCGGTCTGGTCGTTTATCTTCTGCTGTCGAATGCCGGTGCGCTCGGGCCGCTTCAGCTTCTTTATACGCCGACCGCGATGATCATTGCGCAGACGATCCTCGTCGTGCCCATCATTGCGGCGCTGACAAGGCAGACCCTTGAAGACCTCAACGCGGAATATCGCGACCAGCTTATGCTCTTCGGGCTTGGGCCGCTGTCACGGCTGCGGACGCTTTTATGGGAGGGGCGCTACAGTCTGATGACGGCGTTGCTTGCCGGCTTCGGCCGGGCGATCGCAGAGGTCGGCGCCGTGATTATCGTTGGCGGAAACATCAACCATGTCACGCGGGTCATGACGACGGCGATTGCACTGGAAACGTCTAAGGGCAATCTCGCACTGGCGCTGGGCCTCGGCATTGTGCTGGTGGTCCTGGCGTTTGCCGTCAATGCGCTGGTTTATCTGCTGCGTGCGGCTGCAGAGCGATCCGCCTATGCGTGATGCGCACCGTTCCCCGCTGCAAACGGCGACCAAACCGATCTTGCCGGTTACGGCGGAACGGCTGTTCGTGCGCCGCAAGGGCAGGGTGCTTCTCGATGTTCCGTCCCTGACGATCGGCGGCACCGGTACCACGGTACTGGTCGGGCCCAACGGGGCCGGAAAGTCGCTGCTTCTGAATGTCATGGCCGGTCTGCGCAGACCGGACAGCGGAGTTGTGCTGTGGAATGGCGTGCGGCCGGACCGGCAGCGCTACTGCCGTTTTGGCATGGTTCTTCAACGACCGGTCCTGCTGCGCCGCTCCGCCCGGTCCAACATTGAATATGCGCTGCGCTCTGTCGGTTACGGCAACGCCGAGGCGCGGGAACGGGCCGGACATGCGCTTGAAGCAGCAGGGCTATCGGCTCTCATGAACTCCTCCGCTAGAGTGTTGTCCGGAGGCGAGATGCAGCGTCTTGCCCTTGCCAGAGCTCTGGCGACTGCGCCTGATCTGCTGTTCCTGGATGAGCCGACATCAAGCCTTGATCCGGCATCCACGCAGACCATTGAGGCAATGGTCAAGGACGCCAGCAAGGGCGGAATGCGCATTGTGCTGATCGCCCACGACCTTGCCCAGGCCCGGCGCATTGGTGACGAAATCATCTTCATGCACCGGGGAAAGGTCGTCGAGCACGCGCCGACCGACCGGTTCTTTGGATCGCCCGCAACAGCTGAAGCCAACGACTTTATTTCCGGCAAGATACTGATTTAGATACGAAAGGACTTTTACAATGATTGCTTTCCGCACCCTGGGCGCCGCAGCTGCGGCCCTGTTTTTCACCATAACAGCGCCTGCGGTGGCCGACGAGTTCATTCTATTGCAGTCCACCACGTCAACGCAGAATTCCGGCCTTTACGATCATTTGCTGCCGCAATTTGAGGAAAAGACGGGAATCCAGGTTCGCGTCGTTGCCGTCGGTACAGGTCAGGCGATCAAGAATGCAGGCAATTGCGACGGCGATCTTCTGCTCGTCCATGCCAAGCAGGCGGAGGAAGCCTTCGTGCGCGAGGGCGGCGGCAAGGCGCGCCATGATGTGATGTACAATGATTTTGTTCTGGTGGGTCCCGCAAGTGATCCGACCGGGGTTCGCGATGAAGAAAAAGTCGCCCCGGCATTGCGCAAGATCGCGCAGGACGGTGCTGCCTTCGTCTCGCGTGGAGACGATTCCGGCACCCACAAAAAAGAACTCTCCCTTTGGGGCCGCACCGGTGTCGATCCGGCGGCCAGCAGCGGTGCATGGTATCGTGAAACCGGCTCCGGCATGGGCGCGACCCTCAATGTCGCCATCGGAATGGAGGCCTATGTTCTAACTGACCGGGCAACGTGGATCAGCTTCGGAAACCGTGCCGGACATGACATATTGCTGGAAGGCGATCCGGCGCTCTTCAATCAGTACGGCGTTGTGACGATTGATCCGGCGCACTGCCCGAACATCAAGCAAAAGTCGTCACAGCTCTTCGTCGACTGGCTGCTTGGACCGGACGGACAGGCTGCCATTGCCGGCTTTCGCCTGGAAGGAGAGCAGCTCTTTCACCCCAACGCCAAAAACGGCGACAGCTGAATGCACAGTGTCCCGGGATCAGGAGGTCTCGATAAGACCCTCGATCTCGGCGACCTTCTTTGCGACCAGATCGGCATTGCCGCGTGATTCCACATTCAGCCGCAAAAGCGGCTCTGTGTTTGATGCGCGCACATTAAAGCGCCAATCGTCAAAGGCCATGCTCAGCCCGTCAATCGTCTCGACATTCGGGTAGGACGGGCTGAAATGGTCGGCAATCCGGTCAATCACGGTCTTTGAATCGTCAACTGTGAAGTTGAGTTCGCCGGAACAGGGGAAGGCGCTGATGCGTTCTTCCACCATTTCGCTCAGTTTTGCTCCCGTTGCCGAGAGTTCGGCAACCACCGCCAGCCACGGCACCATGCCCGTATCGCAATAGCTGAAGTCCCGGAAATAGTGGTGGGCGCTCATTTCGCCGCCATAGACGGCGTCCTCATCGCGCAGCATCTGCTTGAAAAAGGCATGGCCCGTGCGGCAGATTTTGGCCGTGCCGCCGGCTGCCTCGACAATGTCCACCGTGTTCCAGGTCAAACGCGGATCGTAGAGCACCGTTGCCCCCGGGTGCGCGCGCAGCATGGTCTGAGCGATCAGCCCCACCAGATAGTAGCCCTCAACGAAGCGGCCGCGCTCATCGTAGAAGAAACACCGGTCGAAATCGCCGTCCCAGGCAAGGCCCAGATCGGCGCCATGTTCGATAACCGCGCGGCTTGCGCGTTCGCGCTTTTCCGGCAGCAGCGGATTGGGGATGCCATTGGGCAGGGAAGGATCAGGCTGATGATCCACCTTGATGAAGGTGAAGGGCAGGTGCTCTTCAAGCAGATCGATCACCGGCCCGGCACAGCCATTGCCCGCATGGCAGACGATTTTCAGCGGCTTGAGATCCCGTCCCGCCACCTGTTTGACGAGGCGTTCGATATAGGCCGTTTTATCAAGCTGCGGAGCAAGCACGCCGCGCTTTGCATAATCTGAAACCACCGGGAATTTCCGGTCGGAGTAAACCAGCTTTTCCAGCGGACCGAGGGCATTGTCGTGTGTTGCAGCCCGGGCGCCCTTAAGCACCATTTTGATGCCATTGTAGTTCTTTGGATTGTGGCTCGCAGTGATCATGAGGCCGGCATCGGCGCCGCTGTGATCAGTGTGAAAGTAAACTTCCTCCGTGCCGCATTGACCAAGCGGCAGAACATCGACGCCGCTGTCGAGCAATCCCTGCGCAAGTGCGCCGGCGAGCGCCGGACTGTCCTGCCGCATGTCATGGCCGACAACCACGGCCTTGCGCTGCTCTTGTGCTGCGACGGCCTGTCCGAAGCGGTAGGCAAAGGGCATATTCACCTGCGCCGGGATTTCGCCGCGGATGTCATAGGCTTTGAAGGCTGATTTCATGATAAGCAGTGTCCGGTGTAATCGGGTGATCGAAATTAACAATCTACGCGCCATACGCGCATGCGCAAGGCGATATCACTCTGCACTGGCCGAAACAACATGGTTTGAGCCTGATGGTCAGCCGGTTTGCTTTCAATGGCGCAGAACGCAAACACCCGATGGCGGCAGAACGGCATCGCCTATGACGTATGTCCCGTTAATGCCCAGGTCGTTGAGGTTCTGTTGGTCGTCGCCGTAATTCGTGGCGAAGGTGAGGTCGCCCCTGCGCCTGAGCCGAACCCCGTCCGGCAGATCAACGCTCGTCAGCCCCGCCTCCGCGCAAATCCGGTCGATCACCAGGGCCATTAGCGTCTCGTCCGGCCAGCCGCCGAGGTAAAAAAGCTTGTTCTGACGGACGAGAACGGGAACCCCGTCGCGGCTTTCCATTTCCGTTTCGCACGACGGGCCCGGTTCGACGAACTCCCGCCAAAGATGGACATTGCCCGCATTATCCGCCATCGGGACAGGAACGTCCGGGCGAAGACTTTCAACCCGCCCTATGCTCAAAACCGCAATATCCTGCGGCAGGTTGGGCGGCAGTTTGGCGGGGATTGAGAAATTCTCCGTTTTCGAGCCGCTGCGCGGGCCGATCAACGCGACGCCCTCATAGGCCCGAAGGGCTGTCGTGAGCTGATCGCTCCAGGCAAAAAGGCCAGGGATGACCACCGCCGGATAGCCGGAGAGATCATCTGCATCCGGCGGCAGGATATCGATCGAGAGCCCCTTGCGTCGCAAGGCGCGATAATGATCGAAGACAAGCCTGAAATAATCGAAGTCGTTGCCATGCGGCAGCGTTTCCCAGGCCCAGACCGATTCATAATCAAAGACGATGGCGACATCGGCCTGTGTTTTCGGACCCGTGTCGAGGCGCGAAATATCGGCAATGGCGGCTTCGGCCTCATGATAGCCCTCGGCCTCGGCACCGTTGGAACGCAGCAGTCCCGCATGCATCTGTTCCTGTGCGAAGGGGGCCTGCCGCCAGCGGAAATAGGACACGGTCTCCGCGCCATGCGCAACAGCCTCAAGGCTCCAAAGCCGCACCATGCCGTCACGTGGGGCGGGGTTGTAGCCGGCCCAGTTCACCGGTCCGGGCTGCAGTTCCATGATCCACCAGCGGCCCGAAGACGTCGCCCGGTAAAGGTCGTGATGAAATGCCTGGAAATCCGGATCGCCGGCCCGCAGGAAGCGGCGTTTCCATTCTTCGTCGGCGTCTGATCGGTCTTCCAGAAAGCCCAGCGGATAGCAATCCCAGCTGGACACATCGAGGTCTGCCCCGACCTTGTAATGGTCGAAGTCGAGCGTGCGGCCCATGAAATTATGAATGATGTCGCGGCCGGGTGAGAGCTCGCGGATCAAATCGGCCTGCAGTCGATTGAAGCTGATGACCTGATCCGATGAGAAACGGTAGAAATCGAGCTGGTGTGCGGGATTGTAAACGGTCGGTGCGATCGTCGGCAGTTCGATGGAATCAAAGCCCGGATATTCCTCCGACCAGAAGACATTGCCCCAGGCGTCGTTGAGTTCGTCGATTGAGCCGTATTTGTCTTTCAGCCAGAGACGGAAGGCGAGGCGTGAAGCGTCGGACCAGTCGCGCGTGGTCCTGTGGCAGCCATATTCATTGTCGGTTTGCCAGGCGGCGACGGCGGGATGTTCGCCAAACCGCTCACCCAGCACGCGAACGATGCGCAGGCATTCATCACGGTATCCCGGGTGCGAAAAACTGTAGTGCCGCCGCGAGCCGAAACCGCGCACCCGTCCCTCGCGGTCGACAGGCAGCATGTCAGGCATCTCGTCGACAAGCCATTTTGGCGGCGTTGCTGTGGGCGTTCCCAGAACAACTTTCAGCCCGGCAGCCTGCAGCGTGTCAATGGACCGCTCGAGCCAGTCAAGGCGAAGGTCGCCGCGCGAAGGCTCAAGCCGCGACCAGGCGAATTCGCCTATTCTGACATAGGTGATCCCGAGTTGCGCCATGCGGCGGGCATCGTCCTGCCATTGGGTCTCAGGCCAGTGTTCCGGGTAGTAGCATACGCCAATCGTCGGTGTGTCGCTCATGGTGTCAGATTTTGACCTTGGATTCGTATCGGCCGTTCATCGGCCGGTTGAGAAGAAATGTCTTACCCGCATGCGGATGGTCGCGAAGCTGAGCATCGCTCAGCCCCTCCGTCGCGGATGTGACGATCATGCGGGCCGCATCCGGTCCGATAAAGGCAGGGCAGGTGATTTGCCAGGCCGGCAGTGTGATGGTTTCGACCACCGAGCCGGACGGATCATGCGCCTCGACGCAGGACCCCTGCCATTTGGCGATCCACACGAGGCCGTCCGCATCGACGACGGCGCCATCGGGATAGCCGGGATAGGCTGCATCGCGTTCAAAAAACAGGTCCGGTTCCGCCGTGGGCAATCCCGTTTGCGGGTCGGTTGCCACGCGCATAACCTTGCCTGTCGGACTGTCGGTGAAATAGGCGATCGAGCCGTCTGCGGTGAAGGAGATGCAATTGGTCACGGTTATGCCGGTGAAGATCCGGCGCAGTTCTCCGCGGAAAAAATGATAGATCGACCCGGCATTCGGCTGTGCCGATTTGCCCATCGTGCCGATCCAGAACGCGCCGCAGGGATGGACCCTGCTGTCGTTCGAGCGCGTGGACGCATCATCCGCCTCAATATCGACGAGACGCTCGAGGCCGCCTGTGTCGACCGAACGAAGATAAAGCCCGTGTTCAGTTGCCAGAAGCTGTCTTTTGCTGTCCACCACCGCGAGCGCGCTGGCAAGAAAAGGCAATTCGTGGACTTTCGAAGCAGCATCGGACAACCGCCGTTCAATCAGCTTGCGGCCGTGAATATCGAACCACCAGAGCGTATCGCGATCCGGATCGAAGGTCGGACCTTCGCCAAGCTCACGGATTTCATCGTCAAAGACTGTACAGTCGAAGTCTGACGGATTCATCTCACGCTCCGAAGACGGCGTCGTATGTCTCTACCGAAAGACGCGCGCGCCTGGCGATTTCTGCCGTATCCATGCCCGGCTTGTAAAGGCTGGAGCCAAGGCCGAACGTCCTGATGCCCGCTTCGCGATAGCTTTCATAGTTTTCGTGGGAAACGCCGCCGACCGCTCCTATTTCAACATGGGCGGGCAGTACCGCCCTGATGGCGGTGATGCCGGACGGCCCCAATATGCTCGCGGGAAAGAACTTAAGGCCCGATGCGCCCGCCTTGACGGCGCTCAAGGCTTCCGTCGGTGTGAAAACACCTGGCATCGTCACCATCTGGCAGTCGCTGGCGGCACGGATAACCGCCGGATCGACATTGGGGCTGACCATCAATCTGCCGCCAGCCTCGGCAAGCCGCTCGACATCGGCCAGTTCGAGAACCGTGCCGGCGCCGATGAGACAGCCGGCAGGCGCTGCATCGACGGCAATCTTGATCGATGTAAAGGGCTCGGGAGAGTTGAGCGGTATTTCGATTGCCTCGAAACCGGCATCGACAAGAGCTTGAACCGCTTCAGCGGTTTCCTCGGGTTTCAGTCCGCGCAGGATCGCAACCAGCGACCGTTTGAGAGAAGGCCAGGGGATAGTGTTTGTCATGCTTTGAGTTGTCCATAATCGGCATGATGGTTCGAGGGCCAGTAGCGGCGCGCACCGGCCAACAGCCCCGTGAGTACAGCCTCGTCCGCATCGATGGCCACGATCTCATGACCCAGCGCTTGGAACGCGGAGCGGTAAAGTGCGAAAAGCTTGCCGGATGCGATCAGGTGGATCGGCCTTCCGGCGGAAAACTGTGAGAGTCCGGCGGCGATTTCACTGCCGATCAGCAGTCCCGACAGCCGTTCAAAGCTGCTTGTGGCCTCACGGCCGTAAAGCAATTGTCCGGCCCTTATGGTGAATAGAAGTTGGCTGATTGTAGCCGGATCGGCATGGGCTTCGGCAACGCCTGACAGAAAGTCCTTACTGTCTGCACGGCAGTTTTCGGCCTGTCCGACCGCGTGCCGCAGAATGGAATGCCGTGTGATCAAGGAGAAGAGTTCACCGGTCATGAAGGTGGAAAAGCCGGTGACGCACCGATCCTCGACACTGACCCATTTGGAGTGCGTACCGGGCATGCAGGCAAGGCCCGACAGGCGTCTGCCGGTGAAGCTTCCAAGGAGCTGGGTTTCTTCTCCACGCATCACGTCGGGATGCGATGGATCGCGCTGCGCAAAGCCCGGAAGGATCCGCACGTCGCGGTCCAGACCTTCGACGGCGACAGCCCGTTCCACGATCTCTGAAAGGGCCGCCGGAACCGTCAGGTAGCGAGCCTCCTGCCAGCCTTGCCGCGATCCCGCCATCCCGCAAATGACAACCGGCAGATTTTTCGGCGCATCAAGGGCGCCAAGATGGGCTTCCAGCACATGGGCAAATCCGGCCTTGGCCGCGTGGGTCATGCCTTCATCGCTGCGGCGCTCCGCCACGGCACGGCCGTCTTCCGAAATCAGCCAGATTCGGAAGCTCGACGTACCCCAGTCAGCGGCTGCGCAAAATGGCTGCATATCCTTAACCTGTCACCACAACGCCGCCATCGACCACCAGCGCCTGTCCGGTCATCATTCTTGATGCCGAAGAGGCAAGGAACAATGTCGGCGCGACGATATCGTCCGGCACGATTTCCTCTTTCAGACATTGCCGCTCCAAATGGGCTTCCAGCGCTTCCGGCGTCACCCACAATTCGCGCTGCCGGTCCGTCAAAACCCAGCCGGGCATCAGTGCGTTGACGCGGATCTTGTGTTTGCCGAGTTCCCTCGCAAGACCGCGTGTCAGCCCCGTAATGCCCGATTTCGAGGCGACATAGGCCGGGTAGCCCTCATTGCCCATCATGTAGGAGATGGAAGAAAAATTGATGATCGAGCCGTGGCCAGCCTCTTGCATGTCCTTCTGCACTTCCTGCGCAGTAAAGAAGTGCGGGCGCAGATTGATGTTGATCGCCTGATCCCAGTCCTCGACGGAGAACTCCTCAAGGCTGTGGCGGTTGTCCGATGCCGCATTGTTGACGAGCACGGTGATCGGCCCGTGCGCCTCGCGCGCCTTGGCCATTGACGAACGCAAGGCTTCGATGTCGGTGATGTCGCAGGCCATGAAAAGGGGGCGATTGTCGTATTGAGCCTCAAGGCGGTCGCATAGTTCCGTGGCGTCGGAGCGCTGCACGAACGCGACCTTTGCGCCCTGTGCCACGAAGCCCTCGGTCAGCCAGGCCCCTATCCCCGAGCCGCCGCCGGTAATAAAGACGGACTGGCCTTTAAGATCATCGAAATGTGACGACAGTTTCATCGCTAACCTACTCCAATCAAACGCGCTCCGCATTGCGCGGCATGCAGTCAAAATTTTGTCAGACGGCGTTATGCCGGCCTTGTCTCAAATCGCCAGCACTCATAGCCGTACCCCCTCGACAACCCACATGGTTTCGGGAAAGCTCCACGGCAGCGTCAATCCGTGGTTCATCAGATATGTGCCGCTGAGATCGACGGATTCCGTCTTCAGGGTCTGTGTGCCGCGGGAAAGCCCGCTCACATTGTCGCGATTGGCCAATGTGATCCGGTAATGTGCATCGGGATCGAGCCTTGTCAGGCGCAGCGGCCTCGGTGCGATCTGGCTGCTTGTGGTGGCTTTGCCGGCGAAGACCACGAACCGTTTGTGGTCCACCGATAGCTGCTGTTCCGCAATCACCGCAGGGTCCGGGCTTTCAAGGAGCAGAATATCGGCTTTCATCATCCAGCCCTGATTGTCCTTCCACCAGCCGATCACCTGCCGCAGCGCACGGGCCTCGTCATCGGTCAGTTCGCGTGGATCCATCTCGATGCCCATATGCCGCTGGGCCGCGACCCAGGCGCGGAAGCGCATGTCGAGCGTGCGGCCCGATGTGTGGCATTGTCTTGGCCCCACGTGGCTGCCGGTCACGGCGGCGGGCAGGAACAGCGACGCATTGTGCTGCATCTTCAGCCGCTCAAGCGCGTCGTTGCTGTCGCTCAGCCAGACGCGGTGCGTGCGTTTGAGAATACCGAAATCAATCCGCCCGCCGCCTGAAGCGCAGCTTTCAATCTCGACAAGCGGAAACTCCTCCCGCAGCCGGTCGAGCAGGGCATAGGATCCGCGCGTCTGGGCCGCATCCGGCATCGGCAGGACCCGGTTGTGATCCCATTTGATGTATTCGATGGCATGATCGCGCAAGATCGCGGAAATGCGGTCGAACAGGAAGTTCTGCACCTCCGGCAACGCCATGTTGAGCGCCTTTTGATTGCGCCCCAGGATCTGGTCTTCGCCGCCCAAGGCCCAATCGGGATGGGCCCGGTGGATGTTGGAATCCGGATTGATCATCTCCGGTTCGAACCAGATGCCGAACGTCATGCCGAGGCTGTGCACGTGCTCGATCAGCGGGTTGAGCCCGTCGGGATATTTGCGCGGATCGACCTCCCAGTCCGAAAGCGCCCGTGTGTCGTCGTCGCGATAGCCGAACCATCCGTCATCAAGCACGAAGCGTTCCGCTCCCAGCTCCGCCGCGCGGCCGGCAATGTCCTTCAGCGTTGGCAGATTATGGTCGAAATAGACCGCTTCCCAGCAGTTGAAATGCACCGGGCGTGGCCGATCCGGTTCGGGCATGTGAACGATCTCGTCGCGCAGGTGCCGCTGGAAGGCGACCGCGCAGCCGTTCAGCCCGTCATCCGAAAAGGTCACGTAAAGCGGCGCTGTCTCAAACCGGGTCTGCGGGGCGACTTCCATGCGCTCGGCATGACCGAACTGGATCTGTCGCCGCCCGTCGGGAAGTTCCTCGGCGATCATCTTGTGCCCGCCCGACCAGCCATAGTGGAACGCATAGGCCTGGCCTTGCGTATTGGTGGCGCCGCGGCAGGGAATGATCAGCCCTGGAAAATGCTCGTGCCCGGTTCGCCCCGTCCGGTTCTCGCGAAAGCGCATGCCGGGCGACCAGGCCGTGCGGTTGATCTGGAACTCGCCGCACCAGCGTCCGGCAAGATCAATCATCTCGTCCGAAAGTTGCGGAGCCGGCATGACAGGCGCCGACATCCAGTGCAGATGCACCGGTTTTGTCGACACGAGACTGGCCTGCGTTTCGATCACTTGAGTGTGTTCATTGATCGTGAAACGCGCCGTATAGGTCAGTCCGTTGTTCTTGTCTTCATAGGTCAGAACCAGTCGGCCCGGTTCTTCCTCGACCTTTTCGAAACAGAATTTGGTCAGTAATTGCGCACCGTCGCTGGCGCGCACGATCAGGCCGGGCTGGCCGGGAAATGTCCGGGTCGCTTCCGGCGAGATGGACAATTCGGGATTCAAATCAAGCATGCCACCGGTGACATCGATGGCATGAACAGCAAATAAAGTATTCAGATCCTCATCATCCGGTAACCTCGGCCCCCAGTAGAGCACCTCTGCAAGGTGCTCTCTGTGGGAGCCGAGAACCAGAGTCTGACGCCTGTCATCCAGCCGCCAGCATTGGATCATCGCTCATGTCCCAGTTTCGGGCACAGGATCATTTAACAGCTCCAAGTGTCAGGCCTGCGATGAAGTGTTTTTGCATCAGGAAGAAAATCGCCACCGGCGGCAGCGCCGCTACAATTGCTCCGGCGCTCATAAGGTGATAGGCGGCCCGGAACTGCGCATTGAACGAGGTGATGCCGGCGGTGACCGGTTGAGATTCAACCCCCTGCGTCAAGACAATCGCCCAGAAATAATCGTTCCAGATGAATGTGAAGATCAGCACGCAGAGCGCAGCGATCGCCGGTTTCATCAAAGGCAGGACGATATAGACGAAAATCCGCCACTCTGCGATTCCTTCAACCCGGGCAGCCTCGATCAGAGGGAAGGGCAGGCCTTTGATGAAGTTGCGCATGAAGAGGGTGCAGAACCCCGTCTGAAAGGCGATGTGGAAGAGCACAAGGCCGGTCTTCGTGTTGTAAAGGCCGAGATCCAGCGTCAGGTCCCGAACCGGCACCATCAGGATCTGGAACGGCACGAAGTTGCCTGCAACGAACAGGAAGAAAATCCACAAATTCAGTTTGAATCTGTAAATGCCCAGTGCGAACCCGGCCATGCAGGCCAGCGCCACCGCGCCGATCGCCGTCGGCACAGTGATCAGCAAAGAGTTGAGCAGGTAACGCGGCATGTCGGACTGGAAAAACACTTTTCCATAGTTTTCCCAGCCGCCGAAGGTTGAGGGCAGGGACCAGTATTCGCCCGCCGAGAAATCGCCTTCCGGTTTCACCGAGAATATGGCGACCGCAATCAGCGGCAGGAGCCACATGATCAGGGCAATCGGAAGAAAGGACTGGTAGGTGATCTGCCAGCTGCGCGGCGTCTTTTGAATGGGTGTCGGAAACATATCAGCGACCCCTTTCGTCTCTGTACATCGAGTACAGGAAGTACGCGATGAAGAACAGCATGATAAGGAACAGAACCACCGCAATGGCGGCGCCATAGCCCATGCGGAAACCGTATTCGGAAAGGGCAACCTCGAACATGTAGAAGCTGAGGACGCGGCTTTCGCCGAACGGTCCGCCGTTGGTCATGACCGAGATCAGGTCGAACGAGCGAAGCGCGCCGATGATGGTCACCACAAAGGCGATGAACGTGGCCGGTTTCAACTGAGGCACGACAACATACCAAAGCATTTTCCAACCCTTGGCGCCGTCCAGCCGTGCGGCCTCGATCTGCTCGGGGTCAACGGCATTCAGCCCGGTCAGGTAGAGGATCATGCAATAGGCCGTTTGCGGCCACAGGCCCGCGGCAATAATTCCGTAGGTCACATAGGTCGGATCGCCGAGCACGTTGATCGGGCCGAGCCCCACCCATCCAATGACCGTATTGAAGAGGCCAAAGGTCGGATCGTAAAACCATGTGAAAACGAGACCGACAACCACCTGGCTGATCACAAACGGGAAAAAGAAAAGTGACTTGTAAAGCCTGATGCCGACGACCGTCTGGTTCAGAAACAGAGCGATGAACAATCCCGCCGGAATCGCCAGAAGATAAAGGATCAACCAGATCAGGTTATTCCGCAGCGACGTGTAGAAAGCCGGGTCGTCCCAAAGTTCCACATAGTTATCGGTGCCGATATATTCTCGGGCTCCAAGTCCGTCCCACTCGAACAGAGAAATCTCGAAACTCTGGAAGATCGGAATGATCACATAGACCATGAAGAACAGGATCGCCGGCGCCATGAACAGCCACGGTGTGATGCTGATCTCGTTTCGCTTGTACCAGGATCGGTTTTCTTGCTCGTATTCGGATTTGGCTAGGGTAGCGGTTGACATCGCGAACCTCATTTTTCCGGTGCGTTCGCGGTTCCCGTTGGGCTGGCTAAGCCGGAAACCAGATGCGGACTATCGGGTAGTCCAAAAGGCGTTGGGGCGGACCCGAAAAGCCCGCCCCAGTCTGACTACTTGTAGACACGCTCGCGTGTCTTCTCGAGGCGCTGCAGGATCTGATCCAGATTGTCCGGACGGACCATGAATTCCTGGAAGCCTTCCATGCCGACCTTGGCCATTTCGGCCGGCGCGTCCCGGTCGAAGAACTGCGCAAGGGCGGATGCATTGTTCAGCATCTCAAATCCGGCCTTCACGAACTTGTCGTCCGTGTTGACGCTTGCCTTGTTGTTGACCGGCAACTGACCGAGGCTGGCGTTCATGGATGTCTGGATATCCGGTGTTGCAACAAACTTCAGGAAGGCGCGAGCAGCTTCCTTGTTGGCGGCGCCGGACGGGATATGAAGCGTATCGGTCGGTGCTTCCTCGGCCATCGGAATGCCTTCGGTAATCAGCGGGAACTGGTAGAAATCCAGCTGGTCATCAGTCAGGCCGGCAGCCTTGATCGGGTCAACCGCAAAGTTACCCATCAGATAGGCGGTTGCCTGGCCGTCAACGAGGAACGGAATGGCTTCCTGCCAGCTATAGGCGGTGTGGTCGTCAATGAAAGCGCCCATGTCGATCAGCTCGCGCCAGTTCGCCATGGTCTTTTTCACGCGATCATCGGTCCAGCTTTCCTTGCCGGCGGTCAGCGCCATGTGGAACTCGTAGCCGTTGGTGCGCAGGTTCAGATAGTCGAACCAGCCCGCCGCCGTCCAAAGGAACTTGGTGCCGATCGTGTAGCACTTGCGTCCCGAATCGACGATTTTCTGGCAGTTTGCCTTTTCTTCTTCCCAGTTGGTCGGGACGGTCAGGCCAAGCTCATCAAAGATGTCTTTGCGGTAGTACATGCCCCACTGGTAGTAGGTATAGGGAACGCCCCACTGCTTGCCGTCGATGGTCATCGCGGTCTTTGTCGATGCCAGTTCTGCCGCAAGGTCACCCGTCCACAGGTCGGATACGTCCTCAAACAGACCCGTGGTCACGTATGGAAGCATCCGGTTGCCCGCATACCAGGTCGCAACATCCGGCGGATTGGCCGTCAGGAAGTTTCTGATCTGTGTCTTGTAGGCATCGCGGTCGATGATCGTCGTTTCGATCTTCAGATCCGGGTGCATTTCATCGAACTGGGCAATGATGCCCTCGAACGTGGCGCGCGGCGCCGGATTCGACGTATCGAGGAAGATTTTCATTTCCCCGCTGAGTTTATGGCCGTCTGCAAACGCCCCTGTCGCCAAGGCAGCACTGGTGACAAGCGCCACTGCTGACGCCTTCAAAATGGAACGCATGGTATCCTCCCTTTTGTTCCGAATAGTGAAACTAATATTTACATATTGAAATTGGAGCACGGCTAACATACGCTTGTCAAGAATATCCTCATCGGCAACTGCTGTCGTTCGGGGGTAGGGAGGAAGAGTTTTGGAGAGCGAACGCAAGTCGAGCGGGACTGTGGGCAAAGCGCTGAACGTGCTTGACCTGGTCGCATCGTTTGAGCGCCCGGTGCGCTTCAACGATATCCTTGCCGAATCCCGATACCCCAAGGCAACGCTCTACCGGATCCTGCAGAACCTGGTTACCGAAGGCGTACTGACCTTCGACCGCAAATGGCAGACCTATGCGCTTGGTGTGCGCCTTGTGCGCCTGGCACATTCCGCCTGGACCCAGTCATCGCTCGCACCGGTCGCCAGGCCTCATCTGACGGCGCTCAGTGAGGCAACCGGCGAAACCATTCACCTGGCGCAACTCGATGGCCCCCACGTGCTTTATCTGGATAAGCGCGACGCAAAGCGCCGCGTGACGATGTTTTCGGAAGCCGGAAAGGTCGGGCCCGCCTATTGCACGGGCGTCGGAAAGGCGATGCTTGCCTACCTGCCGGACGATGAGCTGCAGCGGATTCTGCCGCAGCAATCCTATCACCGCTTTACGCCTTCGACGATCTGTTCGCAGCAGGAACTGGCCTGCGAGCTCAATCAGATCCGCCAGGATGGCTATGCGCTCGACCGCGAGGACCATGAGCCGGGCATCATCTGCGTCGCGGTTCCGATCCTGTCCAGGAGCGAACAGATGATGGGAGCGGTCTCGGTCACCAGCACATCCGCCAGAACGTCCCTTGGCAAGCTGAGGAAGCATGTGCCCGAATTACAGAATGCAGCCGGGAAAATAGCCGATGCGGCTGAATACTGGCGTTTTCCCGAGAACGAAAGAACGCCGGAGAGAATGGAGATCTAACACGATGTCAGGTGTAGTACTTCAAGACGTTGTCAAGCGATACAGCGATGTTCAGGTGATCCACGGGGTGGATCTTCAGATCGAGGACGGCGAATTTTGCGTCTTTGTGGGGCCATCGGGCTGCGGCAAGTCAACGCTCTTGCGCATGGTGGCCGGGCTGGAAGAGACGACCGAGGGCAAGATTTCCATCGGACCCCGCGACGTCACGCGGATGGACCCGGCACAACGCGGTGTCGCGATGGTGTTTCAGACCTACGCGCTCTACCCGCATATGACCGTTAAGGAGAACATGGGTTTCGGCCTGAAGATGAACGGTCATCCGAAGGCCGAGATCGCGGAAAAGGTCGCAGAGGCCACCCGCATCCTCAAGCTGGAACAATATCTAGACCGCAAACCGTCGGCGCTGTCCGGCGGCCAGCGCCAGCGCGTGTCGATCGGTCGTGCGATCGTTCGCGGTCCTGAGGTATTCCTGTTCGATGAACCCCTGTCCAACCTCGACGCAGAGTTGCGTGTTGAAATGCGTGTCGAAATCGCCCGTCTGCACAAGGAAATCGGCGCGACCATGATCTACGTGACCCACGATCAGGTCGAGGCCATGACGCTGGCCGACAAGATTGTCGTGTTGCGCGGTGGTTATATCGAACAGGTGGGCGCGCCGCTCGACCTCTACCGCAACCCGGACAACAAATTTGTCGCCGGTTTTATCGGCTCGCCGGCGATGAACTTTCTTGAAGCAACCAGCAAAGGCGATTCAATCGAAGTCCCGGCGCTCAAGCAGAGCTACAAATTGCCGGTAGCCATGCCGGCGGACGGCACGCGCGTTATTTTAGGAATACGGCCTGAGCACATCGAGATCGACAAGAGCGGCGATACGCTGGCCGTCGATCTGACGGAAGCGCTTGGCGGCACGTCCTATGACTATCTCGTATCTGACAATGGTGAGAAAATTATCGTTGAAGAGCGCGGTGATGAGCGGTCGCAAGAGGGTGCCAGGGTCGGCATAACGTTCGACCTGGAACGCGCCATGCTTTTCGATGCGGAAACGGAAAAGCGCATTCGGTAGGTAAAAGGTTCGGGACGCGCAGACACATATGCGCGTCCCAATCCGTCACTTAGCTCGACGGCAAAACAACCTTGTCGATCACATGGATCACACCATTGTCGGTCACGATGTCAGCGGAAACGACATTGGCGTTGTCCACGGTCACACCGGACGAAGATTTCTCGACGGCCAGCGTCTTGTCGCCCTCTGTCTTCAGCGTCTTGACGTGAATCCGGCGACCGGGAAGGTCGGTTGACATCAGCTTGCGCGGAAGAACGTGGTAGCTCAAAATAGCAATGAGCTGATCCTTGTTTTCAGGCTTCAAAAGGGACTCGACAGTTCCTTCCGGAAGAGCGGCGAAAGCTTCGTCCGTCGGTGCGAAAACGGTCAGGTTTTCACCCGTTGCCAGCGCATCTGCCAGACCGGCTGCTTTGGCGGCGGCAAGCAGCGTATTGAAGCTGCCGGCACTCTGAGCCGTTTCGACGATATTGTTGGCACCAGCCGGTGCCGCTGCGAAAAGTCCCATTGCGGCGACTGCCGCGATTATTGTTTTCTGCATGTTCATCTCCTCTGCAGGTGGACAGGCAGTCGACCGCCGGATGATCCGGGTTGCTAGCTGGCAAGGGTTACGCCGGAGCTTGATTTCCGGATCACAAAAAAATCGAATATTTGCGGTTGCAGGGAAAATACTGGAATTTTTTTGCCTATCGTGATCCGATCGGCAAATACCGTCGTAATAAGTCCGGTTTAACAGCGAAGGCCGGGCCATGCTGAAAGTCTTGCAGATGGAAAAACCCTCGGAAGATCCGGGACCTAAGACGGATCAGGCACTCCATGAAGTGCTGATCTCCGACGTGGCTGTCCATCGTGACAAATCAGCATTCGAGACCCTTTTTGTCCGGTTCGGTCCTCGTATCAAAGGAATGATGCTCGGCTCAGGAGCCAGCGAAGACCTTGCGGAAGACCTGATGCAGGAAGTTATGTTGACGGTCTGGCGCAAGGCCGCGCTCTATGCGCCAGAGCGCGGCTCAGTTTCGACGTGGATATTCACGATCGCGCGCAATGCGCGCATAGACAGGATAAGGCGGCAACCCGTGCAGCCTTATATAGATGTGGAGACGGTGTCGATCGCGTGCGACGCGCCGAGCGCGGAAGCAGAAATGATCACCGGCCAGCATGGAGAAATGGTCCGTGACGCCATCGATCAGCTTCCGCTGGAACAGAAAACGGTTATCGAAATGGCATTTATTCAATTCATGCCGCAAAGCGAGATAGCACAAAAGCTTGGACTGCCGATCGGGACGGTCAAATCCCGCACCCGGCTGGCCTATAAGAAACTGAAAGAAAACCTTGAGGAACTGAGATGAGCATTCATCATCACCTGGATGATGCATCGCTGATGCGCTACGCGACTGGGGACCTCGACCCGGCCTTTGCGGTGGTTGTCGCCTCGCATCTCGCCATGTGCGAAGATTGCCGCCATGCGGTGCATCTGGCCGAAGCTGTCGGCGGAGACTGCCTAGAGCATGCGCCGGCGGCGGCCCTTTCAAACGGATCGTTCGAACGCCTTTCAAGGATGATCGATGCCGATGGGGATACCGATGCCGTGCCGGCTGCAAGGCATCGCCTGGCCGCTAATGCAGGAGGCGATGTTCCACTTCCTCTGCAAAACCTCATTGGGCAGTCGCTTGATGACTTGCCTTGGCGGCGTGTCGTACCCGGTGTTCAGCGCCACCGCATTGAGATGGCCGATACCAATGGGTCCCTGTTTCTGCTGAAGATCGGATCGGGCCGCAAAATCCCCGAGCACGGACATGGCGGGACGGAAATGACACTCATTCTGCGCGGATCATATCATGACGAAATGGGTCGGTTCGCCAAAGGCGATATTGCCGATCTGGATGAGCATGTGGAGCATCAGCCACTGGTCGATTCGGACGAGCCCTGCATCTGCCTGGTGGCGACCGAGGAACCAACCCGGTTCAAGGGTGTTGTCAGTCGCCTGATGCAGCCGCTGGTCGGTATCTGACCATATCATGAGCGCGCAAGAAAAGAGCCTCGGCAATGTATGGATTGTCGGGGCCAGCTCCGGTATCGGACAAAGCCTGGCCGAAAAATGCGCACCCTTGGCGGACAATGTCGCGATATCAGCCCGTTCGGTGGAAAAGCTCGAACAGATGGAGCGCGAAAACCCGTCATTCGGTGCCTTTCCCGTCGACACCAGCGATCAGGCCGCAGTCGAGCAAACGGCTGAAGCCATCGAAAAGCGTTACGGCGGCATCGACACGGCGGTTTTGTGCGCCGCCGTCTGGTTCCCCATGCGGGCTGATGATCTGGACACGGACAAGATGCATCAGGCGATGACCATCAACTATTTCGGCGCCGTCTATGCGGTCAAGGCGTTGATTTCCGGCATGAAGGCGCGTGGCAGTGGCCATATTGTCATCGTGTCGTCCGTTGCCGGATACCGTGGACTGCCGAGTTCGCTCGCATACGGGCCGACCAAGGCTGCTCTCACCAACCTCGCCGAAGCGCTGGCTGTTGAGCTGGGCGAATTCGGCATCAAGGTGACACTGGTCCAGCCCGGGTTTGTCGACACACCCATGTCCAGGGTCAACAAATTCCCGATGCCCGGATTGATGGATGTCGATGCGGCGGCGGAAAAACTGCTGTCGGGAATATTGCAGCGCAAGAATGCGATCTTCTTTCCGCGACTGTTCACCACCGCCGTCAGGCTCACGAATTTCCTGCCCTACTGGCTGTTCTATGCGCTGTCGCGCCGGATGATAAGCGGCCGACGGAACCGTTAAAAGCAACTTACGCTGCGAGCCGTTTGTGGTTATGGCGGCGTGGCGGCACGGTGACGGGCGTCTCCGGCGGCGACGGCTTTTTGAACAACGGAAGCCCTTTGCCCCAAAGCTTCAACGCTTCATAGTGAATACCCGCCCAGACCTTCAGCGTCATCGCGCCGTGGCGGATGAACATCTTTACAAGCGTTCTGTCGGATAGCGGCCTGCGCTCGCCGGAAAACTGCGCCGCGAGCAGCGGCCCGTCTTCATCGTGAAGCAGGATTGCGACATTCGCCCGTTTGCCGGGCATGCGTGTCTTGAAAGCGTATCGCCCGCGCACCTCGTTGAACGGCGAGACATGAAAGACCTTTTCGCAGCTCTGGCGCATGACATGGTCGTCTGCGTTATCTACCGGTATCGCGTAAGTATGGCGCTCGCCAAACGTATTGCTGACCTCGTATATCATCACGACCGTGCGGCCTTGTTCATCAATGCCGTAATAGACGGTCAGCGGATTGAACACGTAGCCGAGGACGCGCGGATAACACAGCATCAGGAAGCGCTGCGCCGCGTCGGTTCCCAGGGCCTCGCATGCGACGTGCGTCAAATGCGGCTTCAGGCCATCACCGTTCCCGTGATCGCGATCGTGCACGGAATAAAGGTTGAAGCGATTGTGCGAGAACAGCCGCAGGCGTTTGCCGAGCTGTTCGAGCCGGTCGATATCAATGAGTATGGAGAACACCGAATATTTGAAGGCATGCGGCTTTGGCCGCAGACGCCGGTGCATCACGGTTCCCGCATAAATGGCTTCGGTTTCGCTCATCACTCCGCGACCTGTAAATATTCGTCGAACCCGGTGCGCCGCAGATCATATTCAGGGTCGTTGGCCCATGGCCGCGCCAGACCGCCAAGCTTCTCGGCGACTGCCAGCCCGCTTGCAATCCCGTCTTCATGGAAACCGTATCCCAGATAGCTGCCGCAATACCAGGTGCGTCGGTAGCCCTGCAGCGTAGGCATGCTCTCCTGGGCGCGGAACGCCTCGGCTGTGAACACCGGGTGGTCGTAGGTCATTTCTTCGATGATGGCGTCCTCGCGGATCGCCCGGATCGGATTGAGTGTGACGAAGAGATTGTCGCGCGTCGGCAGGGCCTGCAGGCGGTTCATCCAGTAGCTCACGCACAACTCGTCCCCGGCAGTGCGGCCTGCCTTGATATAGTTCCAACTTGACCACAGACGGCTTCGCTTTGGCATCCACTGCTCGTCCCGGTGCAGGACGGCGGTGTTTTCCTGATAGGGGAAGGCACCCAGTAGCGCGGTTTCCGCACCATCAGCGTCACCAAGAAGTTTCAGCGACTGGTCGGCATGGGCTGCCATGACCACATGATCGAAGAGCTGCGTGACGCCGTCCCTCATCGCAATCAAAACGCGGTCGGGCCGCCGCGTGATGGCGGCTATGTCCGCACCAAGCACGGTCTGGAAGGAACTGTCGGTAACCATCTTGTCGACATAGGTTCTGCTGCCGCCAAGAACCGTGTTCCAGTTCGGTCGGTTCTTAAATTGCAGCAAGCCATGATTGGCATAAAAATCGATGAAGGCACGAGCCGGGAAATCCAGCATGCGGTCCATGGAGGTTGACCAGATCGCAGCGCCCATCGGAATGATGTGATCCTGGATAAAGTCGCGCGAATAATGTTCGGCCTCCAGAAACGCGCCAAGTGAGGTATCGGCATGGTAGAGGCCGATCCGGCGTTGGGCGTTGCGGAAAAAGCGATTGATTTCCTTCAGCATCATCCAGTGGTGGACGCTGGCAATGTTGCGGCGCTGGCCAAAATACCCTTTTCCCGAACCTGCATATTCATAGCGACCGAAATCATGGGTCAGCGAGAAGCTCATCTCCGTGCTCGCGCACGCCACGTCGAGGTGACGGAAAAGCGCACACAAATTGGGATAGTTGGCTTTGTTGAAAACGATGAACCCGGTATCGACCGGCACCGGTCCGTCTCGTGTTTCAACGTCGACCGTGTGGGCATGCCCGCCAAGGGTGCCGGCACGTTCGAACAAGGTGACATTGTGGCCTTTGCTCAATAGCCAGGCCGCGGAAAGCCCTGATATTCCGCCGCCGACAACCGCAATGTTCAGTTTACGCAATGAAGCCTCCTGCCTTTAACGCATTCGCATGGAAAACATACGAAGGCGCCGGGCCGCCGGATCACACCGTTTGCGGGAAAACGGAGTGCTGCAGAATGTGATCCGAACAGGGTGCGAGGGCGTAAAAGGGGTTTGACGGCAGACAACTGGATTAAAATGGTCCCTTTCCTGAAAACATACCTGGTGACGGCGATAGTCTTTCTGGCTGTCGATTATGTATGGTTGGCGCGCGTTGCCGGCGGTTTCTACCGCACGCAACTGGGTGCGCACATGCTTGACCAGCCGCGGCTTGGCGTGGCGGCGGTCTTCTACATATTCTATGTCGCCGGTATTGTCGTTTTCGCCGTTTTGCCGGCCATGAAGGAGCAATCGCTTCTGATGGCGCTGCTGCTTGGCGGCCTGCTTGGCGGTGTTGCCTACGGCACCTATGACGTCACCAATTACGCCACATTGCGGAACTGGCCGCTTGCTGTGCTTGTCGTGGACATTAGCTGGGGCATTGTCCTTACGTCGGTGTCGGCTGCGGCGGGTTATACAATAACCAGGATGCTGTGAGGCGGGTGACGGCAGGCCCGCGCCGGTGTCAGTACGCCCGGCGCGGGTTGCACTGTCACCGGCGCGGTTTGCACAAGTTTTCTTGATCGGCAAGCGGATGCCGTCAGGTATCCGGGAAACTGTAGTCCTTGAACTGCTCGCGCAGCGCGGTCTTCTGTATCTTGCCGGTGGCCGTGTGGGGAATGTCCTCGACAAACGCTACATCGTCGGGCATCCACCATTTGGCGATCTTGCCTTTCATGAAATCGAGAATGTTGTCCTTGTCAGGGTTGCATCCCTCTTTCGGCACAATGACAAGAAGCGGTCGTTCGTCCCATTTCGGATGGGCAATGCCGATAACGGCGGCTTCGGCAACGTCGTCATGGCCGACCGCCAGGTTTTCCAGCTCGATGGACGATATCCACTCGCCGCCCGACTTGATCACGTCCTTTGCCCGGTCGGTGATCTCCATGTAGCCATGGGGGTCGATATGGGCGACATCGCCCGTATCGAACCAGTTCTCGCCATCGAACTGTTCGGCCCCGCGCCCCTTGTAGTAGGACGACGAAACCGCCGGGCCCCGTACCTTCAGGCGGCCGAACGTCTTGCCGTCCCAGGGCAGCGCGTTGTTCTCGTCATCCGTCACTTTCATTTCCACCGTAAAAGGCGGGTGGCCTTGCTTGGCCTGCAGATCGAGCTTTTCCTCACCCTCAAGATGGGCATATTCGGGTTTGATCGAGCAGAGCGTTCCAAGCGGGCTCATCTCGGTCATGCCCCAGGCGTGAATGACCTCGACGCCGTATGTATCCTGAAACGTCTGGGTTATGGCACGCGGGCAGGCGGAGCCGCCGATGACCACATTCTCCAGATCCGGCAGGGCGGCATCGATCTTGTCCATATGCTGCAAGAGCATCAGCCAAACGGTTGGAACGGCGGCCGTCATGGTCACCCGCTCCTCGGTCAGCATCTGGTAGATCGATTCACCGTCCATGCCGGCGCCCGGCATCACCATGGTTGCACCGACCATCGGGCATACAAAGGCTGTCGACCAGCCATTGGCGTGAAACAGCGGAACGACCGGCATCATGCGGTCGCGTGATGCCAGATTGAGCATATCCGGCTGGGCGGCGGCCATCGCGTGGAGAACATTGGAACGGTGCGAATAGACGACACCCTTCGGATCGCCCGTTGTTCCGGAGGTGTAACACATGCCCGCAGCGGTCGTTTCCTCGAACTCGCGCCATTCGAAATCCGTGTCCGCTTCACTGACCCAGTCTTCATAGGCGACGGCATTGGCGATCTTGGTTTCCGGCATGTGGGCGCTATCCGTGAGCACCACGACCTTCAGCAGGCTGGGCACCTTGTCAGCAACAGCCTCGACAACCGGCAGAAAGGTCAGGTCGACAAAAAGAAGCCGGTCTTCCGCGTCATTCATGATCCAGGCAATCTGGTCGGGGAACAGTCTGGGGTTCAGCGTGTGGTAGACCGCGCCGAGACCGAGGATGCCGTACCAGGCCTCAAGGTGACGCCAGGTATTCCACGCCATTGTGGCAACCCTGTCTCCAAAACCGATGCCGTCCTTTTCCAGCCGCTTGGCGACTTGTCTGGCACGGTCACGGATATTGCGGTAGTTGGTTCGATGGATCGGGCCTTCGACCGACCGTGAAACAACTTCCCGGTCGCCATGATAGGTCGCCGCGTGGTCTATGATCTTGTGACAGAGCAGCGGCCAATCCTGCATCAAGCCCTTCATACTTATCTCCTCCCAAAAGCCGGTTATTGTTTTTCGGCCAGACTAAGACCTAGCGCAGCTGCCAGTAAAGGCGAAAAAAAACCAATCTATACCGTGGTGCCGGCCGGATCGTTGGCGGACAAATGGCTTGCCACTCCAGCCCCTGCTTGCTAAGGCGTGCGCGCACGGACGGTTGAAAATCCGCTGGGCGCTGGTCCGGTGGCGCCGTTGCCAGAAAATGCCTGATCCCGGCCGGGTTTTCCCGGCGAACGGGCATCGTCAAACCAAGGCAAACCCATGATATCGATTGTTATTCCCTGCAAGAACGAGGCTGAGAATATTCCGCCCCTGATAGATGAGATCGCTGAACATCTCGGCGACAGGGACATCGAGGTTATTGTCGTCAATGACGGCTCCACCGACAACACCGCCGAGGTTCTGACGGGCGAGGCCGCCAAACGCGCATTTGCCGTGCGGCACCTGCGCCACGATGCCTCGGTCGGTCAGAGCCTGTCGCTGCGAAGCGGCGTTCTTGCGGCCGCCGGCGACGTGGTCGCCACGATCGACGGCGACGGGCAGAACGACCCGAAATATATCGGCCCGCTCGTCGACAAGCTCCTCGAAGGCGGCCCGGCGATCGGAATTGCCTGCGGGCAGCGCATCAAGCGCAAGGATACCAAACTCAAGCAGCTTTCTTCGCGCTTTGCCAACTGGCTGCGCGGATCGATCCTGAACGACAAGACACGCGATTCCGGCTGCGGGCTGAAGGCCGTTCACACGGACATTTTCCGGCGGCTTCCGTTTTTCAACGGCACGCACCGCTTCCTGCCGGCCCTCGTGATCCAGGAGGGCTATGATGTTGTCGCGATCGATGTTCTGGACCGTCCCCGCCGCTTCGGCACTTCGAATTACGGCATCCTCGACCGTGGTGCGCGCGGCGCACTGGATCTTTTTGGAGTTTGGTGGCTGAAGCGCCGCCGTCACAAGATGCCCGTTGTTGAGGAAATCCCCTATGACTGAGATTTTTGCGTCCCTGATCAACTGGTTCGACGCGGTCTTCATCCAGCAGTTTGATACCTGGGTGCTGATCGGTTTTCTGGCCCAGGCTTGTTTTACGATGCGATTCGTCGTTCAGTGGATTGCATCCGAACGCGCAAAACGCTCTGTTGTACCCGTTGCTTTCTGGTTTTTTTCGCTCTTTGGCGGCGGCATGCTATTCATTTATGCGATTCAGCGTCAGGATCCGGTGTTCATCGCCGGCCAGGGCATGGGGCTCATCATATACATTCGCAATCTCTGGCTGATTGCCAATGAACGCAAAGCCGCCATGGCACAGACGGATTGAATGAGGAAGTTCGGGGGCGAGAGCGCAGCGCATTGAAACAATTCAGGCAGGACAATCGGCTTATGGGGCTGGGCGCGGCAGCCGGTCAGGGCACGGGCGTCTGGATCTATGTGATTCTTTTCCTGCTTGGCCTGGCAGTGCTTGTTCCCGGTATCACCCAGCTCCCGCCGATCGATCGTGACGAAGCGCGTTACATCCAGGCTACCAAGCAGATGGTCGAAACCGGCGACTATGTGGACATACGGTTTCAATCCGAGCCGCGCTACAAGAAACCCATCGGCGTCTACTGGCTCCAGTCCCTGACCGTCGGTGTGACGGGACAGGGTGCCGAGGCTCCGATTGCCGCCTATCGCGCTGTTTCGGTGGTTGCCGTATCGCTGGCTGTCGTTGCGCTATACTGGATCGGCCTGCACCTTTTCGGCCATGCGGCGGGCCTGATCGCCGCGCTGATGCTGGCCGGCATGTTCGGCGCGGGGTTTGAGGGACGTCTGGCAAAGACCGATTCAGTCCTGCTTTTGCTGTGCATCGTCGCGCAGGGCTGTCTTGCCCGCATTTATGTCGCCAACCGAGAAGGGCAGCAGGCGCCGGGCTCTCTGGCATGGGTGTTCTGGATCGCGCAGGGCGCGGCCATCATGATCAAAGGACCGATTGCGCCGCTCCTCAGCGCTCTTACGGTTCTTTTCATCATCATCTTCGACCGCCAGCGTGGACGTGCCTGGCTGACCGATCTGAAGCCGCTTCGCGGCATCGGCGTGACACTGTTGATCGCATTGCCCTGGCTGATCCTGATTACCTGGAAGTCCGGCGGAGCCTTCTGGTACGAGGCTGTCGGCCGCGACATGCTGGGCAAGGTCACCAGCGGTCAGGAATCGCACGGTGCGCCGCCCGGATATTACATCATCACCTACTCGCTGTTCGTCTGGCCCTTCGGCCTGATCGCGATCATTGGCGGCACCCATGCCCTAAGGCGCATGTTCACCGATCCCAGAATGATGGTCTGTGTGGCCTGGTATCTGCCGTTCTGGCTGGTTTTCGAGCTCGTTCCCACAAAACTGCCGCACTATATTCTGCCGTCCTATCCGGCGATCCTGCTGTTGGGCGGCTGGTTCCTCGGGCTGGCGGCCAGCGAGGCGCCGAAGCCGCTTTTATGGCAGCGCATCCTGCACGGTTTCACCGGGTTCGGCGTGATTGTTGTGACCATCGCTTTCGCCTCATTGGCGGTCATCGTCCCGATCTATATTGGCGGCAGCTTCTCCTTCTGGAGCATTCCGGTTGTGTTGCTGTCGCTCATGGCGTGCTGGTTCGGCCTCGGTTTCGGATTGGAACTCGCGCCGGTCCGGCGTGTTCTCGTGGCGACGCTGGCGGCGACGACCGCCTTTGGCGTCGGGTTCTCCGTGATCCTTCCGCAGGTCGACGAAATGTGGCTGAGCCGGCAGATCGTCGAGCGGTTCGAGGCTGAAAAATCCTGCCCGGATTCCGTGCTGGCGTCGGTCACCTATCATGAACCGAGCCTCGTTTTTCTAGCCGGCACCGACACGGTGCTCGGCGGCCCTGACAGCGCCGCGCGCCATTTGCTCGACAATCCGCAATGCGCCATGGCGGCCGTGCCCGAGGAGGATGCCCCGGCTTTCCTGGCAGCCCTCAGTGCCAGCGATGCCCGTGCTGAGGGCAGCGAGCCGATTTCCGGTTTCAACTATTCCAAGGGCCACAGGCGGTCGATCACGCTCTACCGTATCGTCGGACAATAGCGCACAGGCCCCTTCGGCCGGACGATTTACCCCTTGTCACAATCTCTTTGTCGCGGCCTGATATCGCACGCTGCGGTACCGGACGTTTCACCGGGAAATCATCCCGCGGAAAGTCCCGTCTTGTGCTGAGAACCTACTCAGTAGTATGTTGAATATGCCGTTCCGTAGACGGCCAACGAATTGAAACACAGGGATCGCATCATGAAACACGCAATAGGGGCCGCAGTCCTGACCGGACTGCTCTGCACGGCAGCGCTTGCCGAAGACAATCGTGTTGATCTTGTCCGCCCGGACGCGCCAGAGCTGACCGCCCATGGCGACAGCCCGATCGGCGTTCGCACCCTTGAGGTGACCAACACCGGTCAGGTCGACATCCTCAAGGTCGAATCGGCCAACGACCTGCCGCGCTACGACCGGCCGCTGACCCTGGAAGTCTGGTATCCGGCCGCGGCCGGCACCGGTTCCGGAGGCACCTATGAAGGCGTTCTATTGCGCGACGGTGTCACCAAGGTCGACTTGAAGGGCCGCGCTGTCCGCGATGCCGAACCGGCAAAGGTCGACACCGGTTATCCGTTGATCGTCATCTCCCACGGCTATCCCGGCAATCGATTCCTGATGAGCCATCTGGGCGAGAACCTGGCCACGAAGGGCTATGTCGTCGTCTCCATCGATCACACCGAGAGCACCTATGACAACAAGGCGGCCTTCGGTTCGACGCTGGTCAACCGCTCAATCGACCAGACCTTTGTCGTCGATACGATCGACATCATGTCGAAGGAGGACGGGAACTTTCTGAGCGGGCTTGTCGATGCCTCCAATACGGGCCTCGTCGGCTATTCGATGGGCGGCTACGGAGCCGTCATCACCGCCGGCGGCGGCGTCACCCAGGCAAGCACGGAATATCCATGGGGCGCGCCGGCGGGCACCCTTGGTGTTCACCTTGCCGGCAGTGACAGCCATGAGGCGCTGATCGATCCGCGCATCAAGGCTGCGGTTGCCGTTGCGCCCTGGGGCATGAACACCGGTTTCTGGGATGCCAAGGGCCTTTCGGGCGTGCGCATCCCGATGTTCTTCATATCAGGCAGCGATGATGACGTATCTGGTTATGAAAACGGCACCAAGGCGATCTTTGATCTCAGCACCAATACGGACCGCTATCTGCTGACCTTCGAATACGCCAATCACAATGCCGGTGCGCCGATCCCCGCGCCAAGCGAAGCCTGGCAGCCCTCCGAACACATCGATTTCATCCCCTTCGACCACTATGCCGATGCGGTCTGGGACAATGTGCGCATGAACAACATCACGCAGCACTTTGTCACGGCGTTTTTCGGCCAGTATCTGAAGAAGGACGGTGAAATGCAGCCCTATCTCAATCTTGTTGAAAAATCCGGCGACGGCGTCTACGCGGTTGAAGAGGATGGAACCTTGAAGCCCGAGCACACCTACTGGAAAGGTTTCCCCAACCGCACCGCAAAGGGCCTGTCCCTCATGCACAAGACCAAGGGCAAGTAATAGGAAGGGGCGGCGGTCTTGAGCCGCACGGACCCTGTTCAATGACCGGTGCCGCGCACTTTCCAATTGCAGTGACGCGGCACATCGGTTATCCACCTTGCTGTGTTCGCGCTTACAGCGCCTGGCACCCGTAGCTCAGCTGGATAGAGCGCTGCCCTCCGAAGGCAGAGGTCACACGTTCGAATCGTGTCGGGTGCGCCAACAATTTTCAATGACTTAACAAAAATTTCGATTGCAAAGAGACCGTTTCGTCTCGCGTTTGTCTTGCGAATTTGAAACAAATCGCTTGAGTTGGCTCCGTAGATAGCATCAGGAACCTGCTTTCAATACGTGGAGCTTTCGATCTACGTCTGTGCCAACGTCTGCTATGCGGACTTTCCAACTGCTTGGTGGACGACCACGAACTTCTGCTCCAACAGGGTTTGCGGACTTCTGTTGCCAGTGAAGAAAAAATACATAGATAGAATCTTCAGCATGCGCGCGTGGCGAACCTCGTGATCGTGTCGCTCAGCCTCCGAACCCTGCGGCTTTGGGAAGCCATGTGGACAACGCTGGGAACACAAAGACGATGATCAGGCCAAGAAGCATCAGTGCAGCATATGGAAGCGCGCCGCGGATGACGTCGGCCAGCGGGGCTTTTGCGATGCCCTTGATGACGAAGAGGTTCATTCCGACGGGCGGCGTGATAAGCGCAAGCTCGAGGTTGATCATCAATAAGATGCCGTACCAGATCGGGTCGATGCCAAGTGCCAGCATAACCGGAAAGACAATTGGTGTGGTGATCAGGATGATCGAGATTGTTTCAAGGAACATGCCCAGCACAAGAATGAGCAGCATCACCGCGACAACAAACATGGCGGGGCTGAGGCCGATTGCCGTCACCTGTTCGACGATCTCTATGGGCAGGCGGATGATCGTCACGGCGTGACCAAACAGCGCGGCAGCCGCGAGAATCATGAACAGCATGGCAGTTGTGCGCACCGTCTCGAACGCGGTGATCCAAAGGTCACGCAGGCCGAAATTACGGTAGACCACAACGCTGATGATCAATGCATAGAGGCACCCGATCGAGGCTGCTTCAGTCGCTGTAAAAATGCCAAGATATATCCCCCCCAACACAACCGGCGGCATCAAGAGGGCCCAGATCGACTGCTTCATGCGCCCCCAGATGACGCCCATGCCTGCAAAGGGCTGAGCGACTACCGCGCCGCCGAAGCTCGCGCTGATCATCGCCCAGCCGGCAAAGATGGCTGCCATCATGATACCCGGAATCAACCCGGCCAGAAAAAGGGCTCCGATCGAGGCCTCGGTTACGATGGCATAAAGGATGAGTGGTCCGGAGGGCGGGATCAGGATCCCCAGCGTGCCGCCAGCAGCAATAACACCATAGGAATAGCTCGGGCGGTAGTTGAAGCGTTTCATCTGCGGGATGGCCGTCGAGCCGATGGTCAGAGCGGTGGCAACGGAAGATCCGGAAATTGCAGCGAAAATGGTGCAGGAGAGGATTGTGGCGACCCCAAGGCCCCCGCGCAAATGGCCTACCATCGCATTGGCAGCGTCATAGAGGTCTTTTACCACGCCGGCACGGATCATCACATGCGCCATGAAGGCGAACATCGGTATGGCCGTCAAAAGTCCGTTGTTCAGCTTGGCAAACACCGTATCGGCTGCGCTGTTCACATTGCCTTCGGTCAAGAGCATGATGATCAGCGAGGTCAGACCGAGACCGGCAAAGATCGGCATGCCGGTCAGCAAAAGAAAAATCAAACCGGCCAGGATCAGAAAAGTCATCATGGCCGGCGCACCGTCAGCAGCGTGACGATCCGGGCAAGTGCCGCCAGGATCAGGATCACCATGCCGATCAGCAGGAAGCCCTGCGGTATCCACATCCGGACGCCCAGATATCCTTCTGAGTAGATACCGAAATCGTAGGAGAACCGCACCATGAGCACAGCGCTATAGAGAACGGCGGCGGCCACCAGAATTACGCTGATCATCCCCCAGACCTCGACAAGCCACTGAGTGCGCGGCCCGGTGCGTTCGGTCAGCAGGTCGACCCCGAAATGTTCGCCGCGCAAAAGCACTTCGCCCGCGCCAAGGGCCACCATGGCTACGACAATGAAACCGTTGAGTTCATCCGAAAACGTGACCGGTGTTCCGAGCACATAACGCATGAAAACGCTGTAGCTCACGACCCCAAAGACGATGAGCACCAGCAATGCGGCCAGGCCCGCTCCGGAAAGCGTAACCAGGCGCACCGCACGTTCCACCCCTGAGACCGGCAAGGTCTCAGAGGCTTCGTTTTCATGGTCCAGCTTCATGTCAGTTGGAGATTTGGCCAACCAGCTCGAGCAGCTTGACACCGTCCTCGCCTGTTGCGTCTCCAAATGACGTGTCGAAAGCCGGGGCCATGAGTTCTTTCCAGACGGCCTCTTCCTCCGGCGTCTGGAAATGCACCTTCATGCCATTGTCAGCCAATTGCTGAGGCGCGGATTCAGAGGCCTCTTCAGACGCGGCAACCGCCCATTCCGCCGCCTTGGCGCCGGCCTCGGAAATGGCAGACTTCTGTGCATCTGTGAGGCCGTTATACCAGGCCGGGTTCAGGTAGCCGTGGAAAAATACGCTAAAGAGCGGCACGACCGTGACGTGGTCTTGCACTTCGAAATATTTGCGCGAATAGGCGGCGGCAATATCGGTCATGCCTGCATCGATGACGCCGGTTGAGAGCGCTTCATACACCTTCGAGCCAGACATCGCTGAAGGCGCGGCGCCCATAGCGACGAGGCCCGCATCCGCCACAGGGTTCAGCCCCCGGATCTTCACGCCCTCGAAGTCTTCGGGGTTAATCAGAGGCGATCCTTTCGACGTCATCGCTGTCATGCGTGTGGTGAAGAGCCACACCGCGTTCTGCACGCCTTTTTCAAGGAGCTTTTCTTCCAGAAATGCAGCAGCATCGCTGCCCGGCCAAGCGGCAAGCGTCTCCAGATTGGTCACGGCATAGGGCTTCAGCGTGACGTTCATGATCGGCAGGGTCCTGCCCCATTGAGGGTTGATCGAAAACGCGCATTCGATGTTGCCCTTGGCGACCGACGCGATGTTCTCGCGCGGGCCGACAAGACTGTTGGCGCCGAAGACCTGAACGTCAATTTCGCCGTTCGACAGCGTCTCAATCTCTGCGGCCCACCGGTCGATCACCTTCGCAATATGGTGCGCAGGTGGCAACTGGTGGCTGCAGCGCATCTCGGTTGCCTCGGCATAGGCCGCACTGCTGAAGCCGGTTGCGGCCATGAGCGCGGCCGCTGCTGTTTTCAGGATATTCATGTTCTCCTCCACTTTTCATCCAGTTGTTTGTTGGGCGTGCCAGTTGATCTGGCGCGGTGCTCCGGCACGTGGCAACGCACCAAAGAGATGTTCGTCAGGCATTTCGGACGCGGCGACCTCTCGGGCAGACATCAGCCTTTCCAGATCAATGCCAGTCGCAAAGCCCTTTCGTTCACAAAGGTATATGAGGTCTTCAAAGACCACGTTTCCGGTCGCGCCAGGGGCAAAGGGGCAGCCTCCGAGCCCTGCCAATGAGCCGTCAATCACCCGGATGCCGGCGTCGAGGGCAGCAGAGGCATTGGCGACGCCCATGCCCCTTGTATCGTGCAGATGAATGCTCAGCACGACGTCACCCAGTTCGTTTTGCACACGCTCGACAAGGTCTTTCACCTGATCTGGACCTGCAAATCCCACGGTATCCGCAAGTCCGATCACGTCCGCGCCGGCGTCCGCGCATTCTGCTGCGATGCGCACCACCTCGTTGGGGTCGACTTCACCTGCAATCGAGCAGCCGAACGCCATGGAGATACCGACCTGAACCAAGGGCGAGGTTTCAGAGCCGCTTGCCAGTTCAACGGTTCTGCCGACCAGTGCGATGGCTTCCTTTCGGGAGCGGCGCGCATTTGCCTGGCTATGCTCTTCGGTTGCGGAGACCACCGTGACGATTTCACCGACCGGGGTTTGAACCGCATCAGCCGCCCCTCGGTCGTTCAAAGCAAGTGCCGCGGAATGCACGTTGAGGTTCTGGCAAATGTCGATGATTTCCCGGACATCAGCGAATTGCGGCATAGCGTTGGCCGGAAGGAAAGATCCGACCTCAAAGTGTCGAACGCCCGCGTCACTTTCCCGGCGCAGCCATTCGGCCTTCGCTGCTGTTGACGGGTGGCGCTGGACCATCTGGAGACCGTCGCGTAAGCCCACTTCCCGCAACACCACCCTGTCGGGCGGGTATACTCTGGATAGACCAGTCACGCTGTTCTCCTGTTCACCGCGCCGCTCGCGGCCCGTGCTTCTGAAGGCGACAGGCCAAGCTCTGAAAGAACGCTCTCAGTGTCATTGCCGATATCTGCAACATCGAGTGAGGCGGGGCGGGGACTGTCGCCATCGACTTCGATGGGCAGGCCCGGAGCCCGGAACGCCTGTCCACCGGGCAGATGCGAGTGATGCAGACCGCCGGTACGCAAGACATGCGGGTCCTGATACATATCAGCCGGACGATTGATCGGCGAAAAGGGAATGCCGGAAGCTTCAAAAATCTCGATCAATTCGGCAAAATCGCGTTTCTTGATCGCTTCGGCGAAAATGGGGATCGTCCAGTGTCGCGCTTCGATCTGGTCCATCTTTGTGTGGAGCCGGCGATCATCCAGCAAATGCTCTAACCCGAGGGCGTTACACAATATCTGCCAGTGACCCTCGGTGACAGCACCCACAAAGATCTGACGCTGGTCATGCGTGTCGAAGATATCGTAAACCGGCCAGGAAAACTCCCGTTCGGGCATCGGGGCCGGTTCGCGTCCGTCCAGATCAAACTGAACCATGTGTTGCATGACAAGCATCAGGCAGTTCTCGAAAAGACCAATGCGTAAGGCTCGACCCTGTCCGGTCTGTTGTCGCTCCATCAAGGCCCCAAGAACGGCGAGCGCCCCGAACAGCCCTCCCATGATATCATTTGCCGAAGAACCAATGCGCAATGGGCGACCCGTTGGGCCAGTCATGTAAGCCATTCCGGTCATCATCTGAACGACCTCGTCCATTGCCGTTCTGTCCTGATAGGGGCCGTGCAGGAAGCCTTTGCAGGATGCTACGATCAATTTGGGGTATTTTTCCCGCAACTGCCCGGGCGCAAATCCCATCTTGGCAATCGACTGGTCGCGGAAGTTCTCGACGTATACATCGGCGGTTGCCAACAGCCGATCCAGTGCCGACGTTCCGGCCTTGGACTTGAGATCCAAAGTGATAGAGCGCTTGCCGCGATTGAAACTTGGGAAGAACCCGCGCCCCATCCCAGTCAGGTGTCGAGTCTTGTCTCCTGCAGGGGGTTCAACTTTGATGACCTCCGCTCCGAGATAGGCGAGGATTTGACCGCAACTCGGCCCCATAATCATATGGGTCATTTCAACGACCCGGATGCCGCGCAGAGGACTGAAATCGTTTGGCACCGTGTGTGCTCCAGGTGGACTCGCGTTAACAAACGCTACTCGATCGACATACTTTGCAAAATTATAATGTTTATAAAGCTTCTTTCTGATATCGAGAAAGCATGGACAGTCGACAGCTCCGATACTTTGCAGCGATCTTTGAGGAAGGCGCGCTCGCACGCGCCGCCGACCGAGAGAGAGTCGCGGTGTCTGCTTTGAGCAGGCATCTTTCCAATCTGGAGGCCGAACTCGGCACGCCATTGTTTGAGCGAATGCCAAGGGGCGTTCGTCCGACGGCATCTGGTGTTCGATTGTATGAGCACGCGCGCGCGATCCTGCGATCTATGCAAGCCGCCAGCGCTGATGTCCGGGAAACAGGAAACGAGGTCGTGGGCGAAATCTCCGTGGGTTTTGCACACTCGGCTGTCAAAGCAATCGGCGTGCCGCTGATGCAGCGTGTCTCGCAAACCTATCCGAAACTCCGCCTGCACCTCTCCGAGATCTTTTCAGGGTCCACCGCCCAACAGCTTGCGTCTTCGGAGGTGGATTTGACCCTGACCTACAATCAGCTCCCCGATTCACGGTTCAGGTTTCAACCGATCCTGGAGGAGGAGGTGGTTCTGGTGGGCAGGCCGGATGTTGTGGGCGGGCGCGGCACGATCAGCTTTGAGGCGTTACTGGACTTGCCGCTGATCATTCTACGCCAAGGCCTGAACACCCGGGCGGTGATGGACGACCCATCTCTTCTAAAGCGAATTGAAGAAAACGCGCAGTTTCAGATGAACTCGATCGCCGCAATCGGCGGGTCCCTTCTGTCCGGCCTCGGTTGCCTTGTGGGCACCGAATTTATCTTGAAGGAACACCTGGACGCGGGCGCATTGGTGGCCCGACCGATTGTGAAGCCGAAGCTCAACCGGACGCTCTATATAGGAGAATTGAGCGATCGCCCTGCAACCTTTGCTTTCGAGGCTGTGCGCCAGCTCTGCATTGAGCTGACAGTTGAAGCGATTGAAACGCAACAATGGAAGGCGACTCTGACGGGTTGACCAAGGAATATCGTCTACTGCGCCTTTCAACCAACTCGGCAGCATGGCAAAGCCTTTAGCCATGCGATCGAAACTTCAATCTGTGCCTCACAATGGCCACTGGAAATCTTTCGGACGAAGTGCAATCTCCACCACCGACCAATCATTGTTGCGAGAGCAGGGAACCGAACTGCAGCTATTAGACGCACAGCGGACAATTGTTCTCCCTGCAGCATTTGAAAGAACGGGCTCCAGGCAGACCGTCGCTGCACTGCATCTGGATTCGGTTGGATCAAACAAAACTTGGCTCTAAGTGCTTCGGTGTCCACCTGCTGGCAGCGAATGGAGTCTGGGCTGTCCAGACCGGACCAGAGAATGACAAGGTCCCATGAAAGGATTGTCTCATCGTTGCTTCCATCTTGCTTGTTCCAGTGCAAAATGCCGTTTTGAATTTCTTTTCAGAGGGTTATTTCGGTAGAGCGCCGTCTTCTTTGGGCGGTGCTCGATCTAAGTCTCTGAACCTAAATGGCGAACTGGTGGCTCGAAGACAGAAGTCATACGTTCGAAACCGTCGGGTGCGCTGGTTTTCAATCAGCCCAGAGACAATGGGTTTGCTTCAACCCACTTTCGCCAGCTTAAAGCCGTGAGTTTGCGCGATGGGCTCCAAGGGTCGGTGAGGGTTTGCAATCGTCGCCCCGCTATGCAGTATCTCTCTGGTTCCCTCCAACGGTCGGGTTATCAAAACCCGCAGAGCAAAAGAAGAAGCCAGTGCCGATTAAAAACAGATATGCCGAAATGCACAGTGAAATCTCCGCCTGGCGGCGCGATTTTCACGCCCATCCGGAACTGCTGTTCGAGGTTCACCGGACTGCGGGCAAGGTCGCAGAAATGCTGCGCGACTTCGGCTGCGACGAGGTTGTTGAGGGCATTGGACGGACCGGTGTCGTCGGGGTCATCAAGGGAAGAGTATCTGACAGCGGCAAGGTTGTCGGTTTGCGCGCGGACATGGATGCGTTGCCGATCAATGAGGCGACGGACCTGGATTATGCGTCCAACACACCTGGACTGATGCACGCCTGTGGTCATGACGGGCACACGGCCATGCTGCTTGGAGCGGCGAAATACCTCGCCGAGACACACAACTTCAACGGCACGGCCGTTGTGGTTTTCCAGCCGGCGGAAGAGGGCGGCGGAGGCGGCCTCGAAATGTGTCGCGATGGCCTGATGGAGCGCTTCGGAATTCAGGAAATCTACGGTATGCACAATTCTCCGGGTCTGCCGGTCGGTCATTTTGCAATCCGGCCCGGCGCGCTGCTGGCATCGTCCGATGAATTCGAGATTGTGGTCACGGGCAAGGGTGGTCACGCAGCTGAACCGCACCGGGCGGTCGACACCACACTTGTGGCGGCCCAGATCCTGATTTCCCTGCAATCAATCGTATCGCGCAACGTGAACCCGCTGCATCGTGTGGTCTTGACCGTCGGTACGTTTCAGACGGACAGTGAGGCCAGCAATGTGATCGCGCATCAGGTGAAGATGGCCGGGACGGTCCGCACGCTTGACGCACAATGGCGCGCATTTGCTGAAGAGCGCATACGAGACATTGCCGAGGGCACGGCCGCTGCTCTCGGCGCAAGCGCCGAAGTCAAGTGGAACCAAGGCTATCCGGTCACCGTGAACACCCCGGACAACACGGTCTACGCGGCAGAGGTCGCACGGTCGGTCTCAGGTGAGGTGGATGACGAGGTCGATCCAATCATGCCGGCCGAAGACTTCAGCTATATGTTGGAGGAACGGCCGGGCGCTTACATTTTTGTCGGAAACGGCGACAGCGCCGCGTGCCATCACCCCGCCTACAATTTCAACGACGAAGCGATTCCTTTTGGGTCGAGCTGGTATTCCGGGATGATCGAAGCACGCATGCCGGTTGGGGAATGATTACGACGCCGATATCTCATTACACTTCGCCAACAGGTTCTTGAAAGGGCATTGGAATGTCTCCGCCGGGGTGCTTTCGTTGCCGTGGGCCAAGCCGCACCGCACCGCAGCTCTTCTTCAATGTGATCCGCTTGTGACAACACCGCGTAATCGGGTAACGCGCCTGTCGCGGGTCCGTCGACCAAATCGTGTGATCAACAAAAAGCAAACACACCGAACCAATGACAACACAAACAACAAACGTCGATGAAATTCATTTTCCCGACGCATTCGAAATGCCGACATCGCAAAAGTGCTCTGTATTGGTCACAGGCGCCGCTCAGCGTTTGGGACGGGCCATTGCGGTAGATCTCGCGGCGGCCGGTTGGCCGGTTGTTATCCATTATAATGGTTCGCAGGATGCCGCCCTTCAGGTAAAAGACACCATTGAGCGGGATGGCGGGCGCGCGGCTATTATCCAAGCCGATCTGTCGCTCGAGGATGATGCGAGCCGCCTCATTGAACGTTCGGAAAAGCTGCTCGGGCCGGTCGGCATATTGATCAACAACGCCTCCGTCTTCGAATGGGACGACTCATCATCTGCGACAGCGGAATCCTTCGCCCTCCACATGGATATCAATCTCAATGCGCCACTGATCCTGTGCCAGCAATTCGCAAAGCGCCTGCCGGAAAGTGCGGGCGGGATCATCGTCAACGTCATTGATTCCCGTGTTCTTAATCCGACGCCGCGTCATTTGAGCTACACACTTTCAAAGACCGGACTTTGGACCCTGACCCAGGCCCTTGCCGAAGAATTTGCGCCCCGGATCCGCGTCAATGCGATCGGACCCGGCCCAATCCTGCCGCCAAAGGGGCAAACCATTGAAGAGTTCCGGGCCCGTTGCGCACGCCTGCCGATGCGGCGCCCGGCTTCCCTGTCGGAAGCCTGTGAAACCGTGCGTTTCCTGATTTCTCAAAGGGCCATTACCGGGCAGATGATTGCCCTTGACGGCGGTGATCATACCATCGGCCACGACCAACGAGTCACGTGATCGGACGAACCGTTAGCCGACATGGTATAGCGAGGCGAACATCCGTTGATCGTAGCTGACTTGCCGGAACGTCGGGCCGCTCGTGAGAATGGACACCGCGTCGTGGCTGTGTAGCGACTCCTGATGGCTGGCGACCACGCGGAAATCGCCGACCCGGCTTTCGCGCTCCAGACCATCGCAAATCAGCCGAACGGCGTCTTCAACGAAGATTGGATTGGACCCGTTGAGTTCCGCAAAGGCTTGCTCGTCTTCACGCTTGACCATTACCTGCGTCTCTGTCGGAATGGCGGCAACGCACAGTTCGACAAGGTCTTCGGTCCAAAGGGGTTCATCGTTCTCAATCACCGCCGAAATGCGTGCAACGGAACGCTGCGAATGCGGTGTTGCGATCTGACCGCGTGTGGTCCGCGCATGCTCGGACAATTCCAGCGAGCACGGACATGTTGACGAATAGACGTAATCCAGATGGATGATAGAGATGGTCTGCGGGCCTTGCCGGACCACCTCAAAGGCAACCTCATAATACTGGTAGCCATCAAGATCGCTGCGCAGCGAGCGTTTCAGCATGGGATAGCGGATGCTCAGTTGAAGCCGCGCGTCAAAACTTTCGAGATCATCCTGATAGCTCTCCAGAACCCGGTTGATCCGCCCGATATCAAATGGCTCGTCGGCATGCTTATAGAATGAGCGCAGGATCCGGCTCATGTTGATGCCCTTCTTCGAAGCTTCAAGGGAGACGGAACCGGTCACCGATGTTTCCAGCAGAAGTTCTCCACCGGCGCGCGTCTGCCAGGTCAGAGGAAGGCGAAAGTTCGACACGCCAACGTGCTGGATTTCTGTCTTTGCGCCCTTGATGAGGCTTGAAGGTCCGTTCTGCAAATCGGGCATGCCGGCCTTGTAGGCTGCGTCCGGAACAAAATCTTCAGGGTAACTCCTGTTGAGATTCCTGCTGTCCCCGCGCGCTGCTTCAGTAAGAAGATCGTCATCCAGTGCCAGCGCCCCATGGCGTCTGAGGATGTCAAGCGCCGCTGCCACCTCATCGCGGGTGGGCGCGGGCAAATCCTCCGCTTCGGTCAGCTGATTGGCAAGGACAATCTCGTTCATAGCGTGCGACTCCCTGAGTAAGCTAAGGGGATACGGGTCAAGCTGCAGGTTAGATCAGTCTTTGATACTGATTATGTGGGTTAATTTGAACGTGGACGGAATATCACAGCAGGTCAGTGCCGAAATTCACCGCTTTGGCTTTTGTCGTGACAAGATCGCAGAAGCCGATTGAAAACACTTGGTCCAGATCGAAGGCATATGATCTGCCAATGCTGTGTGATAGGGCGGACCATGGAAGGCTCAATTTGCTCTTGCAGGTGAAGATACTTGACCATAAGGAAGCCGGTGAAGATATTTTCTAAGCCAAAAATCGCTAAAATTCATAGAGTTGTTAGTGGGCTCGTGTGACGACCATGAAATCGGATTTGATTGTTCTCATTCTAGGCAGTGCTCCGGACGCGATGCGGGCGGCAATCTGGCCAAAGCCTGAGGCCTGCAAAATAGTAAGCGTGAACAATGCATGGAGGGTCCGCGATGATTGGGATTACAATATCTTTCCGGACGATTTCCCCTCGGAAAACTGGCCTGACCGGGTCGGCCCCGGGCAAACGGTCATCACCTCGGATAGCTATGTTCCCGCGAACAATCAGTATGGTGGAATTGTCTATGCCGGGGCGACAATGGCGTTTAACGCCGGCTATTGGGCCTTGAGCGCATTGAAACCAAGGGTCCTGGCCTATTTGGGTTGCGACATGGTCTACGAAGGCCAAAAGACACATTTTTATGGGCAGGGCGAGCCCGATCCGCTTCGCGAAGATGTGACCCTTTCATCTTTGGAAGCCAAATCGGCAAGGCTTATGACGCTCGCGGCAAGACAGCACTGTGCCTGTGTCAATCTGTCGGAAAAGAAGGAAAGCCGGTTGCTGTTTCCAAGGGTCAGTCACAAAGCGCTGTCCACTGACATACCGATACCCGGATACGACCCGGATTTTGCCAGTAGGGCTCTAGGCCTGGAGCAGGAAGCGGGATACCTCGTCGAGGATGGCCGGTATTGGGAACATGATGCATCTTTTGATCCCGCTGTGCTTGCCACAATAGACGAGCTCTGGATGTCCGCTGTTTAAGGATTGAAGAAAACACGCCCCGGCTCAACCGAGCAATCAGCTGGCTTTGATTCCGCGGAACGCGTGCTTGGACTTTTTGTGGAGCGCGCTACATTTGTAGCTGCTATCCATTCGAGGCAATCCTTTAAGGAGCGATCATGGCTGAACTTGTGAGTGAAGAGCGGCGCAACGAGATACTTCCCGGGCTTGGCGTTAAGGGATGGGTTGGTGTTCCCGAACGGGATGCCATCAGGAAAGTCTACATGTTCGGCAATTTTGTGGATGCCTGGGGCTGGATGACAATGGTGGCTCTGCATTGTGAAAAGCAAAACCATCATCCCGAATGGCTCAATGTCTATCGGACTGTCGATGTAACGCTGACAACCCACGACGCCGGCGGTCTCACCGATCTGGACTTACGCATAGCCAACAAGATGGACGAACTGGCTGAACACTTCAGCAATGTAAGTTTTCAAGATGATCTCGCCGAACCAATAGCATGCCTGTGCGGGACAGCAGATTCCCACTAACACGCGGCGCCTTGGATTGTTTGGTCCCGATTGCCCTCAAAAGCGCATGGTTGCCTTCAGGTTGCCGAAAAGTTCGGTGGAGCCGCCCGATCCGTAGTGGCCTTCCGCATTGGCCGTGAAGCTGAAGACACCATCGCCGGAGGTGCGGGTAATGCCGAGGCCGCCGAATCCGGAGACGATATTGTCCCGGAAGTTTGCGTCGAAGCTGAGCGGCAACCCGCTGACGGAGCCGGTGACGCCGTCGCCGCCGAGGTTGAAGCTGCCATCCACGCCAATGCGGGTCACAAAGCGGATGCGCGCACCGTCCGGTGTGTGGCGCACATAGGGCAGGGCGATCTGCGCACGGGTGCCCAGCAGGTGAACATCCCGGTCCGAGATGGTCAGCGGCGAAGTCACGCCACTTTCCGTATAGCCGTCCAGGAACATTCCGGCATAGTTCACGCGCACGCTGGGCACCAGCACGTGGTCGGGCACCACGCCATGGACCTGGGTGCCAAGCGTGACGGAAGGAATGATGAAGTAACCATCATAGGAGGCCGTTGCGGTCTCCAGGCCGCCGGCCGCTGTATTGTTGGCCACAACGCGCCTGACATCATGATCGGCCCAGCCGCCGGCGACGATCAGCTTGATCCAGCTTTCGTCCCAGCCGTGCCGGACATACAGGCCGCCAAAGACCGAGCCGGCGTCAACATCCTGGGTATCAAACCGGATATCGAAGTCTGTCAGCGCACCGCCAAGGAATGCTCCGAAGCGTGTGTTGCCCGCAAGACCGGTGTCCGCTCCGACGATCACGCCGCCATAGTTCAGATCGGCATCGACTGTCGGCCCTGAGCCATCCTGATTTCGTCTGCCGCCGAAAACACTGCCCCATGCGCGTGCGCCGCCATCGACTGCCGCCTTGCTGCTGCCCGCGCCATCTTTGGCGAAGGCGAAGCTGGTGCTTCCGGTGCTGTTGCCGCCACCTGCGAACGGGTCGTCGACGGTATTGAGGATGGCGCCGGAGATCGTATCCAGCCACAGATGCGCGGTGGCGAGCCCGGTGGGGTCGATGACGATGACTTGGTCGCCATTGACGACGAGAGGCGCGCCATTGGCGTTCACGGTTGGATTGCCTGTCACGATGCTGTCGAGATTGAGGCCATTGCCGACATTCAGGGTGCGGTTGCCGAACCCGGAGAGTTCAATACCCCCAAGGACCACCGAGCCGGCCAACAGGTTGATGACGCCATTGTCGCCGATAGAGAAAACCCCACCCTCAATGAAGCCCGAATTGGTGATACTGCCTCCTTGGCCACCAGTCTCGACGAAGCCATTGATCCTGCCGGAATTGGCGATACTGCCTCTTTGGCCAGCGGTCTCAACGTTGCCATTGATCGTGCCGGAGTTGGTGACTGTGCTCAAATCGCTTTCGGTAAAAATTGGGCCATTGACCGTGCCCGAGTTGGCGATGTCCGAGCCGCGGCCGAAGGTCTGGATACGGCCATTGATTGTGCCGGAGTTGGTGACGCCGGAACCGCGACCCGAGGTCTGGATATTGCCATTGATTGTGCCGGAGTTCGTGACATCGGAGTTACGGCCACGGGTATCGACATTGCCATCAACCATACCGAAGTTAATGACGCCGGAATCACGTTCGAAGGTCAGGATAAGGCCATCAACCATACCGAAGTTGGTAACGCCGGAATTGGGGCCCGAGGTTCGAATGCGGTCATTGATTATTCCGAAGTTGGTGACCGTACCCAATTCGCCAGAGGTAAAGATTGAGCTATTGATCGTGCCGGAATTGGTGACGCCGGCTTCGCGTCCATCAAGTTTGATAAAGCCATTGATTATGCCGAAATTTGTAACGGCGCTGTGGTCACCATCATTGATGACATCGCCATTGATTGTGCCGGAATTGAAAACTGGGCTGTTGTCCCCGCGCGTCTCAACATCTCCTCGAAACGTGCCAATACTGCCAATTGTGCCGGAATTGGAGATAGGACTGTTATGGCCGTGTGTAATTACGTCGCCGACTGTACCTGCGTTGGTGATCGAAGCGTCATCAACAAATGTGGCCAATTCTGACGGTATGGTCACGCCAGGCGCTACGGTGCATGCGCCCGGATTGACGCCAGCCACACAGGGCACTTGGGCATATGCGCTGCCTGTAGCAGCAAACAGTGCCGAGCCGAAAATCGTTGTTGTCAAAATCCGCGACGTGATCATTTGCCATAGTCCCCAATGTGAGGGAACTCTCAACAGGCAGAGCGAACTCAAGCCTTCGGTCCGGCCCTGTCGACAGATGTTCCCGAGCATGGGATATCTTGGCCACGGCGGTAGTTGGATACCCAGTTTTATATACCTAATTTGGTAGGCTAAGAATAAATACGGTGGTTGATATCCTCTTCAACCCGGATCGCAGGACCAACACTTCACCTCTTCCCGTGGTGCCGTTCCTTCAAAAACAGGAGGTGGCAAACTCCCATGTGAAAAGCAAAACCGTCATCCCGAATGGCTCAATGTCCACCGGACTGTCGGTGTAACGCTGATAACCCACGACGCCGGCGGGCCCACCGATCTCATCCGCCATGGCGAATATGCCGCGGGCGGGCTGGCTCGCGTCCTTGCGTGGCATGATGATATCGGTTTGTGCGAGCCGTTGCTCGACCTCGCTGATCAGGCTGTTGCAGGCGGTCAGAACGATGTCGCGCAGCCATCTGATTGCCGGCGCCGTCAAGTTCGGCCTTCCAGGAGGCTCAGGGCGACGAAGTTTCCAAGCATGTCGGTGCTGTTGAGTGCGGCACTGATCCCCGATCAGCTGCCAGCATGCAGGCCGATGCGCTGTTTGAGGCCAAGGCGGTTGAACCGCTCTTCAACGGTTCCCTCGATCGCGGCGGGAATGCGCACGACGACGTGAGGCCATCGCATCCAGATGGACACAATCGTCGTCATGATCGAAGCCTGACGTTTATTCGCCGACACTGAACCCCGCTCGGCACTGCAGGGCGCAGGGCGGGCTTATTTCTTAAAGTTAATAGGTGGGCCTGAAAGTCTGGTCGTGAACGACTGCGCGAAACGATGTGGCAGATAATGCTGAGCGCTAAAGAGAAATTCGTTTGTGGTAGCTTTCAGTCATGGATTTCAAAACAACATTGTCACGAATGCTTGCTGTCGATGATGATTGCAGCGCGGTGATCGTGAACGGCGTCAACAAGGCCCTCAGGGTGAAAACCGATGAGATTGACGTGTTTGCCAGATTTTCTCCGACAAATCTGCACTCCAGGCAGGACATGGAGAAAGAGGCGGAGTTTCTGGATCGCCTGGCGCAGGCAGAAGCGCCATCCTGCCGCCTCTACAGGCACAAAAATCAACCTGTCTGCGGACCGTTCGTAGTAGGGGGTACTCAATACCATCTTCTTTTCAGCGAAACGATCCATGGTCGGGAGATGATCCGCACCGCCTCCGACACAAAAGCCTTTGGTCAAGCTCTCGGGATGATCCATGCTTTGCCGTTGGGACGCGCGAAATATGGCGGCCATCAATTCGCGGACATATCGACGTCTCCTGCGCCGTCCCGGTTCCATGACATCTTGAAGGAGTTAGGTGACCTCGCTGAAGCTATTCGCCCAACTCAGACGAAACGTCTCGGTCTCTGCCACGGCGACGCATGGCTCGGAAACGCACTTAAATATGAAGGCGAGGCGGTTCTATTCGACTTCGAATTTTCTCATATAGGAGACATGTCTTACGATGTCGCCAACTTCATCTGGGCATTGCGGTCCGAGGAATTGAGCAACCAACTTGAGTTGTTCGGCAGTTTCGTTGAAGGCTACAGACAAAGCTTCAACGTGAAGTATTCGTCCTCTGAACTGAGAAAAAACATCGTCCAAAAGGAGATAAACAATCTCGTTTTTCTCTCGGACCACGTGGCTCTTTCACCTGAGGTAACGGCCGCGTCGGAAAGGTTTGCCAAGTCCACGATTGAATTCGTCCAGCACTATGAAGCAAATGATTTCAGGTGGGACTAGCCGCCTAAAGACACCCAATCCGTGCCGTTGATCCGGATGTTTTCAGTTGTTTTACGGCCTGCTGACAGGCCCGTCTTCTCAAGGTTTTCTTCGTTCCGGTCATGATTTGTTATGGCGCTGAAACCGCTTCGGTGCGCATTCGCGCGGATGACAAGCGCGCCGATTGCGCAAGTCAATAATCAAGGCTTTTTCTTTTCCAGTTACCTGAGTCTTTGCGCCGCGGAGCTGCCTGGCTGATGAATGGCTGTTGACATACATACCAACCGGTTGGTATCTTAATGGAATGTTAGGAGACGATGACATCTCTGAGGGAGCGGCGCCCCGCACGCGTCGGCGCAACAAAGATCTGACTGTTGCGGAGCTGAAGGCCGCGGCCACCCGGCAACTGGTGTCCGAGGGGCTGGCCAACCTTTCTGTCAAACCGATTATTGAAAAAGCCGGCGTTTCCCGCGGTGCGCTGTTTCATCACTTTCCGACCAAGAACCATCTGATCGCGGCCGCCTTCGCCGACCTTCTGGATGGAGCGGCAAATGACCTGCACCGTCTCGGTCACGAATTGCGCGAAAACCGGATTTCGATTGACGAATTCGTCTCCGGTGTCCGTGGCGTCTTTTGCAGCGAGATGTTCGTCGGATCGATGGAGATTGCCATAGGCATCCGCGTGGATGCCGGGCTAACCGAACTGGTTCGAGATTCGCTCGAAAAATGGTGGGCGTCTCTGGCCCGTTTCTGGGTGGAGACGTTTGATCTCCCAACGATGTCGAAAAGCGAAGCCGATCAACACTGGGTCATGGCGTCGAACTTGCTTCGCGGTCATGCGTTTTCATCAAGTTACAGCGGATCGCCAAACTTGCCTGAGCCTTTCTGTGAAGCCTTCAAGGCCATGATTTTGACCGATGCCGTTGTCCGTTCGAAAGACAACATCACAACACCAAAAAAATAGGGGAATTCTATTATGCGACCGATCAAGTCCTTGGCTGCGCTGCTCATGGTGGCGTCCTTTTCCGGGCCTGCCCTGGCGGAAACCGAGGTTGTGGCTGCCACCTGGCTCCCGCCGCAGCATCAGTATTCACGCTATCTCTACAACTACTGGGCCGAGCGTGTCCCGGAATATGATCAATCATTGAAGGTGCGGGTCGAGTTGGGTTCTCCCCGCGTGACAGCGCTTGGCAATCTGTCTGAAATCGCCGACGGGCTTGTGGATGTGTCAGGACATTTTGCCCAGTACACACCCTCCGATTTGCCGATTGCGAATGCTGCGGAAGAATTGGGGATGACCTTCGAGGACCCGCGCGCCATCATCGCGACTGCGGCCGAATTCAACATGACGGACCCGGCGCAGCAGGCTGAGTGGAAAGCCAAGGGTGTCGTCTTTGGCTCTTCCTACACCACAAACCACTACAAGCTCATCTGCAACACGCCGATTACCGATCTGTCGCAGATTGAGGGCGCAAAGTTGCGGCTTCCGGGCCGGGCGCCCGCGGAATGGGCGAACGGCGTTGGCGCGGTGACTGTGTCCTTCAACACAAACGAGCAGTATGGCGCTCTGGATAAAGGGGCCTTGACCTGCACCACCACGACCGCGGCCGATGCTTATGTACGTAAACTCTATGAGGTTGCTCCACACATAACGGACATGCCAATCACGCTCTTTTGGGCCGGGCTTGGTCATGGATACAACCCGGATACGTGGAAGAAGCTGAGCGTTGAGCAACGCAAGGCGCTGCTTTACGCCGAAGCCGACGCCATGGCTGCCTTGATTGTTGACGGGACTCTTCTGGAAGAAGTTGAAGCCGAAGAAAAGCTGAAGGCCAAGGGTGTAACCTTCCACAAGCCGGCAGGCGATCTGTCCGGTTCACTGGCGGCTTTCAAAGCTGCACAACCCGGTAAAGCTGTTCCGATTGTGCAGGAAAAATTCGGCGTCGCGGACGCCGAAGATCTTCTTAATCGCTTCCAGGGCACCTTGGACAAGTGGACGGGCCTTCTTGCCGATGTGCCGCTTGAGGACAAGGCTGCGCTGGCGGCGCTGATGAAGTCCGAAATCATCGACAAACTCGATCTGTCGACCTACGGCGTCAACTGATCGACCTCCCGAAGGCGAGTGCTGCATGTGTGGCACTCGCCTTTAACAGCTGGTTTTTCCGATGTCTCTCCTGCTGCGCCTGGCCGAAAGGCTCGCGCACTATCAGCTCCAGATTGCAGGCCTTGCGGTGGCGGCAATCCTGTTGACCATTACCGTGGATGTCGGAATGCGTGCGCTGTTCAACGCACCCTTCAGCGTCACAACCGAACTCGTCTCGTATTACTACATGGTTCCGCTGACCTTCCTGCCGATCATGATGCTGGAGATGCGCGGAGAGCATATCGACACGACGCTCTTCTATCAGATGTTTCCAAAATCGCTGAAGAAGCTGGCGCGCGTCGTATCGGGAGTCATCACGATAGGGATATACGGCCTGTTGACGCGGTTCACCTTTGCACAGGCCTTGACCTCCACCGCGTCCGGTGAAGTGGCAATGGGGGTGAACCTGTTGCCCATCTGGCCCGTGCGGTGGGTGCTGCCTGTCGTTTTTGCGCTTTCAACCGTGGCCGCGTTCTTGATGACCGTGCACTACCTGTCAGGCAACGCCAACGATGAATGAAGAGTTTTTCCCGGTCATATTGGCCTTCCTGGCCCTGATGGGCCTCATTGCAATCCGGGTTCCGATCGGCCTTTCGCTCATTGCGGTGTCCTTTGTTGGTATCGCCTTCGAAACCAGCATGCGCGGCGCGATCGGATCGGTTTCCCGTCTTCCTTATGAGCTTGCCACCAACTGGACCTTCTCCGCGGTGCCGATGTTTCTTCTCATGGGGTTCGTTGCTTCCGAAACCGGTTTGACAAGGGGGTTGTTCAGCGCCACGCGCGTTTTGCTTTCGCGGTTGCCCGGTGCCCTGGCATGTTCAAGCGTTGTTGCAAGCGCGCTTTTTGCGGCCGCCTCAGGGTCTTCCGTGGCGACGGCGTCAGCCATGTCGCGCATTGCAATTCCCGAGATGCTGCGCCGCAAATATGACCCGGGGCTTGCTTGCGGTGCGGTTGCCGCCTCCGGCACACTCGGTTCCCTCATCCCTCCAAGCATATTGATGATCCTCTACGGGGTGTATGCCGACGTATCGATAGGAAAGCTGTTTCTCGCAGGCGTAGTCCCCGGTCTCCTGTCGGTTGGCCTTTATATGGCAATGATTGTCGTTCGGTGCGGCATCAACCCGAAGCTCGCCGGCGATCAGGATGTCAGCGAGGAGGCAAAAATGTCCGCCTGGCAGCTCTGTGCGGAGCTCGCGCCATTGCCGCTCCTCATTGCGATTGTCATGGGCAGCATCAGTTTCGGCCTCGCGACACCCACAGAGGCAGGAGCACTTGGTGCGTTCGGAGCGGTTTTCATTGCCGTGATAACGCGGCGCTTCACATTCGACGGTTTCCTTTCAGCCCTTCGCCAGAGCGCGCTGTCCTTCACCGCGATCTTTATCATTGTGATCGGCGGCGCATTGCTGACGCGTTACGTTGCGATAGCGGGATTAAGCCGCGGATTGTCCGATCTGATGGAAGGCGCTCAGTTGGGCCCGATCGGATTGATCGTGATCGTTGCTCTGATCTATGTCGTGCTGGGCATGTTCATCGATTCGATCGGCCTGCTGCTTCTTACCGCACCATTGATTCTGCCGCTCGCCGTGCAGGCTGACATGGATATGATCTGGTTTGGCATAATCCTGATCAAGCTTCTGGAAATCGGGCTTATCACGCCTCCAGTCGGGTTGAATGTGTTCGTTATCCAGAGTTCGTTAAAGGGTGCGGTTGCCATGCCCGTCGTGTTCAAGGGTGTTACCTGGTTTATAGCGATGGATCTCGCCGCCCTGGTCCTGCTCGTGGCATTTCCCCTCTTGTCGACCGCTTTGCCGGAGTTGATGCGATGACAACCGATCTGGATGGCCTTGCAACGGATATCGCTGATCAAGTCGGCTACATCCTGATGACCCTTCTTCTCATCGACGGGCATTACCTCGTTCGCGCGTATACCAGCGACCCGGTTGCCTATCCGGTATCGGGACGAAAGGAGATGGGCAACACACCATGGGGCGATCATGTCATCAAAGCCGGGCAGACATGGCTCGGCCGTACAAAAACCGATCTGGCATGGGCGTTTCCCGATCATGAGTTGATACAGTCGCTCGGATGTGGATCGTGTATCAATATTCCAGTCAAGGATGCTGAAGGACGGGTGCTTGGAACGCTCAATCTTCTGGATAGGGAAGGGCGCTACGATGAGAGCCTTCTCGACAAGGCAAGCACATATGCGCCCCGTGTGAAATCTATTCTCGACCGGCTCGCCGGCGAACTGAACCAGCCAAAGGACGAAAAAATATGACAGACCTCCTGATCACCAATGCCCGCATTGTGGATGGCACGACGGATCAGCCGCAGGATGCGATTGATCTGCGCCTCGCACATGGGCGTGTGCAGGAGCACGGTCATGACCTGAAGCCCGGTGAAAACACGATCGTCGTTGATGCCCGCAACCACTATGTCATGCCGGGGCTGATTGATGCCCATGTTCATGTCGTGGCAACGACCGCAGACCTGAAAGCCAACACGGCTCTGCCCGACCCCATAGTAACGATGGGGGCCTTCAACATCATGCGGGCCATGCTCAATCGCGGTTTCACCACGGTGCGCGACCTCGGTGGTGCAACCGGCGCTCTCAAAGTGGCCTTTGACCAGTCGCCCCTGCCGCTACCCCGTCTCAACATATGCGGCAAGGCGTTGTCGCAAACCGGCGGCCATACCGATCAGCGCGGACCGTTTGATGCAACACCTACCAACGACCTCCAGGGGCGTCTCGGTGCTTTGGGTGTTGTATGTGATGGCGTGCCGCAAGTGCGCCAGGCTGCCCGCGAGCAGTTCCGCACGGGAGCTGACTTCTTGAAAATCATGGCCAATGGTGGCGTGTCATCGCCTTCTGATCCGATCCATTTCCTGGGCTTTTCACGGGAGGAGTTGATCGCCACTGTCGAGGAAGCCGCCAATGTCGGATCCTATGTCGCCGCTCATCTTTACACAGACGAAGCAATCCGCCGCGCGGTCGAGTGTGGTGTGCAATCTCTGGAACACTGCAATCTGATAGAGCCGGAGACAGCACGGTTTGCTGCCGAGAGCGGCTGCATCGCATGCCCCACTTTGATCACCTTCGACAAGCTTTCATCGGAAGGGCCTGATATGGGGCTGCCGCAAGCGTCAATCGCCAAAGTGGATGATGTAAGGCTGAAAGGCCTGGAATCACTCTCCATCATGTCGGAAGCCGGCCTTCCGATGGCCTATGGAAGCGACCTGCTTGGCGGAATGATGCCGCATCAGTCCGGGGAGTTCGAGCTGCGCGCCAAGGTGCTGCCGGTAAAGGACGTGATTGCCGCCGCTACGGTTGTTGCTGCGCGTCTCTTGCGGATGGAGGGCAAAATCGGAACGCTCGCCACAGGAGCCTTCGCCGATGTCATCCTCTGCCGCGAGAATCCCCTGTCTGACATCTCCGTCCTTTCCGGACAGGGTGAAGGTCTGGACTGGATCATCAAGGGCGGTGAAGTCATCAAAGGTGGCTGACCTGACCCTCAACTGATCCGTCCAGCCCGGCCGTGCCGTCAAGCGTCTCCTGGACCTGTGCCTTTTGTTGTTGCGCAGTAGCGGGGGACATGGGGCCGGCTTGCCAGCTTGGTACAATCGCGCTAGCGAAGTACTCCTCGGGTTGTGTCTATTTGCCGGCTCAACGGGACTGAACCAATCAGCGCGCAGGCAGAGTGTGAAAGGTATGGGTGACAAAGGGAGTTTCAACGGTTGCAGCTTTCTGTGGGTCACCAATGCCGGGGCTGCGGAGATAACCGCCAACAGCATTGCATCGCTGCAAAGACACCTGCGTAAAGGCGGGCACTCCCTTTTTGTCGGGACACTCGATGCAGCGTCGGAGCAAGCAGTTTCAACGCTTACGGATTGCTCGGATGTTCAGTTTTTTCGTCTTGATCAGGAAAACTCCTGGCGTGCCGGCAACATTGAGGTGCCGAGTGAATACGTAAATTGGGACACGCAGGATTTCCGCCTCATCTGCAAGGCGAAATATTTTGGGATCAGCAAGATCCTTCGGGAAACCGGACGTCCGGTGCTGTTTGCGGACGGAGACATCGCATTCCTGAAAAATCCTGTCGAGTTCTTCGAGATGAACCGTGCAGTCGACGGCAGCAGGATTCTGGCCCAAAATGACCGGGACGTGACCAGAGCCGGCAATGACCTAAATGTGCAGCATCCGCCCGGTCATATTCCGGACGGCAATGTGATTTGTGCCGGCTTTACAGCTTGGCAGCCAACGCGTGCCCATCTGAAAATCGCCGAACATATCGGCAGACGCGTGACCGGGGACCGTTGCGATCAGACGGTTTTCAACAAGCTCTCCTTTTGGCGGCGCCGTCATGTGCAGCTCTTGCCGTTGGAGCAGTTTCCGAACGGATCATTGGCCTTCGGCAAGCATGATCTTGGCCGACCGGACATTGATCTGAGGGATCCGTATATCGTTCACGCGAACTGGCGTGTGGGTATGGACAACAAGATCAAAGTCCTGAAGGACGGCGGTTACTGGTTTGTCTGAGATCGGGAATTTCCGCGCGATTTTGCAAGGGACTCGGCATGGCACGACATCCATTGATGCCCGGGTTCACAGCCCGAGAAGACGCGCTGTCTGCCGCTTCAATTGATCCGTCCACCAGCCGACAGTCAACTTGCAGAAGTCGTACCGGCCTTCCCGAAGTTTTGTAGAAACCTCATCGGCCTTTTGGCGCAGGTTTTCCGCTGTCACGTGTGACGGATCTTCAACTTGCCACACCGGCAAATCTTCAAAGAGTGGTGCCATCGGCGCAAAATGCTGCACGATTGGAACGCTACCGAGAACCAGCGCTTCCCATGTTCTATGGCAATCCATGCCGGCACCGGGAGGGCTGGCCACAAACTGTGAGCGTGCCATGCTATTCCACAGGTCAGCACGTTTGATCACACCGCCAGGAGTCTGCGCGAAGTCCTTGCCCAGGAAGTGGTCGAGCCAATGCGACCTGACAGCCGGCTGGGTTCCCACGGTGAAATGTGTGAATACGTCGGGCGAGCGTTGGTCGAACGGAGGCGCCGCCGCAGCAATTGTCTGAAGTTGGCGCTCCTGCTGGTTTGGCGTCAGGACGTCTGCCTGATCGTTCCAGGGGCTGTCCTTGTTGATATGTAGATTGTGGAAATCAAGGCCGAGCGGAAGCGGGAAGGCTTTCGGATGCTCGATATCAAGATTCTGTATCCATGCGCCGGCGATCCGGTCATCATCCAGAAAGCGTTCTGCCCGCTCCTGTGATCCGAGCGCGGCTCTCGGCACAGATTGTACCGCATTGCCTGTTACGATCACGATTTTCTTCCTGATCCTTGGAAATATGGTTTCAACAAACTCCTGCACATGCGATCCGACAATGTAGACGCCTGTAACGTGTTTCTCCGATCTGCGGATCTGTCTTTCATAATGATCCATGGAGACAACAAGCTCCCTGAGATCGCTGGAGGTCCTGGGCGGATAGACATCGGCCATTCCACAGATGAATGCCTTGGACCACACCGTGTCGCCAGCCGTACGCGCTGCGGCGCTATCGTAAACGGTCGCATCCCGCAGGCGGCGCCTGTTTTTGAAGCGAGCCCATGATCGCTTTATGCGTCCGGCCGCCGGTTTATTCATGAACGGTGCCGTGGTTTGACGCCTGTGTCAGTGAAACCAGCTGCTTCATACTTGAGAACTCGTCCCTTTTTCCCATAGCAGTGACCACCAGCGGTCTCGCGTGCATAACCGATACTCAGGAACGCACCGCAACGGAACAAAAAAACAAATGCGTCCCGGGCGTTCATGAGTTTTATCTGCCATAAATCACTCAAGCATCTATTGCGAAACCATCCGAAACCGCCGCTGATCATGAACGAAGCCAAGCCGGATTTGCCGCGTTCGGATAATTTTTGAAACCGGTTGCAAGAAGCGCCGCCGGGGCTATGATTTCGGAAATGAAACTGAAATGGGAGAGGCGCATGCGGTTGGACGAAAACAAGGCGGAGCGGTTACCTTTTCCGGTCGCCAATGTATGTTTCGGAGCGGCGCCGCTCGGCGACAGCCCCAATTCATACGGCTATTCGGTGGGTGAGGAGAGGGCCCTGGAGACGGTCCGCGCATTCTTCGAGCAGTCACCGTGCTTCATTGATACATCCCGCAACTATGGCAATGGGCGCAGCGAGCAGCGCATCGGCAAGATTATCAAGGAAATGGGCGGGCTGCCGGACGGCTGCATACTGGCAACCAAGCTGGATCGCGACTTCGAAACGAACCATCTGGATGCAGCCCGCGCACGGCGCTCACTGGAAGAGAGCCTGGAAACACTGGGTCTGGACCGTCTGCCTATCCTGCACCTTCATGACCCGGAATACTGCTCGGAACTGGACGACCTCACAAAGACCGGCGGGGCTCTCGAGGAGTTGTTCCGCATGAAAGAAGAAGGTCTTGTCGACGCGGTGGGCCTGGCCATGGGCGATGTGGATCTGATGATGCAGATCTTGCCCGATTGGGAGTTTGACGCGCTGATCAACCATAACCGCTACACCCTGCTCAACCGCCAGGCAAACAGGATGTACGACGATGCGCATGCGCGCGGGATAGCGATTTTCAACGCCGCGCCCTATGCCGGCGGTATTTTCGCCAAGGGCAGCGCAAACACCCAAAGAGTCACCTATCAGGACGCCAGCGAAGAGCAATTGGCGGCGGTGCGCGCTATTGAGGCAATCTGTGCCCGTTACCAGGTACCGGCGGGCGTTGCTGCCTTGCAGTTCTCCATGCGCGATCCGCGCATCACGTCGACAATAGTCGGTGTTTCGAAACCGGAACGGGTTGAACAAACCCTTGAATGGGCCTCGCATGCGGCCCCGGATGCGTTCTGGCAGGAAATTTCCGCATTGCCGTTCAGTACCAAAAACCCGGAAGCTGACAGGATATTCAAACCATGTTGAAAACAGCCCTCATTGGCTGCGGCCGCATCGGTCGCATGCATGCTGAAATCGTCAATGCAAGCTCGCGCACGCACTTGACGCTGGTCCATGATGTGCATGGCCCTTCAGCCGCGTCCGTGGCTGAGGCGTCCGGCGCGCGTGTCGCCGAAACAGCCGAGGCGGTCTTCGACGATCCCGACGTGGATGCGGTCATTGTCGCATCGGTCACCAGCACCCATGCCGATTATATCGAAGCGGCCGTCAGGGCAGGCAAACCCGTCTTGTGTGAAAAGCCCATTGATCTGGATATCCGTCGGGTTCTTGCCTGCCGTGATGCCATCGCGGGCACCGACGTTCCCATTCAGATCGGCTTCAATCGCCGTTTTGACCCGGGCCACACCGCGGTACGTGACGAACTGGCCTCCGGTGATATCGGCAGGCTGCTGCAACTCCTCATCACCTCACGCGATCCCGCACCGCCGGGAGACGATTACCTGCGCGGCGCCGGCGGGATGATACGGGACATGACCATCCATGATTTCGATCTTGCCCGCTACCTGCTGGGTGATGACGAACCGGTGGAAGTCTGGGCCTGTGCTCAGGCCTTAATCGACCCCGACCTGAAACAGATGGACGAAGTCGATTGCGCTATGATTGTCATGCGCACCGGTGAAGGCCGTCAGGTTCTTATCAACAATGCGCGCCAATCGCCCTATGGCTACGACCAGCGCATTGAGGCAATGGCAACCGGCGGCATGCTGCAGAGCACCAATCGGACACCGCACGGTATCGCCCGCTTTACTGCCAGCGGCACCGATGCAGGTGCACCCTATCTGGATTTCTTCATCGAGCGCTATCGTGAAGCCTTCGTCCATCAGCTCAATGCTTTTGTCGATACGGTGGAAAAGGGTACTCCGGCTAGCCCCAGTTTTGAAGACGGGCTGAAAGCACTGAGATTGGCCGAAGCCGCCTATCAGTCTCTGGAGACGGGCAAGGCAACGCGGGTGGAAACCTAAAAACAAAGGGCGCCGCGACCTTGGTCGCGGCGCCCTTAAAGCGTTACCGCCGAAAGTCTATTGGCAGACGGCTGGCGGGTTGTCGGTTACACCGGCGCACACACGCTCTTTGGTGGCCCAGCCGACGTCGATGGTCTTGTCCAGATTGCTGGCATCGATCCGGTCGACAGGCAGCAGCATCGCATCAAGCTCGACGCCCTGGGGGCCTCCGCTGAACTTGATCTTGTTGGCGACCTCTTCACCCTTTGCAAGGGTCAGGGCCACGGTTGCCGCAGCTTCACCCAGTTGGAAGGCATTCTTCCAGATGGTGAAGGTCTGCTCACCGCGTGCGATGCGGTTCAGTGCGCCGGGCGCGCCATCCTGGCCGGACAGCGGGATTTCCAGACCCTGTTCCGAAAGTGCCTGAGCAACACCGCTGGCCATGCCGTCATTCATCACCATAACGGCCTGCACGTCGTTGTTGTTTGCTGTCAGGATCTGCTCGATGGTGTCCTTGGCGGTTTCGGGCCGCCAGCTATCGACAAACTGTTCGCCGACAACCTTGATGGCGCCGGAATCGTATTTCGGCTTCATCACGTCCTGGTAGGCGCCGAACATCTGGTGCGTGTTCGGGTCGCCATCGTCACCCTTGATGATCGCGTAGTTGCCCTCAGGGGCGACCGCGAGCATGCCGGCGGCAAGTTCCTTGCCGACCGAGCGTGCATCAAACGAGACGTAGAATGTTCCCGGCACTTCGATGAGCTGATCGTAGGCGACCACCGGAATGCCTTCATCGAGGGCGGCTTTCACAGTCGGGCCGATGGCGTCGGCGACACCGGACATGATGATCAGGACATCAGCGCCGCGGGTAATCAGGTTTTCAACATCCGCGACAGACTTTTCAGGGGAAAAGTTTGCGTCCGCGGAAATATACTTACCTCCCGCTGCTTCAACTACGGACTTGATGCCCGCTTCATCGATTTTCCAGCGCTCATCGGCAAACTTGTACCAGCTAACGCCGACGGTGATTTCGTCCGCGCTGGCCGGTACGCTTGCAAGTCCGGTCGCGACAACAGCCGCGGCGGCAAACGCCTTGATGCCTTTAGTGATCAGGTTTGACATGCTATTCCTCCCTTTTCTTAGCTAACTTTGGGCAGCATATTGAAAAAGTTGACACGAAATGCAACCGGTTGCAATATGTTTATGCGGGTCGCACGGTTCCCGGACCCGAATAACTGGGAGGGGTATAGTGGAACAAACCGCCGACGCGCAAAATGCCGGAGTGGGCACACGCATTCGCTCCGTTGCCGATACACTGCAGATGGATACCAGGCTCCTGGCCATGGTCGGAGCGGTGATCGCCATCTGGATTTTCTTCGATATTGCTTCCGGCGGCTTGTTCCTTTCGCCTAGAAATCTCTGGAATCTGTCGGTTCAGACCAGCGTGACGGCGCTTCTGGCGACCGCAATGGTCCTGATCATCGTATCGCGGAACATCGACCTTTCCGTCGGATCGCTGCTTGCATTTTTGGGCATATTGGGTGGCTTCGTGCAGACCGAAGTGTTGCCGCTTGAAGGGGCCCACAGCTGGTGGATTTCCATTGTCGTCATGGTCGCGGTCGGTGCCGCCGCCGGTGCCGCTCAAGGCTGGTTGATCGCCCGATTTGCCATACCTGCCTTTGTCGTCACCCTCGGTGGACTGATGTTCTGGCGCGGCGCGGGCTGGCTCTTTACCCAGGGCCGCACAGTCACACCGCTCGATACGACCTACAATTTCTTCGGCGGCGGTTCCATCGGCGAGACCTATAGCTGGCTTGTCGGTATTGCAGGTTTTGCACTGCTTGTGGCGCTGACTTTCTGGAAACGGCGAAGGCGATTGTCCTTGGGTTTCGTGGTCAAACCGCTTGGTGTGGAACTCATCATCTTGGCTATTCTTGGCGGACTGATAGCCGCCTTTGTCTGGACGATGAATTCCTACAATTTTCCCCGCAGCGATGATGGCAGGGGTATTCCGGTGCCGGTTCTGATTCTCATCGTTGTATCAGGTGGCATGATGTACATCGCCAATATGACCAGCTTCGGCCGCTACATTTACGGCTATGGCGGCAATCCGGAAGCCGCGCAACTGGCCGGTGTCAACACAAAGCGCGTGGTCATGCTCAGCTTTGCGCTGATCGGCGGACTGACCGCCATCGGCGCCGTTATTTCCACAGCGCGCCTGAACGCCGCGCCGCTCAGCATTGGTCAGCTGCTTGAACTGCAGGTGATTGCAGCCGCTGTGATCGGCGGGACATCGCTATCGGGCGGTGTCGGCACGATTCTCGGCTCGCTCATCGGTGCGGTCCTGATGATGAGCCTGCAAAACGGCATGGTCCTTGTTGGGGTGCAAAGCGCGCCGCAGCAGATGATCATGGCAGGTGTCCTGATATTCGCGGTCTGGTTCGACGTGATTTATCAACGGCGTCGAACGTAGGAGGGCGGGCGATGACAACCAAAGCCACCACACCCGTAGTGGAAATGAAGAATATCTATAAGCGCTTCGGCGGCATCCATGCCGTCGAGGATATGAGCCTTGATCTTTATCCCGGCGAGGTGGTCGGCCTGCTTGGCCATAATGGCGCGGGAAAATCGACTTTCATAAAGATGCTCTCCGGCGCGTACACCGTGGATTCAGGTGAGATCCGTGTCGACGGCAAAGAGGTCAGGATCGACACGCCGGTTGTCGCCAAGGAGCTTGGCATCGAAACCATCTACCAGACGCTCGCGCTGGCCGACAATCTGGACACCGCCGCCAACATATTTTTTGGCCGCGAGATCAAGACGGGCTGGGGCGCGCTGGACGAACCGGCGATGGAGCATGCCGCCATCAAGGTGATGAAGCGGCTGAACCCGCAGTTCCGTAAATTCCACGATCCGGTCAGCAATCTGTCCGGCGGTCAGCGCCAGTCCGTGGCGATCGCCCGGGCACTGCAGTTCAACGCCCGCATCATCATCATGGACGAGCCGACGGCAGCGCTCGGACCCCACGAGACCCAGATGGTCGCTGAGCTGATCAAGGCGTTGAAACGCGAAGGCATTGCCATTGTGATGATCAGCCACGACCTGCATGACGTCTTCGATCTGTCGGACCGGATTTCGGTTATGAAAAACGGGCGCCATGTCTGGACCGGTTCCACAACGGAAACGGACAAGGATCAGGTTTTGCAGATGGTGATCCTCGGAAAACGCCCGGATGGCACCTATGCGCCCGGTATTGTTTCCGCCGAAGACGCCTGATCTCAGTCATTTTGCCGGGCAGGGGCGGCGCCTCTACGCCGCCCGGATCAGTTTAGTGCGACCGTTTTCGGCCGTCCTGTTCGGAAATCGCCGCGTCCATTTGCTCGAAGGTCCAGTCCTCGGCCAGGGCCTGACGCATAACGTCCTGCTGGCTGGGAGGTGCCATGCCCGACAGCGGCGAGTCGATGTCGAGATTGGCCGGAAACGGGTACCCTTCCGCCGTCGCGGCGACGACATTGTCGGCTTCGCGCGCCGTCAGCACACCATCGGTCAGGAGGCGTTTGAGATGAGGATAGACGCTCCGCGTGATCCGGGAACGGTCCACGATTTCGATCGAGCGGCCATAGGTCGAACCGATCTGCATCAGATTGGCGAAACGGTGGGCATCGTTCGTCACGTTCTCACCGGCCGCATGGAAGGTCGCAGGGTTGAAGAAAGCGGCGTCACCCTTTGCGAGCGGCAGCTGAACGAAGCGCTCTTCAAAGACATCACGGAAATCGTCCTGCAAAACGGCCAGATAACCCGGCAGATAGCTCTGCGAATAGGGCAGCAGTTTGGTTGGCCCGGTTTCGATCGACATGTCGCTGTGAGCAACGGCGCCCTGAAGCGTCAGTGCCGCGGACAGCGCGTGTTGCGAAGCCGGAAAGCCCTTGAGTGTCTCAAAGTCCTGGAAGCCCATATGGTAATCCCGGTGCGCCGTTTGCGCCTTGCCGCCCGGCCGGACCACATTGACCTGCGTGGTGATCTGGTAGCCGCTACCGAGCCAGGATTCGGCCACCCGCCGGATCAGCTCGTTGGCGTTGTAGCGGGCAAAGAGTTCCGGCGCGCGAACGCACAGTTTCTCATGTCCGTTCCAGACCCGGCTGTTGGCTCCGGCGGCGGCAAAATGATCGCCCTTGCCGGAATTGCCCGCCTCTTCCTCGGCAATGATCGCACTCAACTCCTCGGTGACGGCGTCGACCAGCGCGATATCGGCATAGGCCTTGCGGATGGCGACAATACCCGGTCCCGACTGAAACGAGCGGTTCCATTCGGCCATGACCGCGCGTGCGTCGTCCTCATCGGCCATAGCTTTGCGCATGGCATCCCCATCGTAAACAGGAATATTGCCGGCAATCTCCTCGGCCAGTGGATAGTCGGCTTTGCTGGTTTCCTGGTCGATGTGGCGTTTGAAGGCTTCAATGTCGCAGTCGCGGTCATCAAGCCAGACAGATGCGTGGGTGTGCTTTTGATCAAGCATGATATTCCTCCCGAAATAGATATCCCTGGCGGCTATAATAGGCACACAAACCATCAATTTCGTCGTTTCAGTCCATCAAAAAACCATCAAGGATCATGAAACATCGTTTTCCACTAAAGGAGATTGCCCACCAGGCCGGCGTTGGCATCGCCACGGTCGACCGGGTGATTCACGGGCGTCCCGGAGTGCGGCCACAAACCGCCAACCGGGTCCGGAATGCCATTTCCGAACTGGAAGCGCAGGAAACCCAGCTGTCGATGCGTGGGCGAAAACTGATGCTCGATCTTCTGGTTGAGGCGCCGCAGGCTTTTCTCGATGCGCTCGATGCAGCCGTGAACCGGGAGTTGCCGTTGTTCCAATCGGCGATATTCCGCATTCGCCGCGACATCCGGACACGATTTTCAGAAGTTGATGTCGTCGCATCCCTTGACCGGGCGCTAAAGCTCGGCAGCGATGGCGTTATTGTCATGGCGCCCGATACCGGTGCTATCCGCAAGGCGGTAAACAGGCTCGTCGCACAAGACATGCCGGTCGTGACGCTGGCGACCGACATGCCCGGAACATCGCGATCCGCCTATGTCGGGCTCGACAATTTCTATGCCGGAGAAACAGCCGCCTGGATGGTCCGCAAATGGTCCGCAGGCGAAAAGCCGCCGCGCGTATTGGTGACGGTCCGCAATGATGGTTTCCAAAGCGAGGGCGACCGGGAAAGGAGCTTTCGCAAGGCGATGGAACGCGATTGCCCGGCTTCGCGCATCGAAACCTTTGTCGAAGGCCAGGAGGGGCCAGAATTTTCGGAACGGGTTGCCCGCGCTGCAGCTCAGGGCCTTAAGCCATCAGCGCTTTATTCCATCGGCGGCGGAAATCCGGCGCTGCTTGATGCAATGAGCAGAGCCGGTATCAAGCTGCCGCTGTTCATCGCCCATGACCTGGATCCGGACAACCGCCTGTTGCTCGCGCAAGGCCGCATTGACGCGGTCATCTACCATGATCTGGCCGACGATATCCGCAATGCCTGTCAGGTCGTCATGTCCGTCCACAGCAAGGGTGCAATTCCCCTGCCGTCGAACTGCGAATCTCTGCGTGTCGTGCTTCCTCCGATGTTAAATCGGTAAACCGGCCCAGAACACTCCGGTCGCCGCTACCGTCCCATCCAGCCTCCGTCGACCGTAACGATCGAGCCATGCATGTAGTCCGATGCCTGCGATGCCAGGAAAACAATGGGGCCGGCGAAATCTTCAGGCCTGCCCCAGCGGCCGGCCGGAATGCGTTCGAGAATGGCACGCGACCGGTCCGGATCGTTTCTGAGCGCTTCTGTGTTGTCGGTATCGATATAACCGGGCGCGATGGCGTTGACGTTGACGCCCTTTGAGGCCCATTCATTGGCAAAAGCCATGGTCAGTTGGCCGATGCCGCCTTTGGAGGCTGCGTAGCCCGGAACGGTGATGCCGCCCTGAAAGGTGAGGAGGGAAGCCGTAAAAATGATTTTGCCCGAGCCGTGCGCGACCATGGAGCGGCCGACTTCACGTGTCAGGACGAATTGAGCCGAGAGATTGACCTCGATGACCTCGTCCCACAGCGCATCGCCATGTTCGGCTGCAGGGCAGCGTTTGATAGTGCCTGCATTGTTGACAAGAATATCGATCTGCGGGTGATCGCGCAGGACCGTTGCCGCGAACTCACTGACCTGAGCACGATCGGAAAAATCGCATCGATAGGCGCTGAACCTCCTGCCGCCTGACATTACCGACTGTTCAACCGCGCTGCCTGAAGGCTCCAGGCTGGCGCTGACACCGATAATGTCCGCCCCGGCCTGCGCCAGTGCTTCGGCCATGCCTTGCCCGATGCCGCGTTTGCAGCCGGTCACGAGAGCCGTTTTCCCCTTCAGATCAAAGCTGTTCAGCACGCCCACGCTCAAGCCTCCCCGTTGCAGTTGATCAGCGTTTTCATAGCGCGCGGATTGCCCGCCAGTTCGGCAAAGGCATCCCCTACCTGATCAAGCCCCTTGACGTCGGTGATCATCGCATCGGCATCAATCGCGCCGCCGGAAAGCAGCTTCATGGCCTCTTCATAGTCCGCTGGTTGGTAGACACGTGCACCCAGCATTTCAATCTCCCGCCAGAAAAACTGGAAAAGATCGACCTTCGGCGCGGTGGCATGGATCGCGACCATGACGATACGCGCCCGCGTGGCAGCCGCGTCAGTCATCAGCTCAACGCCCGGCTGGCTGCCGGAGACCTCGAAAACCACATCCGCACCTTTGCCGCCAGTGGCCTTCTTGACGGTCTTGGCGGCATCTGCTTGTGCCGGATTGATTGTTGCAAAGCCGAGCCCTTGTGCAAATGCGATACGATGCTCGTTGATCTCGGAAATCGTCACCACGCCGCCGGCATGCCGGGCGACCATTGCGATCAGCATGCCAATGGGGCCGCCACCGATGACCAGGACATCCTCACCGTCTTGTACCTTGCCGCGTCCCACATCATGGCAGGCGACAGCCAGGGGCTCGATCAGAGCCGCGTGGGCGAGTTTTAGGCCTTCAGGAAGGTGGTGAAGGGTATGAACCGGCACGGTCCATTTCTGCTGAAAGGCTCCGTCCGTATCCAGGCCGAGAAATTTCAGGTTTTGACAGATATGCTGGTGGCCGCGTTTGCAGGCCGGGCAGGTTCCGCAATGGTCGAGCGGACGCACGACGACCGGGTCGCCGGGTGCGAAGCCCGCAACCCCCACGCCAATCTCAGCCACCGTTCCGGACATCTCATGCCCGATGACACGGTGTGAGCCGACCCGCGCATCCATATGGCCCTGATAAACGTGAAGGTCTGTTCCGCAAATGCCGCAATAGGCGACATCGATTTGGACCTCACCCGGGCCGGGCTGCGGGCTATCCACCTGCTCGATCGAAAATGTGCGGTCGCCCGTATAAAAGGCGGCTGTGGTTTGCATGGGACTGTCCTTGACTAAGCGGCCAGATCGTGGGCGGCCTGGAGTTTCTGCCAGTCGAAAACGACGCCGGTGCCCGGCAGATCGGATGCGACTGCAAGATGGTTTTCAACGATGAGCGGCCGGGTCGTATAGGTGTCGATCGGAAATGAATGCACTTCCAGCCAACCGGCATTCGGCTGCGCCGAAACAAGGCCGACATGGAGTTCCTGCATGCCGTGGCTGCACACCGGCAGGCCCGCCTTGCGCGCCAGGTCAGCGACACGCAGCCAGCCGGTGATGCCGCCGCAATTTGAGGCATCCGGCTGAAGAAATGAGAGCTTCGAATAGGCAACGGCAAGCTCGAACTCGTGGATGGTGTGCAGGTTTTCGCCCATGGCGAGCGGCATGCCGGTGGCCTCGGCGATCCGGCCGTAACCCGTATAGTCATCCGGAAGAATCGGCTCCTCAAACCAAAGCAAATCAAACGGCTTGAAGGCTGCGCAGGCGGCAATGGCCTGTTCGACGCTCAGGGCGTAATTCGCATCGGCCATGAAAGCCACCTTCGGGCCGATGAGATCGCGCACGGCGGCAAGGCGTTCAACATCTTCGCCAAGCTCCGGGCGGCCCACCTTGATCTTGATGGCGTCGAAACCGTTATCCAGATGGCCACGGATACTGTCGAGGAGCTTCGGTAAGGGGAAATTCAGATCGATGCCGCCGCGATACGCCCGGCACCGGTTGGCCGTACCGCCCGCCATGGTCCAAAGCGGTTCATTGCGGATTTTGCCGCGCAGGTCCCACAGCGCGATATCAAGAGCCGATATCGCGAAGGATGCAATGCCGCCGCGCGCCACATAATGCACGTAGAGCTGCATGGCATCATAGAGCTCCTCCACATCAGCCGCGTCCTTGCCGATGAGGAAGGGGGCGAGATCATTTTCGATCAGCGCGAGGATCGCGCGCCCGCCACGCCCGCCCGTATAGGTATATCCGGTGCCTTCCGTACCGTTGTCGAGGTGAACCGTTGCGGTGATCAGCTCAAACTCGGAGTGTTGGCCATGCATGGCATCGGTCAGCACTTCGCTGAGCGGCAGCGAAAAATACCGCGCCTCGATGTGTTGGATCTTGGCCATGCCTTATCCCGCCTTCTGTCTGGACGCGGTCATGCGTGTCTGAAGCAGGATGACGACAAACAGGAAGCCGCCGCGAATGACCATCTGCCAATAGGCGCTCAGGCTGATCGTGCCGCGCCCGTTCTCGAAATTGAGAATGTTGAACACCAGGCCCAGGAGCAGGGCCCCTGCAACGGTTGCGGTCACCGAGCCGAGGCCGCCGGTCAAAAGCGTACCGCCGACAACCACTGCGGCGATCGCCGACAGTTCCCATCCGATACCCTCAAGCGGTTGGCCGGCGCCATAGCCAGACGCGAGAAAGACACCTGCGAGCCCTGCGCATCCGCCGCTGATGAGATAGACGAAGACCTTGGCGCGGTTGACCTTGAGACCCATGAGGTTGGAGGCATCCTCGCTGCCGCCGATGGCAAGCACCGTGCGGCCAAGAGAGGTGTGTTCCAGGACAGCCCATAGAACAATTGCCACCAGCGCGACGATGACAATCGTCCAGGGAACGACGTTGAAGGCCTTTTCCATGCCGAGCTTGGTGAAGTTGCTGCCCCAGTCAACGGAAATGGTCTGCGCCCCGCTGATAACGAGGGCGCCGCCCTTGGCCGCGAGCATAGTCGCCAGCGTTGCGATAAAGGGTGGGATGCGCATGGCGATGATGCAAAAGGCGTTGATGGCGCCGAAGGCCGCACCCGCCAGCACCCCGCCCGGCAGCGCGACCTCTATGCCGTAGGGGCTCAAATAGGCCGCGACAACAGAGGTGAAGGCCGCGACCGAGCCGACGGAGAGATCAATGCCGCCGGTCATGATGACAAAACACATGCCGATCGAAATCACGATGAACATCGAATTGTAGTTGAGGAACGAGACGATGTTGTAAGCGCCGCCGAAATTCTCGTAACGGGCAAGGCCGAACAGGATCAGCGCGACCAGGGCAATCCACACGCCGGCATTGCGTCCGTCGCTTTGAAGGAAACGTCGAAGGTCAAAGGCTTCTGAACCCGGCATGACTATTCCTTTCTCGCCTGTTGGATATAAACCGCCAGAACGATGATGGCCGCCTTGGCGATGAGCGCGACTTCGTCTTCGACGCCGTTTGCAAGCAGCGTGTATTTGACGAGCTGAATGATGATGGCTCCAAGAATTGCTCCGAATATCGGAGCGCGCCCGCCCTGAAGAAGCGCGCCGCCGACGACGGCAGCCGCAATTGCGTCGAGTTCCATCAGATTGCCGTTGCGTGCCGCATCGGACGCCGAGTTGATGGCAACGACGATAAGGCCCGCTATGCCGGAGAGAAATGCGCACAGGACATACGCGCCTATCTTGACCATGCGCACCGGTGCACCGGACAGGCGGGCAGCCTTTTCATTGCCGCCGACCGCCAGCAGGTAGCGCCCGAAAATGGTACGCGAAACCAGCCAGTAGACGGCGACCGCAAGGGCAAGCGCCAGCCAGCCCTGAAAGGGCAGGCCCAGGATTTTTCCGGTGCCCAGATAGCTGAAATAGGGATTGCTGAAGGTCTGAAGGTTTCCGTTGGTCAGAACCTGGGCAATGCCGCGACCGGAGATGAACAGGATCAGGGTTGCAATGATCGGCTGGACGTTCAGATAGCTGATCATCACTCCGTTGAAGAGGCCGCAAAGGCCGGCCGCGATCAAGGGCAGGATGAAGGCCGCCGCAATACCGAGTGCCGGATAAACTGTGCCGAATTCAGACTGGAAGATCAGCGGGGCAAGCGCGCCGGCCAGCGCCATGACCGCCCCGACGGAGAGGTCGATGCCTGCCGTTGCGATCACCAGTGTCATGCCGATGGCGACAATCGCAATGGTCGCCACCTGGCTGATATTCACGAAGAGGGTTTGAACCTGCAGGAAGTTCGGTGTGAACAGCGCGTTAAACACCAGGATCAAAAGCAGCGCGATAAGTCCGCCATGGGTACGCAATGTGCTCAGCGACAGGGCGGGTGTTGTGCGTGAAACGGCCTTGCCGCCGGAAAGGGAGCCATCGGACATCAGGCGTGCTCCTCATTATGGTGATGAGCGATCGCCTTGACGAGCGCATCTTCGGTGATGCCCGGATTTTCAAGTGTCGCGACGGAGTAGCCGTCCTGAAGCACGACAATCCTGTCGGCGCCTTCCACCAGTTCCTCAAATTCAGAACTGATCAGAACCACGCCAAAGCCGCGATCGACATATTGCCGGATGATGGCCTGAATCTCGAGCTTCGCGCCGACATCGACGCCTCTCGTCGGCTCGTCCAGGATGAGCAGTTCAGGTTCGGTCGCCAGCCAGCGGGCGAGCAGCACTTTTTGCTGGTTACCACCCGAGAGTTCCCGGATCGGCTGGTCCATGTCGGACGTCTTGATACCGAGCGCCGCAATATATTCGTCGACGATCTCGCGTTCCCGGGTCGTGTTGATGCGCCCGCTGCGGCTCAGCTTTGGCAGCAGGGCAAGGGTCATGTTCTCGCGGACCGACATATCGGGAACGATGCCTTCGGCCTTGCGGTCTTCGGTTAGCATACCGATGCGGTCGGCGATGGCGCCTGCCGGGCTGGTGGGCGTCCAGGATTTGCCTTTCAGCCGGATATCGCCTTGTGTGACCGCATCAACACCGAAAAGGGCGCGTGCGGCTTCCGTACGTCCCGATCCAAGCAGGCCGCCGAGACCGACGATCTCGCCCCTGCGGACGGACAGGTTGAATTCGAAGAGCCGTTGGTCCGTTGCAATGGCACTGGTTTCCAACAGCACGTTGCCCAGTTGCTTTTCGCCGCCGCCGAGGTCGGTCATGCCAGCGGCCTCGATATCCTCGACATTGCGTCCCAGCATATCAGCGATGAGTTCCAGCTTGCTGGTCTCGGTTATCGTTCTGACGGAGACGGTCTGGCCGTCGCGCATCGTTGTCACCCGGTCGCAGATCTTGAACAGCTCGTCGAGAAAGTGTGAGACGTAAAGCACGGAGACGCCGGAGCTTTTCAACTCCTGAACAACTCCGAAAAGCACCTCGACCTCACGGTCGTCGAGGGAGGAGGTCGGCTCGTCCATGATGACGAGCTTGGCATTGAGCGATACGGCCCGTGCGATGGCGACCAGTTGCTGAATCGCCGTTGAATAGGTACCGAGAGGCGCCTTTACGTCGATATCGATGCCGAAACGTGACAGGATTTCGCGAGTGCGCCGATGCGCCTCCGGCCAGTTGACGAACATGCCCAGCCGCTTGGGCTCATATCCCATCACGACATTTTCTGTGACGCTGCGCAACGGCACGAGATTGAGTTCCTGATAAATGGTGGCGATACCGGATTTCTGGGCCTGGCCCGGGCTGGCAATATCCGCATCTTGGCCGTCGAAGCATATGTCTCCGCTGTCCTTGCTGTAGACACCGGTCAAGATCTTGATCATCGTCGATTTGCCGGCACCGTTCTGACCGATCAGCGCATGAACTTCTCCAGGCGCGATTTCCAGGCATGCCTGCCGCAGGGCTGGCACGCCCGAAAAAGCCTTATCCATGCCATTCATTGACAAAAGGGACTGCATGAGACGCTCCGATGGATGACAGGAGAGGCCGCACAAAGGGTAAGCAGGCCTCTCCTGCAGGGAGGATCAGTAGGCTTCGTCTATATGATCCGCGGCGTTGCTCGCAGTAAAGATACGGTCCTTGACCTGTACCCAGTGTTCGATCTCCTCGCCGTTTGCATAGCGGTTCATCGTTTCACAGGCGAGCGGGCCGAAGAACGGGGACGATTCCACCGTGACACCCATCTTGCCGTCAATGATCGCCTGGAGTGCATCGCGCGTTCCATCGATCGAAACAACAAGAATATCCTCGCCGGGCTTGCGGCCGGCAAGCTCCAGAGCCTGGATCGCGCCGATCGCCATCTCGTCATTGTGCGCGTACACAATATTGACGTCCGGATGAGCCTGCAGCAGCGTTTCCATGACCTGACGGCCAAGGTCGCGGGCAAAATCGCCGGTCTGTGAGGCAACGATCGTCATGTTGTCATGCTTTGCCATGACATCGTCGAAGCCTTTCTTGCGGTCATTCGCCGGCGAGGAGCCGGTAGTGCCTTCAAGCTGCACGATGATGCCCTTGTCACCCTGGAAGTTCTCAAGTGTCCATTCGGCCACCCGGCGTCCCTGGTCGATGAAGTCGGAACCGAGAAAAGCGACAAAATGCTCGCCTGGCTTGGCAACATTCGGATCAACCGACCGGTCGACGAGGAACGTCGGAATACCGGCGGCCTTGGCCTTCATGACGGCTGGAATAAGCGGCTTTTCCTCGCGCGGTGGCAGGAAGAGCACGTCGATTCCCTGGGCGATCATGGAATCGACATCAGCCACCTGCTTTGCGGCTGAACCGGCAGCGTCCGTGGCGATCAGGTCCCAGTTGCACGCTTCGGCCGTATCGTGGAACGATTTGGTCTCAGCAATGCGCCATGGGTTGTTGCTTTCCATCTGGGCAAAGCCGACCTTGTAGCGGTCTTTCTTTTCCAGCGCAGGCAGGTCGTCGGCGATCCCGGCTGTTGCAAAGCCGGCAAGACCGATCGCTGCAGCAGCCACTGTCCCAAGCAAAGTTCTTCTGTTCATGATTTCCTCCATGGTTGACGGCGCGGTGCCTCCCCGCCGCTTTTCCTGCGGGCCCGATCAGGCCCAACTGACGTATGTGGTCTGCTTGCGCAGATACCCATCGAAGCCGTACTTGCCGTCTTCGCCTCCCAATCCCGACTGTCCCCAGCCGGTATGGAATCCCTGAACCTGTTCGCCATTGCTGCGGTTGAAATAGATCTCGCCGAAATTCAGCTTACGGGATACTTCCATCAACCGTTTGATATTTTTAGTGAAAACATAGGCGGACAGGCCGAAATCCGTGTCATTGGCACGCTCGATCGCCTGCTCGAAACTGGTGACTCGCATGATCGGAACAACCGGCCCGAAGATTTCCTTCTGCATGAGGGGCGAACTGTTCTCATTGACCGTCAGAACAGTCGGCGCATACCAGTAGCCGCGGCTATAGTCGCCTTCGGTCAGTGGGCCGCCCTCAAGCAGGATTTGTGCGCCCGATTTGACACCCTCATCGACGAGGGCCTTGACTTTTTCGACCTCGCTGCCGCTGATCTTTGCCCCGATATCGGGATTTCCGAGCGGATCGCCGATCGAGAGCTCCTTTGACACGGTGATGAATTTTTCCGTGAACTCGTCCGCGATGTCCTGGTGCAGATAGATGCGTTCGCTGCAGGTGCAGATCTGGCCGCAATTGGTGTATCGGGCCTGCGCCGCCGCTGAAACCGCGGCATCGATATCGGCATCTTCCATGACGATAAAGGGGGCTTTGCCGCCAAGCTCGAGCCTGAGAACTTTCAGTCGCTCGGCACCGCTTTGGTAGATCTCGCGGCCCGCCCGGGTGCTGCCTGTCATGGTGACGAGATCGGTCAACGGGCTTTCCACCAGCGTGCGTCCGACAACAGGGCCACGTCCGGTGACCACGTTAAACACGCCATCGGGTATTCCGGCTTGCTGCGCGAGGCGGGCAAGTTCCAGTCCCGAAAGGGGTGTGAATTCGTGAGACAGGAGTACAAATGTGTTGCCGGCAACCAATGCGGGCCCAAGCTTGCGGGCAGCAAGCGCCGCCGGATAGTTCCAGGCGGTCAGGCCGGCGACGACCCCATAGGGTCTGCGTTTGATCCAGATCTCTTCATCTTTGTTGTCGGATGGAAGGATGTCGCCTTCGATACGTCGGGCGTTTTCAGCCGCGTAGCGCAAAAATGTCTCGGCTGCACCGATTTCGCCCTCGGCCTGATTGAGCGGCTTGCCCTGTTCGGCAACGACGATGCGCGCGAGCCGTTCCCGGTTGGATGACACGGCATCAGCCAGGCGTGAGACGAGCCGTCCGCGCTCGATTGCCGGCATTGCCTCCCATGGCGGTTGGGCTGTGGCGGCGGCCTCCAGTGCGCGATGCGCATCATCCGGCGTGCCTTCCGGGATCGTTGCGATGACGGATTGATCGGCCGGATTCTCGACCTCGATCGATGCACGGCCGCCGATGTCCGCCCATGCCCCGTTGATGAGCATTGCATAGGTGCTGACACCATTTTTGCCGGATGGCAGGTCGAGCATTTTTAATTCTCACTATTTGGTACGACCAAACTTTACTGAAGTAAAATCTTAATCAGTCCAAATGTCAAATAATATTTATAAAAGTGTGGAAACAGGAGCGTTTGTCACAGATGTTTACGCTTTTAATCATACCAAAATTGCGATATAGACGTGCCAATATCAGTCACTGCGTGTGGGGCTGCACGATTGGAAGGATTGATCTGAAGTGAGCACGAACAACTATGATGATGAGGGCAATGTGACGGTTCATTCCCGTCGGGCGGCCGACGCCGTGATCGAAAAGCTGGAGGAGCAGATTGTGTCCGGCGTGCTTGAGAACGATGCGCCACTGCCGGCCGAACGCAATCTCATGGAACAGTTCAATGCGAGCCGTACCGTTATCCGCGAAGCCATCGCCACGCTCTCCAGCCGCGGTCTGATAGAAAGCAAGCCGCGCTATCGTCCCATCGTCCGCAAGCCCGACTACGAAACCGCACTTACAGCCGTTGGGGGTGTCGTGCGGCATCTGCTGAGCGAACATGGCGGCGTGAAGAACCTTTATGACAGCCGTGTCTTCATCGAGCGTGCATTGGTGCGCGAGGCCGCCTTGTCGGCTCAAAAGGACGACATCCAGCAACTGAGACAGGCGCTGGCGGACAACGAACGTTCGATCGGCGATTCAGCGGCGTTCTACGCGACCGACACCGCCTTTCACGGCGTGCTCTACAAGGTTCCTAAAAACCCGATTTTTCCCGCCATTCACGAGGGCTACACCTCATGGTTGGCGCCGCACTGGGAAAAGATGCTGCGCTCGCCGGAGCGCAATACTGTCAACTACAAAAGTCATGAGGCGATTTTCATGGCGATCGTCGAGCGGGATCCGGATGCCGCCGAGGAAGCCCTGGTCAATCATCTGAAGGCGGCCTGGGAATATGTTCGCGTGACCTTTGACGCCGGGGAGCTATGACCGAGAGCTTCGATCATATCGTCGTCGGCGGCGGCTCCGCCGGTTGCGTGGCTGCTGCGCGGTTGGCAAGTGAAGGCAAGGCGAAGGTGCTGTTGCTTGAGGCCGGTCATTCGAACCGCCACCCACTGCTTGATATGCCACCCGGCATCTTCAAGATGATCAACGGTTCCAAATATATGCGCTATCATCGCACCGTGCCTCAGGAGCACCTGGACGGGCGTGTTCACGATATACCGCAGGGCAATGTTCTGGGCGGCGGATCTTCCGTCAATGCGCAGGTCTATATGCGCGGCCGGCCTTCCGACTACGATGAATGGGACGAAGTTCTGCGTGGCAATAATGACCGCGTCGGATGGGGTTGGGACGACGTGTTGCCGCATTTCGTCCGCATGGAAAGCAACAACCGCCTGAATGGCGCATATCACGGCACAAAAGGCCCGATGCTGGTATCGGATCCCGGCCATATCGATGAGTTCTCGCGCTGGTTCGTGCAGGCGGTGCAGGCGCTCGGCGAGCCGTTCAATGTTGACTTTAACGGCGCCAGCCAGCGTGGCGTCGGCTTCTACCAGTTCATGAACCGGCATGGAAAGCGCAGTTCGGCGGCCTACGCCTATGTGACGCCGCAGGAGAACAATCCGAACCTGACCGTGCGCTTGCGCTGCGAGGTGCAGAAGGTCGTTGTCGAAAGCGGGCGGGCGGTCGGCGTTACCTACAAGGACAAGAGCGGCAATGTGCGGACCGTGCATTGCGACGGCGAGGTCATTGTCGCAAGCGGTGCGCTCGTCACGCCGAAAGTCCTGATGCTGTCGGGCATTGGCCCGGCCGACCAACTGGCGCAGCATGGCATATCCTGTCACGCCGATCTTGCCGGTGTCGGACAGAACCTGATCGATCATCCGGAGGTTCCGATCACTGCGCTCGCCAATGGCCCGTTCGGCTATTACAAGCAGGGCGAGGGCTGGCGGATGCTGAAAAACGGCATTCAGTTCAAGCTGTTCGGTTCCGGCCCTGTGACATCTGCAGGGGTTGAGGCAGGCGCATTCGTCAATCCGTCAGATCCCGATGCGCCGCCGACCATCCAGGCCTTTTGTGTGCCGATCGTCTATCTGGATCGCGATACGCTCGATCTGGTTGAGGACGGTCACGGTCTGACGGTGACGACAGTCGTCGTCAAACCGCGTTCGCGCGGCGAAGTCCGTCTTGCATCGGCCGATCCGTCCGATATGCCGCTCGTTTCTCCCGGTTTGTTGAAGCATTCGGACGACATGAAGGAGATGATTGCCGGGCAACGGTTTTTCCTGCGCGCCTTTGCGGCCCATCCGCTGGCGGACCATATCGAGCGGGTCGCTATCCCGTCGCCCGACGACCAGTCGGACAAAGCGCTGAAGGCGCATTGCAAACGGTTTGTGAAAACCAACTATCATCCCGCCGGTTCAGCGCGCATGGGGGCCGATGGCGATCCCATGGCGGTGCTGGATGCGCGTATGCGGGTGCGCGGGGTCGATGGGCTGCGGGTCTGTGATATGTCGGCAGTGCCCAATATCAATGCGGGCAACACCAATGCGCCGGCCATGATGCTCGGCGACCGCTGCGCAGATCTGGTGATGGGGCTTTAACCGCGCGTTGTTGCGATCAGCAATTCGTTGAGTTCCTCGATCGTGCCGGCCTCGTCTGCCGGTTTGTCCTTGCGCCAGCGGCGCATTCTCGGAAATCGAAGGGCGATGCCGGATTTGTGCCGCTTGCTCTTTTGGATGCCCTCAAAGGCGATCTCGAACACATGCACGGGATTCACCCGCCGGACCGGCCCGAACCGTTCGAGCGTGTTGCGTCGGACCCAATTGGTTATTTCGTTGAATTCCGCGTCGGTCAGGCCGGAATAGGCCTTGGTGAATGGCACGAGTTCGCCGTCCTTCCAAACCGCGAATGTAAAGTCCGTGTAGAGATTGGCCCGCCGGCCATGCCCGCGCTGGGCATAGATCATCACCGCATCCACCGTCATCGGATCGATCTTCCATTTGAACCAGTCACCTTTCTTTCGTCCGGCGTGGTAGACGCTGCCTCGGCGTTTCAGCATCAGGCCTTCGCTGGCATGGGTGCGCGAATCTTCCCGTTCGCTGACAAGCGTCTGCCAGTCGTCAAAAATCAGTAACGGCGAAAGCTGCAGCGCCGGGGTTGCCGCATCTCCGATCAGTTCCTCAAGACGAGCCCTGCGTTTTTCGAAATCGACCGCGCGGATATCGACGCCAACATCTTCCATCAGATCATAGGCCATGAGGATGACGGGGGCGTCCTTGAGCAGCTTCTTGCCCACCGTCTTGCGCCCGATGCGGGTTTGCAGGGACTGGAAATCAAGCGGCCTTCCATCACGCCACGGCAGGATTTCGCCATCGATTACCGTACCGTCCGGCAGACAGCTTGCCAGGTCATGAAACTCCGGGAACCGGTCCGTCACGAGCTCTTCGCCGCGCGACCAGACAAACACTTCGCCATTGCGCACGATAATCTGACCGCGAATGCCGTCCCACTTTCGCTCGGCCATCCAATCAGCCGTGTCACCGAGACCTTCAACCCCGTCATCCAGCGCATAGGCAAGGCAGAACGGGTAGGGCCGCGAATGGCTGTCGCTGTTGTCGCCTGACAAGATGAGCTCGTCGAAGGTCGTGGTCTGCGGCGACCAGTCGCCCATCAGCCGGTGTGCAATCACCGCTTCCTCAATGCCCGTGGCCTTCGAGAGCGCCCGTGACATCAGCTTCTGGGAGACCCCGACACGAAACCCGCCGGTGATCAGCTTGTTGAAGAGGAAACACTCGATGCGGTCCAGCCGTTTCCACGCATCCATCACCGCCGTTTTCCTGTCTTCCTCCTCAACGTCGCGAAGCTCGACAATCAGGTTGATCCATTCGCTTAAGGAAACATCGTCCGCATCGCCGTGCTCGGGCAAGACAAGGGCGATCGTTTCGGCAAGATCGCCCACCACCGGGTAGGCTTCTTCAAACAGCCAAAGAGGAATGCCGGCGGCCTCTGCTGCCCATTCGCGCAACATCGTCGTGTTGACCGTGCGCCGTGGCCTGCGATGGGACAAAAGCGCAATAGTCCACAGTTTGTCGCTTGGTTGCGCGGAGCCGAAAAACGCCGCCAGCGCCGCCACTTTCGCGGTGGTTTTTGTCGTTCGGTCGAGCGCGGTAAAAAGATCGGCGAAATCCCTCATCCGGATCCCTCCGCTCCGCTGGACGCTTCTTCCAGATCATCGCCGCGATATTCGGTTTCAACGATGCGGGCGTCATAGCCGCGTTCCTCCAGCCAGCGACGGAAAATGTCCGTATAGCCGTGCGTGACATAGATGCGTTCCGCGCCGGTTGCGGCAATCGCGTCGTTAAGCTCCGTCCAGTCGCAATGATCCGAAAGCACAAAGCCACGGTCGACCGCCCGCCTGCGGCGCACGCCGCGCATGGCCATCCAGCCGGAGGCAAAGGCTGTCGAGGCCTTGGGAAACCGGCGCATCCAGTTGGACCCGAGCGCGCCGGGCGGTGCAATTACCAGAGAGCCTGCAAAGTCTTCCTTGGTTTGATCGTCAGTGACCTGCTGCGTCTGCGGCAGGGCGATACCCTGTTTTCTGAGGACTTCATTGGTGTTTTCAACCGCGCCGTGGGTAAAGACCGGCCCGATGCTCTCATCGATGCCGGCCAGCACCCGTTGTGCCTTGCCCAGTGAATAGGCGCCCATGATGCTCGTTCGCCCGGCTTCGGCATTGTCGCGCCACCAGTTGTTGATGTCGGACATGACCTGCGATTGCGGCTGCCACTTGAACACCGGAAGTCCGAAGGTGCATTCGCTGATAAAGGCGTTGCAGGCAACAGGCTCGAAGGCTTCCGACAGGTTATCGGGCTGAACCTTGTAGTCGCCCGAAACCACCCAAACCTCGCCGCGGTATTCCAGCCTGATCTGCGCCGAGCCCGGAATATGACCGGCCGGGTGAAATGAGATCCGGACGCCGTTGATGGTCCGCGCCTCGCCGAAGGCAACCGTTTCCAGCGATATATCGCCCAGTCTTAGACGTATCACGGGCGCTGCGGCTGCGGTGCTGAGATAGAGCCCGTGGCCGGGCCGCGCATGATCGGCATGACCGTGGGTAATCAAAGCCCGGTCGACCGGTTTCCAGGGATCGATAAAGATGTCCGCCCTGGGGCAATAGATACCGCGATCCGTAAATTCCAGCAGGTCCATCCGAAGGTCACACCGATCTTTTGACACACATAATTGCCGCCCGGAACTAAATGGCGCTGCAATCGAAGGCGGCAAGCATATCACGCGTCTGACAGTGTGGCTGAATGGAATTGCGCGGCCCGGCGCACCCCGCAAAGACGGGCCGTTTTTTTCTTACCGTCACCGGCAATTTGCCGTAAACCACCTGCGGGTGCAGGGGTTGAGTCGCGGGCGCTGCACCCGGCGCACAAATACGGGCTGGAGTGCTCAATGGACCTGCTGACGGTCAACGACGAACCGGGAAACTATCCGAACTCCTATTATGCGGCGTCGGCCGACCTGCTGGCGCAGCAACCGCGCGCGCGGGGTGATCTCGAATGCGATGTCTGTGTTGTCGGCGCAGGCTATATGGGCGTGTCCGCGGCGCTGCATCTGGCACGGCGCGGCTATGATGTGATCCTTCTTGATGCCCAGCGGATCGGCTTTGGCGCATCGGGCCGCAATGGCGGCCAGGTCAGCCGCGGCCAGCGTGTGGATCAGGATGAGCTTGAAGTGCTGGTGGGCCTTGAACACGCCCGTGCCATGTGGACCATCGGCAACGAGGCGGTCGATCTGGTGGGGACGCTGGCCGCCAGCGATGAGGTGCGCACCGAGTTCCGCGAGGGCGTGGTTCATGCTGATCATCGCCGGCGGTTTGTCGCCGAAAGCCGGGATTATGTCCGCAAGCTCAATGACGAATATGGCGACGATGCAATCCGGTTCCTGGACCGCGATGCAATGCGCGATACGGTCAACTCAGCCGCCTATCATGGCGGAGTGCTCGATACTGGGTCCGGCCACATCGATCCGCTGGAGCTGGTTCTCGGTCTGGCGCGTATGGCGCTTGCCGCCGGTGTACGGATTTACGAACAGTCCCGGGCTCTGGACATCGTCGATGGCCCCAAGGCAATCGTCAGAACGGGCGAGGCGAACATAGCCGCGCGGTTCGTGGTTCTTGGCTGTAACGGATATGTCGGTGGGCTGCAAAAGGACGTTGCCGCGCGGGTGATGCCGATCAACAATTACATCGTGGCCACAGAACCGCTCGGGCCGGAACGGCAGGAACAGCTGGTTCGTAACAATTATGCGGTCGCGGACAGCAAATTCGTCGTCAATTATTTCCGCTTTTCCAACGATCACCGCCTCTTGTTCGGCGGCACCGAAAGCTATCGCTACCGCTTCCCGAGCGATATTGCCGGCGCGGTGCGAAGGCCGATGCTCGAGATTTTCCCGCAGCTTCGGTCCGTACGGATCGACTATGCGTGGGGCGGGACGCTGGGCATCACCATGAACCGGTTGCCGCATTACGCGCGCCTTTCCGGCAATGTTTTGAGCTTTTCAGGCTTTTCCGGGCAGGGGGTGGCGCTGGCGACATTGTCGGGTCAGATTGCCGCTGAGGCGATTGCCGGACAGGCCGAGAGGTTCGATATCATGGCCAGCGTACCGACACCGCGGTTTCCAGGCGGCACCGCCTTCCGGTCACCGCTGCTTGCTTTGGCCATGTTGTGGTATGCGCTGCGCGATCGGCTTTAGGCCGGCAGGCATTTTGAGGGATTGTCGTGAAGATAGGAATTTTACAAACCGGCCGTTCGCCCGAGCAACTGCTTGAGGAGCGTGGCGACTACGACATGTTGTTCAAGCGTTATCTGGGCGGTCGCGGCTTTGAATTTGTGACCTATCCGGTCCTGGATGATATTTTACCGAAAACGCCTGACGAGGCAGATGGCTGGCTGATCACCGGTTCCAGATTCGGTGTTTATGAAGACCACGCGTGGATCCCGCCACTCGAGGCGTTCCTGCGGCGCGCCTATGGTGACGGCGTGCCGATTGTCGGCATTTGCTTCGGGCATCAGATTTTGGCGCAGGCGCTTGGCGGCCGTGTGGAGAAGTTTTCCGGTGGCTGGTCCGTCGGGCCTGAGACGTATGACAGCGAGCGCTTCGGTCGGCAAAGCATCATCGCCTTTCATCAGGACCAGGTGGTGGAACCGCCCGCCGAGGCGAGGGTCGTCGGGGCTTCGCCGTTTTGCGCAAATGCCATGCTGGCCTATAGCGACAAGGCGTTGACGGTCCAGCCCCACCCGGAGTTCAATGCCCCGTTTCTTGCCGATCTGCTGGATGCGAGAGGCGATATTCTGCCCGCCGATATCGCCGCCAGGGCCCGTGCTAATCTCAACCAGCCGCTGACATCCGGAGGTTTCGCGGATGAGATCGAGTGGTTTTTCAAGGGCGCTCGCCGCAATTCAGAGCGCTGAAATCCGCGTCTTATGCGGCCTCGGCGCGCACGAAATGCCCGTCTGCAATCTCCACAAGCGCCAGTCCGCTATCCGCCGGCAAACGGGGTTGAGCATTTGGAGCCCCGCTTGTTCCTGAGCGTCTGAAGGACGGATTGGGAATTGGCACGGCTGAGAGCAAGTGTTGGGTGTAACGGTGCTTGGGTGCGCGCAGAACCGATTGCGAAGGGCCGATTTCGACGATCTCGCCGCGATACATGACCGCAATACGGTGACTGAGCCGTTCGACAACCGCAATGTCGTGGGAAATGAACAGAAGGGCGACGCCTTCGCTCGCCTGAATGTCGGACAAGAGCTCAGTCACGCGGCGTGCGATCGACACATCAAGTGCAGAGACCGCTTCGTCGGCGACGATGACTTTCGGCCGGACCGACAAGGCGCGGGCAATGCAAATGCGCTGGCGCTGACCGCCTGAAAACTGATGCGGAAAACGGTCGGCGGCATCGGCTTCCAGGTCCACTTTTTCCAGAAGGTTTACAGCCAGATCACGGCGCTCGCGCGCCTGGACCATGCCGTGCAGATGGGCAGGCTCGGTGACGAGGTCGCGCACCATCAGTCGCGGATTGAGGCTGGCGAAAGGGTCCTGAAAAATCATCTGCGTGTTGCGGCGGTGCGGCCTGAGACGGTTCTGGTCAAGCGATGTCAGATCAGTTCCGTCAAGCGCAACGGTACCCGATGTCGGTTCAATGAGGCGCAGAATGGACCGCGCAAGTGTGGATTTGCCGCACCCCGATTCTCCAACGAGTCCCAGCGTCTCGCCCCGTGACAGGGTCAACGACACATTGCGAACAGCCGGCGTCTCGCGGCGCTTTCCAAACAACCCGCCCGGCTGTACGAAGCTGGTCGACAGATTATCGACTGCGAGGACCGGTTCGGTTTGAGGCAACGGTTGCGGCGAGCCACAGCCGAGCCGGGGCGTTGCCGCCATCAAATCGCGTGTATAGGCAGCCTTGGGAGCCTCGAATATCAAGTGGACATCGGCCTGCTCGACCATGCGGCCCTGCCGGAGCACACAGACCTGGTCCGCCATCTCTGCAACGACACCCATATCATGGGTTATGAACAAGACAGCCATGCCGAGCTCGGCCTGCAGGGTTCGGATAAGCTGAAGGATTTCGGCCTGTGTTGTTACGTCGAGCGCGGTTGACGGCTCGTCGGCGATGAGAACCTCAGGGCGGCAGGCCAGAGCCATTGCAATCATCACACGCTGGCGCAGCCCGCCGGACAGTTCATGCGGAAATTGCGTCAGGCGTCTTGCGGGCTCCGGGATCCTGACCGTATCAAGCGCCTGTTCCGCAGCTTGTATGGCTGCACGCCCGCGCATGCCACGGTGCCGGTAAAAGACCTCGATGAGTTGCTCGCCGACACGCATCACCGGATTGAGCGACGTCATCGGCTCCTGAAACACCATGGAGATGCGGTTGCCGCGTAGGCGCTGGAGGTCGCGGTTGGAAAGCGCCATTATGTCAAGAGGATGTTGACCGTTGAGCCTGATCGAGCCGGTGTCGATCGTGCCGCCTTCGCGTTCGATCAATCGCAGGATCGAAAGGGCCGTAGCGGACTTGCCGGAACCAGACTCCCCAACCAGCGCCAGCGTTTCGCCTGGGCGAATATCAAGCGACACATCCTCCACGGCACGATGCTCGCCGAAGCAGACGCCGAGGTTGCGCACAGAAAGGATCGGTTCCGAAGTTATCGCTGCCATGATCAACCTTCCTGAAAAAACGGCCCCAAAGGTGGTGTCCACCGGTGATTTTGCGGCGTGAACCGCACTTCAAACGGGTCTTTCCCGAACACTTGCCAAAAAACCGTGTCCGAGAGTTCCATAAGACCGTATGCGCCAGCCGGCTCGCCCTGCGTGGTGAAACTTTCCGTCAGCGATTGCTGGGTGAGGTGGGTGATGCCGTCGACCGATGTCACGGTGTTCCAGTGTACATGTCCCGCAAGGCACACCATGGGCTGACGGGTTTGGGCCAGCGCCGCCCTGGAACGCGCTGCCTCAGGATAGGTGGAGAAGCGCTTGTTGCGCTCAAAGTAGTAGTTGCCTGTCTGCGCGTGGTCCGACACAGGCACGTGGCTGACGACCAGGGTGGGTCTGTCCGCGGTCTGAGCCATGTGCGACAACCACAGGAGATCGGCTTCGGGGAGCTTGAAGCCGGGCTGATCACCCTTGCGCTCGATCTTGCTGTCGGCTCTCCAAAACGCGATGCGCCAGCCGTTGATGTCGATGGTTCGGCTGGCAAGCTCCTGTCCCAGGAACGCCTCGTTTTCCGCGACGCTCAGATGATCGCGGTCGTGATTGCCGCAAATATGCTGGATCGGGACGTCTATGGCTTTGAAGGCTTCGGCGACCTCCGCCTGCAAATGCCTGTCTGTTTCATGGTCGACGTCGGAAATCCGGTCGCCAAGATCGATGACAAGATCAGGTTTTGCGTCCTTCACAAAGGAAGAGAACTCGGCCATCAGGCCGAGCGCCGCATCGCCACGTTTGGTGTGTGACGGTGCGCCGTGATGAATATCTGCCACAATGGCAAGTCGCAGGCTCATGACAGCAATCTCCGTAAAGTGGAGCGCGCCCGATAGGCGCGCTCCGTTGTTTCTAGCTGCCGCTGATCGAGATCGATCCGGCGCGGAAGTCGAGCACATAGGGAATATGGCCCGGCTTCGGCGCCCAGTTCACGGACCTGTTCATGCCCCAGCTTTCAAACGGGCGGTAAAGCGGCAGCACCGGCGGGTCGGCCTTGATGCGGTCCATAAGCTCCGCATAGGCGACTTTGCGGTCCTCGACGTCCTTGGAAAAACGGAACTTCTCCCAGGTCTTTGCATAGGCCTCATCGGTGTTGAAGCGGCCGGAACCTTCCGACGGGCCGTCGGGCGCCCACATGACGCCGAACGAGCCGAACGGATCGGCAAAATACATCGGATTGGACCAGGACCGTGCCATCATCTGCGGATCGCCGCCTGTCCATTTGTCTGTGACGTTGAGTTTGCCGTTGATACCGACTTCCTTCCACATTTCCATGATTGCCTGGGCCGCAAGCACGCCGTTTGTGTAATAGACAGGGAAGGCGTCGAAGACGATTTCCGCCCCGTCATAGCTGGATTCCGACAGCAGCTTCTTCGCCATTTCGGGATCGTATTCGAATGTGGTCAGCTGCGGCTGGTGCAGCGCGCCCATCTCTTTCATCGTATGGGTCGACGGAACGACCGCCTTGCCGAGCCACAATGCCTCGTTGAGCGTGTCGCGATCGATAGCCAGGCTCATCGCCTGGCGGATCTTCGGATCCTGCAGGTTAGGGTGATTGACGTTCATGATCATCACATGAAAGAGCGCTGTCGCCGACCCCCGTGTCTTCAGATTGGGATCTGAATTGATCAGATCGAGCTGGTCGGGTGCGATATTGGTGGCGATGTCGACTTCGCCGGTTTTGAGCGCGGTAATGCGTGACGCTGTTTCCGGTATGCGGGAAACCGTCGCCTTTTGGAGCGGTGCCGGCTCGCCCCAGAAGTCGTCGAAGCGTTCATAGACGACGCGTTCGCCGGGCAGGAATTCGGAAATGCGATAGGGGCCGCTGCCGACGGGAGCCAGTGAGAAGGCCTCGAAGTCGCCGTCTTCGGCGACATTCGGGTCGCCTGACAGGGCCTTGGTGTAGTCTTCGGGGATGATCATGACCTGTTGCAGGTTGAGCAATGTCTCCCAAAGGGGCTCTTCCCGTTTTACGCGCACCCGCACGGTGTGATCGTCGACCTTGATGGCCTCAGCAAAATTGTTCAGCCGGTCCTTCGCGCGCACCAGATAGGGTGGAAATGTCGCCTGGTACATACGGTTCAGCGAGAAAACCACATCGTCGGCTGTCATGTCTTCGCCGTTGTGGAACTTGACGCCCTTGCGCAACTTCAATTCCATGAGGGTCGGTTCGACCAACTTCCATTCAGTTGCCAGCGCGGGACGCCATTCGGCGTCGAGCTTGTCGTGGTTTTTGCCGATCAGCGTGTCAAACGCGTTGTAGTAGAACTGCGAACCGACATTGGAATGATCGCGGCCGGGGTCGAGATAGTCTGACACGTTGGCCGCGCCGACTGTTATCTGCTGAGCGAACGCACCGGTTGCGAACATGGTGATAAGGGCGGTCGATAGGAGCAGTTTCTGCATGATGTCTCTCCATCTTTCTTTGGGTTGGATGGGCGTTTTGCCTCTTGTTGTCGGGTTATCTCTCGCGCAGCCGCACATCGGCGCGGTCTCGCAGCCAATCGCCCAGGATCTGGACGGTGAAGGTGAGCAGGATGATGAGCATGGCCGGACCGACGACGATCCATGGAGCCGTCGGCATATAGTCGCGTCCGAAGCCAACCATCGATCCAAGCGAGGCGGTCGGCGGCTGAATGCCAAGGCCGAGAAAGGACAATGTCGATTCAAGGATGACGATGTTGGAGACCGACAGTGTGAACTGTACGACGAGCGGCGACACGATGTTCGGCAGAATATGGCGTAGCGCAATGTAACCGTGACTTCCGCCGGACGCGCGCGCCGCCTCGATGAAAGGCAGTTCGGTGATCTTGCGTACCTCGCCGCGCACGATCCGCGCATATTGCTCCCACCCATAGATGCCCAGCACAAAGATCATCACCTCGATATGCGAGCCGAAGATTGCAAGCACCAGGAGAGCGATCAGGGTAAAGGGGACAGCGATTTGAATGTCGACGCCGGCCATGATCGTGTCTTCGGCCCAGCCACGACGAAGACCGGCGGCAAGGCCGAGCGCACCGCCCAGAACAAGGCCGATCAGTGCGCCCGTCATCGCCAGCGAAAGCGTCAGGCGCAAACCGTAGAGGCTGCGAGAGAGCACATCACGGCCGAGCTCATCGGTGCCGAAGAGATGTCCTTCCTTGTAGCGATCAAACCCGATCGGCGGCCGCAGACGTGATATCAGGCTCTGATCAGCCGGATCGAACGGCGCGATGAGCGGAGCAAACAGCGCAAGCCCGAGAAGGCAAGCTGCAGTCAGCAACGCGGTTTTTTCGATGGCGTTGGCTGAGTTCCACAACCCGGCGGTCGCCGCAAAAAACTGTTTTCCAGGAGCATCGGAAAGATAGGTCATGGCGTCATCCTTTCGCGAGCCGGATGCGCGGATCGGCAAAGGCATAGGCGATGTCGATGACGGCATTGATGACGACGACTGCAACGGCAACGACAATGACGCCAAACTGCAGCACCGGATAATCGCGCGTGATTGCGGATGTGACGAGCAACTCTCCGATCCCGGGCCATGAGAAGATCGATTCGACCACGACATTGCCCGCAGCGGCCAGTGCGGCGATCTGCAGGCCAAGAACCGAGGCGATTGTTACGCTGGCGTTTTTTAGCCCGTGTTTGATGACAACAATCCATTCGGGCAGGCCTTTGGCCCGTGCCGTGCGCATATAGTCCTGGCCAAGCACGTCCAGCATTGCGTTGCGGGTAAAGCGGGTCAGCGCTGCGATCAACACGCCCGAAAGGGCGATAGTCGGCATGATGAAATGCGCAGGCGAACCATTGCCGACCACCGGAAGCCAGTTCAGGGTGAACGCGAAGACAAGGATCATGAAGATCGCCAGGATGAAGTTCGGCACGGCGTAACCAACGAAGGCGAACATCATGATACCGGTTCCGATCCAGCTCCGGCGATAGATCGCGGCGAGGATGCCGAGCGGGATCGACAGACAAATCGTCAGTGCGAGCGCGCTCGCAAGCAGTTGCAGGGACGGTCCTATACGTTCGGCGACAATATCGGCGACGGGGCGTCTTTCGACGAAAGAAAGCCCGAAATTGCCCTCCAGCACGCCGCGCATATAGCGCGCATATTGTTCCCAGATCGAACCGTTGAGTCCGAAATAGTCGATCATCATTGCCCGGTCTTCAGCCGTCAGACCTTCGCCAAGGAAGGTCTCCAGCGGGCTTCCGGAAAGCCGCGTGGCGAAGAAAACCAGGGTGATGACCGCGAACAGCGTCAGGAGCGTCTTGGCAAGTGTCCGGGAGATATAGATGATCATCGCCCGTCTCCTCCGCGCACCAGATGGACAAAATCAATACCGGCGGATTTTGCCGCACAGCCGTCGGTCAACGCATTGTCGCCAACAAAGACCGCGTCTCCCGGTACCGTTGCGCTTTTGCGAAGCACCTGCCTGAGCAGGTAGGGGTCCGGCTTGCCGATGCAGCGATAGGGCGTATCGGAGCGAATTGCCTGCAGGGCAGCAAGCAGTGCGCCGGTTTCCGGGATCGGCCTGCCGCCTATGCCGGGATGTGATACATCCGTGTTGCTGACCCACAACTCCGCTCCCCTGTCGATATCGGCAACAAGCCGGTCCAGCGTGGCAAGCTTGAACTCCAGGTCGCGGCACAAAAGAACAATGCCTGGATCATTCGAGGCCACGGGCTGCAGTTCATCTTTCAGTGTTTGCAGGTCGTGCCCCGCATAAAGGCTGATTCCCTTTGCCGGTTGGCTGGCCGCCAGATGGCGAAGCGTCTGCTCGCCGGCAAGAAGAATGCGCTCAGCCGGGATCGTCAAACCGATTGCGTCGAGTTTTTCAGACAGGCTTGCCGCCGTGTCGGTGGAATTGTTCGACACAATCCATAGCCGGTCTCCACAAGTCTCGACAAAGGCCGGTGCGTCTTCAAAAGCCCTGTTCTCGGAAGCCAGGCAGCCATCGAGATCACATAGAACCGCGGCAGCATCGGCGCACAGACGCACTGACAGCTGTCCTGTCGTTTTGGACCGCGGCAGCAAAACGGTTGTGTGCGATGACACCGGCATAACTCTCCCGTCCGCACCGGTGCACTCACCGATGCGCTGTTGAATTCCTCACGATTAACGAACGGACGTGTCGTCCCGTCTCTTCTTTCGGCGGTGAGTGTGACACCGCTGTTACAAACGAAAGCTATTGTTTGAGGCGCTCAAGGAAAAACGCTCATGCGTCGGGTATTTGCCCTGATTGCCGAGAGGTTCGTTCTGCATGGATCTGACATTTGCCCGACTCGACGCCGTGCGTCATGTTGCTCATGCCGGTTCCTTCGCCGCGGCGGCAAGAGCGATCGGCATCAGCCAGCCAGCGGTTTCGCAGCACGTCAGGGACCTTGAGGCGAGTTATGGCGTGAGGCTCTTTGTCCGCAACCACGGCAAACTGTTCCCCACGCAATTATGCAACGAGTTATGTGACATGGCGGAGCGGATTTCGGCGGAACGGCTCGAAGCCGAGCGATTGTTGACGCGCCGCACTTCGCTTGCCGACGGACAGATTATCGTCGGTCTGGGCAACGCCATGCCCGGAATGGCGGTCGTTGCCGAATTCCATCGCACCCACCCGGGCGTCACGCTCAGGGTGGAAACGGGCCCGCATGACAAGATCACCCGCGCAGTGCTCAGCCATGAGGTGGACGTCGGCATCTTGCCCAATGTGCGCGAGGACAACCGTTTCCGCCGCGCCGCGCTTGCTCCAAACCAGGTCGTTGCCATTGCTCCGCCCAATCATCCGCTGGCCCGGAAGGATGTCGTCAGCGCCGCTGAACTTCAAAACGAAGCATTGATCTTCCGTGCACGGGGCTCGTCCACCCAGCGTGTTGTCGACAGAATGTTCGCGGCGCTGCCCGAGCCGCCGACACCGCTTTTGACGCTTGATACGCGCGACGGTCTCTATGAAGCCGTCGTCAACGGTCTCGGCATTGGCTTTATCTGGAAATTCGCAACCAGTCGGACTGACGGCGTGCAGCGGCTGGCGATCAGCGACCTGTCGGGTGCCTATGATGAAATTGCCTTCTCATTGAAGGACTCAAAAAGCCGGGTTGTCGATGCGTTCTTCGGTTCTGCCACCTTCTGGCGGGACGGGGTTTAGCGTTGCGCTGAAAGCCTGTGCGATGAGCGCCGCATCAAAACGATCCTGATGGCCAATCGCAACAAGGACGGAAACCGGATCAGCGGTCTTCTCCGACAAGAGGCGACGTGTTTCCCGACTGCCGACAAAGTCGAACAGCACGGCGCGATCCGGTGCGTCGTCGAAGAAAAGCCTGCCCTTGGCGCGGAGCGTCGAGCCGGCGAGCGTTTTCAAAAACGCTGCGAAACGCCGGCGGTTGATCGGCGTCGCCGAGGTCGTGCTCCAACTGTGGAATTCGTGGCCGAGAAGCTGGTTCGGTGCAACAGGCACCGGTACAGCTTTGTCGCGCTGGCCGTCTCCAATCAATATATCGAAAGGCAAAGCGCAATGGCGGGTCTCGATCATTTTGTTGTGCGGCGATGAGCGCACCAGCATCTTTCTCAAGGCAGCCAGCTTTTCCGCCGTAGTCAGATCGGCCTTGTTGACGAGAACCAGATCGCTGGCAACGGCATGGTCGATCAGCAATTCGGTATCCGCATAGTCGAGGCGGCCGAAGCAATCCGCATCGAGCACGTAGATCCGGTTATCGAGCCGCACATGTCCGGCCGCCTGGAGGGCCAGGATGGATTGGTCGAGCGATCGCGGATCGGCTACTCCGCTTGCTTCGATGACAAACGCATCCGGGCTTTCTGCAGCCCGGCAATAGTCGACAACAGCACCGACCAGATCGTCATTGAGCGTGCAGCACACGCAGCCGTTCTTGAGCGAGATGCGATCTTCCTCGACTGTCTCGATCAGGTCATAGTCGATATTGATGGCGCCGAAATCATTGACGAAAACAACGATTCGCCGGCCATTGCTTTGCGCAAGCAAGCCGTTGACCAGCGTCGTCTTTCCGGCGCCCAGGAAGCCGCCGACGGTGACAACCGGAACGGCGCGGTCGGGTTCAGCCGTCATGGGCCCACACACGTTCGCCGGCGAGCCAGGTCTGTTCGACCTTGATCGAGGCAAGGTCCTCGCTCTGCGTTTCAAGTGGGTTTTTCTCCAGCACCACGAGATCGGCATGTTTGCCGGGACTGATGGAGCCCAGCATGTCCTCCTTGCAGATCTGGAACGCCGCGTCGATGGTCACGGCCTTAAGGGCGGTTTGCGCGTCCAGACGTTCGCCCGCACCGACACATCGGCCGTCCCCGGCCGTCCGTGTCGTGGCCGCCTGCATGAGTTCAAGCGCGGATGGGTCGGTCATCGGCGTATCGGCATGCAGGCTGATACGCATGCCGTGCTTTACGGCCGAGCCGGCCGGCATGTAGTGGGCCGCGCGCTCCGGGCCGAACAGTGCATCCTCGATCGGCGCGCCCCAATGGGTAATGTGGTTTATGAAAAAACTTGAAAGCACGCCCAGTTTCACGGCGCGCTCGATCTGGTCCTCGCGCATCAGGGCGCAGTGTTCGAGACGAAACCGGTGATCGGGCCGCGGTGTCTCGGACAACACATTTTCAAGCAGATCGAGGACCGTGTCGATGGTGCGGTCGCCCTGGGTGTGGATCGTCATCTGCCAGCCCTGGCTGACGTAGGTCCGCACCATGTTCTCGAAATACTCCGGCGGGTAATTCATGCCGCCCGTGTGGCCCGGCGCCAGCCCCATACGAAGCCGCGTGATATCGTTGTCGAGATAGGGCTGGCTCAGCCAGATATTGCCGATGAAGGGCGATCCGTCGGCATGAATTTTGACCCCAGCCATCCAAAGCCTGTCCTCGCCGACATTCATGCGTTCGACATTCAGGTCCGCCGAAACCGCCTGCTGATAGGCGGCGATACGGGGCAGGGGCCATCCTTTCCCGAGCGCATTAAGATAGTAGGCCTTGTAAAACGGCAGGTAGAGGTGTTCGGTCGTTGTGGTGATGCCCTGACGGATAAAGTCGTTTATGCCAGCCTCGAACTCGTCATTCAAACGGTCCTCGCCCCAGGCCTCGTAAAACGTCTCCAGGGCCTGCCATGTAATTGCTTCGGCAATCTTGCCGGTAGGCCGTCCCGTATCGTCGCGGTCGATGACCGAGCCCGTCGGTGTCGGTGTATTCTCATCAATGCCGCAGGCCGCAAAACCTGCAGAGTTCATGAACAGCGCATGGCAGTTGGATGTCTGTATACCGAGTGGATTGTCAGGTGCGATGTCGTCGAGGAACTGACGCGTCGGTGTGTCGAAACCCTCATGCAACTGCGCATCAAGGCCGAAAAACAGCAGGAATTCTCCGCTTTTTGCTGCAGCCACACGGCGTTCGATCTTCGCGAGCAACGCATCGAAGGTCGGCACGGTCTCGGCCCTCACATCAACGACGGGTGCGCCGCGTGTCTTGGCCGCCCAGAGCGGATGGGAGTGCGCGTCGATGAAGCCGGGCAACAGGGAAGAGCCGGCTAGATCGACGCGCTCAAGAGCCGAGGGCATGCGCGAACGTGCCTCTGACAGAGGACCTGCAAAGAGTATTTTGCCGTTCTCGATGACCACGGCCTCGGGAGTTGGGTTGGTCTTGTCGACGCTGATGATCGGGCCGCCGGTGAAGAGGTATGCGCTCATTCATCGACCGCTGAATAGGAGTCGGTCATCGCGCCCGCCCGCTTTTGCGCGGCGACGAAATCGTCGTTCGAAAAAAGCGGGATGATCTTGTGATATTTGGACATGCCGCTTGCATCGGCAAGCATCATATTGGTCGCGACGGAAGCCATGTCAGGCATTTCGTAGATGAACATCATGTCGAATTCGCCGCACGTCCCGTAGGCGTGGAGCAGCTTCCCACCCATGGCGGCGACGGCCTTGTCCGACACCGCCGCGCGGTCGCTTGCGGTTTTCAGCATCTTCGCTTTCTTGTCATTTTCATATTTGATGAACAGGGCGACCATCACGGTCATCGCGTTACCTCCTTTTTCCCTGAATGATCCGGTCGAGGATCATGGCGCAGAAGAGGATCGCCAGACCGGCCAGAATTCCTTGACCCTCGGAGGCGTATTGCAGCGCCTCAAGCACATCCTCGCCAAGGCCCTTCGCGCCGATAAGAGACGCGATCACCACCATTGCAAGACTGAGAAGAATGGTCTGGTTTATGCCCGCCATGATCGATGGCATGGCCAGCGGCAGATCGACCTTCCAAAGCAGATAGCGCTTGTTGCCTCCAAAGGCCATCGCCGCTTCCCGGACATCATTCGGCACACCCTTGAGGCCGAGCACCGTCAGGCGGACAACCGGCGAGCCGCCAAAGATCATGGTGGCGATGATGGCCGCGGGCTTGCCGGTGCCGAAGAAGGCGATCACCGGGATCAGATAAACAAAGGCCGGCATGGTCTGCATGAAATCGAGCACCGGGCGCACAAAGGCGTAAAGCCGGCTGCTGCGCGCGCAGGCAATGCCAAGCGGGATGCCGAGCGATATGGAGATGCACGCCGCAGTTCCCAGCAGCGCGAGGGTCTTCATACTCTTGTCCCAGAAACCCAGATAGCCGAGATAGGCTAGGCCCGCGCCCGTAAAGACCGCTGCCCGCCATCCGGCTGAAAGTCCGGTCAGAAGGAGAATGAAACCGCCCATCACCGGCCATGGCGTCTCCACGAAGATCGTCTCGAGCGCATCAAGTACACCGCGGATAACAAATGTCAGGCCATCGAAGAACCATTCGGACTGGACAGCGGCATTCGCCATCCATTGTTTGATGGCGTCCGCGACGGAGGCCTGGAATTGCGGGTCTGCCGGAAAGGCGGTGAGCGAGGGAACCTGATCTGGAAACCCGAATTTCAGCGAACAGGTGATGTATGTCATCGCTGCAAGGATGAAGGCCAGCGCGATATTCTGGGCTTTCAGGCCGGAACCGATCGTGCGGTCTGAAAGCCATTGCGTAAAGCGGGCCTGCAGCGCTCCGTTTGCAAGAAGCGCCTCGGCGCTTTTGATAAGCAGGAGGCCTGCCAGTCCCATGATGATAAGTTGCAGGGCAGTATCGTTGGCAGCCGCAGCCTCCTGTTTGATGCCCTCGATCGCACGCTCGAGCGAGGCGATCGCGTTTTCGAAGGTCTCGACCTTGTCGGGCGCGTTCTCCCTTGCCTCCGCCAGTTGTTCACGCCGGAAGGCGAGGGTGTTCTCGATACCCGGCAGGCGCGCAAGGATGGGGGCTCCCAGATCACCCCAAATGCCGCGCGCAAGCTGAACGATCGCCAGCGTCTCAAGCGCGACAAAAGGCAGGAAATAGCTCCAGATGCTGCGCATGCCGAACCAGATCGAGCCAAGAAGGAAAGCGGCCCAGTTCCAGGTAAAGGCGAAGCCGCGCTTGTCGCCGATGATCTTGAACTGCTGCTCGTAGTAGGTCTCGTTGACTGCAACGAACTCCTTTACGGGGTTCTGGTCGGTGACCTCGGGCAGTTCGGCTGTTTCGCTTATCGCCATCAGTCTTCTGTCCCCATGATCACGCCATTCAGGATCTGGCTGTTTGTAATCACACCCAGCTCCCCGGCCTCCTTGTCGATGACAAGCAAGGGGCCGTCGATCTCTGTGGCTCGCTGAATGATTTGCTTGAGGGTCTCTTCGCCGTCGACCGTATGGGGAGCGTCTGGCAACGGGCCGTTCTCGGCCTCGTACTGCGCACGCGGAATTGTCAGGCTGTGCGCCCGGATGAGATTGATCCGTGAAATTCCGGCGACGAAGTCGGTGACATAGTCATCGGCGGGTTTCATGATGATTTCTTCGGGCGTTCCGGTCTGAACGATTGCACCATCGCGCATGATGGCGATCCGGTCGCCGATCCGAACGGCCTCGTCGAGATCATGGGTGATGAAAAGCGTGGTTTTCTTCATCCGATTGGCCAGGCGCATGAACTCATCCTGCAATTGCCGGCGGATAAGCGGGTCGAGCGCGCTGAACGGCTCGTCCATCAGCAAAACATCGGCGTCGGCGGCAATGGCCCTTGCAAGACCGACACGCTGTTGCATGCCGCCGGAAAGCTCATGGGCGAACTTGTCCTTCCATTCGGCAAGCTCGACAAGAGCCAGCGCCCGCTCGGCGGCCTGCCAGCGATCGTTCTGGGACATGCCCCGGATTTCCAGCGGCATCGCCACATTGTCGCGCACCGATCGGTGCGGCATCAGTCCGAAGTTTTGGAAGACCATGGCGATCTTCTCGTTGCGCACCTGCAGCAGTTCGTCTTCGTTCAGCGCCATGATGTCGAGACCGGCAACGCTGACCTGACCGGCCGTCGGGGTCAGGAGTCGGTTGACGTGGCGTACGAGCGTCGATTTACCACTGCCCGACAGACCCATAATGCAGAAGATTTCACCCTGCGTGACCGTGAAATTGGCGTCGGCGACGCCCACAACGCAATCGAATTTTTCGAGCACTTCGGCTTTGGAAAGACCGTCTCTTCTGATGGCCTCCATGGCCTCTGCCTGACGGTCTCCGAAGATTTTCCACACCCCGGAGATGGCGATGACGGCATCGTGAAAGTCGTTTGCATTGGGTTGGATGGACAAAGCGGTCTCCTCCTCAGGATGCCGCCCGTACGAGGCGATATCCCGGTCCGATAAAAAGGGTCACCCGCACCCAAGGAGAAATCAGCGCGGGCGACCTTGAAGCAATACGGTCAGTTAAGGCCGAGCCAGGTGTCGACGCGGTCGGGATTGGCCGCAATCCACTCGCGGGCAACCTCCGTGCTCGGGCGCTTCTTCACAACGATCTCGTGGGTGAAATTGTTGACGGTCTCGGTATCCATATCGATTTTGGAAAGGAAACTGGCGACAGAGGGCGTGCGATCTTCGAGCGTCTTGGAGTAGGCCACGTGAATGGTCTTTTCCTTGTCGCCCGAGGTGATTTTTGACTTCTCGAACCACTTCGGATCCTCCGCCGGCTGCACCATCACATATTTGGCCGGGTCGAAGGCCGGCTCTTCAAGGCGAAGCATGTCGAAGACAAACCAGTTGTAGTGCGGCGCATAACAATAAAAGGCAAAGCCTTCACCCTTGTTGAGCGCGTCCGAAATCGAAGCGGTGGCGACCTCTTCTTCGGCGATGATCGGCTCGAAGAAATTGGTGATGCCATAGTCGCGAACCTTGACCGAATTGGCCTTGGTGGAGGCCCAGCCCTGAGCGCCGACCCAGATATCGCCCATTCCGTCGCCATCACGGTCCATCAGCTTGGCGATTTCAGGCGTCGCCAGATCGAAAACGGATTTGATGTTGTGTTTCTCGGCGAACCCTTTTGGTGCGCAGAACGCGGAAAAGCCCTTGTAGCTGCCTTCGCTTAGCGCGACAGTATTGTTCGTGTCCACATATTCGCTGGTGAAGTTCTCCTGATTGGGCAGCCACACGTCAGGGTGAACATCGATTTCGCCCTTGCCACGATCCATTGCCTTGAAAATAACTGCGTTGGTGCCTGGAACCAGCTCCGCCTTGCCGCCAAGCTTGTCTTCGATGACGACCTTGATCAGCCCGGCCATGGCGCGGCCGCTGGCCCAGTTTGGTTCGGCAACCATCACAACTTCCTGCGCGATTGCTGCCGTCGAAGCGAGCATGAAAGCTGCCGACAGACCCAGTGCCTTTATTCTTCCCATGACATTCTCCCTCAGGGTTGAGTAGTTCCGAATTTTTTAACATGTCAGAGGATTTCAACTGACATGTCAAGATAGAAATGTTATTTGTGCTGTCTGACATGTCAATGCCACGCTCTGGTTGTGGTATTAAAGCAAGCGAATCAAGGGAGTGAGGCCGACGTGCCGGCAGGAAATGAAATTCGCAACATACCGGATGCGCCGATGCAGGAAGCGCCGCATCTGAAAGATGAAGCGTTCCGCGATCTTGAACGGATGATCGTCTATGGACAGCTTGAGCCTGGACACTGGGTTTCCGAGACGGATCTCGTGGAGATATCGGGACATACAAGGGCGCCCGTCCGCTCGGCAATCCAGCGGCTGGCCGACGGTGGGCTCCTGAAGATCGTGCCGCGGCGTGGCGCGCAGATTTGCCCTATAGACTATACCGAACAGTTTCGACTGCTCGAGCTCCGGCGTGTGGTCGAGGTGCTTGTGGCGCGCTCGGCGGCCAAACGCGCCACCCTGCCGCAAAGGGAGAAATTCAGGCAGATTTCCAAAGGGTTCCGCGAGGTTGCCGTAACCCGCGACCAGAAAATCATGACGGAACTGGATTCGGAGTGTTTCAGCCTTTTGACCCTGGCATCGGACAACCGGTTTGCGGCGCGTGCGCTGACGTCGGTCAAGGGGCTTTCGCGCCGGTTCTGGGTGCTGAACCAGGAAAGGCACGGCGACGTGGTGCGCATGGCTGAGGCGCATGCCGCTGTTGCCGAAGCTGTGTCGGAGGGCGATGAGGCGGCTGCCGAAAGGGCGGTGTGCGCTGTCATTGATTATGTCGAGGAATTCACCCTCGAGGTTGTTGGTTTCAGCAGAACGATAAACGCCTCCTGAGAGCCGGTTTCCACACCACAATCCAAGCTAAAGCCGTGATCGGACGATGCGCCCGCCCTTCATGACCAGGGCCACAGTCTGCGCCGAATGAACGAAGATTGACAAATCTTCCAGCGGATCGCCGTCGACAACGATGATATCGGCATGGGCGCCCGGCGCGATCACCCCGAGCTCTCCCTTTGCCTGAACGATCTCGGCATTGATGGATGTCGCTGAGCGAAGTACGTCGATGGCGGGCTGCACTCTGCCGCGCAGCAGGAGTTCACGGCCTTGCGTTTTGACGAATTCATGACCGTGCAGGTCGCAACCGAGACCGAGCTTCACGCCAGCCGCCGCGCAGGCTTCGATTGCCTCCAGCGAGCTCTTGTTGACTGCCCGCACACGCTCCGCCGCTGATTCAGGCAGACCGAGCGCGCTGGCGTTTTCGGCAATCAGTTCGCCGGCAGACAATGTTGGCACCACATAGGCGCCGGCGGCGGCAATCTTGGCGGCGGTCTCCGGCCCGATCAAACTGCCATGCTCGATGGTCCTGACACCCAGCCTGATGCATCGCTGGGCCGCCTTATCCGTATGGCAATGCGCCATCACATAGGAACCCCGGCGCTCGGCTTCCTCCACCGCGACGGAGATCTCCTCGTCCGAGAAATGCGGCATCTCCAGCGGCGCGAGATCGGTCGAGACACCGCCTGAAACGAAGATCTTTATATGCGTTGCACCTTTGCGGAATTCTTCGCGTGCGGCCTTGCGCACCTCGTCCGGTCCGTCAACCGCCTGGGTGACGACACCGGAATAGGCGCAGCCGCAAGGCTCCACATAGTTGCGCCGGCGCATGTCTCCATGGCCACCGGTCTGCGTCAGCGCCCTGCCGGGATAATAAAAGCGTGGCCCGTCGATGAGACCCTCATCGATTGCCAGCTTTAACCCGAGATCACCACCGCCGGCATCGCGAAGCGTCGTATAACCCCGGTCTAGCGCGCCGGAAAGCAGCCGGGCAGCATGGGCGCCGAGCAGCGCCGGGGGCATCCTGTCGGACCCATAGAAATCGTAGCTGGGCGTGTTGGCGTGGTAATGCGCATCGATCAGGCCCGGCATGACAAAGCGCTGACCGACATCAATGCGGGAAGCGTTTTCCAGCGACAAGGTCTCGCCGACCTCCCGTATCCGGCCATCTTCGATCAGAACGTCCACCGGCACGCGGATTTTATCCGAGACACCGTCAAAGAGCCTTGCATTTGAAAGGATGATTGCGGACACGCTGTTCTCCATGTTGGGGACCGGCTGGTTGAGGCCGATACTAGGGATTGCGCCGCATGTTCTCAACCGGGCTTCAGGCTCCGGCGGGGCGGGCATGTCGAATGCCGGTGTTGCGGCTGGCCTTGGGCGGCTGTAGGTCTATTATCGCGGTGCCTGACCAGGGTCCGCATGGCAGCGAAATGGGATCTGGATCAATACGAAATGGCGAACCACACATTCCAGTGTATTGACGGGCACACCTGCGGCAATCCCGTGCGGGTGGTCAGCGGTGGCGCACCCGTATTGCAGGGCGGGACCATGCTGGAGCGGCGTGCGCATTTTCTGGCGGAATATGATTGGGTCCGAACCGGCCTGATGTTCGAGCCGCGCGGCCACGATCAGATGTCCGGCTCGATACTCTATCCCTCGACCCGCGAAGACTGCGATATCGCCATCCTCTTTATCGAAACCTCGGGGTGCCTTCCCATGTGCGGGCATGGAACCATCGGTACCGTGACGACGGCCATAGAAAACGGTCTGGTTTCGCCGCGCACGCCCGGTACGCTGCGCCTCGATACGCCCGCCGGCCCGGTCACTGCCGAATACCGGCAGCAAGGCCGTTTCGTCGAAGAGGTCCGGCTGACAAATGTGCCGTCATTTCTCTTCAAGACCGGCCTGACGGCACACGTGGAAGGGCTCGGCGACGTCTCGGTCGATGTTGCCTATGGCGGCAATTTCTACGCCATTGTCGAACCGCAGGAGGCCTTTTCGGATATGGCCGAGCATCGGGCCACCGATCTTGTGGGTTGGAGCCCGCTTTTAAGGGCGGCTCTCAACGAGAAATACGAGTTCGTTCACCCGCAAACACCGGAGATATCGGGCCTGTCGCACATCATGTGGACGGGACGGCCGACCGCTGACGGCGCGCATGCGCGCAACGCGGTTTTTTACGGAGACAAGGCGCTGGACCGTTCGCCCTGCGGTACCGGAACATCGGCACGCATGGCGCTGGAAAGCGCGCGCGGAAAGCTGTCGCCGGGAGACGATTATGTTCATGAGAGCATCATCGGCTCGCTTTTCAACGGGCGAGTGGAGGACACGACGAAAATCGGCGATTATGACGCGATCATCCCGTCCATTGGCGGCTGGGCGCGTGTCACCGGATTCAACACGATCTTCATCGACGACCGCGACCCTTATGCGCATGGATTTGTCGTCATCTGATGGGAAGCGTCATGCAAGCAACCGGAGCCGTTGAGGTCATAAGCTGCCACGCCGAAGGCGAGGTGGGCGATGTCATTGTCGGCGGTGTCGAACCGCCGCCCGGCGACACGTTGTGGCAACAGCGAAACTTTATCGCCCGTGACGGCACCTTGCGCGATTTTATGCTGAACGAACCGCGTGGCGGCGTTTTCCGGCATGTCAATCTGCTCGTTCCGCCGAAGCATCCGCAGGCCGATATGGGCTTCATCATCATGGAACCGGAAGACACGCCGCCGATGTCCGGTTCAAATTCCATCTGCGTATCGACCGTGCTTCTGGAGAGCGGCATCGTGCCTATGAAGGAGCCGGTCAGTGAACTGACCCTGGAAGCGCCTGGCGGCCTTGTTCGCGTCATGGCCCGCTGCCGCCACGGCAAGGTTGAGGACGTGACCGTTCGCAATTTGCCTTCATTTGCCGACCGGCTCGATGCCGCACTTGAGGTCGACGGTCTTGGAACCCTGAATGTCGATACGGCATTCGGCGGCGACAGTTTTGTCATAGTCGATGCCGATGAACTTGGTTTTGAGCTTGTCGAGGCCGAAGCGCGCGATCTAGCGCAAACGGGAATGTTCATAACGCAGGCCGCAAACCGGCAGCTTGGTTTTCGCCATCCGAAGCTTGCCGAATGGAGCCACATATCCTTCTGCCTTTTTGCCGGTGCTCAGATAAAGGACGAAAACGGTTTCAGCGCCAAATCCGCCGTCGCCATCCGGCCCGGCAAGATCGACGGGTCTCCGACCGGAACGGCCCTCTCGGCCCGCATGGCCGTTGAATATGCGCGCGGCAGGATGAAGGTGGGTGACACGCTGCAGGCACGCTCCATTATCGGGTCCACCTTCACAGGCCGTATTGTGGAAACAGCTGACATGAGCGGCAAAGACGCCATCGTGCCCGAGATCACGGGCCGTGCCTGGATAACCGGCACCCATCAGCACACGCTCGATCCGGCTGATCCGTGGCCGCGGGGCTATCGCCTGAGCGATACCTGGCCGGATGACGGCCACAAACTCAATGATGAATGAGGCGTTGCCGTGAGCAGAATCGACGAAGACGCGCTCGCAAAAGCCTATAATCGTGGCCTGGCCCTGGAAAAGTCCGGAGATGCTGCGGGCGCGGCTAAAGCCTATAGGCAGGCCCTGGCGCTCGATCCGCAAGACCATGGCGGTGTGTCGATCCGGCTTGCAGCCCTGGGGCTGGAGGCAGCACCGGAAAAAATGCCGGACGCCTATGTGGCGATGCTGTTCGATCAGCATGCCGATGAGTTCGATGAAATACTGGTGGAGCGGCTGCGTTACAGCGTGCCGATGCAATTGCGTCAGCTTTTGCGCCAAAAAGATATACGGCAGGTCGGGCATGTGCTGGATCTTGGCTGCGGCACTGGCCTGACCGGCATGGCGCTCAACGATTGCGCAGAGCGTTTGACGGGTGTCGACCTTTCTGAACAGATCGTTGAACTGGCTTATGACAGGGAGGTTTACGACGATCTCTACGTCGGTGAAGCGGTTGCCTTCCTGGAAGATTTCGAAGACGAAGAGGCCGGACGCCTTGCCTTTGACATGGTCGTGGCGACCGACGTCTTTCCCTATCTCGGTGATATGGAACCGATCGTGCGCGCAACGGCGGACCGGTTGGTGCCGGGCGGTCTCTTCGGGTTTTCAACCGAAACGCTGCCATCATCCGTTATCGGCAAGACCGGCTACACCGTCGGTCCGAACCGGCGATTTGCTCATGATCCGGCCTATGTGCGCCGTGTTCTTGTGGCGGCCGGCTTTGAGCTGTTGACCCTCGACGATATTACGGTCCGGTTCGAGGAAGGCCATCCCGTGCCCGGACATCTGGTCCTGGCGCGTCTGACCGGCGACGCTTCGGCATAGGGCTGCCTGTTCGTCGACGCCCGCAATTCCGGATCTGCCTAGTCGAAAGGTTCGTCCAGTGCTTCGGCAAGCTGCCGGCAATAGGTTTCGACGACTTTCACACGGGCAAACCGCTTGTCATTGCCTTCAACAAGCGTCCACGGCGCGGTGGATGTACTTGTGTATTGTACCAGATCGTTGACAGCCTGTTCGTACTGGCCCCATTTGTCCCGGTTGCGCCAGTCTTCATCCGTCAGCTTCCAGCGTTTGTAAGGCGTCTTTTCCCGCAGCTTGAAGCGCGCGAGCTGTTCGTCCTTGGTGATGTGGATCCAGTATTTGACGAGTATGGTTCCGTGTTCGATCAGCTGGTCCTCGAACTCGTTGATCTCCGCATAGGCGCGGCGCCACTCATCTTCGTTTGCAAAGCCTTCGATCCGTTCGACAAGAACGCGGCCATACCAGGTCCGGTCGAATATGGTCACATAGCCGTCGCGCGGCATCCTGCGCCAGAAGCGCCACAGATAGTGCCGCGCCAGTTCTTCATCCGTTGGCGCGGCTATGCCGTGAACCTGGTAGTTTCGTGCATCAAGCGCCTCGTTGATGCGGCGGATCGCGCCGCCCTTGCCCGCCGCGTCGGGGCCCTCGAACAGAAGCACGCTGGAGCGGTTCTTGGCCTTGGCGATAAGGTGCAGGCGGTGAAGACGCGCCTGAAGATCGAGCAGGCGCTCCTTATAGGGTTGCTTTTCCAGCTTTTTTGCCATGTTGAGGCTGCTCAATACCGTAATGGACTTTGCCGTCTCATAGGCATCGTTCGCCGGCTCCACCACGTCCGATTGTCCTTTCTTTGCCTTGCCGTTCTTGACAGACACGGGGGGCTCCGGTTGGCTTGCGGCTTCATCGGCCTGAGGCGTTTCCCTGAACCTGCGCTCAATGGCTTCGCGCAGAATATTGGTGACGGTAATCGCCCGGTAATTGGCATCGGTCCCTTCAACGACCGTCCAGGGTGCAATGCCGCGGTTGGTTCTGGAAATCAGCGGCTCGGCCGTATCGATGAACTTGTCGTAAAGACGCCAGTGTTCCCAATCGCGCTCTGTGACGCGCGCTGCGGTCAGCGGGTCGTTTTCCAGGTTCTTCAGCCGGCGCTCCTGCGCCTCCCGGCTCAGATGCATCCAGAATTTGAGGATCAGTGTCCCGTCGCGGGCCAGCGCGCGCTCAAAGGCGGCGATGCGTTCCAGTTGTTTGATGAAGGAGGCTTCGTCGAGCTTGTCGTGAACTTTTTCAAGAAGCGGACGCGTATACCAGGCGCTCAGAAACATGCCGATCCGCCCCCGCGGCGGCAGATCGCGCCAGTATTTCCAGAACTCGGGTCGTTCCGAGTTGGAATTGCCGATATCATCATAGGCACGGGTGATCAGCCAGCGCGGATCCATCCAGGCGTTCAAAAGGCTGACCGTTTCCCCCTTGCCGCCGCCGTCAACGCCGGCAAACAGCAGAACGACTGAAAACCGTTTGTTTCTGTGTAGTTCGTCCTGGAGCTCGAGCAATTGCTGGCGCATATCGGGCGCTGCGCGTTTGAAGTCAGCCTTCGAGATTGTGCGGCCCAGTTCTGCGGTTTCGAACATATCATTCCCCCATCGGCCGGTGGAGTGACGCCCCGGCCGTGCATGCCATCAACCTCACAATATTAAACCAAGCTGGAATCAACGGCTTGATCTATCGCAATCTCTAAGCCCGCAGTTCGGCTAGAATGATCGGATGCCGGGAACAGGCCCGGATCCGTGTTACGAGTGAGGAATTCGCCATGCCCATCACGACGCTGCTAGCCATTCACGCCACGGACGATTCGCCGGATGATCTCAAGCCGGTCACCGAACTCGCCGGTCAAATGGGCGTTCATCTCAACCTGGTTGTTTTCGGCGCCCTGGACACGATGCCCACCGCCACGTATCCGGGCCTTCCCTATGCTTATCTGGCAGAGGAACACAGCCAGGTCCTGGAAAAGGCCAAACAACGTGCAAAGACAATCGAGGCGCTGGTCGGCCATGCCAATCTCTCCGTATCGGTTATGGTCGAGTGCGTGGACCGTGGCATGGTCGCAAAGACCATGACGCGCCATGCGTTGTGCGCTGACCTGGCGGTGTTTCCGAACCGCAGCATTCCGCGTCAGGCGCATTTGACGGACGCATTCAACGGCGTTCTTTTCGAAGCCGACCGCCCCGTTCTGGTACTTGGCGAAGACGGCCGGCCTGCCGCCGCGCCGAAACGCGTGCTCATGGCCTGGAACGGCGAGCCCGAAGCTGCAGCGGCCATCCATCAGAACGTGCATCTTCTTCAATCGATAGAGGAGATACATCTGGTAACGGTCGGTGAAGAAGAACAGGCCGCCGTTGGCGGTATCGAAGCCGAGATGTCGCTGTTCCTGGCCCGCCACGGCAAGGAGGTAAAGGTTGATCATCTGAACGAGGATACCGACGATGTCAGCGCAGTTCTCATGGCGCACGCATCACGGATCGACGCCGATATGATCGTCATGGGCGCCTATGGACATTCCCGGATCCGCCAGTGGCTTTTGGGCGGGACCACCCGCGATACGTTGTCAAGCTCAAGGCTGCCGGTCTTCATGGCGCACTGACCGGTTGGTCATGCGTCATCAAATGCTGCAATTGAAGCCTGGCCTGCCGCGATCAGCACACGGCCACTTCGCAAGGCCGGATGGTGAATTTCTTGTCCGGCTCGGTTCGTGATGCGTCGAACATCCGGCCATCGACACATTGCACACGGGCTTCATAGTAGCGGTTGGCGCCGAGTTGGCCCTCCTGCATATTCAGGAAATAGTTTACCGCGCATTCCTGTTCGGTTTGCAGTTGCTGCCCGAGATCATCCAGCCAGGCCGGATCGGACGATTGTGACAGGGCAGGAGAGAGCGCTGCCGCACACATGGCCGCGGCAGCCGAGCCAAGCAATGCAGTCCTGAAACGTGACATAAACACCTCCATGAATTGTCCTTTTCACGCTAAGGTGCGGTGATTTCCGGTTCCTTGCGTCAGATCAAACACGCGGTCGTTCCTCCACGAGACTGCCGTCTTCGAGCAGGTCGCTGGGGTAAAGCACCACTGTATCTCCATCTTCCAGCCCGCCGGTCACCTCGGCGTCGGTATTGTTCATCTGTCCAACCTTGATGCGCCGCAGTGTGGCCTTGCCGTCGGACACAACGAAAACCGACCATTCACCACCTGTACGAAACAGGGCGGCGATCGGAACTGTCAGCACATTGTCGTCCTGCCATATCCCGAGGCGTGCAAGAACTCGGAAGCCATGGCCGAGATTGTTCGGAACGCTTGCCGGATCGATCACCACATTGACCCGTTGTTCCTCGATGCCAAGCGACGACACTTTGGTAAAGGCAGCCGGCTCGACGGTCCGTACGGTGCCGGTGATGTCGTTATCGCCGCCCCAATCGGTAATCTGTACCGTCGCACCGGGTTCGATACGGGCCGCGTCGCTGGAAAGCAGGTCAACGACGATCTCCAGATTGGCCGGATCGCCGATCTCGGCGATAAGGGTGCCCGGGGAAACGGTCTGTTCGCTGCGGGCAATCACTTTCAGGACAATTCCGTCGATCGGTGCGGTGATGTTGACGCAGCAATCGCCCGACGGGTCACGATTGTCGGGCGTGCTCGGCTGCTGCAGCCTGGCTTCCGCGCTTGCCAGTTCCGCCTTGCGCAGCTTGATCGTCGCCTCGGCACTGGAAACCTGCGCTTTCTTCAGTTCCCACTCGCTATAGGAATGTTCAAGCTGGCTGATCGATATGGTTTTTGTCCTTGCGAGTTTTTCGGCCCGCTCATAATTGGACTTTGCAAGATCGTGTGCCGTCTGCGCGCGCTGCAACTCGACCTCCGCAAGCGCCACGGATGAACGCGCGGCTTCGGCGGCAGCGCGCAGCTCGGCCCGTGTGCGTTCATCCAGGAAGGTCGGTTCCATCGGGAATATGGATGCGATCACCGTTTCATTGGCTTTGACGACCTCGCCCTCGTCGAGCGTTGTCCGGGCAAGATGTCCGGCAATCGGCGAAGACACCGCATAAACATCGCGCACCCGGGTCACCCCCTCCTCATCGATGCTTACATGCAGCGATCCTGACTCCACGATTGCCGTATCGACCGCCGTCGGCCTTTCGCGCAGGGCCAGATAAAAGCCGCCGCCGATGACCGCGGCGATGAAAATGAGTCCGATCCGTTTCATCCACACACGCATGGTTCACTCTCTCGTTTTCAAAACACGGATAAGGTCGAGCCGGTCGACCCGCCGCCGCACGATCAGTGCCGATACAAGCGCCGCCGCCACGACCACAAGGCTGGAAACCGCAAATGTCTGGGCACTGACCACCAGCGGAATACGGAAGAGATCGGAGGCAAAACCCTGCACCACCGACCAGGACAGGCCATAGCCCAACAGCCAGCCGAGAGGCTGTGCCATAAAGACGATCACCGCAAGTTCTATCAGCAGGACGCTGGAAACCTCGGCCCGTGTGAACCCGAAGACCCGCAGGCTTGCAAGTTCACGTGCCCGTTCCGAAAGCTGTATGCGCGCCGAATTGTAGATCACGCCGAAGGTGATGATCACGGCAAGCGCAATATAGATCGCTGTAGAGGTCGTGATGTTCTGTTCGATTGTTTCGCGGAAGCGTTGGCGCGCCATGCCCTGCAGGGCGATGCCGGCAATGGCCGGGGTCTCCTTGACTTCCGCATAGAGTTCCGGAAGCGCATCGCTGTCGACAAGGATACGCGCGCCCGACACACGCGGGCCGTCCCGCAGCAGGCGGTCCAGCGCCTGGCTGCGCATATAGGCGGTCAGGCCGACATAGCTCTGCGCAAGCCCGCTGACGGAAACGGCTCCGGTCAGGGAAGGCCCGGCCGCGTCGGGACTGGTTGCGGGGCCGCCCGCGAGTGCGCCAATTTCAATTTGGACGGTTCTGCCGTCGCGTTCCAGCAGCTCGACTTCGACGAAATCGCCGGGTTTGAGATGCAGCTTCTCTGCCACCCGTTCCGAAAGAACAAGCCCGGCGGACGGCGCCGACATGGGATTGAGGTCGAGATCGAGGATGCGTGAAAGATCGGCCTCCTCGGGAACACCGACGATCGACATGCGCAACTCGCGGTGGTCGTTGCGCAGCTTGACCGCCGTCTGCCTGAAGGGTTCCGCCTTCAGGACGCCGGGAAGGGCGGCGACAGCATAGAGCGCATCGGGCGCAAGCTCCTGCGAAAAAGTCAGGGTCGCGTCCTGCCGGTCGGCCTGGAAGAAGATCGCGTCGATCATGAAGTCGATGGAGTCGTATGAGAACAGCGATGTGATCAGCAGGGCGACCGACATCGAGGTGCCGAGCGCCGTCAGGAAGGTGCGCACCGGCCAGCGGATGAGATGACGCAGCGCCATTACAGTCAGTTGTGAAAACAGCTTGATCCTTTGCAGATGCCCGAAGAAGAAGCTGCGATAGCTGGTCGGCGCCGGCGGGCTCATGGCAACGGCGGGCGGCAGCGAAACCGTCGACCAGATGGCCTTGACCGCACCGGCAAGCGCCGCCGCCACGGTGACCACGCCGGCAAGGGCGTAAAGATCGACACTCTGGCGAAAGATGAGGAAGGGAAACGAGAAGAAATCGGCATAAAGCCGGGTCAACCCGCGCCCCATCCACCAGCCGGCGACAGAGCCGATGGCAAGCCCGACGAGGGCGATGACAATGACCAGTTTGGCATAATGACCGCCAATCGCCAGATTGCCGTATCCAAGCGCTTTCAGCAGGCCGACCTGCTCGCGTTCCAGTGCGATCAGCCGCGACAGGATCATATTGACCAGGAATGCGGCGACCGCCAGGAAAATGGGCGGAATGATCGACGACATGGCCTGTAGCTGTTCGAGCTCGGCATCCAGGAATGCATTCGAGAACTGGTCTTCCCGGTCATAGGCTCCTGTTCCGCCATAGGGCTCCAGTATGTCGTCGAGCGCGTCGATAATGGCGCGGGTCTCGGCATTGCGTACGGTTGCAAGGCTCACATCATTGAACGCCCCGTCGAGGTCGAACAGGCCGCCAAGCGTCTTTTCCGACATGAAGAACACGCCGTAGCGGCGCGGATCGGGGATCATGTCGCCCGGCCCGATGGCGTAGATATATTCCGGCGACAAGACAATGCCGACAATGGTAAGCGCCCGCTTGCGGCCGTCCATGATCGCCTCGAACGAATCGCCCGGCCGGAACCCGTGCGCATCGGCGAAGGTTTCGATAACCGCCACCTCGTTCTGGCGTCCCGGCTCGGGCAGCCGGCCGTAACGAAGGTAGAGCCGGTTGACGGATGGATCGCGGAATTCCGGGATCGAGACCACCTTGCCGGAGGCGGGTTCGGCCATGCCGACAACATCGATCAGCACAGGTTTGACGATCCTCAGTTCGGCGGACGCCACACCGGAGATATTCTCGATGCGCGATTTGAGGTGCTGCGGCGCCCGCACGGCGGTGGCGAACACCGTACCGAAGCGGTAGCGGTCATAAAAGGCGGCGCGCGTCTCCTCCAACGAGCGATAGGCGCCGACCGACAGGATGAGCGTCGCCACGCCGCAGGCCATGACCAGCGCGATGGCCAGCGCCTGCGCCCACAGCCGTCCGAAATCCCGGTAGAGTTTCCTGTCGAGCATGCTCATGGCTACCACACCACTTCGGAGGGGCGGATCCGCGTCTCGTTGGTCTTGATCTGCGCGATCTTGCCGTCGATGAAGGAAACGACCCGGTGGGCAATGGCCTGAATCGCCGCATTGTGGGTGATGACGGCCGTTGTCGTGCCCAGTTCATCGTTGATCTTGGCGAGCGCCTCAAGGACAAGGATGCCGGTCTTGGAATCGAGCGCGCCGGTCGGCTCGTCGCAAAGCAGAACCTCTGGCCGTTTGGCGATCGCCCGGGCAATGGCGACGCGCTGCTGCTCGCCGCCAGACATCTGCGCGGGGAAATGCGTCATCCGGTCGCCGAGGTCGACCATGCCGAGTGCTTCGTCAGGGGACATCGGGTCGCGCGCCACTTCCGTCACCAGCGCGACATTCTCCCAGGCCGTCAGGCTGGGGATGAGGTTGTAGAACTGGAAGACGAAGCCCACATGATCGCGCCGGTAGCGCGTCAACTGCCGCTCGCTATAGGCGGTCAGTTCCTCATCGCCGAAATGCACCGAACCGCTGGTTGGCGTATCGAGCCCGCCGACAATGTTCAGGAAAGTCGACTTGCCGCTGCCCGAGGGGCCGAGCAGCACAGTCATCTCGCCCTCGTAGAGCGTGATGTCGACGCCATTGAGCGCCCGTACCTCGACATCGCCACTGCGATAAATCTTTGTCAGCTCCCGTGTCCGGAAGATGGCCTTGTCCATAATCGCCGCCCTTTCGCGGGCCAGCATGCACCTCAGCGCAAACGCCCGCCTTGATTCTTGTCAACTTAGCTATAGCCGGGCTGGCAGAGTATAGCTGCGCCTCAAATCGGACGAAATG